>NZ_WJBG01000119.1 GCF_009709555.1 Streptomyces blattellae | reverse complement strand
CCCTCAGGGCCTCCGGCGCGCAGATCGACCTCCGGGCGCAGGGCGTCGACGTCGTCAAGCGCATGGGACTGCTCGATGCGGTCGAAGCCCGACAGGTGCACGAGGCCGGCTTCGAGATGATCGACAGCGAAGGCCGGGTGAAGGCGCGCATGATGCCGAACACGTCCGGCCGCGGGACCGCGTCCATCACCTCCGAGTACGAGATCATGCGCGCGGACTTCCTGCGCATCCTCTACGACGCCGCGAAGGACAGGGCGGAGTTCAGGTTCGACACGATGATCGAGCGCTTCGAGCAGGACGACGAGCACGTCAAGGTCCACTTCGCCGACGGCTCCTCCGAAACGTTCGACCTGCTGGTCGGCGCGGACGGCCAGGGGTCGCGCATCCGCAGGGCCATCCTGCCTCCCGGCGCCCCGGACCCGTACCGGCGATCGGGCGTGAACGTGGCCTACTGGATCGTCCCCCGCGACGAGTCCGACAGCGATATCGCCACGATGTACAACGCCCCCGGCGGCCGACTCGTCATCCGTCGCAGCCACAGCGAGACCGAGACCCAGATCTACTTCTTCCTCAGGGACAATTCCCCCGAGGCCCGAGCGATCCACAGGAAGCCCGTCGACGAGCAGAAGCGGTTCTATGCGGACAAGCTGCGAGGCGCCGGCTGGCAGACCGATCGCTTCCTCCACGCCCTTGAGTCCAGCGACAACTTCTACTCCCAGGAGGTCGTCCAGATCGTCGCGGAGCGCTGGCACCAGGGCCGCGTCGTCCTCGTGGGGGACGCCGCGCACGGCCTGCCCCCGGCGGGCTGGGGAGTCACGTCGAGCCTCATCGGCTCCTACATCATGGCCAACGAGCTGGAGCGCAACGCCGAGAAGCCGTCGACCGCCTTCGGCAGCTACGAGACCGCGATGCGCCCGTTCATCAAGTCCAAGGAGCCCGCCAGCTTCCGCTCCATGCGAATCCTGCTCCCCAGCTCCCGTCTGGGAATCCGTCTGTTCCACTCCCTCGGCCAGGTCGCGCGAACCGTCATCCTCACCATCTCCAAGCTGAGGGCGAGGCTCTCGACGTCGACCAGCCGGGACCGGAAGAGGGGCGACTGGGCGCTGCCCGACTACGACGGCCTGCCCTCCCCTGCCGCGGATCGGCCGACGACACAGAACCCGCTCCGCCGAGGCGGACCCGGGAATCCGTGACCGATCCGGCACGCCGCCGGCCAGGGGCACGACGTGGAACGGGTCCATTGCCGGGCCGCGTCCGGCAGTTCCTCGGCGGCGGCCTCTGACCGGCTGACTGACAGACCGGTAGCAGAATCAGACGGTCCGTACCCGCCCGCCGTCTCCCTCACAATGCGCACATGCAGAGCAGCAGCGACATCACGATCCGCCCGGCCGGCCCTCAGGACCTGGAAGCCGTCGCCGGGCTCCGCTGGCAGTGGATTCTTGAGGGCGGCCAGGCACTCGACATCCAACGCGGGGATTTCATAAGGCACTTCACTGTCTGGGCCCGCGAGAACACCACATCGCACACATGCACCGTCCTGGTCCGCGACGGCACGGTCATCGGCATGGCCTGGCTGGCCGTGCTCCCCCGCGTGCCGACTCCGCGCGCGCTCAACCGGGCCTCAGGTGATCTGCAATGCGTGTACGTCGTGCCGGAGGAGCGGAACAGCGGGCTGGGCGCCCGGCTTCTCGACGCGGTGCTGGACCGTGCCCGCGCGCTGGGGCTCGAACGGGTCACCGTGCACTCCAGCCCGCGCGCGATCCCCGCCTACGCCCGCCGCGGCTTCGAGAACTCCCCCCGTCTGCTGCACACCCGCCCGTGATCCCCGGTCACAGTCGGCCCCCGGCCTTCCGCCCGTTGCCCCGGTGTCTCCGGGCCAGCAGAGTGGACGTATGGATCAGGCACAGGCACACACCTGGCTCACCACGGCGACCGAGGAGGCCCGCGCCGGGCTCACCGAGGGCGGCATCCCGATCGGCGCCGCGCTCTACGGTGCCGACGGCACGCTCCTCGGCCGCGGCCGCAATCGGCGGGTGCAGGACGGCGACCCGGCCATGCACGCGGAGACGGCCGCTTTCCGCGCCGCGGGACGGCAGCGGTCGTATCGCGGGACGACGATGGTGACGACGCTGTCGCCGTGCTGGTACTGCTCCGGGCTGGTCCGGCAGTTCGGCATCTCACGGGTGGTGATCGGTGAGGCGGTCACCTTTCACGGCGGCCACGACTGGCTGGCCGAGCACGGCGTCGAGATCGTGCTCCTGGACGATCCGGAGTGCGTCGGGATGATGCGCGACTTCATCAAGAACAATCCCGCCCTGTGGAATGAGGACATCGGTGACTGAGCCCCGTATCCCCACGATTGTCCCGACGATCGACCTGAAGCCGTGGTTCGACGGCGACCCGCGGGTCCGGGCGCGGATCGCCCGGACCGTCGACGAGGCGTTGCAGACCGCCGGGTTCCTGCTCGTCACCGGGCACGGTGTGGACCCGGCGCTGCCCTCCCGGATCCGGGAGGCCGCGAGGGCGTTCTTCGCGCTGCCGGCCGAGGTCAAGCAGCCGTACGCCGCGAAGGTCGGCGGACGCGGCTGGCTCGGGCCGGGGGCGGAGGCCAACGGGTACTCGGAGGGCACCCGGACCCCGCCGGACCTGAAGGAGTCGCTGACCTTCGCGACGCACGAGCCCTTCGAGGACCCGGTGGTCAACGCGGAGTGGTACGCGCCGAACGTATGGCCCCGGGAGGTTCTCGAACTCCGGGGACTGTGCGAGGAGTACCTTGCGCGGATGGCCGACCTGGAGAGGGCGCTCCTCTCCCTCCTCGGTGAGGCTCTCGGGCTCGAACCCGACTTCTTCTCCCGGCACATGGACCATCCGACGTACGGCTTCAACATCAACTGGTATCCGGGGACCGAGGTCGTCGGCGAGCCCGAGCCGGGTCAGTTCCGCATCGGCCCGCACACCGACTTCGGCACGGTCACGATCCTCGACCGGCAGGCGGGCAAGGGCGGACTGCAGGTCTACACGGACGACGGCGGCTGGCGGGACGCCCCCTTCGACGCGGACGCGTTCACCGTCAACATCGGTGATCTGATGGCCCGCTGGACCGGCGACCGCTGGCGCTCCGGCCGCCACCGCGTCCTCCCGCCGCCCGCCGACGCGCCCGCCGAGGAGCTGATGTCCCTCGTCTACTTCGGCGAGTGCACCCCGGGCACGCTCGTGGAGTCCGTACCGGCGCCGGTGGGGCGGGTGGCGTACGCGCCGGTCGACTCGCATGTGTATCTGCGTCAGAAGCTCGACTCGATCTCGGTCGGCTGACCGTCACCGGGTCACCGGCCGGTCACCGACCGCTCTCCAGGCTGTCGATCAGCCGCTCGAACCGCGCCCGCCACCGCTCCTCCGACTCCTGCTCCCCCCGGAACTCATGGGTGAAGCGGAGCGTGCTGCCCTCGTCCCCGGCGCGCTCCAGATGGAAGCGGAGGCGGCCACCGCCCTCCACCGTGTACTCGGCGATCCGCTCCACGTCCCAGGCGGTGACTCTCCCGGAACCGACGTCACGCAGGGTCACCGTGCCGCCGAGGCGGGGTTCGAGGACGTCGGCCGGGGTGAACCAGGCGGCGAGGCCGTCCGCGCTGGCCAGGGCGGGCCAGACCGTCTCCATGGGCCTCGGGAGCCGCACCAGGAGGTGGAGTATGTGCGTGCTCCCGTGGTTCTGACTGGCGCCCTGCTCGATGGAACCGGTCATGACACCAGCGTGGCCCTTCAGCAGCGCTTCCGCACGCGTTACGGGCGCTGGCCCGCCTTGTCCACGACGGCCCGGTCGAGGATCGCGCTGATGCCGCGGACCGTGCCGTCCTCGTCGATCTCCCGCTCGCCGAGGAAGGCGGACGTCGTCTCGTCGAAGATCAGCTGTACCTGCACACCGCCGCTCCGCCGGACGATCGCGACCCCTTCACGGCCCTCCGCGTCCTTGACGCCCCGGACCACGTCGACCCCCGGGATCCGGGCGGCGGCGCGGTAGAGCGCGGCGCTCACCCGGGGCGGCATCAGCGACTCCTGTATCAGATCGCCGAACAGGACGAAGGCCTCCTCGTCGCGGTCCCGGTGCTCGGCGTCGACCTGTTCACCGCTCGTCTCGTACAGCCAGTCGTACATCTCGTCCGGGTCGGTCGGCAGCCTGGCCAGGTCGCGGTAGTCGGTGGACCGCCCGCCGTCCTCGGAGGGCTCCAACTCCACGTGCCTGTTGCCGTCGATGTCCTCCTCCAGGAGCCCGGCACGCGTGCCGTCCACAGACCGCCAGATCTCCCGGACGTGCACCGGGTCGAGCTTTTCGGGGCCGCCGCCCTCCTGGCTCGTGTAGGCGATCCGGCTCTTGATGTAGACGAACTGGTCGTAGCGGACCGTGCCGTACGACTCCTCCTCCTCGGCCCCCCGTGCGGCGCCCTCCAGCACCGCCACGGCGTCCCCGGAGACGGCGGGCTCGGACGAGCCGAAGGGGGCGGCGAAAGCGGCCACCGCTACGGTCGCGACGGCGCCCGCGACCAGTACGGGGCGCAGCCATGACCTGCGCGGGGAAGCCTCGCGTTCCTGCCGGATCCCGGCCATCAGATGCTCTTTGAGGAGTCGGTGACGGCCCGGCGGAAGGTCCCTCTCCGGAAGTTCCGGAAGTTCCGGAAGGCCCGTAAGTTCCGGAAGTCCCGGAAATTCCTGAAGTCCCCGATGTTCGGGGAGCTCCGGGCGTTCGGGAAGTTCCTGAAGTCCCGTATGTTCGGGAAGTTCCGGACCTTCGGGAAGTTCGGGAAGCTGGCTCATCGGTTTCCCTCCCTGATGGGCCCGACCGCCGTGGTGCGGTCACCTGTCATCTGTCCGCGCGAGCAAGGCGGTTCCATGTATTTCGCCAGCTTCGACCGCGCCCGCGAGAGCCGGGATCGTACGGTCCCGACGGGCACCCCGAGCGCCTCGGCCGCCGCCTCGTAGCTCAGCCCCGACCACACGCACAGCGCCAGCACTTCCCGCTCGGCCCGCCGCAGCTTCGCCAACGCGGTCCGTACGACGGCCAGTTGCGTCGCGTCGTCCAGCCGGCCCGCGACGTCGTCGGCGAAGTCCCGTACCGTCTCGGCGGGTGGCAGGCGGGCGACGGCCGCCGCGTGTCTTCGGGCGGTGCGGCGGGTGTTGCGGGCGACGTTGGTGGCGATGCCGAGCAACCACGGGCGCAGCGAGCCGCCCTCCTCGTCGAGCCGCTCGCGCAGCCGCCAGGCGTCCAGGAAGGTCAGCGAGACGACGTCCTCGGCCGTGCTCCACTCCCCCGTGAGCCGGAAGGCATGGTTATACACGGAGCGCGCGTACGCGTCGAAGAGGTCACCGAAGGCGTCGTGATCCCCCGCGCGGATGCGTTTCCGCAGATTCGTCTCCACGCCTTTCACCTGTCCGCACGACGAAGGCCGGTTCCCGTGATCCAGGTCACGGGAACCGGCCTTCACCGCAAGGGACTTACACGCCCGCGTAGGAGTGCTTGCCGGAGACGAAGATGTTGACGCCGTAGTAGTTGAACAGCCAGCAGCCGAAGGCGAGGAGGGCCAGGTAGGCGGCCTTGCGGCCCTTCCAGCCGGCCGTGGCGCGGGCGTGCAGGTAGCAGGCGTAGGCGACCCAGGTGATGAAGGACCAGGTCTCCTTGGGGTCCCAGCCCCAGTAGCGGCCCCAGGCGTCGCCCGCCCAGATGGCGCCCGCGATGATCGTGAACGTCCAGAGCGGGAAGACGGCCGCGTTGACGCGGTACGAGAACTTGTCGAGGGAGGCCGATGCGGGCAGCCGCTCCAGCACGGAGGTCGCGAAGCGGCCGGGCGTGCCGCCGGTGGCGAGCTTGTTCTCGTAGGAGTCCTTGAAGAGGTACAGGATCGTGGAGACCGCGCCGACGTAGAACACCGCGCCGCAGAAGATCGCCGTCGAGACGTGGATGTACAGCCAGTACGAGTGGAGGGCGGGAACCAGCTGGTCGCTGGCGGTGTACAAGACGGTGACGGCCAGGCCGAGATCGAGGAGGACCGTGGTGATCAGGAAGAGTCCCAGCCAGCGGATGTTCTTCTTCAGCGCGAGCAGTGTGAGGTACACACCGACGGCGACCGTCGAGAAGGTGATGTTGAACTCGTACATGTTGCCCCACGGCGCCCGCTGCACCGACAGGGCCCGGCTGAGCACACCGCCGAACTCGATGAGGAAGGCGAGGACGGTGAGGGAGATGGCGATACGCCCGTAGAGGTCGCCCTGCTCGTCCCCGCCGTGCGCCCCCGGCCCGTCGGGCACATCCCGCGCACCGGCCGCGGCCCGCACGACGACCTTCGGCCGCTCCAGTACGGCGGTCCCTCCCGCCGTCTTCACCGTGACGGCCGGAGCTTTCGCCGTGGTCTTCTTGGCGGCCTTCTCGGCGGTCAGTGCGGCGGCGGTCCGGCCGACCTTGCTGCGGCTGCCGAGCAGCCATTCGGCGATGTAGGCGAAGAAGGCCAGCGTGTAGACGGCCATCGCGGAGTAGATCAGCGTGTTGCTGAGGTTCGCGAGGTTTTCGTTGTTCGCGGCGGCGAGATCGGTTGCGGCGGCGAGAGACACCTCAGCACTCCTTCGGGTGGGTATCCCGGCGACTTGCGGTCGGGCGGTGAGGTCGGCAGGAAGGATTCATTTCTCGGCCTGGATTCATTTCTCGGCCCCTTCGGCAGATACGGCGGAGGAGTCGGACACACCGTCCGGCTCCGTCCCCGTGTCATCGGGCGTCCCCGTGTCGTCGGGCGTCTCCGTGTCGTCAGGCGGCCCGGTGTCGTCGGGCGCCCCCGTGTCGTCGAGTGCCCCCGTGTCGTCGCGCGCCTCCGTGTCGTCGCGCGCCCCCTGGGCTTGGTCGTAGAGCGCCCCCGCGAGATCGCCGAGTTCCTCCGGCACCTTCGCGGACTCGCTGCGGCCCAGGCCTGCCATCTCGACGACCGTGATGCCATCGGCACCCCGCACCGCCCGCACCCACACCCGGCGGCGCTGGATGAACAGGGAGGCGGCGAGACCGAAGATCGCGGTGATGGCGCCGGCGAGGGCCCAGCCGCTGGCGGGCTGCTCGGTGATCTGGAAGTTGGCCCACTCCCTGGTGCCCTCGTAGGTGACCGTGCCGGCGCCGTCCGGGAGCGTCATGGTCTCGCCGGGCTTCAGGTTCTCCCGCATCTGTGCGCCCGAGGAGTCCTTGAACTCCTTCATGTGCGACTTGTCGAGCTGGTACACGCTCTGCGGGATGCCCGAGTTGACGCCGAGGTCGCCGTGGTAGGGCTCCAGGTTCAGTACCGGGTTCAGCAGGGCCGGGAAGGTGGAGGAGACCTCGTTGCCCTCGGCGTAGGTCGGCAGGAAGAAGGCCTGGAAGCCGAGTTGTTCGCTGACGCCTTCGGCGTTCTTGTAGCCGTCGTAGACCTTGATCACGCCGGAGGAGGTGACGTTGGAGTCGAGCGGCAGCAGGGGCACGGCATCGCTGTAGACGACGTCGCCCTTGCCGTCCCGGACGGTGACGACGGGGGCGTAGCCGTGGGCGGTGAGGTAGACCTTCGAGTCGCCGATCTCCAGCGGCTCGTTGACCTTGACCCTGGTCTTCTTGTCCTTGCCGTAGGCGCCCTCGCTGTAGGTGATGTCCGCCTGGTAGACGCGCGGTGTGCCCCTGTTGGGGCCCGAGGCCTCGTAGGTGCCGTGGAAGTCGTTCAGGGTGAAGCTGAACGGCGCGAGGCCGTCGGTGTCGAAGAGGGTGCCGGACTTGAAGTCGTCGTACTGGGTGAGGGTGTTGGAGAAGCCGTCGCCCTCGACGACCAGCTTGTTGCCCTCCATCTTGAACAACTGGCCGACGGCGAAGGCGACCAGCATCACGATCAGGGCGATATGGAAGGCGAGGTTGCCGACCTCACGCAGATAGCCCTTCTCGGCGGCGACGGCGTCACCGGCGAGATGGGCGCGGAAGCGCCGCTTCTTCAGCAGGGCGAGCGCGGCCTCGCGGACCTGCTCCGGCTCCGCCTCGGTGCGCCAGGTCGTGTACGCGGGCAGCCGGGTCAGCCGGCTCGGCGCGCGCGGCGGACGGCTGCGCAGCTGACCGACGAACTGCCAGGTGCGGGGCACGATGCAGCCGATGAGGGAGACGAACAGCAGGATGTAGATCGCGGAGAACCACACCGAGCTGTAGACGTGGAAGAGGCCGAGCCTGTCGTAGACCGGCGCGAGGATGTCGTGCCGGTCGCGGAAGTCGGCGACCTTGGTGGCGTCGGTTCCGGACTGCGGGATCAGCGAGCCGGGGATCGCGCCGAGCGCCAGCAGCAGCAGGAGCAGCAGGGCGACCCGCATGGAGGTGAGCTGGCGCCAGAACCAGCGGGCCCAGCCGATGACGCCCATGGAGGGCAGGTTCGGCAGCTCCTCCTTGGGGGCGGTGGAGAGCTGGGAGCCGGCGGCACCCAGGTCCTGGTCCTCGGCGGTGGGCGGGCCGTGGTCCTCGGCGGTGGGCGGGCCGTGGTCCTCGGCGGTGGGCGGGCGCTGGTCCTCGGCGGCGGCCGGGGTCGCGTCGGAGGCGGTCGTCTTGCTCATCGATCAGATCCCCACAGTGAAGCCGTTGGACCAGTTCTGCATCTCCGACACGAGACTGTCCCAGGCGCCGGTCAGCAGCAGCAGACCGGTCACGATCATCATGGTGCCGCCGGTCCGCATCACCCACACATAGTGGCGCTTGACCCAGCCGAAGGCACCGAGCGCCTTGCGGAAGGCGACCGCGGTGAGCACGAAGGGCAGGCCGAGGCCGAGACAGTAGGCGACGGTCAGTATGGCGCCGCGCCCGGCGCTGCCCTGCTGCGAGGACAGGGTCAGTACGGAGGCGAGGGTCGGGCCGATGCACGGCGTCCAGCCGATGCCGAACAGCGCGCCGAGGAAGGGGGCGCCGACGAGCCCGGCCACGGGACGCTGGTGGAAGCGGAATTCACGCTGGGTCATCCATGGCATCAGGCCCATGAAGAAGACGCCCATGAGGATCATGAGCACGCCCAGCACCTTGGACAGCACGCTCTTGTTGTCCTGCAGCGTGTCGCCGAAGTACCCGAAGAGGGCGCCGCTGGAGACGAACACGGCGGTGAAGCCCAGCACGAACAGCGAGGCGCCCGCGACCATCCGCCCGCGCCGGGCCTCGGCCAGATCGGTGCCGGCGACGCCGGTGACGTAGGACAGATAGCCGGGGACGAGCGGCAGGACGCACGGTGAGAAGAAGGAGACGAGGCCGCCGAGCAGCGCGATCGGCAGGGCGATCAGCAGGGCGCCGTTGAGCACCGTGCCGTTGTAGCCGGTCGCGGCCAGCGTGGACACCCCGGTCACGTCACTTCTCCGCGAGGACCGGGGTGAGCATCTTGCGCAGGTTGTCCTCGCTGAGTGCGGCCAGCGAGCGGGCGGCGATCTTGCCGTCCCGGTCGAGGACGAGCGTGGAGGGGATCGCCTGCGGGTTGAGCGTGCCCCTCTCGAACCGGAGCATCAGCTTGCCGGTCGGGTCGTACAGGCTGGGGTAGGTGATGCCCTGCTCCTTCTCGAAGGCCAGGGCGTTCTTGGTGCTGGTGTCACGGGTGTTGATGCCGACGAACTGCACACCCTGGTCCTTGACGTCCTGGTAGACCTTCTCGAAACCGGGTGCCTCGGCACGGCAGGGGGCGCACCATGAGCCCCAGACGTTCAGCACGACGACCTTGCCCTTGTACGAGGCGACGTCGAGCTGCTTGCCGTCGATGGTGTCGCCGGACAGATCGGGGGCCGCGGCCCGTTCGCCCTGACCGACGGTCGCGACGCCGTCCTCACCCATGACGAAGTTGGTGTTGCCGCCCCCGCCGGAGGTCCCTCCGGAGCCGCAGGCGGACAGCAGCAATGCGGCGACGGCGGCACCGGTGAGGGTGAGGGGGGCGCGGCTGGCGGCACTCATGTGAAAAGTTTCGCATGTCCGTTCCGGGGATCTTGCGCACCCCCCTTCTGGGCGGAAACCCCCATTTCAGAGCTGCTTCCACCGGCATCCCGGCACAAACGCAACAACGGCGCGACAACCGCCCTGAGGGGCGCGGGGAACCGCGCGACCAGCCCCCGCCAACCGGCACCCGAACACCACCCGGCAACCACCGGCAGCCACCGGCAGCCACCGGCAAGCTCCCGCACCCCCGCACCCCCGCAACCTCCCCGGCAACCCGCGGAGCGCTACGCGCCGAAGGCCTTGTCCTTCCCCTTGACCGGCTTCGCCCCCGCCAGCAGATGCGGCGGCACAAGATCCCGCGCCGGCTCCGAGTACCCGACGGAGACGATCCGGTTCCCCTGGTACGTGAAGGACGTCAGCGACGCCAGCGTGCACTGCCGCTTGCGCGGGTCGTGCCACAGCCGCCGCCGCTCGACGTACGACCGTACGATCCAGATCGGCAGCTGATGACTGACCAGCACGGCCTCATGCCCACGCGCGGCGTCCTTCGCGGCGTCCAGCGCCCCCATCATCCGTACGACCTGTTCGACGTAGGGCTCGCCCCAGGACGGCTTGAACGGGTTGACGAGGTGCTTCCAGTTCTCGGGCCGCCGCAGCGCCCCGTCGCCCACGCCGAAGGTCCTGCCCTGGAAGACGTTGTCGGCCTCGATGAGCCGCTCGTCGGTCACGAGATCCAGGCCGTGCGCCTTGGCGATCGGCGTGGCCGTCTCCTGCGCGCGCTCCAGCGGGGAGGAGCAGACGTACACGATGTCGCGGGCGGCAAGGTGCTCGGCGACCCGGTCGGCCATCTGCCGCCCCAGCTCCGACAGGTGGTACCCGGGCAGCCGCCCGTACAGCACCCCCTCCGGGTTGGCGACCTCGCCGTGCCGCATGACGTGTACGACAGTGATGTCCGGGTTGCTCATGCCTGGGCCTCCGCCGCTGCTCGGGCCGCCGCCGGGAGGGCGTCGGCGATCCTCTGCACGGCACGTTCGTCGTGGGCCGTGGACACGAACCAGGACTCGAAGGACGACGGCGGCAGATAGACGCCGTTCGCCAGCATCGAGTGGAAGAACGCGGTGAAGCGGAAGGACTCCTGCTTCCTGGCGCCCTCGTAGTCACGCACCGCACGGTCCGTGAAGAAGACGGAGAACATGTTGGAGGCGGTCTGCAGCCGGTGCGCGACGCCTTCCTTGCTGAGCGCCTCGGTGACCAGGGCCTGGATCCGCGCCGAGACGGCGTCGACGGTGTCGTACGCGGCGTCGTCGAGGAGGCGCAGCTGGGCGAGTCCGGCGGCGGTGGCGATCGGGTTCCCGGAGAGGGTGCCGGCCTGGTAGACGGGCCCGGCGGGCGCGAGGTGCGCCATCACGTCCTCCCGCCCGCCGAACGCGGCGGCGGGGAAGCCACCGCCCATGACCTTGCCGAAGGTCATCAGGTCGGGCCGGACGCCGTCGATGCCGTACCAGCCGGCCTTGCTGGTCCTGAAGCCGGTCATGACCTCGTCGGAGATGTAGAGCGCGCCGTTCTCACGACAGGCGTCCTTCAGTCCCTGGTTGAAGCCGGGCAGCGGCGGTACGACGCCCATGTTGCCCGGCGAGGCCTCGGTGATCAGGCAGGCGATCTCGCCGGGGTGCCGGTGGAAGGCCTCCTGCACGGCTTCGAGGTCGTTGTACGGCAGCACGATGGTGTCGCCGGCCTGGGCGCCGGTGACGCCGGGGGTGTCGGGCAGGGCGAAGGTGGCCACGCCACTCCCGGCGGCGGCGAGGAGCGAGTCGACGTGACCGTGGTAACACCCGGCGAACTTGATCACCTTGGTGCGCCGGGTGAACCCGCGGGCCAGCCGGATGGCGGACATGGTGGCCTCGGTGCCGGAGGACACGAGCCGCACCTGCTCCAGCGGCTCGATCCGGGCGACCATCTCCTCGGCCAGCGCGACCTCGCCCTCCCCGGGCGTACCGAAGGACGTACCGCGCAGGACGGCGTCCTGGACGGCGGCGATGACCTCGGGGTGGGAGTGCCCGAGGATCATCGGTCCCCAGGAACAGACCAGGTCGACGTAGTCGCGCCCGTCGGCGTCGGTGAGATAGGGCCCGCGGCCGGACACCATGAAACGGGGTGTCCCGCCCACCGCCCGGAAGGCGCGCACCGGCGAGTTCACGCCGCCGGGCGTGACGGCCGCCGCACGGTCGAACAGAGCCTGCGAGACAGGCGCATCGTATGAATATGGCAGTTCACTCATGTCCTGCGACTTCTCCGACCTTCTCCGATTTCCTGGGCTTCTTGGACTCCCGGTTGCCGACGCTTTGCCGACCGGACCCCGGTGACCTCCTCAGGGTAGGCGGCGGGAGAAGCGGACGTGGTCCCGCACCCGTCTCCCCGTCTGCGAAACTGAGACCTGATACACACAGCTCATACGGGGATCCCGTACGTATGTCATATGGGACCTCTCACCGGCCATGCTGTGGCGAAGCTTGTTCAGGGGCTGCGAAGATCCTGCGGACAGGTGTTTCAGCGCACGTTTCGGCGGGCGGCCGTGGGGGAGGTCACTGACACGATGATCGGGTTGCGCGGCGGGGGCCACGCGTCCTAGAAAAGCAGTCGGGTGGAGATATGCATCGCGGTGGCGGACTGGGCGAGGGGACTGATGATCTGGGTCCTCGACGTGCCCGGCGGGGAAGGCACCGACGCGAGGCGGAGGAAGCGGCTGAATCACGTCAGGCACAGAGTGGAGCTGACTCACGTCAGGCACAGGGCGGACAGGAGCCCGAGCGGCACGATCCCGGCCAGCGGGTCGAGCGGTTGCGGGCGGGGAGCAGGAATGGTGGTCGGGTGGGGGTGACGTACAAGTACTTCGGCGCACCCGACGGCGCGACCGCGGCCCGCGTCCCGATCTCGATGCGCCCCGAGGAACTCGGCGGCGACGAGCTCGGTATGAACGGCATGTTCACCAAGATCAAGCCCGAGACGATGGCCGCGATGGTACTGACGGGCATCGAGGGCGTCCCCCTGCACAAGGTGCCACCCCTGGAACTGGTCGTCCTCCACCCTGACTACGCCGTCGTCAGACTCCCCATGACCGTCGTGGACCCCCTCCGCGGCATCGGCGAGGAGGCGGTCGGCGCCGCAGCCTTCATCTGGTCGACGGTGCCGGACCGGGGTGGGCCACGGGATGCGTTCAATGTGTATCAACTGCTGCACGAGTGGCAGGACTTCAGCCATCGGTTGCATGAGGCGGGGCATCAGCCGTATTGCTTGGTGTGGCCCTGAGCTGGGGTTTCGTGGGGTTCGGGCGGGGCTTTCGGGTCCCGCCCTCGTCGTGCGCGGAGGAGGGCCGTCAGGCCGCCAGGGCCCATTGAGGGCACATGGGTTTGAGCGAGGGCACTGATGTGCCCTGGGCTTCACCGGTGTCCTTGTTCTCCGCTCGCGGACAGCTTGGGCGCGAGGAGCTCCAGGGCTTCCTCCCAGCGGTAGCGGTCGGCCCCGCCCCCGGCCTTTGGCCGGTGCGGTTCGTACGAGCCGATCAGGACGCCCATCTCGCGTAGCCGTTCCAGACTCTGGCGGTACGCGGGGTGGGCGGCCTGGGCTGAGTTCAGGTACGGCAGCACGGCGACGGGGATGTCCATGGCGGGTGCTTCGCACAGGACGCCCAGGGCGAGATTGTCGGAGATCCCGGCGGCCCACTTGTTGACGGTGTTGAAGCTGGCCGGGGCGACCGCGATCGCGTCCGCGGGCCGAGTCGGGCGCGGTTCACCTGGTGACCGCCATGCCGAGCGAATGGGGCGGCCGGTCTGCGCCTCGACCGCCTCCGCGACGAGGAAGCCGAGCCCTTGTGGGGTGGCGATGACGCCGACGTCCCAGTGCAGTTCCTGTGCTGCGGTGATCAGCTTGCCGACGTCGGCGGCGATCCCAGCCGCGTAGACCACGATCTGTAGGAACGGCTTGTCGGGCTGATCACTCACGCGGACACTCCCATTAGGCGGCCATCTCGCTGCGTATCCGGTCCAGTGACTGCGAAGCGGCGGCCTGCTGAGCGGGCAGCCGTGACCCCGCAGTTCGCATGATCCGCTGCAGCTGATGGGGGAGTCGCTGCACAACGGCCTCCTGGGTAGCGGTATCGAGCGACTGGGCGGCTCCGCCCGTGTCGCTGGCGAGTAGCTGGACGTGCGCGACAGTGATCAGTTCGATGACGCGCCACTGTGGAGCCACGACAGTCGTGGGCATTGGACTGTGTTCCACCAGCCGCATGGCCAGGTCGGTGCGCCCGGTTGAGACGAGACCGCGCAGGCGGATCTCGTGGAGGGAGAAGGGGTTGAACAAGCTGGTGTGGTCGACGCGGTCGAGCAGGGCGTCAGTCTCCCGCATCACCCAGTCGAACAGTTCGCCGTTGCCCAGCCCTCCGGCGGCCCGGGCGAGCAGCGGGAATGCGGCGGCGCGGGCGTTGTCGTCGGGTGCGGTGGCGGCAGCGCGGCACAACCGCTGGACCGCCGCGCCCCGTAGGTTGGCTTTGCGCAGCTCGTTGCCGTGCATGCGCAGCACGTACGAGGTCATGCCCGGGTCCCCGAAATACTCGGCGATCTCCAGGCTCTTGGCCGTCCAGCGGGCGGCGGTGGCCAGGCGTTCCTCCGGCAGCACGTTGCCCAGGGCGACGCCGAGGCCGACGCGGGCCCTGGCGAGCAGGTGCAGGATGTCCCGCTCGGTGTGGCCGTCGTCGACGCGGGCTTCGAGCCGAGCAACGAGCGGCCACAGCTCCGAGACGGCTTCGGAGGCATGGCCGGACTGGCGGGCGATCTCGGCGAGCCGGACTGTCGACTCACCGAACTGCAGCATGGCCCAGTGGTCCGTGTCGGTTGGGTCGGTGATGCCGAGGACGTGGGGAGGCAACCGCAGAGCCTCGCAGACGCGGCGCCGGGAGCCGATGTCGTCGAGGGCGCGCTTCCCCAGTTCCAAGGCGGAGATGTAGGTCTTGTCGTAGCCGAGGAGTTCAGCGAGCGCTGTCTGGTTCAGGCCGTGCACGCGTCGGTAGAAGCGAAGGATGCCGGCCAGATCCCCTGCGGCCAGTACGAGTTGGGCCTGCGGTGTCGCCCAGTGCCACTGGGCGTGCCGGGCCGAGGGCCGGGGAAGCGGGAGCCTGCTCTCACCCGTCCGCTTCGCGATCTCGCTCCCGGCCATCGTCGGCTACACCCGCTCGTGGTCGTCCAGGGCGGCCGGGCCGTCGTGCCCGCTGCCGTACCAGGCGGCGATGGCCTGCTTGTAGCCGTCGGGCATGTTCAGTTCCGGTACCTCGTCGGCGGCGAACATGCCCAGCTGCTTGTGCTCGTGGCTGACAACAGGCGGTCGCTCGGGGGTCAGCACGGTGCAGCCGTAGGTCACGATCAGCACCCGCCGCCCCGGGATGGGCTGGTAGACCCACACGCCGCCGTCGATCAGCGGGCCGGCCTTGACCTCCCAGCCGGTCTCCTCCTCGATCTCACGCTCCAGCGCCGCCTCAGGGCTGCTGTCCGGCCGTTGTTCGCCATCGGGGCTGCCGATCTCCAGGCGGCCTCCGGGTAGCTCCCACTCATCACGCTCGTTCCGCAGCAGCAGCACGCGACCACGCGCGTCGAGCGCAACGCCCTTCACGGAGACGGGCCAGAGCGGCGGCGTGTACGTCATGACGGTCCTCGTCCTGCGGTGAGCGAGCCGGGCCTTCGGAACGTAGCACGCGCGCTTCAGCCCACCACCAGGGCGACCGAATTGTCCGAGTCGACAGTCTGTCGCTTTACCCAGACCACCACACCTCCCCACTCTGATCACACCGACCCCGATCGAAGGAGTACGGCGATGCTCGACGCCTCCGCAGGCTCCGAGACTCTCTTCGCGGACCACTACGTCAACCTCCGCGCCCCGCACGCCAACGACGTGATCGCCGCACAGCTTCGTGAGACCGGCCTGGTCACCCTCAGCGGACTGACGACCCGGCAGGAGGTCCTGGCGTTCACCTCCCGAATGTTGAAGATCACGCATCACCCGCACGGCGCCCCGGACGGCCTGACCCTGATCCACGACACCGGCAGCCATGCCCACCGCGCCGGCTTCGCAGGCTTCGGCAGCGGCGAACTGCAAGCCCACACCGAACGGTCGGGCACCCCCGCGCCACCACGCCTGATCCTCCTGGTCTGTCTGCAGCCAGCGTCCGCGGGCGGTGAGACCCTCCTCGCCGACGGACGCGAAGTCCACGCCCGCCTCATGGGCGAGAACCGAGACGCAGCAGTCGCGCTCTGCCAGCCCAGGACCGCCTACTTCGGCGCGGGTACCGGTCACGCCACCCAGATCTTCACCGTCCAGGCCGACGGAAGGATCTCCATACGGCTGCGTCAGGACGGTCTGGCCCGATGGAGCCCCATCGTCCAGCCCTACCTCCCCGCGCTCCGCAGCGCCATCGCCACCAGCCAGCACCGCCTCCTGCTCCAGCCCCGTCCTGCGCACGGAACTGGATCCGTCAACCGCGTGGTGGGACTCCCTCCGCACTGACCTGGAATACGTGAGCAGCATCCACACGGACCGCGTGGCCGTCCGGCAGGAGTGGGTCGACCGCAGCGTCCCCCGCTTCCTCAACATGCCCGGCCCTCGGATCACGGACTGGACGACGGCCCACGGAGACCTGCACACCGCCAACCTCACCAATACCACCCCCTGCCTTCTCGACTGGGAAGGCTTCGGCCTGGCACCAGCCGGCTACGACGCAGCCATGCTGCTGGCGTACTCCCTGCTCGTCCCCGCCTTCGCCCAGCGGGTCCGCGATACGTTTTCCGTACTCAAGACAGAGTCCGGACGCGTCACACAGATCATCGTCATCACCGAGCTACTGCAGTCGGCCTCGCGCGGGGACCATCCCGAACTCGTCCCAGCGCTCCGCGCCCTGGCCGCAGAACTACCTTGAGCAGGCCGGAGTTGTTCGTCAACTCGTAGAGAGATGGCCCGTACTCTCCCCACCCGGGCGGATCGTGCTGGTCGTCGGCACCCAGATCAACGGCACCCCGCACGTCGGCACCTCGCTCGTGCAGTCCCTGGCCTTCGCCATGGCCGCCCGCCTGCGTGACTGCTTCGGCATCCAGGTCCCTCATCCGCGAAGGCCGCGCCCCATTGTCGGAGCGGGCGCGGCCGACTGGATGCTCGACACCCGGCAATGGCCCGGCACTGTAACCGAGGTGCCGTTGAGTGGCCCTCTCGACGATGAGTGATGTTGTGTTTACCGTGGGTTGAGGCGGATGCGGGAGCGTGCTGGCCTCGGGGGGCGGGATGCAACGCA
Organism: Streptomyces blattellae; assembly: GCF_009709555.1. Taxonomy (GTDB): domain Bacteria; phylum Actinomycetota; class Actinomycetes; order Streptomycetales; family Streptomycetaceae; genus Streptomyces; species Streptomyces blattellae. The sequence continues at coordinate 59,514 of NZ_WJBG01000119.1, read as the reverse complement.
GGGACGGGTTCCGGCGGATCGTCAGCGAGTTCGGGGCGACGTGCAAGCAGGCGTTACTGCACGGGCAGAAGGAAGCCGCGATACGCCGAGCGGTAGAAACTCTTCTCGTCGACGCGGCAGGGGTATTGGGGCTGCGGGCCGTCCTGCATGCCGAGGTGGCCATAACCGCGCACCGGATACGCCCCGACCTGGCAGTGCGAATCGGAAAGTTACCTCGCAACATCGTCGGCTACGTCGAACTGAAGAGCCCCGACAAGAGCGTGATCCACCCTGGTGGCCTGAACCAGCGCGACCGCCGTCAGTGGGAAGGCATGGCGAAACTGCCCAACCTGATCTACACCAACGGTCAGACGTGGATCATGTACCGCTCCGGTCGGCAGTACGGCGAAGCCATCCACCTCGAGGGTGATCTGCGCAGCGCCGGCTATCGCTTACGGTTGCCGGTCGCCGCTGAAGCCCCCTTTGAAGCGATGCTGGCCGCGTTCTTCGGCTGGCAACCACAGCCACTGACGTCGATGCGGGAGGTGGTCGCCCAGGTGGCCCCGCTGTGCACTCTCCTGCGTGATGCCGTCCACGACCGCCTCGACGCCGAAGCCAGCCTCCGCCGCCACCAGCGCCCCTTCACCGACCTGGCCTCCACCCTCGAAGTCGATCTCTTCCCGACCACGGACGACCGGGACAAACGGGCGGCCTTCGCCGACCGCTACGCCCAGTCCGTCACCTTCGCACTCCTGCTCGCCAGCTCCGACACCGCCGATGGCTACGACAGCGCACTGGCGGGGATGAGCCTGCATGAGGTCGGTCGGCGCCTGGGGGCGGAGCACTCCGTCATGGGTCGCGCTCTGCAGATCCTTACCGACCAGGTCGAGGGAGAATTCCGCGACAGCCTCGACATGCTCGTCCGCGTCATCGACGCTATCGACTGGAGGAGTGCCCTGGCCGGCGAACCCGGCTTCCACATCCATCTCTACGAGCACTTCCTGCAGGAGTACGACGCCGACCTGCGCAAGGACTCCGGCACCTACTACACCCCGGCCCCGCTGGTGACGGAGATGATCCGCCTTGTCGACGAGGTGCTGGCCGCCACACTGGATTGCCCGGACGGCTTCGCCGACCCCGGTGTGTCCATCATCGACCCGGCCATGGGCACCGGCACCTTCCTTACCGGCATCATCGACCTCGTCGCCCGCAAGCAGACCGAGGGCGGCAACGAAGGCTTCCGCGCCGAATCCGTACAAGAACTCGCCGGCCGACTGATCGGGTTCGAGAAACAGATGGGCGCCTTCGCCGTCGCTCAGATGCGCGTCGGGCAGATGCTGCGCCACCTCAATGCCCGGGTCCGGCTGCGCGACATGCGCCTGCACTTGGCCGACACCCTCGCCGACCCTTGGCGGCCCAGCGAACTCTTCGACCGCTACGGCGCCTTGTGGGGACCCCTACGTGATGACGCCGAAGCAGCCAGCACCATCCAGCGCGACGAGCGCATCACCGTGGTCATCGGCAACCCTCCCCACCGTGAGCAGGCAGAAGGCCAAGGCGGGTGGATCGAGAAGGGCTCGCAGGGCCGCGGCGCCCCGCCCCTGGACGACTTCCGGCTACGCGGTGCGGCAGGCGTGTACGAGAACAAACTCAAGAGCCTGTGTACCTACTTCTGGCGCTGGGCCACCCACAAAGTCTTCGACCAGCACGACGACCACCGCCACGGCGTCGTCTGCTTCGTCAGCACCGGCGGATTCATCCGCGGCCCTGGCTTCCAGGGCATGCGCTCCTACTTGCGGCGCACTTGCACCGAGGGCTGGGTCATCGATCTCACGCCCGAAACCAAAAGACCCCCGCTCAACAGCCGCTTCTTCCCCGGTGTGCAGCAGGAGTTAGCGATCGCCATCTTCGTTCGTCGGCAAGGTGATCGGCGAGACGAACTGGCCCCCGTCCACTACACGGCCGTTCATGGCACCCGGCAGGACAAGGAACAGCAACTGCACGACCTGCACATCAACGGTCCCGGCTGGCGCACCTCCCGGCCCGTCAAACCCGCCCCCTTCACACCCGCCTCCCACAGCGGCTGGGACACCTTCCCCGCCCTCACCGACCTCATGCCGTGGTGCAAACCAGGCATCAAACCCAACCGGAACTGGGTCATCAGCCCGTCCAAATCCATCCTTCGTCGACGCTGGAACCGCCTCATCCAAGAACGCGACCCCGCCACAAAACATGCGCTGTTCAAAGAGACCGGCGACCGCACTCTGGACAAAGAAGCCCTCCAGATCCCCGGTCATCCCCACCCACCAACCCTTCTCCGCGACGAACGAGGCCCCTGTCCTGCTCCGATACGCATCGCCCGCAGGGCCTTGGACCGCCAGTGGCTCATACCCGACGGCCGCGTCATCGACCGCTCCCGCCCCGAGCTGTGGCAAGCCGACATCGACGGCCAGGTCTTCGTCGTCGAACAGCACACCCAACGCCTTCAGACCGGCCCGGCGCTGCTCTTCACCGCCCTCATTCCCGACAATGACTACTTCAAAGGAAACGGTGGCCGCGTCCTGCCGCTCCTGCATGCCGACCACGCCCCCAACATCACCCCAGGACTGTTACCCCACCTCGCCAACTCCTACGGCCTCCAAGAAGTCCTCCCCGAGGACCTGCTCGCCTACATCGCCGCCGTCACAGCCCACCCCGCCTTCACCGAGCGCTATGCGGAGGACCTCAACTCCCTTGGCGTACACGTCCCCTTAACCGCCGATTCCGGCCTATGGCACGAGGCCATCAACCTGGGACGCCACATCTTGTGGGCTTCCACCTTCGGCACGCGGTGCATCAATCCGGACAACGGCCGCCCGGCAGGAACACCAAACTGGTGGAGACGCATACACCCCGAGATCAAGTACGCCCGAGAAGTCGCGCCCGACACGCTCCCTTCTACCATCACCTACGACAGCGAACACGGGCACCTGATCATCGAAGGGGGCATCTTCACCGGCGTCACGCCACGCATGCGCAACTACACCACCGGCGGGCGCAACGTACTCGACAGTTGGCTTGCTTACCGCAGCAACCGCGCCTCCGGCAAAATCACCAGCGAACTCGACCGCGAGCGTCCCGAGCACTGGGAGCACGACTGGAGCCGGGAACTCGTCGAAATCCTTGCCGTACTCAGCCACCTCACCGCCCTGGAACCACAGCAGGCAGAGCTACTCGACCGCATCGTCGTCGCCCCCCTGATCGACGTCGCTGAACTCACCCGACGCCGCGTCCTCCCAGTACCCGAGCGCGCCAAGGACGCTCACACCGGCCCGGACCACGCATTCCTACCCGGCATGGAAACAGTCGATGGCCAACCGCCAGGACCCGTCGACCGCCTGTCCCTCCCGGACGACTCCCCGGGTACCGCACTGCCCAAGCCGCACTCACCTGTGCGACCCGGTTCACACACTCGACGGCGTCGGGGCCCGGCCTGATCGGTGGCGCCGACGGCCAGTTCGTGTTCCGCGCTGCATTCACCGCGGCTCCCTTGCCAGGGGCCACATCTCGTTCTGCGGTCGGCCTCAACATGAGGGTGAAAAGGACCAGGAAGATAACAGCTGCTGTCTGGGGGCATAGTGGAGATCGAGGCATTGGTGGTCTCGCGGGGGCCGCCCTGCCTGACCTGCCAGCCGCCGTCCGTGGGAGCGAGGACGGCGAAGGAATCGGTAACACTGTCCAGCAGAAACGTGCTGACCGGGCCGCCATCGACCGCCATCGAGAAGAAACGGGCGTCCGGCGCCGCGAGCTGCGCCATGAACCCCGCCCCGGAGTTGGTGAGAAGCTCTGGCCCGCGTACGGCTTTCCGTACCGTCCCGTCGTCGGGGCCCGGCACGATGCCGAGGCTCTCCGGTGCGTCCTGCTGGCGGGCGATCATGAAGCTCGGGTCGTCCTCGCTGAACCAGCCGCTCGCGCTGTCACCGGTGACGATGAGTTTGACCAGGCCGAGGGAGCGCATCCAGCCGCGAAGAGTGGTGAGGATGAGGCCGCCCGGGCGGACCTGCTCCAGCCAGGCGGGCGGGATGCTGCGGAAGCCGCACGTGGCGATCAGCCGGTCGTACGGGGCTCCGTCGGGGTGGCCGACGCAGCCGTCCCCCACCAGCAGGGCGGGGGTATGACCGGCCCCCGTGAGAGCGTGGCCAGCTCGTCGAGCCACGCCCTCGTCCGTCTCGATCGAGGTCACGCTCTCGCTGCCGAGCCGGTGGCACATCAGTGCTGTCGAGTAACCGGTTCCGGTTCCGATCTCCAGCACCTTCATGCCGTCCTGCACATCCAGGTCTTCGAGCATCCGGACCACGAGGCTCGGCAACGTCGACGACGAGGTCGGGATCGCATTGCTGATCGGCTTCGGGTCGGCCCAGTCGATGTCCCGGCCGTCGAACTGGGTCATCCATGTCTCGTCGGTGTAGACGAGCCGTAGCCACTCCTCCTTACCGACCGTCTCCGGTGTGACCGGCTCCCAGGTGGTGACGCCCGGGGCGTGGCTCTCCCGGTAGAAACGCGGGATGAATCTGTGGCGGGGCACGGCCTCCACGGCGGCCCGCCACTGCGGCGAGCGCAGCCAGCCGTCCTTCTCCAGTTGTCGGGCGAGCCGGCGCCGGAGATCGGCTGCCGCCGTCTCGATGTCGGTTTCACTGGCCACGGAGTCCTCCTTCCAGGAGATCGGCGAGTGCGGCAGTCATCGGCAGACCGGTCGGCGGCTCCATCCATGCCCACTGCCCGGAAGGATTGCACTCGATGAAGATCCACTCACCGCGGTCGGTCAGAGCGAAGTCGAAGGCCCCGAAGACGAGCCCGAAGTGCTTCAGATAGGCACGCATCGACCGCTCCACCGCGGGTGGCGCGGCAAGCGGCGTGTATGTGTGAGTGCCGTAGTCCGTACGCCAGTCGAGGAGACCGGAGTCGATCCGCACGGCGAAGATCTGCTCGCCGATCACAGTCACCCGGATATCGGCAACCTTGCGCACCCGCTTCTGGAAGAGGTGCATGGTGCCGGACACGGAATCGTCGACCTCGTCGACGGTCACCTCGGTCACGGGGACGGTCTGGGCCTTGCCGTCGACCAGGTAGAGCGGAACCGAGATCGGCTTGAAGATGACGGCACCTTGCGCCTTGATGAAGGCCCGCGCGTCGTCGGGAACGTTGGTGATCAACGTCGGCGGAAGCGTGAAGCCGGCCGCCCCGGCTGCCGCGAGCCCGGCTGGCTTGTACTCGGCTTCTCCAGGTGCGATTGGGATGGTTGACGTAAAGGCAGCCGGGCAGCGAGGTCAGGATGCCTCCGAGCCCGTAGCGCGCCTGGGCGACGGCGAACCGTTCGTCCTGCTTGTCGAGGTGGGGGAAGGCAAACCCGGAGGGCCGCCGGTAGTACACGGAACGCACCGCGCCCAGGTCGGCACGTCGGCTCGGGGTCTGCACGCTTCCCCGCCAGCTGTGGGTGCCGCCGATGGCGGCCGAGCACGACAGGGTGGCGGGGAAGTCACCGGAGTCGAACCGCACGACCGGGACGCCCCGGTCGTGCAGCTCGGCGATCACGAAGTCCGCGGTCGGGTCGTCGAGGTTGGTGACGACCAGGACCAGACGATCGTCGTTCGTCACCAGAGTCACTGGTCGGTGTCGTTCCCCGCGTCGCTGTCCGGGGAGTCGCTGTTGCGGTCGCCCTGGCCCGTGGTGCCGGTCGCGGGATTCGTACCGGAGGATGTGCCGTGGCCCGGGGACATGGCGGGCGCCCCGGAAGTGTCGAAGTACCGGGCGGTCTGCGTCTTCGGATCCAGCGTCACCGTCGCGTAGACGGGGCCCTCGACGGGCGGGTACGGGGCGATGCGACGGAGACCCCACGGGGCCGCCGTCAGATGCCCCTGCGGCAGCGGGCTGCCCGTGGGGAATCGATCCATGTGGTTGAACACGGTCTTCCTTCCTGTCAGAAGTTCTGTCCTTCGCCTGACTTGCTCACCCGCACGGCATCGAGGAACACGATCCTGCTTGTGCGGGAGTCTCAGGGGCGCCGGGAAGAAGAGGCGCCGGGGCCTACGTCGAAACCGGACCGGGATTCCGCAATCCGTCCAGGACTCGTTGAAGGAGGCTGATGTCCGGTGCGCGGGCCTCGACTGCCAGTCGGCCGTCGCCGTACCAGCGGCTGAGCTACTGCCGCCACGCGATCTCGGCACGTTGCATCTCCGCGCGGATCTCGCCGAGAGCCAGTCCCGACTCGACGCGCAGCCGCACAAGGTCGGCGGGAGTTATCCGGACCGACTCTGGGACAGCAACCGCGCTGGCCTCGTCAGACGGACGCGTCGGGCCGAAGGCCCGCTGCACGCACGCGTCCGGGAACGGGTAGCCGACCAGTTCCTCCGAGGGCAGGAGTCGTAAGGAGATACGCGAGATCAGCATGCGGCCGGCACCCGCAGCTCTGCCCAGACGAGCTTGCCCCAACGATGCAGGTCGTAGCCCCACCGCCAGCTCAGCGACTCGACCAGGAGCAGACCACGGCCGCCCTCCGAGTCACCTTCAGGACAGCCCGGTTCCGGGGTGTCTCGGCACTTGTCGGCAACGCCGATCCGAATCACTTCGGCCGTCTCGCGCCGAATCATCACACGGACCACGCGACAGGGCGTGTGGCTGACGGCGTTGCTGATCAGCTCCGAAACGATCAGAGTGCCTACCTCGGCCAACTCGCCTATACCCCAGGTGTCCAGAGCCGCGGAGACAAGCAGGCGTGCGCGGCGCGCGGATTCCGGCTCGCACGGCACCGTCTCGGTGTAGCCCGGAACACCGGTCGCGGTTGGTTTGGCGGCGGTCATGGTCACGGGGTCATCCCTCCGAGGCTGGGACGCCCGCCCCGCGACGGGTGCGCAGGGGCGGGCCTTCCTCCACGCCATCGAGAGGCAGGACGGGGAATCTCGCCCGCTCAACGGCTGGTACCGAGTCAACGGCCCTTGGCCGACGGCGAACAGGAAATGTCGCGCCCCGCCGTGCCTCCGCGAACCGGAAGACTTTACGCTCCGGTGACCTCGGGTCTGGTTCGGCCAGTGACCACAGGGCTACGGTCGGTCCATGGGAGCGAACGCCATCCTCAAGAGTCGGATGGAGGAACTCGGGCTCACCCAGGAAGAATTGGCTGGTCGGATGAACTCTGCGCTGGCAGAGATCACCGGCAGGCCCGGTGACGTCTCCGACCGCACAATCCGCAACCTCCTCAACGGAACCTCCCGCCGCCCCATCGGACGCACGTGTGCAGCCCTGGAGCGGGTGTTCGGTTGTCCCGTCGAGGACTTAGGGTTCAGCGCACCACGCACCATGCAACACCCGCAGGAGGACCCCGTGCGGCGTCGCACATTCCTCACCTCAGCGACCGGAAGCGCAGCTGCCGCCGTTCCCTTGGTTGCGCAACGCCGGACCGTCGGCATGTCGGACGTGGCCCGGGTCGCTGCCGGGATGAACGCCCTTGTCGATGCCGACGACCGCCAGGGCGGACACACGGCACTGGAGAAGGCCGCCGCCCAGGGCCGCACCAGGGTGCTGGAACTACAGCAGCGCAACGCCGGCGAACGCGTCCGCCGAGCCCTGTACGCACTGGCCGCCGAGTACACCACCATCGCCGCCTGGTCCTGCATCGACGCCCGCAATCTCGACCAGGCCCAGAGCTACCTGAACGAATCAGCGACGTACGCCGGCCTCTCCCAGGACGGACCCACCGAAATGCGGGTCTGGGTCAACCTCTCGATGCTCGCCTACCAGCGGCAGAACTGGCCCGAAGCCCTCGCAGCGGCCCAGGCCGCGCAAGCCTCCTCAGCGGCTCGCCGAGACCCGTTCTTCGACTCGCTGGGCCGAGTCCGCGTCGCCCTCGCGTACGCGGCTCTCGGTGACGGCCGTGCGGGCCTGCGTTCACTGGGATCAGCCCAGGACACTTTCACCAGGGTGGCCGACCGAGAGCGTCCGCGCTGGACCGCCTTCTACGGGCAGGCCGAACTTGACCACCTCGCCGCAATCGTCCAGTTCAACAGCGGACGCCACCCTCATGCCGAAGCCATGGCTCACCGCGCGCTGGCCAGGATCCCGACCGCCTTCCGGCGCAACAAGGCCCTCGCGACCGCCCAGCTCGCCCTCGCACAGCTCCACCAGGGAGAGGCCGAACAGGCCACGGCCTCAGCCACCGACGTCTTCACCATCATGGATGGCGACCCATTGCCCGGCCGTATGCGCACGCTCATGGGCGACTTCCACCGGGGCCTGTTCGTCATGGCTCCCTCCGCCTCCTACGCACGAGACTGGGCAGACCGCATGCGAACCGAATGGAGCCGAGCGTGACCGACCTGCGACACTTCCAGCACGGAAACCTCCCCGAGGTCTTCCGGCAGATGCTCATCGACGTACACGCCGACGCCTACGCCGACCAGATGGACGACCCCTTCCACCAGCGCTTCGCCTGGTTCGTCGACCACTGGACCGGCATGGACGGCTTCTCCTGCGTGGTGGCGTACGACGAAGACGAACCGGTCGGCTTCGCCTACGGCGCCCCGCTCGCCCCCGGCCGCGAATGGTGGCGCTCCACCCCGTACGAGCCGAACAACGGCTACTCCTCCACCTACGCCGTGTCCGAGGTGATGGTGCGCCCGGGCTGGCGAAAGCAGGGAATCGCCGACCGCTTGCACGAGGCGCTACTCAAGGAACGCACGGAAGACCTCGCCGTGCTGCTGGTCGACGTCACACACCCCAAGGTCCAAGCGCTCTACGAGACATGGGGATACGCCAGAGTCGGCGAGCAGCAACCGTTCGCCGACTCACCGGTGTACGCAGTCATGGTCAAAGACCTTTAGGACTGAGTCGCCGTCAGCCAGTGACGAGACGGCTGTCGAACCCGGCCCGCACAAGTCGCTCGTAAGCGTCATACACATCCCCCGGTACATCCTGCTCGACGGCGAAGCCGAGCTTCGGGTACTCGATCACGCGTTGCAGGTCACCGACGAGCATGTCGACGACGAGCTTCTCGTCGCCGATGGACTTGATGTAGTCGTCCAACTCCAGCGACTCGGAGGCACACACGACCTCAGCCTCGGGCCACAGCCTGCGGCACGTCGCGTACGAGCGGCGTTCCATGTACGGCTTGGAGATCAGCAGCAGCGACTCGACCGCGATGCCGACCTCGGCCAGCAGCTCGCGGGAGAAAGTGACGTTCTGGCCTGTGTTGGCCGCCTTGGGCTCGACCAGGATCGCCTCGTCCGGCACGCCCAGACTCAGGGCGTGCTCGCGGTAGTGGACGGCCTCACCGCGCGGGAAGCGGGCCCGGGTGGTGGGGCTGTTGCCCCCGCTGAACACCACGACCGGGAAGAGGCCAGCGCGGTAGAGGTCGGCGGCCGTGGTGACCACTCCGAGGTCGTGGCTGCCCAGGCCGATCGCCGCCGAGCAGGGCCGCTGCTCGTGGCCCATCTGGTGGTAGTTCCAGATCAGCGTCGCGTCATGGAACTGCTCGTCGGTGATCTGACGCTGCTGGTGCTCCGGCACTGGCACTCCCTGACTCATCCCTGCTGGCCCTTTCCGATGCCCTCGATCCTGCGCAGTTGGTGGCTCAGCCCGTACTGGCAGCCCCTTGGAGGGCCACCGCCCCGCTCCTTCCGCCCAGCATCACCACCCACACAGCAGACGCTCACCGTCGCGAGGGTTGGAGGAGGGCTCACTGGTGCGGTGAGGTGAGGATGCCGCGGGAGAGGGCGACGGTGACGGCTGCGGTGCGGTCGTTGACACCCAGCTTGACGAACGTTCGCAGCAGGTGGGTCTTCACCGTCGCTTCACCGATGTACAGCTGCCGGCCGATCTCGCTGTTGGACAGACCGCGCGCGACGAGGCCGAGCACCTGCACCTCACGGGGGGTGAGATGCTCCCCGGCCGGCGCCTGCATGTGAGTCACCAGCCGGGCGGCCACCGGCGGGGCGAGGACGGTTTCGCCGCGGGCGGCCGCCCGGATCGCCTCGGTCAGGGTGCCGATCGGGGTGTCCTTGAGCAGGTACCCGGTGGCGCCGGCCTCGATCGCCGGCAGGATGTCGGCGTCACCTTCGAAGGTGGTCAGCACGATCACGCGAATGCCGGGGTGCTCCTGGCGGATGCGCGCCGTCGCGGTGGCACCGTCGGTACCCGGCATCCGCAGGTCCATCAGGACGACGTCCGGGCGTGCCGCGGCGGCGAGGACGACCGCTTCGTCGCCGGAGTCGGCCTCGCCGACGACCCGCAGGTCGTCGTAGGACTCCAGCATGCCGCGGAGGCCGAAGCGTACGACGGGATGGTCGTCGACGATCAGGATGTTGACGGTCATCGGTCCGGTTCCGCCCGCTCGGTGATCGGACGTGGAGCGGCGGGAGCGTCGGGAGCGTCGGGTGCAGTGCTGAGATCAGGCACTGGCTGCAGGCCGCGCGCCGCCCTCCCGGCCGGGGCCGGCGGCAGCTCGACCCGTACCGTGGTGCCCTGGCCAGGAGTCGATCGCACCGTGCACGTTCCGCCGAGGCTGGTGGCGCGCGTGCGAATTCCGGGCAGGCCGTACCCACCGCGGACGGCGGCGGGGTCGAAGCCCCGGCCGTCATCGGTCACGGCCAGCGTGGTGAGGCCGTTTTCGCAGCGCAGGTCGATCCGTACCGTCGTGGCCCCGGCGTACTTGCCGACGTTGGCCAGGGCCTCCTGCGCGGTGCGCAGCAGGGCGATGTCGGTGCCGACAGGTGCGCCGGACCGTTCGCCGACGATCGACACCTCGACGCGCGTGCCCGTGTCGCGCGTATGCCGGGCGGCGAGCCGGTCCAGCGCGTCCGCGAGGCTGCGGCCGGTCAGGTCGACCGGGGCCAGCGCGGCGATCAGCGAGCGTGCCTCCGCGAGGTTCTCGCGGGCGGTCTTCTCCAGGATGTCGAGCTGGCCATCGGCGGCCGTCGGATTACGGCGCAGGGTCGTCCGTGCGGCCTGGGCGAGCATGAGGATGCTGGTGAAGCCCTGTGCCAGGGTGTCGTGGATCTCTACGGCCAGGCGTTCGCGTTCGGCATGGACGCCTGCCTCGTGGCCCGCGCGTGCCAGCGCGGCCCGGGTCCGGGTCAGTTCCTCGATCAGCTCGGCACGCCGGCGGTTCTGCTCGCGGATGCCCGTCAGATAGGCGCCCACGAGGATCGTCACGATCATGGGTACCAGAACGGTCACGCCGACCGTCGCCACCGTGTAGCGGCTGACTCCCATCCGGGCCAGCATGGCCCAGGCGAGTTCGGCGTAGAGGATCAGCAACAGCGGTATGCGCACCCGCCACCTCGTGACCATCACGAACAGCTGTGGGCAGAGCGCGAACAGCAGGGCGCCGCCGATCGGGGCGATGGCGAGCAGGAGCGGGAAGGCAACCGCCAGGAGGACGAAGTAGGCCACGCCCCAACGCTCGTCGCTGTTCTCCATGGCCCGCGGAGCGACCAGGGCGTACCAGGCGACGATGACGGCGAGCGTGCCGAGAGCGAGCAGGCGTTGTCCGAGCGACACGGCGACATCGGCCGCTGTGGCGACGGCGAGAGGTAACGCGACGGCGCCGACGAGGACATGCCACCCGACGCGGTAACGGGATCCGAAGTCGACGACGGTGCTGCGCACTGCCACGTCCTGCCCACCTTCGCGCGCCGGGATCTGACCGCCAGTCTACGAGCGCCCCTGTCCAGGGTGCCCGGCTCGGCGCCGGGGAAGGTCCACGCACCGGTGGAGCCGTGGGTACGTCGATCGGTTGACAAGGGGTCCAACGAAGCGTTGTAGCCGCTGCGGCCACACAACCGGCACGCTCGTTGTCGAGACCCTCGGCTCCACATCTGGAGGTATCCCGTGAAGCGGAACTGGCTCGTCTTCGTCCTCGGCGCACTGTTCATCCTTTTCGGCGTGCTCTGGACCTTGCAGGGAACCGACGTCATGGGGGGCTCGTCGATGAGCGGCGTGACGCTGTGGGCGGTCGTCGGGCCCATCGTGGTGATCGCCGGTCTGGTCATGCTGGGGGTCGGCTTCGCCCGGCGGCGCCGGATCAGCCGATGAGCGCCTGCCCATGCCTGACGTCGGTATGACGGCTGAGAAGTGAAGGCTGAGAAGTGAGGGCTGAGAAGACAGGCCGGGCTGCCCCGGACAGGCCGCCCAAGCAGTGGTACGGCGAGCTCGCGGGCGTCGCGGCCACCGCGCTCGCCCTGGGCGTCGGTGAGTTGGTGGCAGCCGCGACGGGCGGGCCCTCATCGCCCCTCGTAGCGGTAGGCGGCGTCGCCGTGGACCATACGCCGACTCCCGTCAAGGAGTTCGCCGTCACGGTGTTCTACACGTACGACAAGCTGGCGCTGCAGGCGGGAATCGTGCTGGTGCTGGCAGTCTTCGCCGCGTTCGTCGGTGTACTGACCATGCGCCGGCTCTGGTACGGGCTGGCCGGTGTCGCTCTGTTCGGCGTGATCGGCGTCCTCTCGTCAGCCACCCGGGCCAGCGCCACATGGGCGTATCCGCTGCCGTCGGTGGCCGGTGCACTGGCCGCCGCCGGCCTTCTGATGCTGCTGCGCCGGAACCTGCCGGGCCGTGCGGCGGTGTCGGCGCAGGAGCTGCGGGCCCCGGAGGCCCCGGATGCCTCGGAGGCCCCGGAGGCCCTGGGGGAAGGCACCGGCCCGGACACGGATGTGGCGGCGCAGGAGGCCCCGGATGCCCCGACCCCCGTGCAGGGCACCCCTTCGCCGTCGTCGGATGCCGGCGTCCCGGTGGTGGAGGGCGCGCGGCCGCTACCGGACCGGAGACGGTTTCTCGTGCTGGCGTACGGGGCGATCGGTGCGGCCGCGGTGGCCGTCGCGGGCGGACGCCGGCTCTGGGCACAGCGTGTGGCCGCGGCCCGGGACGCGGTGGTCCTTCCGTCCCCGTCGAGTCCGGCACGGCCCTTGCCCGCCAACGTCTCCGCCGGCGTGTCCGGGGTGGATTCCTTCGTGACCAGGAACGCGGACTTCTACCGGATCGACACCGCATTGACGGTGCCGCTTGTGGAACCGGATGACTGGCAGCTGAGGATTCATGGTCGGGTGAAACGGCAGCTGACGTTGACGTACGACCAGTTGCTGGCACGGCCGATGGTGGAGCGGTACATCACGCTGGCGTGTGTGTCCAATGAGGTCGGCGGCTCGTTGATCGGCAACGCGCGATGGTTGGGGGTACCGGTCAAGGACCTGCTGGACGAGGTCGAGCCGGACGAGGGAGCGGATCAGGTGGTGAGCCGTTCCGTGGACGGCTACACGGCCGGCACGCCCACGGCGGCGTTGCGTGACGGGCGGGACGCGTTGCTGGCGGTCGGGATGAACGGTGAGCCGCTGCCGGTCGAGCACGGGTTTCCGGTCCGGATGGTGGTGCCCGGGCTGTACGGATACGTATCGGCGACGAAGTGGCTGACGGAGCTGGAGCTGAGCAGTTTCTCGGACTTCAGCGCCTACTGGGTACGGCGGGACTACGCGGCGAAGGCCCCGGTGAAGACACAGTCCCGGATCGACACACCGTCCTCGGGCAAGCAGTTGGAGCGGGGTCCGGTGATGGTGGCCGGGGTGGCATGGGCACAGCATCGCGGCGTGTCCGCGGTAGAGGTCCGCGTGGATGACGGACCGTGGCAGCAGGCACGGCTCGCGGCGGTGCCGTCGGCGGACACATGGCGGCAGTGGAGCTGGCTGTGGCAGGCCACGTCCGGCGAGCATCGGCTGCAGGTACGCGCCACCGACAACACCGGCGAGGTGCAGACCGGGCGGGAGCACGAGCCGCTTCCCGACGGAGCAACCGGCTGGCACACGATCAATGTCAAGGTCGACTGAGAGATTCCGCATCATGTTCCCCGGAGGGGTCGTCAGGTGGCCAGGGGCACAGCCGCTGGCGCCGAGAACGATCATGGTCCGGCTGGTAGCCGGACCGGCGTTGACACGACGCGGCTCCGCTGCATCCGGTCACGGAGCCTCCGCGAAAACCCGTGGCGGAGCACGGCGGCCACTGCTACTTTTCCGGAGGCCGTGCCAGAGACGAGGAGGTGGTATCTGTGAACGCAGTACCGACATGGGTGCTCCCCTCCGGGGTCACGGTCGGGCGATAGGTCGTCCGGGAGCGCCGTTCCAGAGCCCTCCCGAAAGGCACGACCATGCACTTCACGTCCGGACAGCGCCTCGACGACGGCGTCCTCGAACGCGAATTCACTCTCGGCGAGATCCCCGGCACGCTGTGGACGCCTGGATCCACCGCACCCGCCCCGCTGATCCTGATGGCCCACAACAACGGCCTGCCCAAAGCGGAACCCCGGCTGGTGGCCCGGGCCCGGCACACCACGGCGTACGGCTACGCGGTGGCCTCCATCGACGCTGCCGGGTGCGGTGACCGGCCCCGCTCCGCCGCCGACGAGCAGAGACGCGCCGACCTCCGCCGGGCGATACAGGCCGGCGAGCCGGTCGACGAGATCTTCGAGTCCGTCGTCGGCCCACTGGTCGAAAAAGCGGTCCCGGAATGGCAGACCACCCTGGACACCCTCCTTGCACTGCCCGAGATCGCCGGCCCGGTCGGGTACTCGGGGTGGACCGCCCTCGGCATCCGCCTTGCGGTGGCCGAACCGCGCATCACGGCCGCCGGCTTCTTCGCCGGGGGTTACGTGCCCCGCGCCCAGCGCGAGGAGGCCCGGCAGGTCACCATTCCGCTGCTGCTCCTGCTGCAGTGGGACGACGAAGGCAATCCCCGGCAACGGGCCTTGGACCTCTTCGACGCCTTCGGCACCAAGGAGAAAACCCTGCACGCCAATATGGGCGGACACACCGGCACCCCGTGGTTCGAACTGGAGGACGGCTGCCGGTTCTACGACCGGCACCTGAAGTGAGGCCGCGCCCTCGGGCCGACCGCAGACCGCAGACCGCAGGCGATAGGCGATAGGCGACTGGCGATAGGCGATAGGCGATAGGCAATTGGCGATTGGCGATTGGCGATTGGCAGTGTCGGTCAGGAGGCCGACCCCCTGTTTCCGGCGTACGACGACGGGGCCGAGCCGTTGGCGCTCGGCTGGCCGTCGGGCGAGCCCATGGCCCCGCCGCAGGTTCTGGAGCGGTTGGAGAGCCGGTTCGGGCTGTGGGTGCCGAAGCGCTCCGAGGGGGAGCGGCTGCTGGCAGCGGGTCTGTCGCCGGACCGATGAATTCCGCCTGCTGCCGCGGTTGTTGCTGAGGCGGACCGTGGAGTCACATGTGACGTCTTCCGGACAGCCGACGTACCCCTGGGCGCCAACTTCCCCACCCACTATCGGCATGTCCGTGACACCCCTGACATAAGGAAGACCCGTGACTACGACGCCCCGCGCCGCACGCAGAGCCGCCGCCCTCGCCGCCGGTACCGCACTGGCCACCCTCCTCGCGGCGTCCCCGGCGGGGGCGGACGCCGAGTTGCCGGTGGTGACCGCGCGCAGCGAGTCCGCGCCGCTCTTCGACGACGAGGCCGGCGGCAACTCCGACGCCGACGACCCGGCGATCTGGCGGAACCCCGCCGACCCCGGGCGCAGCCTCGTCGTGGCGACCGCCAAGGAGGGCGGTCTGCGGGTCTACGGCCTGGATGCGCGCCTGGTGCAGTCGGTCGCCGCGCCGAAGCCGCCGTCCGAGGACGACGCGCCGGGCCGGTACAACAACGTGGACCTCGTCACCGGCCTGCGCACCTCCGCCGGCCGGGCCGATGTCGCGGTGGTCAGCGACCGCGGCAACGACCGCCTGCGGATCTACCGCATCGACGCCTCCCGCCCGGACGCCCCGCTGACCGACATCACCGACCCGGCCGCCGCCCCGGTGTTCTCCGCCGACCAGGGCGAGATCAACGACCAGCACACGGCGTACGGCCTGGCCACCTGGAAGGACAAGGCCAGCGGCCGTACGTACGCCCTCGTCAGCCAGCGGGAGCGCACCCGCCTCGCCCTGCTCGAACTCGTACCGGCCGCGAACGGCAAGGTCGGCTACCGCAAGGTCCGCACCCTCGACCTCCCCTCCTCCTTCCGCCTCCCGGACGGCACGGCCTGGACCCCCTGCCTGGAGCCCGGCGAACTCCCGCAGGTCGAGGGCATGGTCGTCGACCCGGCCACCGGCACGCTGTACGCCGGCCAGGAGGACATCGGCATCTGGCGGCTGCGCGCCGACCTCACCGGCACGCCCGTCCTGATCGACAAGGTCAGGGAGTACGGCGTCCCGGGCACCTACGACGAGGAGACCGAGGAGTGCACGCCCGGCGCCGACCCCGGCTTCGGCGGCGAGCACCTCTCGGCCGACGTCGAGGGCCTGACGCTGCTGACGGAACGGGACGGCGACGGCTACCTCCTCGCTTCCAGCCAGGGCGACAACACCTTCGCCCTGTACGACCGCGAGGTCGGCGACGACAACGGATACAACGAATACGAGGGCGGGTTCAGGGTCGGCGCCGCGTCCTCGACCCTCGACAGCGTGGAGGAGTCCGACGGCGCCGCCGTCCTCAACTCCCCGCTGGACAGCCGCTATCCGCGCGGCCTCCTCGTCGTCCAGGACGGCGACGAGACCCCGGCCGAGCAGGACCGCACGGCCACGGGCTTCAAGTTCGTCGACCTGGGCGCGGTGGTGGACGCCGCGGACAGGTGAGGGCATGAGGGCCTGAGGTCGCGTACGGCCGCCGGTACCGTCCGGCGGCCGTACAAAGCAGTGGACATGGATCGCGTGATCGCCAGACTGGCTCCATGACCGCATCCGACGCCAAGGCCGACCTCCACTTACGCGCCCCCACCCACCGTGAACCCGATCACCGCCCCGCCCCCCTCCCGCCGTACGGCGAACGGCGCACCCCCATGCGCCAACGCCACCTCCCGCACGATCGACAACCCCAGCCCCGACCCCGGCAGGGACCGCGCGTCCGCGGCCCGGTAGAACCGGTCGAAGATCCGCATCAGGTCCTCGTCCGCGATACCGGACCCACGATCAAGGACCTCGACCCGGATCGTGCCGGGCAGAGCGGGCCCGGAGACGACGATCTCGATCGGCGCCGCCTTCTCCCGGTCGAACTTCGTCGCGTTCTCGACGAGATTGGACAGCGCCCGCTGCAACATCCCCGGCCGCCCGTCGGTCGACGTGTCCCCGCTCGCCCGCACCACGATCTCCCGACCGGACCGCCGCCGCGCCAGCCCCGCGACGTCCTCCGCGATATCGGCGAGATCGACCCGCTGCGGCGGCTCCGTGTCCGACTGCCCGGCCGCCAGATCCACCAGCTCATTGACCAGATCGGTCAGTTCACGTGCCTCCTGGCCGAGATCGGCGACCAGTTCGTCCCGCGCCCCGGCCGGCAGCTCATCGATCCGTCTGAGCAGAGAGATGTTCGTACGCAGCGAGGTCAGCGGTGTCCGCAGCTCATGCCCCGCGTCCTGCACCAGCCGCCGCTGGTCCTCCTCGGACTGGGCCAGCCGGCCGAGCATGCGGTCGAAGGCGCGGCCGAGGCGGCCCACTTCGTCGTAGCCGGTGACGGGCACCTGGATGCCGAGCCGGCGGGTGCGGGCGACGTCCTCGGCGGCGGAGGTGAGCAGCACCAGGCGGCGCGTGATGCGCCGCGCCAGCCACCAGCCGAACAGCCCCGCGCCGACGACGACCGCGGCCATCAGGATCAGCGTCCGCTGCTGCAGCGCCCGCAGCAGGTCCTCGGTGTCGCTGAACTCCTGCGCCACCTGCACCGCTCCCCGCCCGCCGCCGAGCGCGACGGTCGCGATCCGGTACACGTCGTTCCCGACGTCGACGTCCGCGTGCTCGGTCAGCGCCCCGGCGGTGGCGCGGGCGGCGATGCGCCGGTCGGCGCCGGTGACGGGCAGCCCCGGACTGCCGGGGTCGACCACGGCACCGTCCGGCCCCAGCACCTGCACATCGGTCCGGGCGGGCCGTACGAGATCATGTCCCGGCGCCGAGGACGAGAAGTCCTCCGGCGTCATCCGCTGCTGCTCCAGCGTGCCCCGCAGATCCTGCACGACCTCGTCGAACACGGACTGCTGGTCCACCCGGACGAGCCGGGCCGCGGCGTTGTACGACAGGAAGCCGACCAGGAGGGTGACCGCGGCGGTCACGGCCGCGAACGACACCGCGAACGTCGTCCGCAGCGACAGCAGCCTCAGCCGCCGGGGCCGTACCACTCAGTGCTCCCGCAGCACGTAACCCACGCCCCGCACCGTGTGGATCAGCTGCGGCGCACCCGGTTCGTCGAGCTTGCGGCGCAGATAGCCGACGTACACGGCGAGGTTTTTCGAGCCCGGCCCGAAGTCGTAGCCCCAGATACGGTCGTAGATCGTGGAGTGGTCGAGCACGATGCCCGCGTTGCGCACCAGCAGCTCCAGCAGCTCGAACTCGGTGCGCGTCAGCTCCAGCTCCCGCTGCCCACGCCACGCCCGCCGCGCCTGTACGTCGATCCGCAGCCCGGCGGCCTCGATCAACCGCCCCGGAGGCTGCGCTTCCGTCTCCGCCGGGACCGGGACTTGGACTGGGACCGGGACCACTTCGGCGGGGGCAGGGCCGGTCCTGCGCAGCAGCGCCCGCAGCCGCGCGAAGACCTCCTCGACATCGAACGGCTTGACGACATAGTCGTCGGCGCCGGCGTCCAGCCCCGCGATCCGGTCCTGCGTCTCCACCAGCGCCGTCAGCATCAGGATCGGCGTCCGGTCGCCCTCCGCCCGCAGCACCCGGCACACCTGGAGACCGTCGATCCCCGGCATCATCACATCCAGCACCAGCACGTCCGGCGGCGTGCGATGCGCCTGCGCCAGCGCCTCCACTCCGTCGGCGACCGCGGTGACCTGGTAGCCCTCCAGAGTCAGGGCCCGTTCCAGGGCGTGACGGATGGCGCGGTCGTCTTCGGCGAGCAGAACAGTCTGGGGCACGCGTCCATAGTGGCAAAAGGCGGGGATCGTACGACCTGATGAGCGGCCCTTCGAGGATCCTTCTTACGAACGTCTCACCCTGCCGGACGCAACGCGTCCGGTGCCCAGCGCTCCGCTGGAAGTCCGGTGCGTCGGCCGGCCGCGGGTCCGCCGTCGCTGGTCGCGCCCGCGCGGCGGTAGCCGCACATCGACACATCGCTCAGCCGGTCGGGTAGGCCAGAAGAGCCGGCGCCCGGTGCGGGTCCCGCCCGGTCCGCGCGACCGATGACTCCCGCCGCCACTTCAGCTGAGGCGGCCTCATATTCGTTTGCCGCCGACCGGACCGGTTGGATAGGAAGCTTGCATGCTGAGAGGGAGCAAGGTGGGGCTCAGGGCCCGGCATGAGGACGACATACCGGTCCTGCAGGCCGAGCTGCATGACGACGTGGTCAACGCCTCGCGGGCCGGAGGCCGGCCGTGGCGGCCGATCACGCCCGGCTCGAAGGACGCGCAGTTCGCAGTGGACGACAAGGAACAGGGACACGTCCCGTTCTCCGTGGTGGAACTGGACGGCGGCACACTGGTCGGCGCCACGCAGCTGTGGGGCATCGACACCCACAACCGGTCCGCGCACATCGGCCTCGGGCTGCTGCCGTCCTCCCGGGGCAAGGGCTACGGCACCGACGTCGTCGCGGTGCTGTGCCACTACGGTTTCGTCGTGCGCGGCCTGCAGCGGCTGCAGATCGAGACGCTGTCGGACAACATCGCGATGCAGCGCTCCGCCGAGCGCAACGGCTTCGTCCGCGAGGGCGTGCTGCGCTCCTCAGCCTGGGTGATGGGCGAGTTCCTGGACGAGGTCGTGTTCGGACTCCTCGCCCAGGACTGGAAACCGGACGCGAAGAACTAGCACCAGTCAGCTCACCCAGGCGAACAACCAGCCCCAGGGAACCGAACCCTCAAGGCACCAGACCCTCAAGGCACCAGCACAATCCGCCCCCGCACCCCACCCTCCGCCAGCCGGCCGTGCGCCTTCGCCGCCTCGTCCAGGCGGTACGTCTCGGCGACGCGGAAAGTCAGCACCCCGTCGTCCACCAGCCGCACCAGCTCCGCCAGCCGCGCCCCGTCGGTTCCGACCTGGACCGCGCCGACCCGCACCCCGCGCACGGACGCCGGTGCGCCCTGGGGGATGACGCCGACGTACGCGCCTCCGTCCCGCACCCGCTCCAGCGCCGCCGCCGCGAGGTTCGCCGCGTCGAGTACGGCATCGAAGCCGCCCCCGTCACCGGTCGTGAAGTGGGCCGCCCCCAGGGACCGTACGAGTGCCTCGTCCTTCTCCCGGGCCAGCGCGGTCACGGATATCCCCCGGTGCGCGGCGAGTTGGACGGCGTACCCGCCGACCGCGCCCGCGGCGCCCGTCACCAGGAGCGACTGATCCGGCGTCAACTCCAGCTGGTCCAGGGCCTGTACGGCGGTCAGGGCGTTCAGCGGAAGCGTGGCGGCGTGGACGGCGTCGACGCTCGCCGGTGCCTTCGCCACCGCGTCCGAGTCGAGGACGACGTACTCGGCGTGCGTGCCCAGCGGCTTCACCGGGCCGTTGTGCAGGGCCACCACCTCGTCGCCGACCCGCCACCCGCTCCCCTCACCGATCGCGTCGACGGTCCCGGCCACATCCCAGCCGAACCCGAACCGCTCACGCGCGCGGCCGAAGACGCCCACGCGCACCGCCGCGTCCACGGGGTTGAGCGCGGCCGCCGCCACCTTGATCCGCACCTGCCCCGCGCCGGGCTCCGGCACCTCGGTCTCCACGACCTCCACGGCCTCGGGCCCGCCGAACGTCGTCACCACAACAGCTCGCATGACCGATAGCTCCCCATCGTCACTGTCAGCACGGGTATCTCCCCTGCCACAGCAACCCTAGGGAGAGCTACTATCCATAAGTAAGTAGTTACCCGAAGGTGCGTACGTATCCCCGAGGTGAGCCATGGCGACCAAGACCGCGGCCCAGCGGCGCGAAGAAGCCCGCGTCGAATACGACGCGTTCATCCGCGGCTGCCCCACCCACCAGCTCCTCGGCCGCATCAGCGACAAGTGGGTCGGCCTGGTCCTCTCCGCCCTCTCCTCCGGCCCCATGCGCTACAGCGACCTCGGCCGCAAGATCCCCGGGGTGAGCCCCAAGATGCTCACCCAGACCCTGCGCTCACTGGAACGCGACGGCCTCCTCACCCGCAAGGTCACCCCGTCCGTCCCCGTCCGCGTGGACTACGAAGTCACCCCGCTGGGCGCCAGCCTGTCCCACATGCTCACCGCGGTGAAGGACTGGGCGGAGACCCACATCGATCAGGTCCACGAGGCACGGAAGCGGTACGACGCGGAGAACCTGCGCCTGCGTTGAATCAGCGACTACCGCAGCGACAGGCACCCAGCGGAGCTCACGGCGTCTCGGCCCGCAGCCGTGCGATCTGCTCCCCGCTGAACTCCACCGTCCGCCTCATGTGCCCGATGATCAGGGCGAGTTCGGCATCGTCCAGATCGTCGAAGAGGGCCGACCAGCCGCCGCTCAGCCGCTCCCACATCCGCCCGAACTCGGCGCTCTTCTCCGGCACGGTCGCCACCAGCACCCGCCGCCGGTCACTCGCGTCCCGCTCCCGGACCACGTACCCCGCCTTCTCCAGCCGGTCCACCAGCCGCGTCGCCGAACCGGTCGTCAGCCCCGTCAGCTCCGCGATCCGGCCCGTCGTCACCGGGCCGCCCTCCAGCGTGAGCAGGCTCAGGCACTGCAGATCGGTGGGGTGCAGGCCGAGACGGTCGGCGACGGCCTGGTTGAACAGGGCGTACGAGGCCATGTAACGGCGGGACACCGCGGACAGCTCCTGGAGCAGCCGCGCCCGTGCATCGCCCGTCATCCCGCCCGCTCCTTTCATCTGCGCCGCGCAGAGATCGTGCGACGCAGCAGTCGCCGCACCGCTGGATCTAGAAGCAGTACTGGATCCAGAAGTGGTACCGGATCTAGAAGTAGTACTCGTCCCCGGTGTCCAGCACCAGCACCCGCTGCGGGTCGTTGTCCAGGTGGCGGTCCGCCGTCGCGCCGTACCACGCGGTGTCGATCTCCAGCAGCACCTCCGACGGCGCCTCCCGCAGCCGCACCCGCAGACTCATCGGCTCGCCCGCCCCCTTCGCGGCCAGCGCCCCCACCCCGCACAGCACCGCCCGCTCCCCGGAGCGCGCACATCCGTCCGGCAGCGTCTGCCGGTCGGCGAGCGGCTCCGACCAGAGCAACCGCACCGACGCGTCGGGCACGGCGACCGGCCCTTGGTTGCGCGGAGTGAACCGTACGTCGACCCGGCCCGCGGCCATGAACACGGCTCCGTGATAGGCGAGGCCGTCCTCGGGGCCGGAGTCGGCGAAAGCGTACGGGGCCGCGCCGCCGATCATCATCAGGGCGGCACCGCACGCCGCCAGCGCCCGCGTCGTTCTCATCCAGCCGACTCCTCACTCCACCGTGGCGGTACGGATGTATGCCATGTATCCCACGCGGAGCGGGCCGCAGGCGCCGTCCAACAGGTGACGCGGGCACCAGGAAGAGGCCGTGCGAAGCTGCCGGCATGTTCGTCCTCCGCTCCGCCGCCCTCTTCGTCCTCGCCGCGCTGTTCGAGATCGGCGGCGCCTGGCTGGTCTGGCAGGGCCTGCGCGAGCACCGCGGCTGGCTGTGGGTCGGCTGCGGCGTCCTCGCCCTCGGCGCCTACGGCTTCGTCGCCACCTTCCAGCCCGACGCCCACTTCGGCCGCATCCTCGCCGCGTACGGCGGCGTCTTCGTCGCCGGTTCGATCGCCTGGGGCATGGTCGCCGACGGCTACCGGCCGGACCGCTGGGACGTCGCGGGCGCACTGATCTGCCTCGCGGGCATGGCCGTGATCATGTACGCGCCGCGCGGGCAGTGACGCAGGTGACGAGGTGACGCAGGTGACATAGGTGACGTAGGTGATCTAAGTGCCGTAGCGGACTCAGGTCGGCAGTTCGTCGGGCAGCAGCCCCAGCTGCTCCAGGAACTCCATCTGATCGAAGTAGAGGCGATAACTGACGATCCGGCCGTCCCGGACCGTCGCGAAATCGACCCCGCGGAGCCTGATCTCCTTCTGCGTGGCCGGCAGGGACTCCCCGGAGGGCAGCTGGATCGGTCCGGTGTTCTTGCCGCTGAAGAACCCCTCGTCGATGGCGGTGTCCCCGATCTCGTACGAATACACCGGCTCGTACGTCCCCTCAGGAACCGCGTCCGTCATCTGACGCCAGTACTCGACGATGTGGTCGCGCCCGTGGATCTCCCCGCCGTCCGGCGTGATCGCGACCGCGTCCTCGGCGTAGAGCTCGGCGAGGGCCTTGAGATCCGGCGTCGAGGTGACCGCATCCGTGAGCCGGTCCATGACATCACGAGCTTCGCCCATGATCTGATCCACCTCCTGACTCGGGAGAGGACCACCCACTTCATTGTCCGCCCGGGACCGGCCGTCCCGCTCGCCGGATGTCCCACCCCTCGAACCGGCACCCGGCCGCTGTCTGCGCCCCGCCTATCCTGACCGGAGGCACACAACGAGTACGAACCCCCGATGCCCCGCCCCTGGAGCTGCCGTATGACCCCCGCCGCCGCGTCCCGTATCGCCGTCGTCACCGGTGCCAGCAGCGGAATCGGCGCCGCGACGGCACGGCGGCTGGCGGCCGCGGGCTACCGCGTCGTGCTCACCGCCCGTCGCAAGGACCGCATCGAGGCGCTGGCCGAGGAGATCAACCAGGCGGGTCACTCGGCCACGGCATACGCCCTCGACGTCACCGACCGCGCGGCGGTCGACGAGTTCGCGAGCGCCTTCCGCATGATCGGCGTCCTGATCAACAACGCGGGCGGCGCACTGGGCGCCGACCCGGTCGCGACCGGCGACCCGGCCGACTGGCGCCAGATGTACGAGACGAACGTCATCGGCACCCTGAACCTCACCCAGGCCCTGCTCCCCGCCCTCAGCGCCAGCGGCGACGGCACAGTGGTCGTCGTCTCGTCCACCGCGGGCCACGCCACCTACGAAGGCGGCGCCGGCTACGTCGCCGCCAAACACGGCGTCCACGTCCTCGCCGAAACCCTCCGCCTCGAAATCGTGGGCCAACCGGTCCGCGTCATCGAGATCGCCCCCGGCATGGTCAAGACAGACGAATTCGCACTGACCCGCTTCGACGGCGACCAGGAGAAGGCGGAGAAGGTCTACGAAGGCGTGGCCGAACCCCTGACGGCCGACGACGTGGCCGACACGATCACCTGGACGGTCACCCGCCCCAGCCACGTCAACATCGACCTCCTCGTCGTCCGCCCCCGCGCCCAAGCCTCCAACACCAAGGTGCACAGGGAGTTGTGATGCCAGAACAGGAACAGGAACAGGAACAGGAAAAGAACGACCGCGAACAGCGCCAGCTGGCCCTGGAAAAGAAACGCGAGCGCATCGTCTGGTACTACCTCGCGTACTTCCTCTTCGGCATCCACATCGTGGCGTTCGTGATGATCTATGCGGTGACGCACGCGAAGTAAGAAGGGCTGCCCGGCCCCGTCAACCCTTCACGCACACAACCTGCTTCAGCTTCGCCACGACCTGGACGAGGTCGCGCTGCTGATCGATGACCTGCTCGATCGGCTTGTAGGCACCAGGGATCTCGTCCACGACACCGGAGTCCTTACGGCACTCCACGCCCCGCGTCTGCTCCTCCAGGTCCTTTGTCGAGAACCGCCGCTTCGCCGCGTTCCAGCTCATGCGCCGACCGGCCCCGTGCGAAGCCGAGTTGAACGACTTCTCGTTGCCCAGTCCCGTCACGATGTACGAGCCCGTGCCCATCGAGCCCGGGATGATGCCGTACTCGCCGGTCCTGGCGCTGATCGCACCCTTGCGTGTGACGAGCAGGTCCATGCCCTCGTAGCGCTCGACATTCACATAATTGTGATGGCAGCTGATCTCCGGCTCGAAGGCCGGGTTCGCCTTCTTGAACTCCTTGCGGATCACGTCCTTCAGGAGCGCCATCATGATCGAGCGGTTGTACTTCGCGTACTCCTGCCCCCAGAACAGGTCGTTCCGGTACGCCGCCATCTGCGGGGTGTCCGCCACGAAGACTGCGAGGTCACGGTCAACCAAGCCCTGGTTGTGCGGAAGCTTCTGAGCGACGCCGATGTGATGCTCCGCCAGTTCCTTGCCTATGTTGCGGGAACCGGAGTGCAGCATGAGCCACACCGAACCGGACGCATCTACACAAACCTCGCAGAAGTGGTTGCCGGCTCCGAGTGTCCCCATCTGCAGAGCCGCCCGCTCCCGCCGGAACTTGACCGCTTCCGCAACCCCCTCGAACCGCCCCCAGAAGTCATCCCACCCCCCAGTGGCGAACCCATGGAACCGCCCCGGCTCGACAGGACTGCCATGCATCCCCCGCCCCACCGGAATCGCAGCCTCGATCTTCGACCGCAGCCTCGACAGATCCCCCGGCAGGTCATTGACCGTCAGCGACGTCTTCACCGCCGACATCCCGCACCCGATGTCCACCCCCACCGCCGCGGGACACACAGCCCCCCGCATCGCGATGACGGACCCGACCGTCGCACCCTTCCCGTAGTGGACGTCCGGCATGACCGCAAGCCCCTCGATCCACGGCAGGGTCGCCACGTTGCGCAGCTGCTGAAGCGCGACCTCCTCGACCGTCGCCGGATCGGCCCACATGCGGATCGGTACCTTCGCGCCCGGCATTTCCACGTACGACATATCTGCCTCAATCCCCGTAAGCACAACAGAAGTCTCTCATCGCAAAACCGGCGCCAGGGCCTATGAAAAGGGACAACGGACCGGCGTCCACGGCGTTGCGTGCGATACACATTGTCTCCAGCGGGCACCCCCGCGCGGCAAGCGATTAACCAGCGGGGACACTGGCAGAGCGGCCGGGTGGGCCCGGCAAGAGGCACCGGCAAGATATCGGCCAGAGACACCGTCGAGAGGATCCTCACCGTGCAGCGGAAGGCGTACGTATCCGGCGTCGCGGCGCTCCTCGCAGCGCTGTTGACCGGCTGCACCGGCGGCTCGGACAGCGGTGACACCGCGGACAGCTCCAACCCCGGCGACGCGGGCACCGCTGTCCCGGAGGCTCAGCCGGGCCGCTACCGCACGCTCCCGGAGCCGTGCGGCGCCGTGAGTCAGGAGACCCTCGACTCACTGCTCCCCGGCATCAGGCAGCTGACGGACGAGGAACAGCGCGAGAACGCCTACGCGGGCGCCCCTACCCAGACCTTCGACACGGACCGCAAGGTCGGCTGCCGCTGGAAGGTCGAGTCGACGGAGGCCACGGACCACCTGCTCGTCGACTTCGAGCGGGTGGTGTCGTACGACAACACCGTCAGCGACGACAGCGAGGCGGAGTCGCTGTTCTCGACGAAGGAGGAGGCAGCCGACCTCCCGGAGCCGACGCCCACGGCCACGGCCACGGCCACGGAGACCCCATCGGAGTCGGAATCACAGTCGGAATCGGAATCGGAACCAGTGTCACCGTCCGACTCCGCGTCCCCCTCCGCCACCCCGTCCGACCTCCAGCCCCGCGTCCTCGACGGTCTCGGCGACGAAGCGTTCCTCGACGACAGGCTGAGCAGCGCCGGTTCGACGGCCCAGCAGCGCACGGTGACTGTGGCGTTCCGCACGTCGAACGTCATCGTGACGATCCAGTACGAGGAGCAGCCGACGACGATCGGCCTCGTGCCGGACAGCAAGGAAATGCAGGACAGGGCGCAGGAATTGGCTTCTCAGCTGGCGGACTCGCTGGCCGATTAGCGCGCCGTACGGCCGCTTTGCAAAGAAGCCGAACCAGGAACGCACAAGTCCTTCACCGCGTACCGTGGCCCCTCGGACCCGATCCGACCGCAGGAACCTCAGCGTCCCCGGACCCGATCCGACGGCAGGAGCACGAGCGTCATGAGTGAAGGAACCATGCAGCGACGAGCACAGCGAGACCACGGTGACCAGCGTGAGCAGCGTGAGCAGCGGCGGAAGCGCCTCGGCCGCGTCCTCGGGTGCGCGGCCGCGGTCCCCGTGATGCTGATCGCCGCCGGCTGCTCCTCCGACTCCGACTCCGGATCCGGCTCCGACAGCGCAGGCGAGGGCAGCAACGCGGGCGGCGAGACCTCCGCGTCGGCGTCCGCGAGCCCGTCCCCGACCGTCCAGGCGGCGGCGTACGCCACGCTTCCCCAGCCCTGTGCCGTGCTGTCGAAGAAGACGCTGGGCGATCTGGTGCCGAAGGCCAAGGTGTCCGGCAAGGAGGGCAATTCGGACGACGCCGCGTCGCGCGGCAGCTGCTCCTGGAACAGCCTGGACGACAACGGCGTGAAGGGCTCGCAGTACCGCTGGCTCAATGTCTCCCTGCTCCGCTTCGACTCGGACACCACGCGCGGTGCCGGCGATGAGCTGGCCCAGGAGTACTACGACGAGCAGGTCCGGGCCGCCCAGTCGGTGGAGGGCGCGAAGAGCGTCAAGTCCGAGCCGGTCGCGGGTTCGGGCGACGCGGCGACGGCCGTGCGCTACGACCTGAAGAAGGAGGAGGGCGCCTTCAAGCAGCAGACGGTCGTGGCCCGGGTCGAGAACGTCGTCGTCACCCTCGACTACAACGGCGCGGGCCTGGCGGGCGAGAAGACCCCGAACGCGACGGAGCTGATGAAGGACGCCCAGAAGGCGGCGAAGGAGGCCGTGGCGGCGGTGTCGTCCGCCAACGGCTCCGCGGCGAGCAGCGCATCGCCATCGGAGTCGGCGTCGAAGACTGCCTCTCCGTCCAAGTCCGAGACGGGGAACTGACCCTCACATCGGGCCCAACTCGGGGCAGAACGCAGCCACTTGACGGAGCCCGGTGCCCCTCTGGTACCGGGCTCCGACGTCCCGGCAACCCGCGAGCCGCTCACATGTGCCACCCTGTTGCGCGCAACAACAGGAATGGGGAGGGGAGTACGGGTGGCCGCGCCACTGCAGCTGACACGGATGCACCGGGTTCTGATCGGCGTAGTCGTCTTCGGTGCCGTCATCATCGCCGGTATCGGCTTCGCGGGTTCGTATGCCGCGGTCCGCGAACTGGCCCTCGACAAGGGCTTCGGGGACTTCAGTTACGTCTTCCCGATCGGCATCGACGCGGGTATCTGCGTCCTCCTCGCCCTGGATCTGCTCCTCACCTGGATTCGAATACCCTTCCCGCTCCTCCGCCAGACGGCGTGGCTGCTGACGATCGCCACGATCGCCTTCAACGGCGCCGCGGCCTGGCCGGACCCGCTGGGCGTGGGCATGCACGCGGTGATCCCGGTCCTGTTCGTGGTGTCGGTCGAGGCCGCCCGCCATGCGATCGGCCGCATAGCGGACATCACGGCGGACAAGCACATGGAGGGGGTCCGCATGACGCGCTGGCTCCTCTCCCCCGTGCCCACGTTCCTCCTCTGGCGCCGTATGAAGCTCTGGGAGCTCCGCTCCTACGACCAGGTCATCAAGCTCGAACAGGAACGCCTCGTCTACCAGGCCCGCCTCCGCTCCCGCTTCGGCCGCGGCTGGCGTCGCAAGGCCCCGGTGGAATCCCTGATGCCACTGCGCCTGGCGAAGTACGGGGTGCCTCTGGCAGATACGGCTCCGGCGGGCTTGGCGGCGGCGGGGATAGAGCCGGCGCTGACCGACGCGACACCCGCCGCCGCCGCTGCTGCTGCTGCTGCGGGCAGTCGTGCCGCTGGGGCGGCGCCCGTCCCACAGAAAGCGGCACCTCCCAGCGAGCAGCGCCTGGAGCTGGCCGGCAACCGGAACGCGGAGCAACCGAACAACGCTCCGGCCCTGGACCAGAACCCCTGGCTACACGCCCGGGACCCCCAGTCCATCGAGTACCACGGCGGCTACGACCCGACCTACGACCCGGACGCGGCCTACGCCCAGTGGTACGCGGAGCAGCAGCAGGCGGAGCAGTTCCAGAAGGAACAGCGACACGAGCAACCGCGACACGAGCAACCGCGACACGAGCAACCGCGACACGACGAACCGGGATACGACGAACCGGGATACGACGAACCGCGGTACGGCGAACCGCCCCTCCCCGAACCGTCGATGGAGGAAACCGGCAGCTTCCCCATCCCGGTGAGCCCGGGCCGCACCCGTGAACTGGGCGAGGGCGGCGGCACCTCCGCCCCGGACCCGACCGAGGAGGACTACTACCTCGTCTTCCGCCAGTCGATAAACGGCAGCCTGCCCACGCCCCGCGAGTTCATCGACAGCGTGGAGGCGACGTACGGCACCTCTCTCCAGCACCAGGAGGCGAACCGCATGGTCAACCGCTTCTCCAACCGCTTCAACGCGGAACTGGAGGAGGACCACATCGCGTAGACAGCAGAGAACAGAACTACTCCCCGAGCAGGGCCCGCACCCGATCCTGCCCCACCGCCAGCAGCAGCGTGGGCAGCCGCGGCCCCGTGTCCCGCCCCACCAGCAGGTGGTAAAGCAGGGCGAAGAACGTCCGCTGCGCAATCTTGATCTCGGCCGGCAGTTCCTTGGGCGTGGCATCGGCGGGGAACCCGGCCTGCACCTTGGGCACGCCGTAGACGAGGTGGGTCAGCCCGTCGAGCGACCAGTGCGACTCCAGCCCGTCCAGCAGCAGCCGCAGCGACTGCTGGGACGCCTCGTCGAGCGACTTCAGCAGTTCGGCGTCGGGCTCCTCGCGCACGATGGTGCGCTGGTCGGCGGGGACGTGCGTGTTGATCCAGGCCTCGGCCTTGTCGAACCGGGGCCGCACCTCCTCCAGCGACCCGAGCGGCTGCTCCGGATCCAGTTCGGAGAGGATCCGCAGCGCCTGGTCCTCGTGCCCGGCGGTGACGTCGGCGACGGACGCGAGGGTCCGGTACGGCATCGGCCGCGGCGTACGCGGCAGCTCACCGCCGGCGGTCCGCACGGCACGCGAGTGCGCGGCGACGTCGCCGGGCAGCGCGGAGGCGTCGGCCACCTTCGCGTCCAGCTTGTCCCACTCGTCGTAGAGCCGCTGGATCTCCTGGTCGAAGGCGATCTTGAAGGACTGGTTTGGGCGGCGCCGGGCGTAGAGCCAGCGCAGAAGCTGCGGCTCCATGATCTTCAGGGCATCGGCGGGAGTCGGCACCCCACCCCGCGACGAGGACATCTTCGCCATGCCGCTGATGCCCACGAACGCGTACATCGGCCCGATGGGCTGCTTGCCGCCGAAGATCCCGACGATCTGGCCGCCGACCTGGAAGCTCGATCCCGGCGACGAGTGATCGACACCGGAGGGCTCGAAGACGACCCCCTCATACGCCCACCGCATGGGCCAGTCGACCTTCCAGACCAGCTTGCCGCGGTTGTACTCGCTCAGCCGCACGGTCTCGGCGAAACCGCAGGCGTCGCAGGTGTACGACAGCTCGGTGGTGTCGTCGTCGTAGGAAGTGACGGTGGTGAGGTCCTTCTCGCAGTTGCCGCAGTAGGGCTTGTACGGGAAGTACCCGGCCGAGCCGGAGGAGCCGTCGTCCTCGGCGGCGGCGCCCGACCCTTCGGCGGCCTCCAGCTCGGCCTCGTCGACCGGCTTCTGCGACTGCTGCTTCTTGGCGGGGGCCTTCTTGGTCCGGTACTGGTCGAGGATCGCGTCGATGTCGCCGCGGTGCCGCATCGCGTGCAGGATCTGCTCCCGGTACACCCCGGAGGTGTACTGCGCGGTCTGGCTGATCCCGTCGAACTCCACGCCCAGTTCGGCCAGCGACTCGATCATCGCGGCCTTGAAGTGCTCGGCCCAGTTGGGGTGGGCGGAGCCCTTGGGGGCGGGGACGGAGGTCAGCGGCTTGCCGATGTGCTCGGCCCACGACTCGTCGACCCCGGCGACGCCCGCCGGCACCTTCCGGTACCGGTCGTAGTCGTCCCAGGAGATCAGGTGCCGGACCTGACGGCCCCGCCGCCGGATCTCGTCGGCGACGAGATGCGGGGTCATGACCTCGCGCAGGTTCCCGAGGTGGATGGGCCCGGACGGTGACAGCCCGGACGCGACGACGAGGACCGGAGCGGTAGCGAGTGATGTCGCTTCGCCCGGGGCCCGACGCTCCGACTCCTCGATGACCTCATCCGCGAAACGGGAGACCCAGTCGGTGGTCTCGGTGCTCTGAGCCACGATCGGCACGTCCTTCTTTCTCCAGGGCAGCCGTACCGTCAACGGCTGACGCCCTCATTGTCCCAGCTGGGGCGGCAACGGCGAAAACGCCTTTTCACCAGCGCCCCGACAGGCGGCGCAGCCGCCTTCTTGGGGCGCGGGGCTGTATCGATCTGCGGCTCCGCCGCGATGGGGGTCCCCCGGGTTCGAGCGAAGCCGAGAACTTGGGGGAGCGACAAGCCCCCACCGGCCCCCACCGGCCCGGCACCCGGGCACGAAGCCGGAAAACCCCTTTGCGGCCCCGTGGGATACTGGCTAGGACTTTCAACCCAGCCCCGACCAGAACGGCAGCCCATACCCATGGCCCCGGTCACGTCCATCACTGCCAACGTCAACGCACAGCTCTCCGACGCTCTCACGGCCGCCCTGCCGGGAACCGTCGGAGACGCCTTGCTGCGACGCAGCGACCGGGCCGACTTCCAGGCCAACGGAATCCTGGCGCTCGCGAAGAAGGCGAAGGCGAACCCGAGGGAGCTGGCGGCGCAGGTCGTCTCCCGGATCACCACCGGCGACGTGATCAAGGACATCGAGGTCTCCGGCCCCGGCTTCCTGAACGTGACGATCACGGACAAGGCGATCACCGGCAACCTCGCACAGCGCTACGCGGACCCCGACCGGCTCGGCGTACCCCGGAAGGACGGCGCGGGCGTCACCGTCATCGACTACGCCCAGCCGAACGTGGCCAAGGAGATGCACGTAGGCCACCTCCGCTCCGCGGTCATCGGCGACGCCCTGCGCGGCATGCTCGACTTCACCGGCGAGAAGACGATCGGCCGGCACCACATCGGCGACTGGGGCACCCAGTTCGGCATGCTCATCCAGTACCTGATCGAGAACCCGGGCGAGCTGGCCCCGGCGTCCGAGGTGGACGGCGAGCAGGCGATGAGCAACCTGAACCGGGTCTACAAGGCCTCGCGCGCGGTCTTCGACTCGGACGACGGCTTCAAGGAGCGGGCCCGGAAGCGGGTCGTCGCCCTGCAGTCCGGCGACAAGGAGACCCTCGACCTGTGGCAGCAGTTCGTGGACGAGTCGAAGGTCTACTTCTACTCGGTCTTCGAGAAGCTGGACATGGAGGTCCGGGACGACGAGATCGTCGGCGAGTCCGCGTACAACGACCTGATGCCTCAGACGGCGCGGCTGCTGGAGGAGTCCGGCGTCGCCGTGCGCTCCGAGGGCGCGCTCGTCGTGTTCTTCGACGACATCCGCGGCAAGGACGACCAGCCGGTGCCGCTGATCGTGCAAAAGGCGGACGGCGGCTTCGGCTACGCGGCCTCCGACCTGACCGCGATCCGCAACAGGGTCGTCGACCTGCACGCGACGACGCTGCTCTACGTCGTGGACGTACGCCAGTCCCTGCACTTCAAGATGGTCTTCGAGACGGCCCGCCGGGCGGGCTGGCTGGGCGACGAGGTCACCGCGCACAACATGGGCTACGGCACGGTGCTCGGCGCGGACGGCAAGCCGTTCAAGACCCGTGAGGGCGAGACGGTGAAGCTGGAGGACCTCCTGGACGAGGCGGTGCAGCGGGCCGCCGAGGTCGTACGGGAGAAGGCGCAGGACCTCACCGAGGACGAGATCCAGGAGCGGGCCGCGCAGGTCGGCATCGGCGCCGTGAAGTACGCGGACCTGTCGACGTCTCCGAACCGGGACTACAAGTTCGACCTGGACCAGATGGTGTCGCTGAACGGCGACACGTCCGTCTACCTCCAGTACGCGTACGCCCGTATCCAGTCGATCCTCCGCAAGGCGGGAGCCGTACGGCCCTCCGCCCATCCGGAACTCGAACTCGCCCCGGCGGAGCGGGCACTGGGCCTCCACCTGGACGCGTTCGGCGACACGGTCTTCGAGGCGGCGGCGGAGTACGCCCCGCACAAGCTGGCCGCGTACCTGTACCAGCTGGCGTCCCTGTACACGTCGTTCTACGACCAGTGCCCGGTCCTGAAGGCCGACACCACGGACCAGACCGAGAACCGCCTGTTCCTGTGCGACCTGACGGCCCGGACGCTGCACCAGGGCATGGCCCTGCTGGGGATCAGGACGCCCGCGCGGCTCTGACCAGGTCTGACCAAGAATGTGATCAGTGCTGATCCGGCTCCCGGGGCTGCCCCGGTCCCAGGAGCCGCCTCAGCTCCATGATCCGGTACATCAAGCGGTGCTGCTCGTCGCGGAGTTCGCCGATGTGCCTGTCGACCTGCTTGCGGTCATAGCCCTTCCGCACCAGGTCGAACGGCGGCACATCACTCTTGGGCCGGACTTCGCTCTGCGAGCCTGCGAGGAGTTGCAGGCCCGGAGCGAAGATGTCGGCCAACCGGCGGTAGGCGGTCCGCCGCACGGCCTCCCGTTCCTCTTCGGACAAGCTTGCCAGGGGCTGCGAAATGAGCTTTCGCTCGATGAACTCGTCCTCCAGCGCGGTGAGTTCAGTCCGACGCCTGATCCGGCTCCCCCTGAGATCGCGGATGTGGTCGTCCACCTGCCCGGGGTCGTAACCCCGCCGCACCAGCTGGAAGCGGGAACCCGGCGGCAGAATCGAGTCAGCCCGCGCCCCGATCGAAGCAGCCCGCGCCCTGAGTGCCTCCAGCTCAGGGCTGTATTCGGTCCGAGGCCGGGTAGGCGTCCCCGGTTTCCCGGCATGGTCGGTGGCCTCTTCGGCCCGCATGGACGCCACCTTCAGCATCAGCTCCGCGTCGGTGCGGGCCCGACTCAGGATCTCTTCGGCCTCCGCACGGGCAGCCGCCAGAGCCTGCTCCGCCTCGGCCCGCCTCTCCTCCAGGAGACGTCTGGCCTGCTGTTCGGTGCGAGCGCGGAGTTGCTCGGCCCAGGCCACGTTCTCGCCGATTTCCGCCTCGACGGCCTTCCGCCGCTCCGCCAGTTCTTCCTTCAGACGCTGCCGCCGGGCAGCGGCCTCCGCGACCGTCTCCTCCAGGAACATGTTCGCCCTCGCCCGCGCCTCCCGCAGATGGCGCTCGAAGAGAGAGCCGCCGTGCCCCAGCTGGGCGAGGTCCAGGACGTCATCGCCGGACGAGGTCAGCGCGTGGTCGACCAGCATCGTGACCAGGGCCTCGTGAACGGCCCCCGCATCGTCCGGCCGGTCCTCCGGTCGTTTGGCGAGGAGGCTGAGGACGAGGTCGTTCAAAGGAGGCGGAAGCCCCTCCGCATACGACCCCGGCGGCGCCGGAGTCGCCTCCATCTGCTTGCGCAGTACCGCCCACTGGCTGGACCCCGTGAACGGCGGCCTCCCCGTCACCGCGTGATACAGCAGGCACCCCAGCGAATACAGGTCACTGCGGTGATCGATGTCCCGGTCACCATCCGCCTGCTCCGGAGACATGTAGGGCGGCGACCCCAACGGCACCCCGGTGACCGTGAGCGCACGCGCCCCGATCGTCTCGCCCATGAACTTCGCGACCCCGAAGTCGAGGACCTTGACCGTCCCCGAGGGAGTGAGGAGCACGTTCGCGGGCTTGATGTCCCGATGGACGACGCCCTGGCTGTGCGCGGCGTGCAGGGCCTCGGCGATCTGTGCGCTCCACCCGACGGCACGCGGCCAGGCCGGCGTGGAATCCTTGAACCGCCGGTGCAGGGGCACCCCGTGCACCAGCTCCATCACCAGGAACAGCGTTCGCCGGCCGTCGACCGCCACCTCACCCCAGTCGTGCACGGTGACGATGTTCTGGTGGGACAGCCGCCCCGCCAGCTGCACCTCGCGCTGGAACCGGGCCTGCGTCTCCGCCTCATCCATCCCGTACTGCGGATGCACGACCTTGACCGCGACATCCCGCCGCATCCGCTCGTCCAGAGCCCTCCAGACCTGCCCCATGCCGCCCGCGCCCAGCAGCTCGCCGATCCGAAACCGCCCGGCGAGCAGTACGCCCCGCACCTGTGACCTCCCACGCCGCGTTCCCGCCGCTCACCGTTTTCGATGGTGGCTCAGCTCCCCGCGGAGCTGCCCGAGCTTCCGTACGATCCACCCAGCCGCCGGCGCATCCGCCGCGCCTCCTCCTCGATACGGCGTACGACATCGCCCGCGCCGGTGGTGCCGTCCAGCCCGCTGGCGAGCAGTTGCGCGGCAAGGGTGTCGAAGTAGTGGGTGGTGACCAGGAGCCGGTCCTCCAGGTCGAAGCTCGACGCGGTGCCCGACAGCAGGATGCTGGTCTCGTCGAGGACTCGGTTGATCTGCCGGGTGATCTCGTCCCGGGCGTCCTGGGCGAGGCTCACCGCCCTGCTGGTCTGGGCGAGGATGGAGTGACAGGAGCGCCTCAGGTCCTGCACCAGCTGGTGGTCGCGCGTGGGATAGGACGCGAACCCCGTGTCGTTGTACTGGTGGAAGCCGCCCTGGACGACCCGTGTGGTCGCGCCGAGAGGCTCGAAGTGCCGCAGATCGATCGCGCTGGTCGCCCCGAGCGCCGCCCGGAAGCAGGGATGGACGTGGAACTCCGTCTCGTGGGCCTGCACGGGCAGGTCGTCACCCCCGGCGAACACCACGTCGTTGCCGCGGCGGACCCCGAGGAAGCCGACGGCGTAGAGGACGTCGATGACGCCGGGGAGGGTCAGCACGTCGGTGTAGGCCGGGAACAGCCGGTGCAGTGACTCGGCCGCCGCGTCGAAACGACTGCCGAGGACAGCACGGGTCACCACATACCCCGTGTTCTGGAAGAGCGGAAACAGATGCTTCAGGAAGGGATGCGCGACCAGATACTCCAGCGCCAGATCCTTCAGCTTCCAGTCGGAGAACTGCCGCCCCGCCTGCAGAACATCCGCCTCCGTGATCCGCTCCCGCCCATGGATCAACCAGGCCGTCTCCTGGCAGAGGTTGAGGAACTGGATGGCGTCCCGCGGCCGGGGCAGACACCGCCGGAACAGATAGCTCGCGGTCTCCTCCCCCTCCACCGCCGCCGGAAACAGCTCCGCCCACAACCGCTCGGCCGTCATCTCCGCCCCGGCGGAAGCCCGCGCCCGGGCCAGCGCGAGATCCCGCAAGGCCTGCTCGGTCCACGTGATCCGCAGCTCGTCCCCGCGGAACTTGTCGCCCTCCCCGAACGACAGCGAGTCATAGATGTCCGCGCGCAGGAACAGCAGGAACCGCACGGCACCGCCGTAGAGACTCACAGCGTGCTTCGCGGCCAGCAGCAGCCCGATCACCATCGAGTTGCTGTCCGCCTCGGCCGACCACACCTGCTCCAGCTGATCGACCATGACCAGCAGCGGCCCGTGCCCACCGGCACAGCCGAGATCGGCGAAGGCCCCGGCCACGCCCTGCTCGACGACCTCCAGCTGCCGGGCGGCCTGCGCCCCCTCCGACGGGGCCTGCGCCTGCGCGAGGTCCAGCCCCGCCCTGACCCCGAACGCCTCCAGGGACAGCGAGGTCTGCAGTCCCCGTGCCCCCTGCGCGAGCCGGTCCCCGAGCCGTCCGCCCGCCGACTCGCCGTTCTGCTTCAGAAACCGCGCCAGCGCCTTCACCGAGTCGGGCTTGCGCCGGTGCGCGTCCTTGGCGTGCGTCACCAGGTGGCGAGCGGCATGTACGGCGAACACATACCGCCAGATCAACGCCTTCGCCGAGTCCCCCGGCAGCCCCTGCAACTCGAACCGCCGGATCTCCTCACCGGCGGTCTCGTCGGGCGTGACCAGCACGGTCCCGGCATGCTGCCCGCCGTCCGCCGACAACTGCATGCAGATGGCGCTCTTACCGGACCCCTTGCGCCCGATGATCAGCATCTTCCGCCCGCTCAACGCGGCACGGTACGCGGCATTGGGCAGAAACCCCCCGCGCAGCAACAGCCCCTCGGTCACATCCCGCTCGGCATCCTCACGCCCGAAGTGCAGCCGCGCGAGTACGGGCCCGTCAGCCATCCCGTCCCCCTGTGTGTCGCCCCGTCGGCCGACACGGTATCGGCATCGCACCCCGTCGCGGCGCAGACGACCTCACACCACACCACTTTCCCCAACTCCCTTTCCCGCACCCCCCACCCGTCACTCGACACGGCGACGTGCAACAACCCCCGCCCGCCCTCGTCCCGCTGCTCCACCACACGGGGCACACCGCCCCCGCTGTCGTGCACCTCGATCCCCAGCGCCCGCCGGTCGTACCGCAGAAGCAGCCGCAACTGCCGCCCGGGCGGCACGCCGTGCATCAACGCGTTCGTCACCAGCTCGCGCACGCACAGCAGTACGTCGCCGACGCGCGGGCTTCCGGCAAGCCCCCACCCGGCGAGAGCCCCGGCCACGAAACGCCGTGCGGCGCGACTCCAAGAACCCCGAGGAAAGCGGCCCCACCTTCACCGCATCCCCCGAGGCCCAAGCCGCGTTCACGGCGTTCGCTGTCCGCTGAGCGTGATCACCGGTTGACCGGCATTGTCAGTGGTCGGCCCTACAGTTCGGTGGCATGGCGACACTTCCCAACCCGCTGCCCACGCTCACGGCCGATCCGAGCGGTCGTGCGCTCGGGCTCACGCTTCCGCCGGGGCGACTGATCGACGCGACCGACGAAGGCCCTTGGCACGAACCGTTGTTGTGGCATGCCGAGACGCCCGCGTCGGTGGGCGTCTGGACGAAACTCGGCGCACCGGCCGCGCGGACCGGGCTGCTGCCGGTGCTGATAGAGACCGGCGGGAGTCAAAGCGGCCCGGAGGACTGGGAGCTGATGCCGGGAGAGGCGTCGTATCCGGGCGACCACGACGCGGACGAGGTACTGGAGGAACTCTGGGAGGACTGCGAGGGCGAGGACGGCGAGGAATGGCCCGGCCTGGCCGAAGCCCCGTACCCCTCAGCCGACTCCCCCGACCCGTCCGCTCCCACCCCCGACCCCGACTCCACCGCCGCCGAGATCGCGGACTCGCTGCTCCTGGCGGGCGGCGGGCCGTTCAAGGACCCGCACCTCGCCCTGGTCCCCGCGCGCCGCAGTGCGGACATACCGGCGGCGATCGGCTGGTCGGGCCCGGCGAACCATGAGAACGACGTGGCCCGTCTGTGCGCCGTACTCCGCTCCTGGGAGGACCGCTTCGGCATACGGGTCGTGGCGCTCGGCTTCGACCACCTGCTCGTCTCCGTCGCGGCCCCGCCCTCGACCCAGACCGACGCCGAGGCACTCGCCGCCGAGCACTTCGCGTTCTGCCCGGACAACATCTGGCAGAGCAGCGACACCACCCTGCGCGCCTACGCCGAGCACCGCCTCCTCAACCAGCCGGCCTGGCACTTCTGGTGGGACTAGAGCCCCGCCCCTGAAGCGTCACAGCCCGCGCCCCCCACCCCCACCCCCACCCCCACCCCCATCCCCATCCTCCTCAGCCCCTCCCGGATCTCCTCCGGCGTCTGCGTCACAAAGCACAGCCGCAGCGTCGACCGCTCCGGCTCACCGGCGTAGAAGGGCGCACCCGGGACGTAGGCCACGTTCTGCTGCACCACCTTCCCCAGCAGTGCCGTCGTGTCGTACGACTCGGGCAGCCGGGCCCAGAGGAACATGCCGCCCTCGGGCCGGTTCCAGGTCGAGCCGGGCGGGAGGGCGTCGGCCAGCCCCGCGAGCATGGCGTCGCGCCGTTCGCCGTAGACGCGGGCGACGCGGGCCACGTGGGCGTCCAGGTCCCGGTCGGCCAAGTACCGTGCCGCGGCGAGCTGGTTGACGGTCGGGGTGTGCAGGTCGGCGGCCTGCTTGGCGACGGCGCAGGCGCGACGCAACGCGGCCGGTGCCCTCAGCCAGCCCAGCCGCAGTCCGGGCGCCATGACCTTGGAGAAGGATCCGAGCAGGACGGTACGGTCCTCGGCGCCCGGGTACGCGGCGATCCACGGCACCCGCTCACCCTCGAAGCGCAGCTCGCCGTACGGGTCGTCCTCGACGATCCACAGTCCGTGCCGGGCGGCGACGGACGCGACGGCGGCCCGGCGTTCGGCGGGCATGGTGCGGCCGGTGGGGTTCTGGAACGTGGGCACGGTGTAGAGCAGCTTCGGCCGCTCCCGCACCACCGCTTCCTCCAGCGCCGCGGGATCCACGCCGTCCCCGTCGCCGGGCACGGCCACCACCCGTGCGCCCGCGAAGCCGAAGGCCTGCAGCGCCGCCAGATAACAGGGGTTCTCGACGACGACCGTGTCGCCGGGTTCCAGCAGCGCCGTCGCCAGCAGGGACACCGCCTGCTGCGAGCCGGTCGTGACGAGCACGTCGTCGGCGTCGGTGGCCAGCCCGCGCACCGTCATCCGCCCGGCGAGCGCATCCCGCAGACCCGGCTCACCCTCGGTCGTGGAGTACTGCAACGCCTGCGCGGGCGCCTCCGTCAGTACCGCCTGATAGGCCGCCGCAATCCCCTCCACATCGAACAGCTCCGGCGCCGGCAGCCCGCCCGCGAAGTTGATCACCTCGGGCCGCGCGGTGACGGCCAGGATGTCCCGTACCGGCGAACCGCCGACCGAGCGGGCCCGCCCGGCAAGCGGCGGCACAGGCGCGGGAGTGGACGGCGCGGGCTCGACGACGGTCACGTAGCGGCTCCTCGGGAACGATGACGGCACCTGCCCGCACCCTAAGGAACCACCTGCCCCCGCACCCAGGCCCCCCAATCCGGCAATCCGGCAACTACCGCACCTTCTGGGCGACTTCGGTGGCCCAGTAGGTAAGGATGTTCTGCGCACCGGCCCGCTTGATCCCGGTCAGCGTCTCCAGGATCGCCCGGTCCCGGTCGATCCACCCCTTCTCGGCGGCGGCCTCGATCATCGAGTACTCACCGGAGATCTGATACGCAGCCACCGGCACATCCGCCACATCCGCAACCCGCGCCAGGATGTCGAGATAGGGCCCGGCAGGCTTGACCATCACCATGTCGGCCCCTTCCTCCAGGTCCAGGGCCAGCTCCCGTAGCGACTCCCGCGCATTGGCGGGATCCTGCTGATACGTCTTCCGGTCCCCCCGCAATGACGAGCCGACCGCCTCCCGGAAGGGCCCGTAGAAGGCGGAGGCGTACTTGGCGGTGTACGCCAGCACCGCCACGTCCTCCCGCCCGATCTGATCAAGAGCATCCCGGACAACGCCGACCTGCCCGTCCATCATCCCGCTGGCCCCCAGGACGTGCGCCCCGGCATCCGCCTGCACCTGAGCCATCTCGGCGTACCGCTCAAGCGTGGCGTCGTTGTCCACCCGCCCCTGATCATCAAGCACCCCGCAGTGCCCGTGATCGGTGGTCTCATCCAGACACAGATCAGACATCACCAGCAACTCATCGCCGACCTCGGCCCGCACATCCCGGATCGCGACCTGCAGAATCCCGTCCGGATCGGTCCCCGGCGTCCCCAAGGCGTCCTTCTTCGACTCCTCCGGCACCCCGAAGAGCATGATCCCGGACACCCCGGCCGCCACGGCATCGGCGGCCGCCTTCTTCAGGCTGTCCCGGCTGTGCTGCACGACCCCGGGCATGGCCGCGATCGGGACCGGCTCACTCACGCCTTCCCGCACGAACGCGGGCAGGATGAAGTCGGCCGGATGCAGCCGGGTCTCGGCAACCATCCGCCGCATGACAGGGCTGGTACGCAGCCGACGGGGCCGGGCACCGGGAAAAGATCCGTACGTCGTCATGCAACGAGGCTACGCCCGACGCACACCCCCCTTTGCCGACGCGGCGTCGAGACGGGCCCCCCACCGCGGCCCCGCCCCACAACGAAACCGAAGGCGCTGCGCAAGCGCTACGCAAGCCCCCACGAACCCGCGGCCCCACGACCCCACGGCCCCACGACCCCACGACCCCACGACCCCGCGGCCCCACGACCCCGCGGCCCCACGACCCCACGACCCCGCGGCCCCGCCGGGAGGCACCCCGAATGCACCCCGCATGCGCCCCACGACCCACGGGTCCAAGCTGAAAGAACGAGCAAGCCCCGAGACCAAGCCCCCCGAACCCCAACGGGGAGGACCCGATGACGACCGCCCGCCACACCCACCACCCCCACGACACCCCCGACCTGTTCGCCCTCTCCGACATCCTCGGCCCGGTCCTGCGCCCCACGGACGACGGCTACGCCGACGAAGTAACCGGCTTCAACCTGGCCGCCCGCCACATCCCGGACCTGGTCGTAGGCGCCACCACCCCCGGCGACATAGTCGCCGCGATGCGCTGGGCAGCGACCACCAACACCCCCGTAGCCGTCCAGGGCACCGGCCACGGCGCCAACTTCCCCATCGACAACGGCCTGCTGATCAACACGTCCCGCATGACGGACGTACACATCAACGCCTCCGACCGCACCGCAACGATCGCCGCAGGCGCGAAATGGCGCCACGTCCTGGAGGCCGCCGCCCCCTACGGCCTCGCCGCCCTCAACGGCTCCTCCACAGACGCGGGCGTGATCGGCTACACCCTCGGCGGCGGCCTCCCGATCCTCGGCCGCACCTACGGATACGCCTCCGACCTGGTCCGCTCCTTCCAGGTCGTCACCCCCGACGGCACCCTCCGCGAAACGGACGCGACCCACGAACCGGAGCTGTTCTGGGCCCTGCGCGGCGGCAAGGGCAACGTAGGCGTAGTCACCTCACTCGTGACCGAGCTGATCCCCCTGTCCCG
Organism: Streptomyces blattellae; assembly: GCF_009709555.1. Taxonomy (GTDB): domain Bacteria; phylum Actinomycetota; class Actinomycetes; order Streptomycetales; family Streptomycetaceae; genus Streptomyces; species Streptomyces blattellae. The sequence goes on along the minus strand of NZ_WJBG01000119.1, from coordinate 17,904 downwards.
CATCCTCGGCGGCGGCATCTACTGCGCCGGCGACCACGCGGAGCCCCTCCTCCGCGCCTGGGCCGACTGGACCCCCACCGTCCCCACCCAGATGTGCTCGGCGTTCACCCTCCTCCGCCTCCCCCCGCTCCCGGCGATCCCCGAACCCCTGCGCGGCCGCTTCTGGGCCCGTGTCGCCATCACCTGGACCGGCGCCCCAGCCGACGGCCAACGCCTCCTCGACCCCGTCCGCTCCGCCGCACCCGTCGTTTTCGACACGGTCGACGAGATGGACTACACCGACTGCACCGCCGTGGACTCGATCTACGCGGAACCCCAAGACCCCTTGCCCGCAAGGGAGTCGTGCGCTCTGCTGGCAGACCTGCCCCCCGAGGCGGTAGACACCCTCCTGGCCCGGTCCGGCCCGGCAGCGCCCCCCGACTACCCTCTCCTGATCGTCGAACTACGCCACATGGGCGGCGCGTTGGCCCGCCCGGCCGCCACGGAGGACGCGATCTGCGCCCGCGACGCAAGCCACCTGCTGGAAACAGTCGCCGTGGTCCCCACCCCGGAAGCGGCCGAGGCCGTGGAAGCAGCGACGGCAGCCCTCAACACCGCCATGGCCCCCTACGGCACCGGCCGCTCCATGGTCAACATCCACGGCCGCCCCGGCAACGAATCCGACCGCGCCCGAGCGTGGACCCCGGAGGTCTACACCCGCCTGCGCCAGGACAAGTCGACGTACGACCCGAAGAACCTCCTGCGCTACGGCCACACGGTGACACCAGCGAGCGCCTGACAGGCCGGGCAAAGTCCACTGCGGTTCGGCAGCGCCCCGAAGGGGCGCGGGGCTGTGACATATGCGGCTCCGCCGCGCGGGCGCGACCAGCCACGACGGCGCCGCAGACGGCCGACGACATGACAGCCGACGACATATCGCGGCACTTCCAGCGCAGCTACGTCGTACGCCGCCTCCGCGCCCCCGGCCGCCGCTCACTCGGCCGAGTAACCGGATCCCCGGCCTCCACCGCCGCGGCCCGCCGCCGCATCCCGAAGTCGGCCAACGCCTCGGCCAACTTGTGCACGGACGGCTCCGGAGCCATGACATCCACCCGAAGCCCATGCTCCTCGGCGGTCTTGGCCGTAGCGGGCCCAATACAGGCGATCACGGTCACGTTGTGCGGCTTCCCGGCGATACCCACCAGATTCCGCACCGTAGAGGACGACGTGAACAGCACCGCATCGAACCCGCCCCCCTTGATCGCCTCCCGGGTCTCCGCAGGCGGCGGCGACGCCCGCACGGTCCGATAAGCCGTGACGTCGTCGACCTCCCACCCAAGCTCGATGAGACCCGCCACCAGCGTCTCGGTGGCGATGTCGGCCCGCGGCAGGAACACCCGGTCGATCGGATCGAACACGGGGTCGTACGGCGGCCAGTCCTCCAGCAGCCCCGCCGCCGACTGCTCCCCACTCGGCACGAGATCCGGCTTCACACCAAACGCGACCAGCGCCTTGGCGGTCTGCTCCCCCACCGCGGCGACCTTGATCCCGGCAAAGGCCCGCGCATCGAGCCCGTACTCCTCGAACTTCTCCCGAACGGCCTTGACCGCATTCACCGAGGTGAAGGCGATCCACTCGTACCGCCCGGTCACCAGTCCCTTGACCGCCCGCTCCATCTGCTGAGGCGTCCGCGGCGGCTCGACGGCGATCGTCGGCACCTCGTGCGGTACGGCCCCGTACGACCGCAACTGGTCGGAGAGCGACGCCGCCTGCTCCTTCGTACGCGGAACGAGCACCTTCCAGCCGAACAGCGGCTTGGACTCGAACCACGACAACTGCTCACGCTGAGCCGCGGCGGAACGCTCCCCGACCACGGCTATCACGGGCCGCCCGCCATCGGGCGAGGGCAGTACCTTCGCCTGCTTCAGCGTCTGCGCGATCGTCCCCAGCGTGGCGGTCCACGTCCGCTGCCGGGTCGTCGTCCCGGCGACGGTGACCGTCATCGGCGTATCGGGCTTGCGCCCGGCGGACACCAGCTCGCCCGCGGCCGCGGCCACCGACTCCAGGGTCGTCGACACGACGACCGTGCCGTCCGACGCACCGACCTCGGTCCAGCACCGGTCCGACGCGGTCTGCGCGTCCACGAACCGCACATCGGCGCCCTGCGCGTCCCGCAGCGGAACACCGGCATACGCGGGCACCCCGACGGCTGCCGCCACACCCGGCACGACCTCGAACGGCACACCCGCGGCGGCGCAGGCGAGCATTTCCTCGGCGGCGTACGTATCTAGTCCCGGGTCCCCCGAGACCGCACGTACCACCCGCCTGCCGCCCCGCGCGGCCTCCATGACAAGATGTGCGGCATCCCGCACGGCGGGGGCGCCCACGGTTGTTGACTGACCGTCAACAACCGTTAGTTGAGGCGTGCCTGTGCCCGGATGCGGGTCCGACGAAGGACCCGGTTCCGTGTTCACGACGGCGACGCCCGATCTGGCGTGAGCGCGTACGACGTCGAGCACCTCGTGCTCGGCGACGAGAACGTCCGCGTTCGCCAGCGCCTCGACGGCGCGCAGAGTCAGCAGTCCCGGATCTCCGGGTCCGGCACCCAGGAAGGTGACGTGCCCGTGTTCCGGACCGGCGGGAAGGGTGGTGGGGCTCAATGTGCTCGCTCCCCCATCAGACCGGCCGCGCCCTGGGCAAGCATCTCGGCCGCGAGTTCACGGCCGAGCGCCATTGCCTGGTCGTACGTCTCGGGCACGGGACCGGTGGTGGACAACTGCACCATCCGCGTGCCGTCGGTCGTGCCGACGACGCCGCGCAGGCGCATTTCCTTGACAATCTGCCCGTCGGCCTGGGGGTCCCCCCGCTCAAGCGGAGCCGAGAGTGGGGGAAGGTCGGCCAGCGCGCCCACAGGCGCACTGCAACCGGCCTCCAGGGCGGCGAGCAGTGATCGCTCCGCGGTCACGGCGACCCGCGTGAACGGGTCGTCGAGCTCCGAGAGCGCTGCGACAAGGTCCGCGTTGTCCGCGGCACACTCGATCGCGAGTGCCCCCTGGCCGGGGGCGGGCAAAACCGTGTCGACCGACAGGAAGTCGGTCACTTCGTCGATCCGGCCGATGCGCTGGAGCCCGGCCGCGGCCAGCACCACCGCATCCAGCTCACCATCGCGCACATACCCGACGCGCGTATCCACGTTCCCGCGAATCGCAACCGTCTCGATATCCAGCCCATGGCTCCGCGCGTACGCGTTCAGCTGGGCCATCCGCCGCGGCGAGCCCGTACCGATGCGCGCCCCGCGCGGCAGGTCGGTGAACTTCAGCGCGTCCCGGGCGACGATCACGTCCCGCGGGTCCTCACGCTCGGGCACCGCGGCCAGCGCCAGTTCGTCCGGCTGCCCGGTCGGCAGGTCCTTCAGCGAATGAACCGCGAAGTCGACCTCCCCCTTGAGCAGCGCCTCCCGCAGCGCGGTCACGAAGACACCCGTGCCGCCGATCTGCGCGAGCTGCTCCCGGGAGACATCGCCGTACGTGGTGATCTCGACGAGCTCGACGGGCCGTCCGGTCACCCGGCTCACGGCCTCCGCCACCTGCCCGGACTGGGCCATGGCGAGCTTGCTCCGCCTGGTCCCCAGCCTCAGTGCCTTGTCGTCACTCATGCCGAGCCTCGGTCTTTCTTGCTGGTGCTGTCCTCGGCGCGGGAGATGGAGGCCACCGTCTCCTGGTCGAGGTCGAACAGGGTCCGCAGTGCATCGGCGTACCCGGCGCCGCCGGGTTCTGCCGCGAGCTGCTTGACCCGTACGGTCGGCGCGTGCAGCAGCTTGTCGACGACACGCCGCACGGTCTGCGTGATCTCCGCCCGGTGCTTGTCGTCGAGACCGGGCAGCCGGCCCTCCAGACGGGCGATCTCGGTGGCCACGACATCGGCGGCCATCGTCCGCAGCGCGACCACGGTCGGCGTGATGTGCGCGGCCCGCAGCGCCGCCCCGAACGCCGCCACCTCGTCGGAGACGATACGGCGGACCTGGTCGACGTCGGCCGCCATCGGAGCGTCCGCGGACGCCTCCGCCAGCGACTCGATGTCCACCAGCCGCACGCCGGCGAGCCGGTGCACGGCCGCGTCTATGTCGCGCGGCATCGCCAGGTCCAGCAGGAACAGCACCGGCTCCGGCCGCGGAACGACCGCCACCGGCTCGGGCCTGCGCCGCTCGGGGATCCGCCCGGCGGTGGCCGCGGTCGCGGCGAGCGCGGTGATCAGCTCGGCGTCCGCCTCGGCCCGGCGGGCGGCTTCCCGGTGGTCGACGGCGCCGTTGTCCACCCAGGTGGCGTGCTGCTCCAGCGTGGCGGCGTCCATCCCGGCCACGGCGGCTTCACCCATGACGGAGAAGCCGGGCTGAACGGCGGCAAGATCGAGCGGGCAGTTCTCGTCACCCACATGGCCTGCGGGCGGTCGTGCCGCCGGGGCGGTACGGGTGGGAGGCGGCACCCCGTCAGCGCCGGGCCGCCCGACCCACCCCCGCCCGGCCACGACGTCCGGCACCCGCCCGTCAACGGCCGCAGCCACCTCCTCGGCCGCCAGCACCAGCCCCGTCGCCCCGGTGCACGACACCGCGACGTCGGCACGTGTCAGCTCGGCCGGCACCGATTCCATCGGTACCGCGCGGGCCAGCACGTCCGTGTCGTCGCCCTCGGTGAGGATCTGCGCGAGGCGCTCGGCGCGGTCGTAGGTCCGGTTGGCGATCACGATCTCGGCGACCCCGGCCCGCGCGAGCGTCGCCGCGGCCAGCGAGGACATCGAACCCGCGCCGATCACCAGGGCCTTCTTGCCGCGGGCCCAGCCGTCGACCGGCCTGCCGACGGCCAGCTGCTCCAGGCCGAAGCTGACCAGGGACTGGCCCGCACGGTCGATCCCGGTCTCGGAGTGGGCGCGCTTGCCGACTCTGAGCGCCTGCTGAAACAGGTCGTTGAGCAGGCGTCCCGCGGTGTGCAGCTCCTGGGCCGTCGCGAGGGAGTCCTTGATCTGGCCGAGGATCTGGCCCTCGCCCACGACCATCGAGTCCAGCCCGCAGGCCACCGAGAAGAAGTGGTGAACGGCCCGGTCCTCGTAGTGCACGTACAGGTAAGGAGTGAGTTCCTCCAGGCCGACCCCACTGTGCTGGGCGAGCAGCGTGGACAGCTCGGCGACACCCGCGTGGAACTTGTCCACGTCCGCGTACAGCTCGATGCGGTTGCAGGTGGCCAGGACGGCGGCCTCGGTGGCCGGCTCGGCGGCGACCGTGTCCTGCAGCAGCTTGATCTGGGCGTCCGCGGACAGCGCGGCCCGCTCCAGGACGCTGACCGGAGCGCTGCGGTGACTCAGCCCGACGACGAGGAGACTCATGCCGGCATCACGGCGGGTACGTCCCCGTCGGGCCCCTTGTCGGCGGACTCGCCGCGCACGGCGGCGACCGGACCGGCGCCGTCGGTCGCCGCGGCCTCCTCGCCTGCCTTGCGCTGCTCGTGGAAGGCGAGGATCTGCAGCTCGATGGAGAGGTCGACCTTGCGCACGTCGACGCCGTCCGGGACGGTCAGCACGGTCGGCGCGAAGTTCAGGATGGAGGTGATGCCGGCGGCGACGAGCCGGTCGCAGACCTGCTGGGCGACGCCCGGCGGGGTGGTGATGACCCCGATCGAGACGCCGTTGTCGGAGATGATCCGCTCCATGTCGTCGCTGTGCTGGACGGTGATCCCGGCGATCTGCTTTCCGGCCATCTCCGGATCGGCGTCGATCAGCGCGGCGACCCGGAAGCCACGGGAGGCGAACCCGCCGTAGTTCGCGAGGGCGGCGCCGAGGTTACCGATACCGACGATCACGACCGGCCAGTCCTGGGTCAGGCCGAGTTCGCGGGAGATCTGGTAGACGAGATACTCGACGTCGTAGCCGACACCACGGGTGCCGTACGAGCCGAGATACGAGAAGTCCTTGCGCAGCTTGGCGGAGTTGACCCCCGCCGCGGCCGCCAGCTCCTCGGAGGAGACCGTGGGTACCGAGCGCTCCGACAGTCCGGTCAGCGCGCGGAGGTACAGCGGAAGCCGGGCGACGGTGGCCTCGGGAATCCCTCGGCTACGGGTCGCCGGTCGGTGAGTTCGGCCAGTTGCCACGGTGCTCCTGCGGGTAGAGCGGGGCCGGCGGTCACACGTCCCAGGACCGCCCCGTCGAATGCAGGCTATGTCTTTGTGAACGCGTGCACAAAGATGGTGTCCGATTTGCCCGGGCAACGTGACCGGGGTCACGCGCTGTTCCCTCCGGGCCGACACGGGGTTCAAAACCGGACACTCTCCTCAACAATCCCCACCCCCCGAGACCAGGTCGCCGTCGATCCTAAGCCAGTTTCCCGCGAACTTGGACTGGTCGGTCAGTGCTTGGCCAGAGCCTTGCGGAGACGGTCCTCGTTCACCAACCAGAACGTGTGCTGCTCCCCGTCGACCAGCACGACCGGGATCTGCTCCCAGTACTGGTCATGGAGTCGGGAGTCCTGGGTGATGTCCTTCTCCTCCCATGGAACACCAAGGTCCGCGCAGACCTTCTCGACCACCAGCTGCGCGTCGTCACACAGATGGCAGCCGGGCTTGCGAAGGAGCGTGACGAGCCGGGCACGGGCGGCGGGCCGCCGGAAGATAGGACTCATACGGCCATTCTCGCGCCGCGGCGGGCCCGGATTAACCGCACGGTCGCAGAGAGTTCACAGCCACCGAACCCGCCGACTCCGGAACCACCGAACAAACTGGCTATGCTCACGCCATGGCCGCTCTTGGATGGCTCACTCCCCGTAGGCGCTCCGCCACCGCCCGGAGCGTGTTGGCAGGCGAGGCGTCGGCGGAGGCCGCGCGCAAATCCACGCAGGAGCAGGAACCGCCGCCGTCCGCTGAGAAGGACAAGGGGGAACCGGAGTTCCCCGTACTCGGCGACGACAAGGCCGCCGCGTTCTTCGACCTCGACAACACCGTGATGCAGGGCGCCGCGCTGTTCCACTTCGGGCGGGGACTGTACAAGCGGAAGTTCTTCGAGACCCGCGATCTCGCGAAGTTCGCCTGGCAGCAGGCGTGGTTCCGGCTGGCCGGGGTCGAGGACCCCGAGCACATGCAGGACGCGCGCGACTCCGCCCTGTCGATCGTCAAGGGCCACCGGGTGGCCGAGCTGATGACGATCGGCGAGGAGATCTACGACGAGTACCTGGCCGACCGCATCTGGCCCGGCACCCGCGCACTGGCCCAGGCCCACCTGGACGCCGGCCAGAAGGTGTGGCTGGTCACCGCGGCGCCGGTGGAGATCGCCACGGTGATCGCCCGGCGCCTGGGCTTCACGGGCGCACTGGGCACGGTCTCCGAGTCGGTGGACGGCGTGTACACCGGCAAGCTGGTGGGCGAACCGCTGCACGGCCCGGCGAAGGCGGAGGCAGTACGCGCGCTGGCCACGGCAGAGAGCCTGGACCTCACCCGCTGCGCCGCCTACAGCGACTCCCACAACGACATCCCGATGCTCTCCCTGGTCGGCCACCCCTACGCCATCAACCCCGACACCAAGCTCCGCAAGCACGCCCGCGACCTCGACTGGCGCCTCCGCGACTACCGCACCGGCCGCAAGGCCGCCAAGGTGGGCATCCCCGCCGCCGCCGGCGTCGGCGCGGTAGCCGGAGGCACAGCAGCGGCGATCGCCCTGACCCGCCGCCGCCGCTGACCCCCAAGCCGCGCCCCGCGAACGCCGGGCTGCGTATCGCCCCCGCCGAGCCGCGCCCCCGCCCGGCCACCACGCCGGGCCACGCCGGGCCACGCCGCAAACCCCGGGCAATCCAGTGGTCGTACCCCCGCACCGCCCCATCCAGTCCCGTTGGCTGCACACGGCCACAACACGCGCCGCTCCTGACCGGAACCCGACCACTAACGATCAACAACCGGTCACTGTGCGGCACTTGATCGACCGTCAATCGGTTACAGAAGCGACGGAATCGATGATTTGAGCAACTGGGCGTAGCAATGCCTACACGAAGCGTTATTCTCCTCAGACGCAAACCGGTACCCCTTCCGTCGCTACGACGGGTGAACGGTCCCGCACTGCACGTGATGGAAGCTCTGCCTCTGGGAGTCCCGTGTACCCACACGTCGGGGTTGACGCCTCGGGCCTGGCTACGCTGCGCGCAACGGTCCTAGACCTATTGCGCGGCTTCGTCCCCACCGCGTACGCCGTCCCCACCCTCGCCGCCGCCTCAGCGCAGGCCGGCCCGTGCTACGCGCTCGCCGACGGCCTTGAACAGGGGTCGGCGCGCAGCGCCCTCGTCGGGGGGCGGCGGTCGGGTGACGGGCGGGAAGTCAGCAGACGAGGGCGTTCGGCCGGTACCACCACCGCTCGCCGTCCGGCCGCGGACAGCGACAGCGCGCGCATGATGGACCTCGTCGAGCGCGCACAGGCCGGCGAGGCCGATGCCTTCGGGCGCCTCTACGACCAGTACAGCGACACCGTCTATCGGTACATCTACTACCGGGTGGGGGGTAAGGCGACCGCCGAGGACCTTACGAGCGAGACCTTTCTGCGGGCGCTCAGAAGGATCGGCACCTTCACCTGGCAGGGGCGCGACTTCGGGGCATGGCTGGTCACCATCGCCCGCAACCTCGTCGCCGACCACTTCAAGTCCAGCCGCTTCCGGCTGGAGGTGACCACCGGCGAGATGCTCGACGCCAACGAGGTCGAGCGCTCCCCCGAGGACTCCGTCCTGGAGTCCCTCTCCAACGCCGCCCTCCTCGACGCCGTACGCCGGCTCAACCCCCAGCAGCAGGAGTGCGTCACCCTCCGCTTCCTGCAGGGCCTCTCCGTCGCCGAGACCGCCCGCGTGATGGGCAAGAACGAGGGCGCCATCAAGACCCTCCAGTACCGTGCCGTCCGCACCCTCGCCCGGCTCCTCCCGGACGACGCCCGCTGACCGCCCGTACACGCTCAGCCATCCCCAACTCACCTACAGTGACGTTCCGTTGACTTCACAGTCGGATCATCCATCGTCCGTAACCCAAGTGCCGCGCCGCTCGTTGTGCGGGATGCAGGCTCCCTGTGGTCACTCCCCGACCGACTTCGATCACTCGATCGTGTGGATTCGGTCAGGGAGTGCAACCCTCAGGACCCCCTGGGGAGTCGACCGTCATGACGAGAGGAGGTGCCGCCAGTGATCGCGAACGTATCGGCGCACCGGCGGGCGAACGCCTTCGCCCAGGCCCTGGAGGAGTCCGACCGGGGCCCGGCGGCCGAGCAGTCCGAGGCACCACCGGCAGCGGCTGCTGCGGAACAGACCGAGCAGGGGCGCATGGTGGCCCTCGCGACCGGTCTCGGCGAGCTGCCCAAGCCGGAAATGGACCCCGAGGTCAAGGTCGTCCAGCGGGCACAGCTGGTGGCCGCCATGGAGGCCATGCTCCAAGAGGGTGCCGTGGGTGGCGGGACGACCGCACCCTCGATGCCGGAGCAGCGGTCCCATCGGGGGCACGGAACCCATCGTGCGAGCCCGCTGGGCAAGTTGCGGCCACGCACTCGGCTGGCCAAGGGCCTCACCGCCGGCGGGCTCAGCGTCGGGGTCGCCGCCGGGGCCTTCGGTGGCGTCGCCGCCGCGAGTTCCGACGCACTGCCCGGCGACTCGCTGTACGGGCTCAAGCGCGGCATAGAGGATTTCAAGCTCAACTACCTGTCCGACGGGGACGACGAGCGCGGCCGTTCCTACCTCGACCAGGCCTCCACCAGGCTCAGCGAGGCCCGGCGGCTCATGGAGCGCGACCGCAGCGGACAGCTCGACCACGAGTCGGTCGGCGCGATCCGCCGTGCCCTGTCCGGCATGACGCACGACGCCTCCGAGGGCCACCGGCTGCTGAGCGCGGCCTATGAACGCGACCCTGAGTCCCTGGGCCCCATCCAGGCCCTCTCCGCCTTCTCAAGCTCGCACCGCGATGCCTGGGGCGCCCTGCGCCAGCGGCTGCCCGTGCAGCTGGGGGACGTGAGCGAGCAGGTGTCGTCGGTCTTCGACGCCATAGACGAAGAGGTCGCCCCGCTGCAGTCCCTGCTTCCGCAGCCGCCGTCCCACGGCGGCGGCGATGACGGTCAGCGGCAGGGCTCCGGATCGACGTCCACCGGTTCCTCCGGCGCCGACCGGTCCGCGCCACCGAGCACGGGGAGCGGCACGTCGGACCGTGGCGGCTCCAGCGACACGAAGCCCAGCAGGCCGTCCGACTCCGGTGGCGAGAGCGACGGTCTGCTCGGCGGCAGCACCGGCGGTCTGCTCGACCCGCCGAAGAACTCGGGCAGCGCCACCCCGTCCGGCAGCAGCACCCCGAGCACCGAGCCGGACGTCACGCTCCCGCCACTGCTCCCGGGCCTGCTGCCCGGTCTGGGCATCGACGGCGAGGACGTGGAGTAGCAGTTGCGCCTGTACGACGACGGGGGTGCCCTTCATCTGAAGGGCACCCCCGTCGTCGTACAGGCGTTTCTTCTGCCGATGTCGAGTCAGGTGTCAGGTCTCAGGTCAGGTCTCAGAAGAAGACCGAGCGGCGCTGCACCAGCAGCTTGTAGAGGGTGTGCTGGATCTGTTCCCTGACCTGGTCCGTCAGGTTGAACATCAGCATGGGGTCCTCCGCCGCCTCCGGGGGATAGCCGTCCGTGGGGATCGGCTCGCCGAACTGGATCGTCCACTTCGTCGGCAGCGGGACCGCGCCCAGCGGGCCGAGCCACGGGAAGGTCGGCGTCAGCGGGAAGTACGGGAAACCGAGGACCCGGGCCAGGGTCTTGGCGTTGCCGATCATCGGGTAGATCTCCTCGGCCCCGACGATCGAGCACGGGATGATCGGGGTGCCCTGGCGCAGTGCCGTGGAGACGAAGCCGCCACGGCCGAAGCGCTGGAGCTTGTAGCGCTCGCTGAAAGGCTTGCCGATGCCTTTGAAGCCCTCCGGCATCACCCCGACCAGTTCGCCCTGGGCCAGCAGCCGTTCGGCGTCCTCGGCGCAGGCCAGGGTGTGACCGAGCTTGCGGGCCAGTTCGTTGATCACCGGCAGCACGAAGACCAGGTCGGCCGCGAGGAGGCGGAGGTGGCGGCCGACCGGGTGATGGTCGTGCACGGCGACCTGCATCATCAGGCCGTCCAGCGGGACCGTGCCGGAGTGGTTGGCGACGATCAGGGCACCGCCGTCCGTGGGGATGTTCTCGATGCCCTTCACCTCGACCCGGAAGTATTTCTCGTACACCGGACGCAGCAGGGACATCAGGACATGGTCGGTGAGTTCCTCGTCGTAGCCGAAGTCGTCGACCTCGTAGTCCCCCGTCAGCCGGCGGCGCAGGAAGGCGAGGCCGCCCGCGATGCGCCGCTCCAGGCCGCCGTCGTCCTTGGGCCGCTGCGGCGGCTGTTCCTCACGGGTCACAGGGACATCATCCTGCGTGAGCGCCCGCCCGGGCAGGGGCTGGACCTCACGGACCAGCGCGGGTTCACCACTCTTGCGCCGGCTCCCCGAACTGGTCCGGCGCCGCGGCGGCCGCTGTACGGCGCTCCCGCGGGACCGGTCGTCGTCGAACGGAATGACCTTGGCGTCCGCCATCGTTGATGCGCTCCTCAGTTGGCGCTCTGCGTCGGGGGGTGGCCGCTGCCCGGGAAGGGCAGCGCGGCGATCCGGTCGACGGCCCCCGCGAGGACCTCCGGTGGCAGGAGTCCGGGACCGCGGCTGCGCGCGAACTCCGCGAAGGTCTCGGCGGTCGTGTACTTCGGCTTGAATCCGAGCGTCTCACGCATCTGGTCCGTCGCCACCACCCGGCCGTGGGTCAGCAGCCGGATCTGCTCGGGCGAAAAGTCCGTCATACCCAGCGTACGCACCAGCGAGCCCGCCCAGGTGACGGCAGGCAGAAGCAGCGGCACCGTGGGCCGGCCGAGCCGCCGGGAGCACTGGGAGAGCAGCAGGACGCCGTCGCCGGCGATGTTGAAGGTCCCGCTGTTGAGGGTCCCGCGCTCCGGTTCGTGCGAGGCGATCCGCAGTACGTCGATCACGTCGTCCTCGTGCACGAACTGCAGCCGCGGGTCGTAACCGAACACGGTCGGCAGGATCGGCAGCGAGAAGTACGAGGCGAGCGGTGTGTCGGCGGTGGGGCCGAGGATGTTGGCGAACCGCAGCACACACACGGCGACATCCGGCCGACGGCGCGCGAAGCCCCGTACATACCCCTCGACCTCGACCGTGTCCTTCGCGAAGCCGCCGCTGGGCAGCGACTTCGGCGGGGTCGTCTCGGTGAAGACGGCGGGATCGCGAGGCGCGGACCCATAGACATTCGTACTGGACTTCACGACGAGCCGCTTGACGCTGGGGGACTTCTGACAAGCACCGAGCAGCTGCATCGTCCCGATGACGTTGGTCTCCTTGACCGTGGCCCGGCTGCCGCTGCCCAGCGCGGTGGCCGTCACATCCATGTGGACGACCGTGTCGGCGCCCGTCTCGGCGAGCACGCGCGCGATGGCCGGCTGCCGGATGTCGGCCTGGATGAAGTCGGCGCCGCCCAGATGATGCGCGGGCGGGACCGCGTCCACGGCGACCACCCGGTCCACCTGTGGGTCACGCTGGATCCGTCGTACGTACCGGCCCCCCAGCTGACGGGCCACTCCGGTCACGAGCACGACCTTCCCCAAGATCAGCGCCTTCCTTCCAGAAATCGTCCAGCCCCGACACACCGCTGCTCGTTACCCTGCCGTGTTCCGCGTGTGCCGCCAACTTAGCGGCTCGGTGTTGCGCTGTGATGACCGCCCAATGCACGAAGTGACGACTGCCACCGAGGTACCGAACGGACCAAGCCATGTGAAACACCGGCGTACGCCCGGAACACCGGCCCCGCAGACACGCGTGTGGCCCCCCACCGAGTGCGGTGGGGGGCCACTGAAACGCTCTCACGACGTCTTCTGCGCCGTCAGTAGTCCTCGTCCTTGGCGGACGGCGGACTACTTCTTGTTACGGCGCTGGACGCGCGTGCGCTTGAGCAGCTTGCGGTGCTTCTTCTTAGCCATCCGCTTGCGCCGCTTCTTGATAACAGAGCCCACGACAACCCTCGCTCACTTCTCATCACTCGGTGCTGGGCGACATGGGCCCATACGACCTACGAGGGGCCAGCCTACCCGCCCGAGCGCTGAGGTCGTAATCGAGGGGACCGGGGTGGATCCGACAGTGCCCTGAAGGCCTCCCCGGGCCACGGTCGTCAGGCGGTTTCCACCCCCACATAGCTCTCGCGAAGGTACTCGTGAACCGCTTGCTCGGGGACGCGGAAGGACCGCCCCACCCGGATCGCGGGCAGATGACCGCTGTGCACCAGCCGGTACACGGTCATCTTCGACACTCGCATCACCGAGGCGACTTCCGCCACGGTAAGGAACTGAACCTCGTTCAGAGGCCTCTCGCCAGCTGCAGCCATGACACACCTGAACCTTCCGCACTCGACGGCCACCGGCTTCCCCTTCCGGTGACTCTTCGTCGCTGCGTGCTCACTCCCCAATGTAGGGGCGGGTGATGCGAATGGGGAAGAGGTGCACCCATCGGCGGCCTACTGTGACAGACACGCCCGATTGAGTACGTAGCGGGTAAGCGGCAGGTAGTAATCGGACCGCACAGCGTCATCAAGTGGAACGACGACGGACACGGACCCCTCAGCCTCCCCCACGAAGAGCGCAGGGTCATCGGTATCCGCCAGCCCAATGGCCTCAAACCCCAGCTGACCTGCCCCGCAGACCCACCCGTGATCACCGATCACCAACTCGGGCAATGGCCCGCCGGACTCGGCCGCCGCCGCCAGCACGGTACGAACCGGGAGCGGCGAGTGCGTGTGCACGCCGGTCTCACAACCGGAGCGGAAGGCATCCGGTTCTCGCATCAGCGCGACTCCCCGTACGTAGTCAAGGTTGTACGTGCGTAGGCCAAACCGGGTCGTTATGTCGACACAGCGACCCTGCACTGGTGTGAGTACGGTACATCCCGCCGCCGACATCACGTCCGCCAAGGCGGCGTAGAAACCGAGCAGACGGTGCGGATGCCCGGTACCGAACAGCACGGACGCGCCACGCTGCGCGACCGCCCCGATCCGGTCGGCGAAGGCGTCAAGCGCGGCCAAAGTCCGCTCCGGATCGATCACATCTTGGCCGGAGACACACGCCGGATCGGCCGAAACCCCACACTTGTCCGCCATCAGCCTCAGCAAATCCCGCTCACCCCACCCCCCTTCAGGATCAATCCCGATCAACACCCGAGGATCCCGAGCCGCGAACATCCGATAACTCCGCAGACTCTCCTCCCGAGCCGTAGCCACAACCCCGGCAAGCCGCCCAGCCAACAGATGCGCACGCAGCGCGCCAACACTCAACACGGCTGAGATGGTGACGGACGAAGACGGTACCCGTCAGGCAAACCGGGGAAGACTCCACAGTTGGCGTAGCGAACACCCAACCGATCCACCGCTTGAGGCCCAGACGGTCAGCCCCCTCCAACCGATCCACCACCCGAGGCCGAGGCCGTTCAGCCACTTCCAGCCCGCCCAGCGCTTGAGGCCGAGGCCGTTCAGCCACTTCCAGCCCGTCCGGCGTTTGAGGACGAGGCCGCAGGCCGATGGGGTGCAGGGGCGAAGCCCTGGTGGGGGCCCAGGGGGCGAAGCCCCGGTGGGGGCCCAGGGGGCGAAGCCCCTGGCGGGGTCGGAGGGGCAGCGCCCCTGGAGGATGGGACGGGTAAGGGCGGCGGGGGCGAACCCCTACGCCAGCAACCCCCGCAACGGAAACACAGCCCTCCGCGTAGCCAACACCGCCTGATCCAACCGATCCGCAGGGTCGTACCCCGCCTCCCACCCAGCAAAGCCCACAGGCCACCGCCCATCAGTCATCCGCACCGGCCCCGACTGCCGCGTCCGAGCAAACACCTCCTGCCGCCACCCCTCAGGAATCACCGCCTCAGGCGCCACCGGCCGCCCCGCCGCCACACCCACCAGATGCGTCCAGGACCGCGGCACCACGTCCACCACCGCGTACCCGCCCCCACCCAACGCGACCCACTTCCCCCCGGCGTACTCATGCGCCAACTCATGGCACGCCACCTGCACCGCCCGCTGCGCATCCAGCGAAACCGCAAGATGAGCCAGCGGATCCTCAAAATGCGTATCGGCCCCATGCTGAGTCACCAGCACATCCGGCCGAAAATCCGCAACCAACTCCGGCACCACCGCATGAAACGCCCGCAGCCACCCCGCGTCCCCCGTCCCCGCCGGCAACGCCACATTTACCGCCGACCCCTCAGCAGCCCCCTCCGCCCCCGTCTCCTCAGCCCACCCCGTCTGCGGAAACAACGTCCGAGGATGCTCGTGCAGCGAAATCGTCAGAACCCGCGGATCCTCCCAGAACGCGGCCTGCACCCCATCCCCGTGGTGCACGTCGACATCCACATACGCGACCCGCCCGGCCCCCAACTCCAGCAACCGTGCAATGGCCAGCGACGCATCGTTGTAAATGCAAAACCCCGACGCACGCCCCGGCATCGCATGATGCAACCCACCCGCGAAGTTCACCGCATGCAGCACATCCCCGTGCCACACGGCCTCCGCCGCCCCCACCGACTGCCCGGCGATCAACGCGGACACCTCATGCATCCCGGCGAACGCCGGATCATCGACCGTCCCGATCCCGTACGATCCGTCCGCCGCCCGGGGATCCTCCGACGCCGCCTTCACCGCGGCGATGTAGTCCTCCCGATGGACCAGCCGCAGCGTCGACTCCCCGGCAGGCTTCGCCGCCACGACCTCCACATCCCGGTCGAGCCCGAACGCACCCACCAGCCCCCGGGTCAGCGCAAGCCGAACCGGATCCATCGGATGCTCCGGACCGAAGTCATAGCCCGTTACTGCCTCGTCCCACATCAGCTGTGCGCGGCCGCTCATGCCCGCCACCGTATCGGTCCGGTTGACCGTCGAACGACCGGGCGTACACCAACGTCAGCAGCACCAACACCATCGGCACAAGCATCGCCCCGCGATAGCTCCAGGCATCTCCCAGCGCCCCCACCAACGGCGAACCGATCAAGAACCCCACATAGTTGAAGACATTCAGCCGAGCGACGGCCGCATCCGAAGCCCCGGGAAACAACCGCCCGGCCGCCGCGAAGGTCTGCGGCACCAACACACACAACCCCAGCCCCAGCAGGGTGAACCCCAGCATCCCCACCCAGGCCCCCGGCGCACCGGCCACCACGGCAAACCCCGCAGCAGCCACCACCGCCCCACCCCGCACGACCACCACGGCCCCGAACCGCCGCACCCCGAAGTCCCCGATGGCCCGCCCCACCAGCGTCGTCACCATGTAGACGTTGTACGGAACGGTGGCCAACTGCTCCGAACTCCCCAGCACATCCTCCAGATACTTCGCACCCCAGTTGGAGACGGTCGAGTCCCCGATGTACGCGAAGGTCATCACCAGACACAGCGGCAGCAGCACCTTGAAGTCGACGCCTCCACCCCCACCCACCCCCTCGACGCCCGCCCTCTTCCCCGGCGCCACCCAGTCGACATACCACCGACTCCCCACCAACGCAGCCGGCAGGAGCACCACCACAGCCGGCAGATACGACACGAACAGCGCCAGATCCCAATGTGCCCCCACCCACGCCAGCGAGGCCCCGACAATCCCACCCAGACTGAACGCGGCATGGAAGCTGAGCATGATGCTGCGCCCGTACGACCGCTGCAGGCTCACCCCGAGCATGTTCATCGACGCGTCAAGCGCCCCCACGGCGAGCCCGAACGCGCCCAGCGCGATACCCAGTTCGACCATCCGGTCCCCGGCCCCGACCCCGAGCAGCGCCAGGAGCACGACGGGCTGGGACCACCGCAGCACCACACTGGGCGGTATTCGCTTCACCAACCGCTCGGTCGTGACACTCCCCACCCCGGCGAGCACCGGCACCGCCGCCAGAAAGGCAGGCAGCAGCGCATCGGAGACGCCATACCGGTCCTGGATGGCAGGGATGCGCGTCACGAGCAGCGCAAAGGCAACACCTTGAGCGAAGAAGCCGAACGCCAACGAGGCCCTACCGCGCCGCAGCACATCAGTCATGGCGGCGAGCGTAGGGCCCCGGCGTACCGCTGGGTATATCAAGCCAAAGATGAATTTCCCTCAAGTTGGCCTGGAGCGGCCCCGGAAGCGAGCAGGCCGGTCAACTCCCCCATGTCGGAGAAGAGCTGAGTCGCCCCCGACAGCCTCGCCACAGGAGTCATGGCCGTGAACCCGTACACGTCCATCCCAGCCGCAACCGCCGCCTTCACCCCCAACGGGCTGTCCTCCACCACCACACACCGCTCCGGCGCGACCCCCATCCGCTCGGCCGCGTACAGAAACAGATCAGGCGCCGGCTTCCCCCGCCCCACATCCTCCGAACTGAAGATCCGCCCGTCGTCGAACCACCGGTCCAGCCCGGTCGTCCGATGCCCCACCCGAATCCGCTCATGACTCCCCGACGACGCCACGCAGTACGGAACCCCCTCCCCCGCAAGCTCTTCGAGCACCCCCACGGCACCGTCCACCGGCTTCAACTCCCGCTCGAACGCTGCGAACACCCGACCATGAAGGACATCATCAAAGTCCTCGGGCAACCGCCGCCCGGTCCGTTCCTCCACCAGATCGTGTACGCGGTGCATGGCGGCGCCCATGTAGTCGCGAAGGGAGTCCTCGTACGAGGTCGGGTGGCCCAGCTCGGTGAGATAGGCAGCCAGCAGCCGGTTGGAAATGGGCTCGCTGTCAACGAGCACACCGTCATTGTCGAAGATGACGAGGTCATAGCGCATACCTACGAGCCTAAACCGACCCCAAACGCAGAAAACCCCCGTACCGGTAACCGGTACGGGGGTTTCCCTAAATTTTGTTCGGCGGTG
>NZ_WJBG01000118.1 GCF_009709555.1 Streptomyces blattellae | reverse complement strand
TGTCCGCGTACCCCTTTGTATGTCGTGAGGGGTACGCGTAGACGTGTCGTTCTGGCCGTACCGGGTCAGGCCACCTGCTCGTTCTCCTGGAGGGCGGCGAGGCGGTTGCGGAGCCGGTAGCTGGAGCCGTTGATCGTGATGACCTCGCAGTGGTGAAGGAGCCGGTCAAGGATGGCTGTTGCCAGTACCTCATCTCCGAACACCTGTCCCCATTCTCCGAAGCTCTTGTTCGAGGTGAGGATGATCGAGCCCTTCTCGTAGCGCTTCGAGATCAGCTGGAAGACCAGGTTGGCCTCGGCGCGGTCCAGGGGCTGGTAGCCGATCTCGTCCACGACCAAAACGTTCGGGCGGGTGTAGGTGCGCAGGGTGCCGGCGAGGCGGCCGATGGTGTCGGCGCTCTTGAGCTTGCGGACCATGTCGTCCAGCGTCGTGAAGTAGACGGAGAACCCGGCTCGGCAGGCGGCGACCGCGAGGGCGACTGCGATATGCGTCTTGCCCACCCCGGGTGGGCCGAGCAGGGCGGCGTTGCCCTTGTCCTCCACGAAGGACAGCGAGGCGAGGTCTTTGACCCGGCGGGGGTCGAGCTCAGGCTGGAAGGAAAAGTCGAAGTCGTCCAGCGTCTTGTGGTGCGGCAGCTTGGACAGCCGCAGCGCGCTGCGGAAGCGGCGCTCGTCGCGGTGGGCGGCCTCCTCGTCGAGGACCAGGTCGAGGAAGTCGAGGTAGCCCATGGAGGCTTCCTCGGCGCGGCGGGCGAAGGCGTCGAGCTGTTCGGGCAGGTGAGTCAGGCCGAGCCGCTGGGCGGTGGCACGGATGCGGGTGGTGACCAGTTCGTTCAACGGTCTTCCTCAACGGCTCGCAGACGGGCGGGAGATGGGGCGGGGTGGGCGTGGGCGAGTTGTTCGTAGAGTGAGAGCGGGCGGCGCTCGACCGCGACAGCCGCGGCAGCGTTGCGGGTCAGCAGCGCCTGCAAAGGGCCTGTGACCGGGGTGGGAGCGGAGCGGTGCAGGGGCACGACGGTGCCGCCCGCCGGCTCGGAGTCTTCGTGGCTGATGGTGACGGCGCGGGTGTGGCCGTCGGGCAGGCCGTCCCAGTGCGCCTCGTCAACGACGCGCTGGCGGGGACGGCAGGCGCGGGGGTGCTCGGCGAGGAGGTCGCGTTTGAGCCCGTCCGGGCCGACGGCGTGAAGGGTGACACTGTCTGCGGTGGCGCGGACCTCGACGAGCTGGCGGAAAGCGACCTTGCGGGCGGGCACCGAGTACAGGCTGCCGTTGAAGGAGACCAGGCAGTCCTTGCCGACGTGGCGCCACTCTCGGTGGGCGGGCAGGTAGTCGGTGGCCGGCAGCGGCTTGAGGGCGGCGTGGTCGCGGCGGGCGCGGAAGCCGATGATCTCGCCGTGGGTGGCGTGCACCCGGGCGCGGCGCAGCGGCACCCAGGCCAGGAACGCGGCGTCCAGTTCTTCGATCGAGGAGAAGGAGCGGCCGGCCAGCACGTGGTCGCGCACGATCCGCACTTGCCGCTCCACCCGGCCCTTGCCGGTGGGCCGGTAGGCGGCCAGCACGTCCGGTTCGAAGTCGTAGTGCCCGGCGAAGGCAACGGCCTCCGGATGCAGGGGGACTGCCTTGCCCGGCGCGACGTGGCGACGGACCACGGTCTTGGTGCGGTCGTAGACGATCGTCGCGGGCACCCCGCCGAAGTGCGCGAACGCGGCCCGGTGGCAGGCGAAGAAGGTCTCGATGTCCTGACTGGTGGTGAAGCAGCAGAACGGGTCGCGGGAGTACGACAAGGTCATGTGGAAGGAGTAGACCTTCTCGATGCCCATGTGGGCGAGGACCTTGCCCTCGTCGCCCCAGTCGACCTGAGCCTGGCTGCCTGGGATCACTTCGAAGCGGCGGTGCAGCCGTCGCATCTCGTCCACGGACATGCCCAGCTCGGCCGCGATCCGGGGGCGGGCCTCCTGCAAGTACAGCTTGACGCGCTGGTAGCTGCCGGTGAAGCCGTACTCGGCCACCAGCCGCTCGTGCACCACCGTGCCTTTGATCAGCAGCTCGGCCCGGAGCATCGCATCGATGACCGCAGCGAACTGACGGACCATCTGAGCCTTCTGACGTACCGGCCGCGCGGCCGCCTTCGGCGGCCCGTCCTCCACACCGTCGGCCAGGTACTTCTTCACCGTCCGCCAGTCCAGACCGGTCTCCCGGGCGATCTCCGCCAGTGTCGCCCCGGCCTCCAGCAGACCACGCCACCGACGCAACTCCAGCCAGCGTTCCGCATCCAGAACCATCCGGCACCCCGCAGCACAACCGACGCCATCAACGCCGCCGAGCCTGGCCGAGACACCTCACTGACGCGACCGACACGTGCACACAGACCTACACATCTACCCGTACGCACTCATGCACATCTCGTCGTACCGCGACAAGCATATACAGCTCCGGCAACAGCTCAACGATCTCCATACGAACAACCTAGGCACCGTCGAAGCCGTGCACTTGCCGCTTCGCCTTCAGCAGATAACAACGTGCCCGGTCACAAGCTACGTTGGCAACCTCCAACTGGGGCCAGCCCGGTCCGGAACCCGGGGCCAGTCCAAGCCGGAACTTCACCCCTCCAGCCCTCGACCCGGGGCCAGTTCGGACCGAAAAAGTGGGGCCACTTCAGAGCGTTAATGCCAGTCGGGCTCCTGGCCTCCGTCACTGCGGGCAGCTCGTCGGCAAAGACTGTCAGTGGCGAGTGATACACATACCACTGGCCATCGTGAATCAGGCAGGTAGAATTGATTCAGAAGGAGGTGCTACGTGGATCTTAAGCTTGTGGGGGAGCGGATCCGCCGCGAGCGTGAACGTGCTGGGCTCAGTCAGCGCGACCTCGCTGCTCGCGCTCACCTCTCCCAGCCAACCTTGACGCGCATCGAAAATGGTGCCCGCGCCAACGTGACGCTCGCTGAGCTGGATCGCCTCGCAGTTGCCCTGGACATCCCTGTGCGGCTGTTGACCAGCGGAAATCCTGTGCGCAGGAGAGTGCGTATCGCGGCGAGGGTCAACGACGTGGTGACTGAGGAGCGCGAAGAGGCCCTGCGGCACACCCTTGAAGTGCTTGAGCTGGATGCTCGCCTGGACAAGCTAGGGCCCGCCGCAACCCAGCAGCGCAAGCCGGATGGTTTCTTGCCCGTGCCGGATGAGCGCTTGCCGCGGGAGCAGCAGGCGAAGGAACTGGCGCAGCGCGTTCGGACGGCCCTTAACCTCGGTAGTGCGCCCATCGCTGACGTGGATGAGCTGATCGAGCAACTCACCGGCGTGGACACAGCAGTGCTGCAGCTACCCAAGACGACGGACGGATTCACCGCCACAGATCCAGAGCGTGAGACCACGCTCATCGCTGTGCGTGCCTGCGACGTCCCAGAACGTCAGCGGTTCAGCTTCGCTCACGAGCTTGGGCACCTGCTGTGGAACGACGGTGCCCAAGTGCATGAGCTGGATGACGGACGAACGCCTGGGGAGCGGCGATGTGACGCTTTTGCCCGCCACCTCTTGGCGCCGGAGGAAGGAATTAAAACATGGCTATCCGCCGCGAGGCTGTCTGAAAATTGCAGTATAAACGAACGTACGGTAGCGCTCCTGGCGCGCCACTTCCGGGTCAGCTTCGTCGTGATTCTCATTCAGCTTGAATTGATGTCGCTGATCACGGAAAGTCAGAAAAAGGGGCTTCGCGGGCCGACCGGTGCCCAGCTGGCACAGCGGTATGGCTGGGGGCCGGCATACAAACAAGAACAACAGGCTGCCGAAGCGGTAAGGGCTCCTCGGCGTATCCTGGAGCGCGCTGTCGAAGCGTACCGTCGGAATATGATTGGAGTCCGCGCTCTAGCTATGCTTGAAGGGCGCCGTCCGGAAGAAGTCGAAGCCGGACTCAGGGAAGCTGACATAGTTCCCAACCCTCCGAGCCTAAAGCGCGCTAATCTCTCGCGGTTGGTCGCCCGCGGCTTGGCGAAGGACTAGTAGAGTAGTCCTGACGGAGGCGTCGAAGGGGTGGGGCTTGCCCGAGGAGCGGATAGAGGCATCCGGTGAGGACGCTTCGCTGGAGCAACAGGAACCGGTCTGTATTCTGGACGCGGTCATCTGTGTGCACTTCGTTGGCGCAAACCTCCAGCGCCTCCTGGTGGACGTCCTGCAGAAGGCCGATCTCGTGCTCCTCGTACCGCAAGAAGTCTGCGACGAAGTCGCACGTAAAGACCGGAAGTACAAGGGGATCAAGCTCAGGTGGGCCCGCTTCACGAACAGTAACTGCGTCAAGGTGCTGCCGGCGCTCCAAGCCCAGTCGGCACCCGAGCGTGTGGTTGAGGTCTTCGTGGAGGTGCGAGGTCGTCAACTCGAAGATGCACTGCGGGAGTCGAAGGATCTTGGCGAAGCAGTCGTCGTAGCTCACGGAGTGCACTACCAGGATCAGGGTCACGAGGTCCTGGTCGCCATCGATGACCAGGGCGGCCAGGCCCTCGCGGCAGACCGTGATCTCCAGATCATCACCGTGGAGGATGTTCTGGAAATGGCTGTCGAATTCGGAAAATTCTCCACCGAGGGGGAGCTCAAGAAGATCTACGAAAAGCTTCGTAAATTCGGTGATGGGTTGCCGCCCTACGGGTACACATCGCTTTCCGTTCGTTTCAAGGAGTGGCTGGCCCGTAAGACGGAGGGGTAGTGGCACCCTCGGTCCCACTCTGTTACTCGCTTCATTGCAGCGGGAGAGTTACTCCCTCCCGATCGCCTCATGAACTTGCCGGACATGTGACGGGTGATTAGTCCAACTGAGGGCCAGGGTGAGCCACCGATTTTCCGGATGCCTCCCTAACCCGGGGGGACGCTCAGGACTCGTCGGCTGCGACCTTCCAGGCTTGTGATCTTCGGTGAGGTTCGGTTGTCAGTGGGCGTCAGTACGATCTCAGGAGACGAGCCGCATGCCCTTCGTGATCAAGGAGTATGCGGGCGGTCGAGACTGCAGTACCGCGTTTCGGTAAGGGGCAGTACATGGCTTTCGACACGAGGTTGATTCAGACAGCAGTCCTGGGTGGTCCCGACTCATACGAGCCGGTGATCTGTCCGGAGGACCCGATCGAGCTGGACGTCTTTAAGGAGGAGATGCAAGGGGTCACATTCTGGTGCAGCCCCTTGTTGGGGGGATGCGGTCGGCAGCTGGGGACACGGAGATGCGTAACCCGCGCGTCCCACTTTTTCCATCTTCACGATCCGGAGGGTGTGCAGTCTGACTGCAGTCGGCGTGCAAGGGGCGGAGGTATCGGCAGCGCTGATCACCTCTTCATCAAGAGCGCGATGCAGAGGATGTTCCACCGCCAGGGACTGGAGCCGCGGTACCGGTTTGTAAGCCATGATGACGCGCCGGTCGGCTCGGTGGTGGACATCGAGCTGAACGGGCACAAACTACGCGTTCACATGAACAAGGACGTCCCCATCGATTGGGAAGCGGTGGGGGCTGGTGCACTCATCCTGGGGCCCGGTGTCCAGATCAGCGACGACCTGCTGCAGGTGCTGCGGTATGTCAACCGCGTGAAGTTCAAGAGCGAAGGCCGTCGACGGATCATGGTCATCGGCACGCAAGTCGCAGGGGAAGCCACGACCTGGGGCATCGATCCGTCAGACTGCAGAATTGCAGAGGATGGATGGCTCGTCACACCCGTTGTAGAACGCATCTGGAACGCCGAGGGCCACGACCCTGCGCGGCTGCAGGACGCGTTTAGGAGAGTAGCCGGTGAAACGGCATCCGACGCTTCGCGGCAGATCGGGGAACTGATCCGCCTGATCAAGATGGACATGCATGCTGGGCTGACAGGCTCGGTGCAGAGCCTTTGTGAACAGGCCGAGCAAGAGATCAGTAGATGCAGCGGTGCTGCACTCAGCCGACTGAACGCGGTGCTAGCGGAGGCCCACGACTGGCTCAACGGACAGGACCGTGATCGGCAACGCCTCTTCAACCGCCTCGGCAAGGCCCAGCGGAACCGCGACGTTACCCAGACACGTGCTCTGGTCGCCCGGGCGGAGAAGCTCCTCAAGCGGGGCACGCCTCCCTCACAGGCAGAACAGGACATCCTGGCGGCCGCGAAGCGAATGATCTCTACGCCTGCTCCGGTGCCAACACCCAGGCCTCCGATTCCGCCCCTCACCATCAACGTCCCGCCACAACCCCAGCCCGAGCTGCAGCCCCCGGTGGCCCGCCCACGGCAAAAGCAGCGGGCTGAGCGCGAAGACCTGACGAAAGCCAAGGAAATTATCGTTCGTCTGCGCAGCAGGAGACTGTCTGACAAGGAACGGCTGGACATCCTTACCCGGCTGGTCTCGTTGGAGGAGACCGTCGGCCACCGTTTCTCCGTCCGAGAGCGACACGACATACAGCGGTGGAAGAGGAAGTTTCCCTCCCTACGCGGTAGTGCCGCAGTCCCAGCCGTGACTGACAGTGACGCGACGGGAGGCTCTGCCGAGACGGAGTGAAACTGCACCTGCTCAGGGAAGGATTTGCCCTTCGCTCTTCTCCGGAGCGAGGTAAAGGACGATGCCCGTGATGGCTGGGAGCGGTCATCTTTGGCCGGCAGTGTCTCTCGCCGACGGCTCAATGTGACCAAGCCAGGCGCTCGTCGTCCAGTCGGCATCGTGACCGCGGCCTCCGTGCGCAAGAGACATGCTGCGCAACCACGTCGACCAGGCCGCAGGAACGGCACCCGAGAAGGCTGGTCAGAAGACTTCTGCCTCTCGCGGCTTGAGGTCTCTCGGCAACGGGTGAAACGGGTTCTGGCTCACTTTTGGTGCTGAAGTGACGGAGGGTCACTGTTGGTGTCGGCAACGGCCC
>NZ_WJBG01000117.1 GCF_009709555.1 Streptomyces blattellae | reverse complement strand
GTCGTGCCATGACTCGATCCTTTCACGAAATCGAGTCTCCATTCGAGCCGGGGCGGTTCACACCACCACTCCCAGCCCCTCCGCCACTCCCAGCCCCTCCGCCACTCCCAGCCCCTCCGCCCCCAACAGCCACACAACAGGTCCCAGCCGCCCCACCCCCAACGGCCAGATAAAGGCAAACAATCACCCCCCAGCCCCACCCATCCGCCCGCCAACCCCCCGCCTCCCACCCCGCGAAGCCCTCCGTCTCCGTATCCGCTGGGTGCAGGAACTGCAGGTCCGCCTGGTCCGCGAAGCGGCACGGCGGCTCGCCCTGGACGTGGAGCGCGTCGGGCTGCTCAGGTGGCCGGAGCTGGCCGCCGCCCTCGACGGAGCCGGGCTCCCGGACGATCTGCACGACCGGGTGCGGCAGGTGGAGTCGCCCCCGCTGCCGGACGCGTTCCGGCTCGTGGACGGCGGGGTCGTCGTCGCCGAGCGGAGTGGCCGCGGCGAGGACGGCGCACGGGGCGTGTCCGCGGGGCGCACGGTCGGAACGGTCTGGGACGGGACCGGCACCCGACCGCCGGACGCGGTGCTCGTCGTACGGACGCTGGACCCCGCGCTCGCCCCGCTGCTGCCCCGACTCACCGGACTGGTCGCGCAGACCGGCAGCCCGCTGTCGCATCTAGCGGTGCTGGCCCGTGAACTGGGGCTGCCCGCGGTGGTCGGCGCCACGGACGCCGTACGCCGCTTCCCGCCCGGCACCCGCCTCACCGTAGACGGGACGACCGGCGGCGTGGAGGCGCTGGAGGAGCCATGAGGCGGATCGCGTTCGTCTTCGGGGCCCTGGCAGCGGCAGGAGCCGGGACCTACCTGGTCGTGTACCTGTACCGGTGGCAGTGGCAGCGCGCCATCCTGTGCGGGGTACTGCTGCTGATCGTCGAGATCATGCTGCTCGGCATCGTGATGCTGGGGCGGCTGGCCCGGATCGAGGAGCGGGTGCGTGACACCGACCGGCGGCAGCGGGAGCTGACCGCGCGGCAGGAGGACGTACTGAGCCGGCTGCGCACCTCCACGCCCGAGCCTGAGGGCGCCGGCCTGTTCCGGTGGCTGGACGACCCCACCGAGCGGACGTACGTCTTCGTGCCGGTCCTCATGGTCGCCGGTGTCGCGCTGTCCGGGCTCGCCTGGGTGGTGCAGCGGGTCGCGTCGGCGACCTCCCGTCCGGCGGAGCGGCGGCTGGCGGGGCGGGCGGCCGTCCTCAGCGCGCCCGGCCCGGACATCGTGGACGACCTGGAGGATCTGCCGCCACCGGGCACGAGGGGCTCCCAGGCAGGCGCGGGCCGGGTCGCCACCGTCATCGTCGTCGGCATCGCGCTGCTCGCCGCGCTCGTCGTCGGCTTGGCCGAAGTCACCCAGACCCGGGCGGAGCCGGACAACGCCAGCAGGGCGACCTCCGTGCTCTTCCAGGTCGACACGCGCGACGCCAGCATGACTGCCGAGCGCCGGTCTCTCGCCGCCCAGCAGCTCTGGGAGCGGTGCCGGGACTCCACCTCCGTACCCCTGCACCATGCGACGCTCGGCGATCTGGGCGACGGACTGTTCGCCGGGGCAGTGCGGCCCGCGCTCAGCGAGCACGACCGTATGCGGCTGCGCGGCTGCCTGGAGGACGCGACGCTCGACCGGGCACACCTCACGGTGGTCGGCATCGGCGACGCCGGCGCGCATGACGACTGAGTCATGGCAGACAACCACGACCAATCACGACGACCAGCCATGACAACCAGCCATGACAACCAGCCATGACGACCGCGCACGACGACCACGCACGACAAGTGAGATATACGGCACAAAAGGGGACGCGTCGAACAGATGATCACAGGCCCCGGGTTACGATGCCAAAGCGCCCTCGTCCCCTAGTCACCCGGGTCGCCCATGGCTGTCATCACCGCAACCCCACCCCGCCCTGCCATCCGCAAGCGCCCGCTGTCGCGGCGCGCACTGCGGATCCTCCTCGGCGTCGTCATCGGCTACCTCGTCCTCTGGGTCGCCGGCGCGGGAGGCATCCTGGGTCTGTCGTACTGGGCGAAGGCAGAGACCCCGGCGCCTGCGGGAACCCGCACCGTCCAGGGCGTCCACAACTTCCAGCCGGTCGACCCCGACGGCAAGCTGTGGCGAGGCGCGGCCCCCTCTCCGGCCGGATACCGCGCGCTGGCGGGCATGGGCTTCACCACCGTCGTGGACCTGCGGGCCGAGGACCTGAGCGCGGCCCAGCTCGCCGAACCCGGCAAGGCCGGGCTGAAGACCGTACACCTGCCCATCCGGGACGGGCAGACGCCGACGTCCAAGCAGGTCCAGCGCCTGCTCAGCATCGTCTCGAACGCGCCCGGGCCGGTGTTCGTGCACTGCGGTGCCGGAGTCGGCCGTACGGGCACGATGGCGGCGGCCTACCTCGTGCAGACCGGTGAGGAGTCGGCGGCGCAGGCGGTCCGGCGCAACCTCGCGGTCGGACCGCCGTCGATCGAGCAGATCTACTACGGCCTGAACCTCAGCCCCAACAAGGCCGAGCAGCCGCCGCTGCCGGTCGTGGTCGTCAGCCGCCTGGTCGACGCCCCGCGCCGTATCGCGTCCTGGTTCTGACCGCGCCTCCAACGACCCGCAACCGGCTACGACTTACGCCCTACGCCCCACCGCCCCGGACGGGAGCGATCTCCTGCGCGAGCCGAGCATCTGAAGGCGTCTGATGAAGGCGTCTGAGACGGGAAGTGATCAAGTTCGCACCAAAGTTAGGAAGTTGAAGAGGCAATAACATGTGACATTCAAGACAGCAGGAAGTCCGCCTGCCCCGACTTCGCCCCCTCAATGAACGCCAGCATCTCATCGGTGGTGTAGATCAACGCCGGCCCGTCGGGATCGGTCGACTGGCGTACGGCGATCCGGCCGTCGGCCAGCTTCATCGCCTCCAGGCAGTTGCCTCCGTTGCCGCCGCTCCACGGCTTGAGCCAGCCTTCGCTGCCCAAGTCCCGCGCGGGCATGCCGTTGTAGACGTGTGGGCGCGGCTTGATGCGTTCCATTCAGAGCTCCTTGCGGAGATCCCGGAGGATCTCCTTCGTGCGATGTGCTGTAGCGGCCTGCGCCGCCATGCGGTCCATGACCTCAAGGTGGGTCACCACCTCTTCACGCGCGTCGAGATAGACGGCGCCGGTCAGGTACTCGCTGTAGACCATGTCCGGAAGTTCGGGCATGGCAAATCGGAAGAGCACGAAGGGCCCGTACGTGCCGGGGTGCGGCCCGCTGGAGAACGGGGCGACCTGCAACGTCACATTGGACAGCTTCGTGACCTCAAGCAACTTGTCGATCTGAGCACGCATCACCTCCGGGCTTCCTACGGGGCGACGCAGTGCGGTCTCGTCCATCACCGCCCAGAACCGGGGTGCGTCGGGACGGGTGAGCAGATCCTGACGCTGCATGCGCAACGCGACATGGCGCTCTATGTCCTCGGGCCGGGTCTGGCCGATGGCACCCGACTTCAGGACTGCGAGGGCGTATTCCTCGGTCTGGAGGAGGCCGGGGACGAAGTGCGGTTCGTAGTTGCGGATCAGGGCGGCGGCGCCCTCCAGGCTGACATACATGGAGAACCAGCCGGGCAGGATGTCATGGAAGCGCTGCCACCAGCCGGGTTTGTTGGCCTCCTCCGCCAACCGCACAAAGGCGTCGGCCTCTTCCTCGGAGACGCCGTAGGACTTCAACAGCAGCTGGAGATACGGGATTTTGAGCCCGACCTCGGCCATCTCCATACGGCGGACGGTGGCGGGGGCGACACGGAGGACGCGGGCGGCCTCCTCGCGCTTGAGGCCGGCGCGTTCACGGAGGTCGAGCAGGCGCCGGCCGAGGACGACCTGACCGACCGTCGGTGCGGACCGCGGCTCGCTCACCCTCCACCTCCACAAAAGAATCCTGACAGCCCGGCGGCGCCATTCGAAGACCCATTCGAAGGCGTGGGCAGGCCTTCGGGGTCTCAACTGGCGCCGCTCGACATGCTGTTGCGAGCAGTGTGCCACGGCATTCCACCGCGTCACACAGCACTCTGCATTTTTCAGAGTGACACTTGCCAAGTGTTCACGGCGGGGCGATAGTGGCAAGCGTGATTCCGTCCGCGCCCTTAGGAACAGACGCCGCCGCAGCGCCCTTCGGCCTCGGTGCCGCCTCGGCAGAAAGCCCTGGTGGGACCGGAGCGAAGCGCCGGTTCCGCTTCGAGCTGGCCGCACATCCGGCTTCTCCCGCCCAGGCAAGGCGTCTGACGCGCGCCCGGCTGACCGGCTGGTCGGTGGGCGAGGACACCTGCGACTCGGCGACCCTGGTCGTCTCCGAGCTGGTCACCAACGCGGTTCTGCACACCGCGAGTACCCACATCGTGTGCGAGTTGCACGACGGTGCCGACCTGGTGCGCATAGCCGTCCGCGACGAGGGCTGTGCTCCGGGTGAGCCCCGCCCGGCCTGCCCGCGGTCCGAGGAGGAGCACGGGAGGGGATTGTTCCTCGTCGACGCGCTGTGCCAGGCCTGGGGCGCCCAGGAGCACGGCCCCGGCCTGCTGGTCTGGGCGGAGCTGCGGCGCGGGACCGCCAACGCCGACGCCATCCCCGGTCCGCGCGGCGACCTCGGCTGGGGCGCCCGCCCGAAGCCCGGCCCGTCCGGCGGCTCCGCCGGCAGCGCGGGCAGGGCGGGCAGGGCGGAGGCGCACGGGAAGGCCGCACACGGCGCGTTCGGAATCGGAACGTACATACACGGCGTGGACGGGCACGGGGCCTGCGGGCACGGGGCCTGCGGACATGGGACCTGCGGGCACGCCATGCACGGACACGACACGTACGCGCACGAGACGCACGCACACGACACACGCGCACACGACACGCACGCATACGACGCATACGACGCATACGACGGACCCGATCAGCACGACGCCCAGCAGGCGCCGCAGCCCCAAGGCCGCACGGCACGCCCCCACGACGGTCACGGGGCGGGGGCCGAATGGCTGTAGGCGCTGGTCACAGCGGCGGCCGGGCGCTGACCCTGGACACGATGGTCCGCCTTCGCCGCGGACTGCACGCCCCCGTACCACCCCGGCGGCTC
The DNA here is from genome assembly GCF_009709555.1 of Streptomyces blattellae. GTDB lineage: Bacteria > Actinomycetota > Actinomycetes > Streptomycetales > Streptomycetaceae > Streptomyces > Streptomyces blattellae. The sequence continues at coordinate 210,886 of NZ_WJBG01000117.1, read as the reverse complement.
CCCGTCCCCGAGGGCATGACCGCCCCCCTCGGCTGCGACGCGGTGGCGGTACCCGCCCGATTCGGCCCGCTGGTACTGCCCCGGCTGCCCCGCGTGGGGTGCGTCTACGCCGACGATGCGCACTGGTGGTGGATCGTCCCGTCCGACTCCGACTACGCCCTGGAGTGGCCGGCCCTCGTGCGCTACGCCACCGGCGCGCTGATCCCGGGCACCCCGCAGGCCCCCGGCCTGATCCACCGGCCGGACGGCACCGTGCCGTACACCCCGCCGATCCCCTTGTACCTGGCCCTGTGCCGGGTGACGGGCACGAACCCCTCCTGGTCGCGCTCGGTGAGCGCGTAAGCACAAGGCGTACGCCCGCGCGCTCCGGCCTCCCCCGTCTGCGCTCTCCCCTGGGGTCATATGTCCCGCGATAGTGGCCGTCGTCCACGATCGGGGGAGGGGTCCACGGTGGCCGGTAGGAAGCGCGATGCGCAGAAACCCGACGCGCAGAAACCCGACGCGCAGAAACCCGAGGTCTCCGAGTCCGAGCAACTGCTCTTCGGCGGCCCGTTGCGCTACGACATGGGCTGGAACCAGCACCGTGACGCGTTCCTGGAGCTGAACTTCCGGGCCATGGTGGCACGGCTGCCCTCCATGCTGGCCTCCAGTTTCCGGCTGGCCTGGCAGGCCGACCGGCGGGCGGCGCGGACCGTGCTGGCCGCCGAGGTGGGCCGGGGCGTGGCGCAGGCGGTGAGTCTGCTCGCGGTCAACAGCGTGCTGGGCCGGCTGCTGACGGGCGGCGCCATCGAGGACCGGCTGCGCGGCGCCGTCCCCGCGCTGGTCACGGTGGCCGCCGTGATGTTCGTATCGGCGCTGCTGCGGGCCGCGTCGACGTACGCCACCGGCCGGTTGGAACCGAAGGTGGAACGCGTCGCCACCGAGCGGTATCTGGAGCGGGCGGCGGCGGTGGAGCTGGCCGCGATCGAGGACCACACCTTCCACAAGCTGCTGGACACCGCGCAGTACGGCGCCCAGTCGGCCCGGCGCATGATCTCGTACAGCACCCGGGTGGTGAACGCGATGATCTCGCTGATCGCGGCGGCCGGTGTGCTGACCGTCCTGCATCCGGCGCTGCTCCCGCTCCTCGCGACGATGACGCTGCCGAGCGCGTGGAGCGCCCTGACGAACGCACGGCGCCGGTACGAGTCCTTCCACACCTGGGTGCAGCACGCCCGCGCCGGGCATCTGATCAGCGGGCTGCTGACCGAACCGGCGGCGGCGCCGGAGATCCGGCTGCACGGCGTGGGCCCGTTCCTGTTGCGCCACTTCCGGGCGATGTCGGAGACGGCGGAGGCGGAGCAGGCACGCCTGGCGCGGCTCGCGGCGCGTACCGGGCTGTTCGCGGCGGCCTGGACGGGCCTTGCGACGGTGGCGACGTACGCCACACTCGGCGGGCTGCTGCTCGCCGGGGCGATGGCCCTCTCCGTCGCGGGCACGGCCGTGATCGCGATCCGCACCGGGTCCGCCAGCCTCGACACCCTCGTCCTGGAGGTCAACGCGCTCCATGAGGAGGCGCTGTTCGTGGGCGATCTGCAGCGCCTGTACGTCGAGGCGGCCGAACGGGCGATCCCGGTCGGCGGCGACGCTCTGCCGGAGGCGCCCCGCGAGATCCGCTTCGAGAACGTGTCGTTCAGCTACCCGGGTGAGTCCACCCGCCCGGCGCTGGACGACGTCACACTGACCATTCCGCTCGGCCGCATCGTGGCGCTCGTCGGCGAGAACGGCTCCGGCAAGACGACCCTGGTGAAGCTGGTCTCGGGCCTCTACACCCCGGACCGGGGCCGGATCCTGTGGGACGGCGTCGACGCGGCGGGCGCGGACCGGCACCAACTCGCCGAGCGCATCGCGATGGTGGCGCAGGACTTCAAGCGCTGGCCGTTCACGGCCCGCGTGAACGTGGCCGTCGGCCGCTCCTCCGTGCCCCTCACCGAGGAACGCCTCGCTGCCTCTCTCACCGAGGCGGGCGCCGAGGAGGTGGTCGCCGATCTGCCGCGGGGCCTGGACACTCTGCTGGCCCGGCACTTCAGCGGCGGGCACGAGCTGTCCGGCGGCCAGTGGCAGCGGCTCGGTATCGCGCGGGCGGCATACCGGCGCGGCAGCATCCTGATCGTCGACGAGCCGACGGCCGCCCTGGACGCACGGGCCGAGCTGGAGGTCTTCGAGAAGATCCGCGCCCTGGCCTCGACCGGCCAGACGGTCATCCTCATCACCCACCGACTGGCGTCCGTCCGCCACGCGGACCTGGTGCATGTCCTCGACCAGGGCCGCCTGGTGGAGTCCGGCACCCCCGGCGAACTCCTCGCCACCGGCGGCGTCTACGCAGAGCTGTACGCGCTCCAGGCGGAGCAGTTCACGACTCCCGTACCGGACGCGGACTCCACCGCTCGATGCGCGGTGTCAGCGGAGGACGCGCGCTGAACGCGCACATCCTTCGACAGCTGATGAGAGAGTTCCGCATGGACTCACCCACCCCCCTCCTGGTCATCCCCGCGCTGTTGTGGACCGCGGTCGCCGCGGCCTCGCTGATAGCCTCGATCGCGCTCTCCGTCCGAGCCAGGCGCTGGGAGAAGGGCTCCGACGCCTGGAACCCCTTCGACACGGACTCCCCGGTCATCGCCGTGGGGGCGATCGCCGGATACGCGGTCGCCGCCGTCATCGGCGGCCACCTCTCTGCCGGGTCCGCCGCATTCAGCATCCTGTGGCCCGCCATGGCCGGATCGGCCCTCACCTACGCGGCAGGAAGACGCACCCGCTCCTGGCCCCGCCGGGCCGGCGCAGCCTTCGCCGCCGCAGGTGCCGCACTGTTCGGCTCACTGCCCACGTGACTTCCGGCGGAGCCGTCACGCCGCGATGTCCGTGGCGACGTCACCGCCTCGCAGGATCACCAGGAACGAATCCGTGGCGAGATCCATCACGACTTCCGCGGGCAGGCCCTTCAGACGCTGCGCCTGCGCGAACTCCTCCGCCGGCCAGGAACCTCGCGGCCCGCCTGCGGGAAAGCGCTCAAGCACCGTTCGCCCGTTCACCCTGCACCTCCATGTAGCGCTGACTCATAGAGTTAAACGCCAAAGTCGGGGTGAACGCCTCGCGAAGTAACGGTACTGAGACGTAGTTGACACTCGTCCACCACAGGGTGTGAGGACTCTCTCAGCATTTCGGGCACATGATCACTCTGTGCGTCGGCCTCCGCACTCGACGTGATACCGAATGCGCAGTACTCATGCGTCGTACTGCTGGATCCGCCTGCCGTGGCTCCGGTCCAGGAGTGCGGGCAGTCGCTCCCCCAGCTCCCGTACGACCGCGGGCACATCGAGGGTCAGCAGCTCGCGGTCGCGCATGAGGATCCGACCGTCGACGATCGTCGTGCGGACGTCGGCGGAGCGGGCGCTGTGCACCAGGGTCGCGGCGAGGTCGTGCACGGGCTGGGTGTGCGGGCCGGTGAGGTCGACGAGGATGATGTCGGCGCGGCGACCGGGGGCGATGCGGCCGAGTTCCTCGCCCAGCCCGACGGCCCGTGCGCTCTGCACGGTCGCGTGGTGCAGGGCTTGACGGGACGTCAGCCAGCGCGGGTCGCCCTGGGTCGACTTCTGGACGAGGGCGGTGAGCGCCATCGACTCCCATACGTCGAGGGAGTTGTTGGAGGCGGCTCCGTCCGTGGCGAGTCCGACGGGGACCCCGATGTCGTACAGCGCGCGCACGGGTGTGGTGTCGGGCCAGGCGAACTTGAGATAGCCGCGCGGCGCTGATGCGACGGCGATCCGTCCGGTGGCGCGTTCCAGGACGGGCAGGTCGCGGTCGAGGATGCCGGTGCCGTGCGCGATGAGGAGGTCGGTGTCGAGGAGGCCGGTGGCGGCGAGGACGTCGATGGGGGTGCGGCCGTGGCGGGCGAGGCTGGTGTCGGCCTGGTCGCGGTTCTCGGAGGCGTGGATGTGGACGGGCAGGCCGTGTTCCAGGGCGAGTGCGGCGGTGGCGGCGAGGTCGGCGTCATCGACGGTGTAGGGGGCGTGCGGGGCGAGGGTGGTGGTGATACGGCCGCCTGCGCCTCCCCGGTGCCGTAGCGCGAACTCCAGGGACTTCTCCCGCCCTTGCGGCCCTTGGGAGGAGAAGAAGGCCTCGCCGAGATGTGCCCGCATCCCGCATGCGTCGACCACGGCGGCGACCGCGTCCATGGCGAAGTAGTGATCGGCGAAGCAGGTGACACCGGCGCGGATCATCTCGGCGCAGGCGAGCCGCGCCCCCAACTCCACGTCCTTTCCAGTGAGGTTGGACTCGATGGGCCAGACGACGTCGTTGAACCACTCCTCGGTCGGCAGGTCCTCGGCGACCCCGCGCAGCGCGACCATCGGAGCGTGCGTGTGGCAGTTGACGAGCCCGGGCATGGCGACCTGCCCGCGGGCGTCGATCCGTTCCCGTGCCGCCCGCCCTGCCGCTTCAGCGGCGCTGGTCACAGCCTCGACGCGACCGTCCCGTACGACGACTGCGGCGTCTTCCTCGAACCCGATCCGCTCGTGATCGTCGTGCACGAGGACAGCGCATCCGGTGATGATGAGATCAGCTTCCGCAGGAGAGGGCGTCATGGGGCCAACGTACGACGGTGTCCTGCGGTGACGTGAACCGAACCGCGTATCCCACCGCTGCCTGGACGTCAGTGCCCCGCGCCCCTGAAGGGGCGCGGGGCGGTGTACGTGTGCGGCTTCGCCACCCTCAGCGGTCAGCCGCCCTTGCGCTCAGCCGCCACGGAGCACCGTCTCGGCTCTGTTGCCCGCGTAGTCCTCCAGAACGGCCACGACCCTGCTGGTGGAACTGGTCATGGTCACGGTCATCGCCGCACGGGTGGTGCGGCCTCGGATGATGTACGGCTTGTTCCCCGATCCGTACGTCGTCGCGAACGACTTCGGCTGGCCGTCCTCCAGGATGGTGAGGGTGTGCCAGTCGGCCAGCGTGGGCCGGGAGAAGGCGAAGGTGTTTCCGCTGACGCGCACGGCGGAGGCGGGATAGGGGGTGATCTCGGCGTCCGCGAACGTGCCGCGAACGGAGGTCTTCGTGCCACCCGCCGATTTCACGGTCACGACGTAGTCGCTGCCGTCGACGGGCACACCGGTCAGGGTCGTGCCCGTGGCGGTGCCCGGGACCGTGACCGTCCTGGTGTAGGGGGCGGACTTGTCGACGTTCTTCACCTTCACGGTGACCGGCAGGCCCGACGGGGGCTGTGTCCAGGTCACGTCGAGCGTGCCGTCCCGGTCGGCCACGCCGGTCACCTTGCCCGGTGACGTCCCCAGGTCGAACGGTACGGTGGCCGGCTCGCTCCGGCTGCCGTCCGGGCCCACCGCCACGAGCTTGATGGTTCCCGAGGTGGCGGTGAAACGCTTGGCGTAGAAGACGTCGTCGTAGATGCCACCGAGGTAGGTGTCGTCCAGGTAGACGTCGTAGCGGCGGACGGTGTCGTAGTCGCTGCGCTCCCAGGAGAGGAACATTTCGTCCGTCTCGGGCAGCAGCTGGGTGATGGCCAGACCCTCGGGGGCGGCCGGGGTGCGGTCGACGCCGTCGTGCAGGGCCAGGGCGCCCAGGTTGACCTGGTAGTCCTCGATGGGCTGCGCTCCGGCGGCGACCACGACGCCGAGCGAGGCGATGTGCTGGCCCGCGTAGGCGGACAGGTCGGCCGTGGCGGTCGTCCAGCCGTCGGTCTGCCGGCCGGAACCGGCCAGGGGGACCTGCACGACCTTGTCCGGGTCGGAGGCCAGCACCAGGGCGAGCCGCAGTTCGGAGTCGTCGTCGGCCGAAGGCTTGTTGTAGGTGAGGTCGAGCGTCGAGCCGGCGGTCAGGGTCAGGTCGGTCTTGTAGAGGCGGACCGTGTTGTCACTGGCCAGCGTGCCGCTCAGGGCGAGGGAGCTGCCACCGTCGTAGGCGCCGATCTTCTCGTACGAGAACCTGCTCGCCGGGGTGTACTCGGGGCCGTAGTCGAAGTCCGCGGCCAGCGGCGAGCGGTCCGCGTCGATCCACCACTGCCAGGTGACCGGGATGTCCTGGAGGTTGATGTTGCCCCACTCGGCGTCGTTGGACAGCCTGCCCTCGCTCCAGGTCGACAGGCCGTGGCCGGTGTTGAACGACGTGTTGAAGGTGGTGCCGTTGATGACGGAGCGCTCGGCGATCTGGTTCGAGATGCCCTTCCAGGCGCCGTCGGGGGTGGTGGTGCCCTGGGACGAGCCGGTCCACCAACGGCGTTCCCGGTCGAAGACCTGCGCCTGGGCGGCGTCGTCGGTCTTGTTCGCGTAGTCGGAGGAGACGAAGTCGGCACCGAGCGTGGCGATGGCGTTCATGGGAGTGCCGTCGGGACCGAGGTTGTTGTCCAGGTTGTAGGGCTGGTTGAACTGGTACATCCCCGCCTCGACGCCGGCGAACACGCTGTCGCGGGAGTCCAGGCCCAGACCGGCCGCGTACGACTGCGAGTTGGTGAGCTTGCTCTGGTTCCACCAGTAGTTCAGGAAGATGGAGTCGGACACGTCACCGAGCTGACTGTCGCGTACGAAGGGGGCATTGACCGAGTTGAACTCGTTCTGGTACGAGATCTGGCCGGTGGAGTTGTTGATGGAGTCGTACCACTGCACGTACAGCCCGCCGTCGCGCAGCTGCTTGAGGAACTGCTTGTACGCCGGGATGTCGGCGGGGGCGACGGAACTCTCCTGGTTGACGAAGTAGCCGTCGAAGCCGTAGTAGTCGGCGACCTCGATGAGCTTCCTGGCCGCGGGGAAGCTGCCGTCGGCGTCGCGGACCAGCAGCTCGGAGTAGGACTGGTCGCCGCGGTCGTTCGGGGAGAAGAAGATGCAGCCCAGTGACCGCACGCCGTTCGCGTGCGCGGCGTTGGTGTAGCCGGGGTTGGGCAGGTTCAGCATCCCGAACTCGAACCACTTCTCCCGCCAGTCCGCGTTCGGGTCGTAGTAGTCCACCGGGACGCCCTCGGTGGGCATGCCGTGCCAGGACGCGTAGACGTCCGTGTACTGCCAGTAGTTGAACAGGTACTGGCTGAACTCGTTGGTGTACGCGTTGCTTTCGAAGAAGGCATTGCCGTAGTCGCCCGCGAGGGTGAGCTGCTGGGTCTCGGCGGGCAGCGCCGGGTTGCGCTGGGTCGCGGAGTTGGGGGCCACCCGGTCCTGCAGCGGCACCTTCGCGCGCAGGTACTCCGCGTCGGTGTCGTCGGCGGGGTTCCAGCGCAGCAGGTCGGTGGATGAGTAGCCGTGCTGGTAGGGCTGGTTGGCGCCTATCGCGCTGTCACCGGTCCACGGCAGGGTGTCGGTGGCCCCGGCGCTTCCCGCGCCGAGCGTGAGGGCGAACGCCACCGCCAGCGCACCGGCGCCGGCACCGGCCCGCAAGCCGGAGCGTCTTCCCGTCCTGCTTCCCGTCCTGCTTCCCGTCCTGCTTCCCGTCCTGCTTCCCGTCCTGCTTCTCGATCTGCTTCCCGATCTGCTTCCCGATCTGTGATGCCACAACAAGACATTGCCTCGCTTTCTCTGCGGGGGGGGGCTACTGGGAGATGGCCGGCCCTCAGGACGGGCCGGGCCCGCGCCTTCAGCCAGGGGCGGCGGCGGTCCGTTGCAGTACCTCCTCATCGCTGACGGACGAATAGAAGGTGCGGCCGGTCGGGTCGGCGGACACCAGACGCTCGATTCCGCGGGCGCCCGACGCGGCCGGGTCGGCGGCGGTACCGGAGGTGATGAGGGCGGGGCGTGCCCCGGCGCGGGCGCGGTCCATCCACGCTTCGAAGACGCCGCCTCCCGGGGAGAGTTCGGCCCGGGAGAGGGGTACGTCCATGCCGTCGACCGGAACCACCACGGCCTCGCGCCGGGACGCGGGACGCGGCCGGTCGCGCAGTTCCGCGGCGAGTTCGGCGAAGCGCCGCCCGATCGGTTTCACCGTCGAGTCGGCGCCGATCAGGCCCAGGCTGTGCTCCAGGTCGGGGAAGTCGCCCAGCCGGCGGTCCACGTCGTGCGAGCACCACCAGGTGATCCCCCACAGCGCCTCGCTGTCGGCCGCCGCACGTACCGTCTGCTCGCAGAAATCGGGCGCCTGGGCCTCGGTGAGGTGGTTGAGCGGCGCCCCGACCTCCTGCAGCCACACCGGGCGGGCGGGGTCGACGGCGAAGGCGCGTGACAGCTCCACGAGGTAGGCGGCGTGGTGGACGCTCTCGTGGGACATGGGACCGTATCCCTGCGCGGTGCCGTTGAAGATCCAGGAGTGCACCACGCTCATCCCGCCGAAGCGACTGGAGTGGGACGGTACGAAGGCGTGCCCGTCGGCGTACCACACGGCGTCGTACTCGGCGTTCAGCCTGAAGTGGCGGGTCTCGCGCGGCCCGGCCCCGTGCAGCGCGCGGAGCCAGGCCGTCACCTGCTGCGTCGTGGCGAGCATCGGGGTGGGGTGCACCGCGGAGGTGAACTGGTTGACCTCGTTGCCCAGCGTCAGCCCGAGGAAGTTGGGCAGGTCGTGCAGGTGCTCCTCGAACGCCTCGACCAGGTCGACCTGGGCGGCGACGGCGTCAGGGTCACTGAACATGCTGCGCCGGTGCCAGTCCGTCAGCCAGCTCGGCACGAAATCGAATCCGGACAGGTGCCCCTGCAGGACGTCGACGCCCGCGTCCAGACCGGCCTCACCGGCGATCTCCACGACCCGGCGGACATCCCGCAGGGCGCGGTGGCGGATCAGCGTCCGGTTCGGCTGTACCACGGGCCACAGCGGCAGGACGCGGATGTGGTCGAGCCCCAGGGCGGACACGGCCTCCAGATCGCGGCGGACGGCTGCCCAGTCCGGATCAAGCCAGGAGTAGAACCAGTCCTGGGAGGGCGTGTAATTGACTCCGAACCTCAGCATGTCACCCTTTCAGTCCGCCGGCTTCCAGCCCGCGGAAGAAGTAGCGTTGCAGGACGGCGAAGAACGCGATGATGGGAACGAGGGCGATGATCGTGCCGGCGGCGATGAGGCGCGGATCGTCGTAGAAGGTGCCGCGCAGCCGGTTCAGACCGACGGTGAGGGTGTAGTTCTGTTCGTCCGACAGGACGATCAGCGGCCACAGGAAGTCGTTCCACGAGCCGACGAAGGAGAACACCGCCACCACGGTCATCACGCCCTTGACCTGGGGGACGGACACCCGGATGAACCGCTGCCAGGCATTGGCGCCGTCCACGACGGCGGCCTCCTCGAACTCCGGTGGAAGACTGGCGAAGGCGTTGCGCATCAGCAGCACGTTCAGCGCCGCCACCAGGGTCGGCAGGGCGACGGCGACGAGCGTGTCCGCCAGTCCGGCCTCCCTGACGATGAGGAACTGCGAGACCAGGACGGTCTCCGACGGCACCAGCAGGGCCGCGACGACGAGCACGGTCACCACACCCCGGCCACGGAAGCGCAGTTTCCCCAGCGCGTAGCCGGCGCAGGTCGCGCCGACGACGTTGCCGACCACCGCCATGACCGCCACCAGCAGCGAGTTGTAGAGATAGCGCGGTACCGGAATGCGGTCCAGCACGGTGCCGAAGTGCTCGAACGTGGGGTGCTCGGGGATCAGCCGGGGCGGCCGGTCGTACAGCGGCTCGCCCGCACCCTTGAGGGACAGCGACAGCTGCCACACCAGCGGGCCCGCCAGCAGCAGGGCCATCAGGACGAGGACGGCGTAACGGGCCACCGTGCCGGGCAGGATCCGACGCCGGCGGCGGGGGCCGGGGGCCTTGGTCCCGGTGCGGGGCGCCCTGGTCTGGGTGCGCGGGAGGTCGAGGTGGGACATCAGGAGTTCCTCTGCTTGCGCTGCACGGCGAGTTGCGCCAGGAGCAGCCCGCCGAGGATGACGAACATGACGAGGCTGATCGCGCCCGCGTACCCGGTACGCGCCTGCAGCCCGGTGCCCTCGCGCTGGATGAGCATGGTCATCGTGAGGTCGCCGCCGCCCACTCCTCCCGTGCCGTCGGTGAGCACGTAGATCTCGCCGAACACCCGGAAGGCGGCCACCGAGGACAGCAGCGCGACGAGCGCCATGGTCGAACGCACTCCGGGCACGGTGACGTCGAGGAAGGTGCGTATCGTGCCGGCCCCGTCCACGGCCGCCGCGTCGTACAGGCTGCGGTCGATGTTCACCAAAGCCGCCAGATAGATCACCATGTAGTAGCCGAGGCCCATCCACACGGTGACGAACATCGCGCTGAACAGGAGCAGCCACCGGTCGCTGAGGAAGGGGAAGGGCTCGGAGACGATATGGAGCGTGGCGGCGAGTTCATTCACCAGGCCCTGTTTGTCGAGCATGTTCGTCCAGATCAGTCCGACGACGACCGGTGACATGATGACCGGCAGGTACATGGCGGTACGGAAGAAGCCGGCCAGCCGCGGCGTCGAGGCCACCAGCGCGGCGAGCATCAGCGGCAGTACCACCATGACGGGCACGACGCACACCGTGTAGAGGGTGGAGTTCAACAGGGCGGTCGAGAACCGCTCGTCGTCGAACATCTTCCGGAAGTTGTCCAGGCCCACGAAGTCGCCGGTTCTCAGCAGCGTCGAGTCGGTGAAGGCCAGTTGCAGCGTGTTGACGAACGGCACGAGGACCATGAGCACGATGACGGTCAGCGCCGGCGCCAGGAACAGCCAGGGGGTCAGGAACCAGCGATGCGTGGCCAGACGGTCCCGGCGGCGGAGCGACCGGCCGCTCCGCCACCTGGGAAAGCCGCCTCGTGCGGTGGTGCGTTGTGCGGTGGCGCGTGGGGCCGTGGCCGTCATCCGTTCGCTTCCAGCCGTTCGTTGGAGTACTCGACGGAAGCGTCCAGCGCCTCCTGCACGGACTTGTCGCCCAGCAGGGCCTGCGCGATCTGCTCACGCAGCGTCTCGGCGTCCGCGGATCCCGAGAACGCCGGCGGCCACCACACGACCGCCTCCTTCACCTGCGCGGCGCTGTCGACCCGTACCTGGGTGGCCGGGGTGCCGTCGTCCTCGGTGAAGTACGGGCCGTCCAGCGTCCCGGCCGAGGAGGGGAAGACGTCGGCCTTCTTGGCGAACTCAAGCTGGTTGGAGGAGTCGGTCACGTACTTGGCGAACGCCTTGGCCAGGGCCTGGTGCTCGGACTGCGCGTTCACCACGAGCGACTCGATGTACATGTTGGGCGAGCCGTTGTTGATCCGCGGCCCGATCGCCACGTTCTCGTAGACCTCGGGCGCCGTGTCCTTGAGGTCGTTGAGGGTGTAGGAGCTGCCGGGCAGATAGGCCAGCCGGCCCGCCTTGAACTCCTCGACCTCCGTGGTCTGGAGGTTGTTGAGCGACTCCTCGGTGAGCCCCTGATCCGCGTACAGATCCTTGAACCGCTCGACGAACTTCACGCCCTCGGCGTTGTTGTAGGTGAACTCCGTGCCGTCCTCGTTCATCAGCTGCACGCCGTACTCGCCGAAGTTCTCGATGGCGGGCATCCTGGCGAGCATCTGCACGTCGTCGCAGTTCTCGGCCATGGTCTCGGCCTGGTCGAACAGCTCGTCGTAGGTGGTGGGCAGCTTGTCGGGATCCAGGCCGCACTTCTGCAGCAGTTCCTTGTTGTAGAACGACGGCCCGGTGTTCAGATACCAGGGGTAGCCGTACGTGCCACCGCCCAGGCCCTCGAAGGTCATCGCCTCCCACGCCTTGTCCAGGTACTGGTCCTGGGCTTCGGGATCTTCCTTGCTGAGGTCCAGCAGAACGCCCGACTGCGCGAGGGTGTAGGCGGCCTCGGGCCCCATGTCGACGACGTCGGGGAGGGAGCCGGCCGCGGCGTCGGCGGACAGCTTGTCCTGGTAGCCCTCGGCGGGCTGGTCCACCCACTTGATGGTGGTGCCCGGGTTCTCCTTCTCGAAGGAGGCGATGAGGTCGTTGAAGTACGGGGTGAACTTGTCGTTCTTCAGGTTCCAGGTCTGGAACGTGATCGTGCCGGAGACCTCTCCGTCCGAGGCGTTCGAGTCGTTCGACGTCGAGTCGCTGTCGCTGCCGATGACGCACGAGGACAGCAGCAGCGATCCGAGCAAGGCGCCCGCAACGAACGTGCGCCGTCTGCCCGTTGATGTCATGTCGGTTCTCCTCACATGTGGTGCGCGATGGTGTAGGACGGTGTGGTGCGCGATGGTGTGGTGCGCGATGGTGTGGGACGGCTCAGGTGGTGATCCGCAGGGTCGCGACCTGGAACGGCCCGAGATCCAGTTGCGCGCCGGCTGCGGAGACGGGCCCGCCGGAGGCGGTGGCGGAGAGGGCCAGGGGCAGGCCTTCCTCGGGACGGACGCCGCGTTCGAGCAGATCCGTCTCGTGTACGACGACGTCCTTGCCGAGGGCGGCGGACGGGCGCAGCAGGGCCCGGGCCCGCCCGCCCTGGGTCTCGTAGACCCGCACGACGACGTCCTTCGAACCGTCGTCCGCGAGTTTGACCCAGTCGACGACCGCGTGGCCGCTCAGCGGCTCCAGTTCCACCAGCGGGGGCAGGTGCGCGGGGCCGCGCACCTCGGGTGCGTTGAACCGGTAGGCGGCCTCCACCGCGGCGGGCACGTCCACGCCCGGCAGCAGGGCCCATCGGAAGGTGTGACGGCCCACGTCGGCGTCCGGGTCGGGGAACCGGCTGCCCCGCAGCAGCGACAGCCGGACGACGGTGGCGTCACCCTGGGACCGCGCGTCGGCGCCGTACATGGTGTCGTTGAGGATCGCCAGGCCGAAGGCGCCGTCGGACACGTGGACGTACCGGTGCATGGCGGCCTCGAACATCGCGTCCTCGGCCGCGGTGTTGACCAGCAGCGGGCGCTCCACGTACCCGTACTGTGTCTCGAACCGGGCGGTGCGGGCCATGACATGGACCGGCAGGGCGACCTTGAGCAGGTGCTCGCGTTCCCGCCAGTCGACGGCGCACTCCGTCTCCAGCCGTCCGGTGCCCGCGCGCAGCCACGCCGTCACGGTGAACACCGAGGTGCCGAACCGGCGGACGACCTCGACGCCCGCGTCGGGTCCGTCGTGGACCGTCCTCCGGCCGGTGACCTCGCCGACCGCCTGGGGATGGCGCAGGGTGTGGCGGTCCACGTCCCAGGCGTCCCAGCGCACCGGCTCGTCACGGAAGATCTGCAGTTCGTTCGCGTGCCCGCCGGGCGGCACGGTCTCCCGGCCGGTGCGCAGGTCGACGAGTGAGGTGAGGTGGCCGTCGGCGTCGACGACGGCCCGGAGCAGTCCGTCGTCCAGCACAGTGGCTCCGGCCTCCCCGTCCGTGACCTGGACGGCGGCCGGGCCCTGGACTGCGGCCGTGCCTTGGACCGCGGCCGTGCCTTGGACCGCGGCCGTGCCTTGGACCGCGGCGGGGAGGAACGGTGGCAGCGCCGCGGTCGCGGCCCCGTCCTCGCCCGCGCCGCCCAGTGTCTTGGTGGCCCGCTCGACGATGTCGTGCAGCCGCGCCACGGTGGTCCGGTAGAAGGCGCGCGCCTCACGGTGCACCCAGCTGATCGAGGTGCCGGGCAGGATGTCGTGGAACTGGTGCAGGAGCACCCCGCGCCAGATCTCGTCGAGTTCCTCCCGCGGCCAGGGCGTGCCGTGCAGGACGGTGGCCGCCGCGCTGAGGTACTCGGCGGCCCTGAGCAGCGACTCGCAGCGCCGGTTGTACCGCTTCATGGCCGCCTGCGAGGTCAGCGTGCCCCGGTGCAGCTCCAGATACAGCTCACCGCGGTGGACGGGCGCGAGGGCAGGCGCCGCCGCGGTGACCTCGTGAAGTTCTCCCTCGGCATCGCGGAAGAACTCCGCCGGGGTACGGGAGACGACCCGCGGAGCGCCCTCCAGGTCGGCGAACCGGCGCAGCCGCTGCGCCATCTCCGCGGTGGGACCGCCGCCGCCGTCGCCGTAGCCGTAGGGCAGCAGGGAGTGGGAGGCGATGGCCTTGTCCTTGAAGTTGCCGACCGCGTGCCGCAGTTCGCGGGCGGTGACCTCGGCGGCGTAGGTCTCCGCGGGCGGGAAGTGGGTGAAGATCCGGGTGCCGTCGATGCCCTCCCACCAGAAGGAGTGGTGGGGGAAGGTGGTGGTGTCGTTCCACGAGATCTTCTGCGTCAGGAACCAGCGTGCGCCGGCCCGGCGCGCGAGCTGCGGCAGCGCGCCCGAGTAGCCGAAGGAGTCCGGCAGCCACACCTCGCGCGCCTCGATACCGAACCGGTCGAGGAAGTACCGCTTGCCGTAGGTCAGTTGGCGCACCATGGACTCACCGGTGGGTATGACGCCGTCCGGCTCCACCCACATCCCGCCCACCGGCACGAAGCGGCCCTGCTCGACGTACCGGCTCAGCCTCTCGAAGAGTTCGGGCTGGTGCTCCTCCAGCCAGGCGAAGTGCTGCGCGGCGGACATGGTGTAGATCAGGTCCGGGTGGGTGTCCAGCAGCGCGAGGACGTTGGACACGGTGCGGCCGACCTTGCGCACCGTCTCGCGCAGCGGCCACAGCCAGGCCGAGTCCATGTGCGCGTGTCCCACGGCGGTGATCCGGTGGGCGCTGTGGTGAGCGGGCGCGGCCAGGAGCGGCGCCAGCACGGCGCGTGCCTGCCGGGCGGTGGCCGCCGCGTCCGTCTCGTCGTAGACGTCCAGGGCCTCTTCGATGCCACGCAACAGCCGCCAGCGGCGCGGTTCTTCGTCGGTGAGTTCCGCGGCCAGGCCGCCCAGGACGTCCAGGTCACACAGGAGGCCGTGCACGTCGGGGCAGAACACGGCGGTCTCCGCCCGGCGCAGCCGGAACTCCTCGAACGGCTCCCGCGCGCCCTTCTCGCCGTGCTCGGTGGTGACGAAGGGCGGCAGACCGAGCAGGAGGGGGTTCGCGGCGGCCTCGACATGGAGCACGAAGCGCCCCTCGGCGTCGAGCAGAGCGGGGTCCGGGTCGCGGGTGGCGTCCTTGAGCCGGATGCTGCTCTGCCGGGGATGCAGCCCTTTGACGACGGTGCCGTCCTCGGTGAAGACCAGGCCCTCGCAGTGACCGCCGACGGAGTGGTCGAACCACCCCAGGTCCAGCACGAGGTCGACCGGTCCGGCCTGATGGGGGTCCACCGCGCCCTGGACCCGGAACCAGGTCGTGGACCAGGCGGGGCCCCAGCTGTCGCCCAGTTCGAAGGGCCGGTAGTCGGGGTGGGCGCGGCCCGCGTCGGTGGTCAGCCCGAGTGCGTGGCCGGGGCTCACCGGCTCGCCGTCGTCCCCGACGGTCCATGCCTCGACCAGGACGTCCGCGAGTCGGGTGCGGACCCGGGGGAGGATGCGTTCCCGCCGTACGCGGTCGAGCCGGTCGAGCGTCGAAGCGAAGTGATTGTGCACCTTGGATCTCTCCGTGCGGGAGGGGCGGAAGGAGCCGGTCTAATACGTTCTAGTGCTTCGGTACAGTTCAGTGCAGAGGGTGTAATACGTTTTAGTCCTGGTGCGAGTGGCCGCAGACTAATACGTTCTAGAAGCGCAGTCACCGCGCCGGATCATCACAGTTGGGTGACGCCGGTACGGCCGGCGGGTGGAGGGGCGATGGCACCGAAGAAACAAGCGGGACCGGGAGCGGGCCAGGCGGCGCCGCGCCTCAGGAGTACCGACATCGCGCGACTGGCCGGTGTGTCGGTCTCCGCGGTCTCCCTGGCGATCAACGGGCGACCCGGTCTGAGCGAGGCGACACGCAAGCGGATCCTTGACGTCGCCGACGAACTCAACTGGCGTCCGCACCGGGCCGCGAGCGCGCTCAAGGGCGCGTCCAGCGACGTGGTCGGCATCGTCATCGCCCGTCCCGCCCGGACGCTCGGCGTGGAGCCGTTCTTCGCGCACTTCCTTTCCGGCCTGCAGTCCTCGCTCTCCGGCCAGGGCATCTCCACCCAGCTGCTCATCGTCGAGGACACCGAGGCGCAGACGGCGGTGTACCGGCGGTGGGCGGCGGAGCACCGCGTCGACGGACTGGTCCTGCTCGACCTGGAGGTCGACGACCCCAGGCCACAGCTCGTCGCCGACCTGGGCATTCCCGCGGTGACACTGGGAAGCCACGGCAACCCCATGCCGCTGACCAGCGTCTGGGTCGACGACCATGCCGCGATGGTCGGCATCCTGCAGTATCTGTCCTCCCTCGGACACCGCCACATCGGCCACGTCAGCGGCATCACGTCCTTCCAGCACACCCAGCGCCGGCTCCAGGCCATCCAGGACGTACACACCAGCCTCGGCACGGAGGTCGACTCCATCCCGACCGACTTCTCCGACGCCCAGGGCGCGGAGGCGACCCGTCGTCTGCTGGGGGCCGACCCTCGGTGTACGGCGATCGTCTACGACAGCGACGTCATGGCGATCGCCGGCCTCGGCGTGGCCACAGAGATGGGCGTCTCCGTCCCGTCCGACGTCTCCCTCGTGTCATTCGACGACTCCGTCCTCACCACCATGGCGCACCCCCCGGTCACCGCCCTGACCCGCGACACCTTCGCCCTCGGCACACTCACCGCCACGGAACTGCTCCGCGTGATGTCCGACGGCCCGAACGACCCACAGGCCACACAGGCGCCTACGCCCCGGCTGGTCGTACGGGGCAGTACGGCGGCCCCTCCGGCCGAGCGCGGTCCCCATGCGGACGACGCGTTGGAGGGGCGCTGAGGGCGCTGAGGGCGCTGAGGGCGCTGAGGGCGCTGAGGGCGCTGAACGGGACGGAGCCGAGACGCGAGCGGGGCCGCCCTCCTGCTTCAACGCGCTGTGCGCGCACGCTCCTTACGCGGGGTGCCGAGCGGCACCTCACCCCGTCGCCGCCACCCCGAAATCCGCCCCGGAGATACCCGCCAGCCCCTCCGCGATCCGCACCAACGGCTCTCGCAGCGCGACCAGTTCGGACCTCATCGCGTCGGCCTCCGGCCACGCCGCCTCGTGATCGAGCGGAGCGACGTCTGCCGGGCAGCGGGGCTCATACGCCGCGAGGCGCGGGTGCCAGGTGCTGGTGAAGGGGCGAATCACGTCGTTGATCAGGGCGTACGCAAGGTTCTGGACCGTCGGTGCGCCCGTCTGCGCACCGGGGTCCAGGCCGATGCTGTATGTGTGCAACGTCCCTCGCGTGAAGTCGATGAGCGACTTCAGGGACGTCAGCGCCTCCCGCAGGCTCCCCGTCCCCGGCGCCAGTTCCTGCACTCCGATCCGGGTGACCAGCTCGACCTGGATGTCGTAGGCGGCCATCCGCTCCGACTCGCTGGGCGCTGCCATGGGGGCTTCCCTCCGGGTTCCGGGGAAGGCCAGCGTAACCGGGCCGGATGGATCACGGCGCGCGCACAGGGTGCGTAGGGCGGCATGGCGCAGGCTCTCGGTGCGGGCGGGAGCCGGGTCGTGGTGGTGCCAGGCGTGCTGGGTCACGGGGTGGAGGGACCAGCGTTCGTCGGCTGCGGGGTTCAGCAGGCCACGAGCGCGCAGTTCGCGGACGCCGTTCGCCGCGCGTCGGTGGGCGACGATCCGGGGCACGCGGTCGGCGGCGGCGAGGACGTGTGCCGCGTCGTCGGTGGTGAGGGGCAGCGGGTGGAGAGCGGCTGCGCAGCGCAGGACGTCGGCGGCGTCAGTCGTGTCCACGTCCCGGACGACCGCGCCCGTCACGTCCTCCTCGGCGAGGGTGTCGAGGACGGATCTGCCTCGGGCGTGGAGACGGTCGTAGAGGGTGGCGGGCCGGTGTCCCGCGCGGATCGCCCGGCCCAGGAGGCCGAGTGCGAGGGGGTGGCCCTCGACCGCGTCGGCGAGTGCCTCGTCGCCGCCGACCAGCACGCGCGCGTGGGGAGCGTCGAGCGGTCCCAGGTCGATCGGGGTGCCGAGGGTGTCGTAGGCGTGGCTGCGCAGGGTGAAGAGGGTGTGGCCGAGGGGATGGGGCGCCGCCATCGCGGCGATCTCGCGTGCCGCCAGCCGACTGGCGGGCACCGCGTCGACGATCCACAGGAACGGTTCGCCGATGGCGTCGAAGTACGCGGAAAGGCCATCTGAGCCTGCGCCGAGGGCGTGTACGGACTCCTCGTACGCCTCCCCGTTCACCCAGCACACGCCACCGGGGTACGCCGCCTCGAAGCGCAGGGCGTACTCCTGCGCCAGGAGGGTCTTTCCGATACCCGCCATGCCCCGGATCTGCACGGCGTGCGCGGCGGCGCGGCCGGTGACGAGCGGGGCGGCGTGGGCGTGCAGGGCGGAGTGCACCTGCCAGAGTTCAGGGAGGCGGCCCAGGAACTCCGGGCGCGGCTGGGGTGTGCCCAGCAGCCAGCGTCGTACGCCCCCCGCTGCGTTCCGTTCCGCGACGGTCATGGGACCGTCGAGCCGTGCCACGTGCGCGCGCACGTCGTCCACGAGGGCGGCGAGGTCGTCGGCCGAGGCATGCCTGGCGTCGCGCAGTTCGATGGGGTGGATGTGATCCGTGCCCGGTTCCGGGTTGACGACCATCACCCGGCGCCGCGGGTCGCCCTCCCCGAGTCCCGCGAGATACGCGGTCGTCAGCTCCCACTGGCAGGCCTCGCGCTCGGGATAGCCGATGGAGTAGAACGCCAGCAGGGCCTTGGAGCGGGCGAGTTCGCGGCGGATGGTGTCGCTGATGCCGGCGAAGGACGCGACTCCGGTCTCGTCCGTGAACACCTCAAGTCCGCCGTCGCGCAGCGCTCGCGCGAGCGGACGCACCCGCTCCACATCACCGCGGCTGTAGCTCAGGAAGACGTCCCACACGCCGACTTACCCTACTGTGGGTACTGGGGAGGCGATCATGAGACACAGGCAGGGCAGGCGTCGCGGCCCGGGCGGGCCGGCACAGGTCACGGCCAAGCTGACGATTCCCTTCGTCGGCGAGATCTCCGGCACGTGGGAACCGGCCGACGCGGAGCGCAGCGCGGCCTGGGAACTGTATCTGGAGCTCGTCACCCGCGTGTCGGTCGAGGAACTCGACCCGGACGAGGGCTTTCTGCGCGAGGCGCTCTCCTCCCTCTACACCTTCTTCAACACCACCCGCGAGATCCTCCGCCGCTACGGCCCCGACGTAGCCCCGCCCCTCGCCCCCGGCCACGTCAGTTTCGGCGTCCTCGCCGTGACCGTCCTCAACCGCGTCCTGCGGCCCCTCCTGGCACAGTGGCACCCCCGCCTGACCGCCTACGAGTCCCAGCGTCCGCCCGGCCGGGATCCGGTGGAACACGAACGGCAGTGGGAACACGTGCAGGCACTGCGCACGGAGATCGGCGCGGTGCGCGAGACGCTGGTGTCGCTGGCGCGGACCTTGCAGGAGGTGGCAGGGGTCAGCGATCTGATCGACCTTCCGGCGCCGCGCTCGCCGCGGTCTTCCGGATCGGGGCACCCCCCCCCGCAGGTCAGAGGGGTCCTGAAGGTCCGGGAAGCTGAGATCGGCCTCGGCCGGCAGCTGATCGGCCTCGCGGCCTGAAACTCGCGGCCCAAACTCGCGGCTCAAACTCGCGGCCTGAAATTCAGATGCCGCACCCGGGCGGCAGGGCGGATGATCGGCAGGTTGGCCGTCCACCGCACGAGGAGCCACGCATGATCCAGCGCGTCACCGTCCCGAGCCTCTTTCCGCCGCCGGACTACTCCCACGCCTCCGTCGTCGAGGCCGGTACGAAGCTCGCGTTCCTTGCCGGGGCCGTGCCGCTCGACGCCGAGGGGAAGCTGGTCGGGGAGGGGGATCCGGTGCGGCAGGCAGAGCAGGTGATCGCCAACCTGTGTGAGCAGCTTCGGGCGGCCGGGAGTGACCTGGCGCATGTCGTGTCGACCGACGTGTACGTCGTGAGCAGTGAGACGGCGGTGCTGTCCGCCGTTTGGGACGTCGTCGAGGCCTCGGGGCTCAGTACGGGACCGCACTCGTCCACACTCCTCGGCGTCGCCTGTCTCGGCTACACCGGGCAGCTGGTCGAGATCACGGCGACGGCCGTCGTCCCGGAACCGGAAGGAGCGGGGTGGTCGTCTGCATGATGCCCCCGGACGGCGAAGGAGAGGAAGTGAACGGCTCGGCCGGACTTCCCTACCGGGCGGCGTACTTGTCCGTCGCCGCCACCAGCGCCGCAGCCACCCCCGGCGCCCCGGCATCGTGACCGACCTCGTCGATCATCACCAACTCGCTTCCCGGCCAGGCGTGATGAAGCCGCCACGTGATGCCGACAAGGTTGCCGAAGTCCAGGCTGCCCTGGACGAGCGTGCCGGGGATGCCCTTGAGCAGGTGCGCATCGCGCAGTACGACACCCTGGTCATTGCCCTCGCCCAGAAAGCTGTCGTTGCCCCAGTAGTGCGTGACGGTGCGGGCGAAGCCAAGGCGGAAGACCGGGTCCTCGAACCGCGGCACCGAACGCGGCGGCGCGGGAATGATCGCCGTCTCCCAGTCGGTCCAGGCCCGCGCGGCCCGCGCCCGCACCTCGGCATCCGGTGACTCAAGCAGCCGGTTGTACGCGGCCGCGAGGTTGCCGTCCCTGTCGTCGACGGGCAGTTCACCGACGAACCGCTCGAACGCCTCCGGAAAGATCTTCCCAAGCCCCCTGGTCAGCAGGGCCACTTCGGTGTTCGCTCCGGTCGCCACGCCCGTCAGCACCAGCTCCGACACCGCCTCGGGACGGGTCTGCGCGTATCGCAGCGCCAGCACCGACCCCCATGACACGCCCCACACCAGCCACCGCCCGATCCCCAACTCCCGCCGCAGCAGCTCCAGATCGGCGATGAGGTGAGCCGTCGTATTGACGCTCATGTCGGTCTCGTACGCGCTCGCCGGCGGCGTCGAACGCCCACACCCCCGCTGGTCGAGCAGCACGATCCGGTACACGGCAGGGTCGAACAGGCGCCGCGGGTACGGCGTACAGCCGGATCCCGGGCCGCCGTGCAGTACCAGCGCGGGCTTGCCGTGCGGGTTGCCGCAGGTCTCCCAGTACACGCGGTTGCCGTCACCGACATCGAGCATGCCGTGGTCGTACGGTTCGATCTCCGGGTAGAGGGCCATCCGGGCACCTTAGGGTCGATCCGACGGTCAGGTCACCTCATTTGCGCGGCTCAGGCCCGCCGCCCCGGCCGCCGTGCGCAGTACGTCCCGCAGCATCGCGGGCGTGAGCCGGCCGGTGAAGGTGTTGCGCTGGCTGACGTGGTAGCAACCGAAGAGGTCGAGCCCGTCGAGTGGGACCCTGGCCCCGTGCGCGAAGACGGGCCGCGGCCTCGGCACGCCCCACCCGGCCTCGGCGAGCGCGGGCAGCGTGGCCTGCCAGCCGAAGGCACCGAGCACGACCATCGCCCGCAGCGTCGGCCGCAGCAGCGTCAGCTCCTGAACGAGCCAGGGGCGACACGCGTCCCGCTCGCCTGGCGTGGGCTTGTTCGCGGGCGGGGCGCAGTGCACGGGCGCGGTGACGCGGACGCCGTACAGTTCGAGACCGTCGTCGGCCGCCATGGAGCTGGGCTGCGACGCCAGCCCGATGTCGTACAGCGCCTGATACAGAACGTCCCCGGAGCGGTCCCCCGTGAACATCCGCCCGGTGCGGTTCCCACCGTGCGCGGCAGGCGCCAGTCCCACGATCAGCAACCGGGCATCCGGCGGCCCGAACCCCGGAACCGGCCGCCCCCAGTACGTCCAGTCGGCGAAGGCAGCACGCTTGGTACGGGCCACCTCCTCGCGCCAGGCGACCAGCCGCGGGCAGGCCCTACAGCCCGCAACCCGCTGGTCGAGATCGGCGAGGACATCCATGGGCCCAAGGTAGTCCTACGCCCTCCTCTCCCCTCTCCCCTCTTCGTCTTCCGGCGGTGGCTTCGCCCCAGGGATATTCCGGCAGGTTCACCGGCACGGGGACTAAGGTCGAGACATGGCTTCGGAAGCTACGGACCGCGACGAGACGAACGGCTGGGCGGACAGCTCGACGAACAGCTGGACGAACAGCTGGACGAACAGCGAAAGCGGTACGCCCCAGGGACCCGACATCCAGACCCCGGGACAGGACGGGCCCGAGGTGCACAAGGGGCAGGAAATGCCTGAGGTGCACGAGGGACCGGCCGCTGTCGACGCCGACGCCCTCGCAACCGCTGCCGCCGAAGTCGCCGAAGCCGCCGAAGCCGCCGAAGCCGCCCGCCCGCAGAACGGCGAATCCGTCCGCATCGACAGCTGGATCTGGTCGGTACGCCTGGTCAAGACCCGCTCGACGGGCGCCGCCGCCTGCAAGGGCGGCCACGTGCGGGTGAACGGCGAGCGGGTGAAGCCCTCCCACTCCGTCCGCGTCGGCGACGAAGTCCGCCTCCGGCACGAAGGCCGGGAACGGATCGTCGTCGTCAAGCGCCTGATCCGCAAGCGGGTCGGCGCCCCGGTGGCCGTCCAGTGCTATGTCGACAACAGCCCGCCGCCTCCGCCCCGCGAGGCCGTCGCCCCGGCCGGCATCCGCGACCGCGGCACGGGCCGCCCCACCAAGCGAGACCGCCGCGAATTGGAACGCCTGCGGGCGCTGCGCGGACTGAGCGGCCGACCCATGGGAGGCCGTCCCGCAGAAGGCCGTCCGACGGGAGAGCGCCCGACTGGAGACCGATCCGAAGACCGCTGATCGGGTCCCGGGCTCTGCTCCGATGCCGGGTCACCGGGCCGCGGTGTCACTGGCTGCCACTCGGAGGCCGGTGCCACTTCTTCGAAAGGCACCGGCCTCCGAGCAGCGACCACCCTGCCGCCCTCCCCCGGGCCGCCCTCCCCCGCTCACCCCCTTCGTCTCACCAACCGCAGAAGATCCGCGTTGTGCCCGCGCCGAGCCCAGGCGATGAGCGCGAGCGGCACGATGAGGATCAGCGGGGTCGCGGCATTCTCCCCGTCGAAGTACGTGAGGGTGACGACGAACGCGCCCACCATCAGACCGCTCAGCGCCATCGCCGCCACCGACTGCAGCACCGGGATCAACAGCGCTGTGCCTCCGGCCAGTTCGAGGACGCCGATGATGTACATCCCCGTGCTGCCCCAGCCCATCTCATCGAAGCCCTCGGCGGCGGTGGGGTGCGCGATGAGCTTGGGCAACGCGCTCGCGATCACGTAGAAGAGGGCTAGCAGCACCTGCAGGCCGCGCAGGGCGATGCGGGCACGCCCACCACGGGCGGTCGCGGACTCGGCGATGACGACGCGGCGGGACGAGGGGGCAGCGGCGGCGGTGACGGATGCGGTGGTGACGGATGCGGTGGTGACGGATGCGGCGGTCTCGGACATCGAGGTCTCCCGTGGGAAGCGGTCCGTGTTGCTGTCACAGAGGAAGACCGGCGCCCACTCCAGAACTCATCGCTGTCCGGCAGCTCCTTCCTCGTCCCGTCGGCTCACTCTCCTCCGGCGGGAACCGCCCGCACCCATATCCGGTCGTCCGTCAGGTACTTGTCCACCTTCAGCCCCGCCTCCACCAGCGCCTCCTCGAACTGCTCCTCCGTCAGCGGCCGTGCCAGGAACGTCTGGGTCCACACCGCGTCCGGGAACTCGTACTCCGCGCGCACCGAGTTCACCCCGTCGCCGACCGGCTCCGAGGACACGATCCGCAGGGTGAAGCCACGGGGATCCATACGCTCGCGCGGCAGGTCCGCGTGGTAGTCCTCTCCCTCCCGCTGGATCAACACACAGCCGCCGTCGACGACATGCCGGACGCACGTCCGCAGGAGCCCTCGCCGTACCTCGACGTCACCGGAGTGCACGAGGAACGACGCGAGCAGCACCACGTCGAACGTCCCGCCCAGGTCGAGATCCTCGATCGCGCTGCATATCGTGCGCGCCCCGCGGACGCGTGCGAGCATCTCCGCGGATTCGTCCACCGCCGTGACCGTGAAGCCGCGTTCCAGGAGCGGGTGGGTCAT
Organism: Streptomyces blattellae; assembly: GCF_009709555.1. GTDB lineage: Bacteria > Actinomycetota > Actinomycetes > Streptomycetales > Streptomycetaceae > Streptomyces > Streptomyces blattellae. The sequence goes on along the minus strand of NZ_WJBG01000117.1, from coordinate 187,075 downwards.
TCGCCCCACGCCGCAGCCCAGCTCCAGAATGTGCGCGCCCGCCGGGACGGCCCCGGCGATGATGTCCGGCTCTTCCCCGGCAGGCAGCCGTGAGTAGAGCTGGACCGCACAGCCGTCCGGGGTGATCGCCCCGGGTCCCGTCCCCTGATGTCCGCTTCGCATGTTCAGCCCCATGCCCGCACAACGGCCCGCGACCGCACGGCCGTTCCCACCCCACCACTGTTCACCCGTTCGAGCTACACCCCACGCAACAAGCCCCACGCAACAAGCCCCACACGACAAGCCTCACACGACGGACCCCACTCGACGTGCTCCGCTCACCACGGAAACCAGCCATGCCCGATATACCAATGGCCGCCCGCCCGCAGATGATCCCCGACCGCCCGCTCCACCGGCGTACGCCGCGGCAGGCTGTCCGGCCCGCCCACGGGCAGGTCCGGATTCCCGAAGACGAACTGCACCGGCTCCGTAGCCGCGGGCTCCGTATCCGCGGACTACGTATCCGCGGGCTCCAGATCCTCCCGGGCGACCCGAAAGCGCTCCTGGAACCGGACGACGCTGCCCTCGTCGGTCAGTGCCCGCCGCGTACTCCGGCAGCGGATGAGCCCTTTGGTGAACGTCCGTACCGAGGAGTACGTTGCAGACAGGAGTGGTGATCCCGATGCGTACGGGCAGTGAACCGGCGACCGCGCGCAGTGCACTGCGGGCGCGCTTCTGGCTGAGTGTATGGGGCCTGGTCTGGGCGGTCTTCGGCACGGTCGCTTTCGCGCTCGCCGGACGCCCGGGGTGGGCGATCGCCTGCGGGGTGCTGTGGCTGGTGATCACCGTGGACATGGCGCTGATCCTCCGGCACATCCGCCAGGGCCCGCACTACCAGCCGGGCCGCGGCATACCGCCGTACCGACCGCCGGATGAGCACTACCCGACCCGACCGCACCAGCGGCGCCCACCCCCGTGACCGGCCGACTGGCTGCCGCCGTGGCCGCAGCCCCATGACCGGCCGGCGGATGCTCACCCGTCGAAGCGTGCCGCCTTCACATACTCCGGGTTCGGATCCAGCGCGGCCGCCAGCCGGAAGTGGCGCTTGGCCTCGTCATGCCGCGCCTGTCGCTCATACGTCCGGGCCAGGGCGAAGTGGGCGAACGCGTTGTCCGGCTCGCGCTCCAGGACGATGGTGAACTCCAACTCGGCAGGTCGCAGTTGCGCGGCAGCGAAGAAGGCCCGCGCGCGCAGCAGCCGGGCGGCGGTGTTCTCCGGGTGCGCCGCGATCACTCCGTCGAGCAGTTTCACCGCACCCCGCGGGTCTCGCGCGGCGAGCAGATGCTCAGCGGCACGGAAATCGATGACATGGGTCTCCGGAGTACGTCCGGTTGATCCGCTGGTCTCGGGCACGCCACAGTCCTTCCCTCGCTGAACGGGTTCAACGCCCGCGACACGGCCGCGATTCCACGGTCGTCGTCGAGCAGTACCCTGTCGCGCCGACCGCCGACCGCCGACCGCCGACCGCCGACCGCCGACCGCTGACGGCTGACGGCTGACGGCTGACGGCTGAACGTCCTGCGCCGGCGCCGCCGGGTCACCCCGGGCGGAGCAGTGGGCCCGCCTACCTCCACGTCCGCGTCCTCCCGCCCCCTTCGGGCGGCTAGCGCGACGCGTGGGCCCGTCCGACGAGATCCGCCCAGACCTCGCGCACACGGGCCTGAAGCTCCTCCATCGGTACGTCGTTGTCGATGACGATGTCCGCGATCTCCAGCCGCTTCTCGCGGGTGGCCTGCGCGGCCATACGCGCGCGTGCATCCTGCTCCGTCATGCCGCGCAGCCGGACCAGCCGGTCGAGCTGGGTCTCGGGGCTCGCGTCGACGACGACCACGACGTCGTACAGCGGCGCGAGGCCGTTCTCCGCGAGGAGCGGGACGTCGTGGACGACCACGGAGTCCTCGGCGGCGGCGCTTTCGAGTTCACGGGAGCGTGCGCCCACCAGCGGGTGCACGATCCCGTTCAGCACGGCCAGTCTGCCGGGGTCGGCGAAGACGATGGAGCCCAGCTTGGGCCGGTCCAGGCTGCCATCCGCGGCGAGCACCTCCGTACCGAAGGCCTCGACGACCGCCGCGAGACCGGGAGTTCCCGGCGCGACGACCTCGCGCGCGACACGGTCCGCGTCGATGAGGACGGCCCCCTGCTCCACAAGCAGCCGTGACACCTCGCTCTTGCCGGCGCCGATGCCACCGGTCAGGCCCACTTTCAGCATGAACGGCAGCTTAGGGCCTGCCGCTGACAGCGCACCGGGTCAGGTGTCGCCCTCCCGCTCCGCCAGGAAGCGCTCGAACTCCAGCCCGATCTCGTCCGCCGACGGAATGTCCATGGGTTCGGCAAGCATGTTGCCCCGCGTCTCGGCGCCCGCGGCGGCGTCGTACTGGTGCTCCAGGCCCTGGACGAGGGCGACCAGTTCCTCGTCGCCCTCCTGGATCTGCCGGTCGATCTCGGTCTGCGTACGATGGGCGTCCGTGCGCAGGGCGTGCGCGATGCCCGGGAGGACCAGTCCGGTCGCTGCCGTGATGGCCTCCAGGACGGTCAGCGCGGCATCAGGGTAGGGGGAACGCGCGATGTAGTGCGGCACGTGCGCGGCGACGCCCAGGACCTCGTGACCGGCCTCCATGAGGCGGTACTCCAGCAGCGCCTCGGCGCTGCCCGGCACCTGCGCCTCGTCGAACGGGCTGCTGCGGCCGGGGACCAGGTCGGTGCGGTTGCCGTGCGGGGTGAGGCCGACCGGGCGGGTGTGCGGGACGCCCATGGGGATGCCGTGGAAGTTCACGGCCAGGCGCACGCCGAGCCGCTCCACGATCTGCTGCACGGCCGCGGCGAAGCGCTCCCACTCCACGTCCGGCTCGGGCCCGGACAGCAGCAGGAAGGGCGCCCCCGTCGCGTCCTGGACGAGCCGCACCTCGATGCCGGGCACGTCGTAGTCGGTCCAGCGGTCGCGCCGGAAGGTCAGGAGCGGACGGCGCGCACGGTAGTCCACGAGCCGGTCGTGGTCGAAGCGGGCGACGACCTGGTGGGGCAGTGAGTCGAGGACCCGGTCGACGATCTGGTCGCCGGTTTCGCCCGCGTCGATGTAACCGTCGAAGTGGTAGAGCATGACAAGGCCGGCCGACTCCTGGGCCAGCGCCACGTCGACGACGGCCAGGCCCTTCGGCTCCCATGCGTACAAACCCTGCGGATCAAGCACTGTGACCGCTCCTCCTCGTGTTCGTACTGCACAACGCAGCCCAGGACACGGGCATTCCCACCCGTGTCCCTGATCAGGCCTCCCTCACCCTCTTTTCATACGCCGCCGCTGGGCGTGATCCATCGCCGGCCCAGTGGTTCACGAGGACAGCACGCGCGCGTGGAGGCTGTTACGGCCTTCCGGGCGGAGGTGAACGCGCCGTGTGCCAGCCGTCGGTGTGGCTGAGCCAGTCCCCGGCGAACCAGACGCGTCCGGTGAGCTCGTTCAACGCCGCTCCCGGTCGGTGGCCGCCAACTCCTTGTCGAGGGCACCCCTGTCGGTGGCCTTGGCGAGCAACTCCGCGACACACCCGTAGACATCGGCCTTGGCCGTGCGACAGCGCATCGACTCGACCATCCCGGCCGACTCGTTGTAGATGTACGACGTAGATGTACGACGTAGATGCACGACGTAGATGCACGACGTAGATGCACGACGTAGATGCACGACGTAGATGCACGACACTGAGGGACCGCACCTCGAAAGGTGCGGCCCCTCAGTCAACCGCTGAGCCTCAGCGGCAGGCGATCAGCTCTGGCCGCCCGCCAGCTTCTCCCGCAGCGCGGCAAGCGCCTCGTCCGAGGCCAGCGCGCCGGAGTTGTCCGGGCCCTCGGAGGAGTACGAACCGCCACCGGACGCGGCCGGAGCGGCACCCGCAGCGTCGCCACCCTCGGCAGCCGCCGCAGCGTCCGCCTCGCGGGACTTGATGACCTGCTGCTGGTGCTGCTCGAAGCGCTGCTGCGCCTCGGCGTACTGGCGCTCCCACTCCTCGCGCTGCTTCTCGTACCCTTCGAGCCAGTCGTTGGTCTCGGGGTCGAAGCCCTCGGGGTAGATGTAGTTGCCCTGGTCGTCGTACGACGCGGCCATGCCGTACAGCGTCGGGTCGAACTCGACGGAGGCCGGGTCGGCGCCGAAGGACTCGTTTGCCTGCTTCAGCGAGAGGCTGATGCGACGGCGCTCAAGGTCGATGTCGATGACCTTGACGAAGATCTCGTCGTTGACCTGGACGACCTGCTCCGGGATCTCCACGTGGCGCTCGGCCAGCTCGGAGATGTGGACCAGACCCTCGATGCCCTCGTCCACGCGGACGAACGCTCCGAACGGAACCAGCTTCGTGACCTTGCCGGGCACGACCTGGCCGATCTGGTGGGTGCGGGCGAACTGCTGCCACGGGTCTTCCTGGGTCGCCTTCAGCGACAGGGAGACACGCTCGCGGTCCATGTCGACGTCGAGGACCTCGACGGTGACTTCCTGGCCGACCTCGACAACCTCGGAGGGGTGGTCGATGTGCTTCCAGGACAGCTCGGAGACGTGGACCAGACCGTCGACGCCACCCAGGTCCACGAAGGCACCGAAGTTGACGATCGAGGAGACCACACCGGAACGGACCTGACCCTTCTGGAGGGTCGTGAGGAACGTCTGGCGGACCTCGGACTGGGTCTGCTCCAGCCAGGCACGGCGGGACAGGACCACGTTGTTGCGGTTCTTGTCCAGCTCGATGATCTTGGCTTCGAGCTCCTTGCCCACGTAGGGCTGGAGGTCGCGAACGCGGCGCATCTCGACCAGAGAGGCCGGGAGGAAGCCACGGAGGCCGATGTCGAGGATGAGACCACCCTTGACGACCTCGATGACGGTACCGGTGACGATCCCGTCCTCTTCCTTGATCTTCTCGATGGTGCCCCAGGCACGCTCGTACTGGGCGCGCTTCTTCGAGAGGATCAGGCGGCCTTCCTTGTCCTCCTTCTGGAGAACAAGGGCTTCGATCTCGTCACCGACGGCGACGACCTCGTTCGGGTCGACGTCGTGCTTGATCGAGAGCTCGCGGCTCGGGATAACGCCTTCGGTCTTGTAACCGATGTCGAGCAGGACCTCGTCCCGGTCGACCTTCACGATGACGCCGTCGACGATGTCGCCGTCGTTGAAGTACTTGATCGTCTCGTCGATCGCGGCGAGGAAGGCTTCCTCGTTACCGATGTCGTTGACCGCTACCTGCGGGGTGGTGGCGGTGGTCTCGGTGCTGCTCGTCATGTGGGAAAGGGCTCCGGTACGGACATTGAAGTCGTAGGTACTGCGTTACGCCGGGAGCCCGTTTCGCTCTGCAGAAGCCGGACAGCCTAGGAAGCGCCACCGAAAACGCTGGTGGCGCCTCGACAACCGAGGGGACATACAACAGATGCGAGCGCAGCCTGCTACGTCTGAGGTGCGCAGGCCCGCAGCGCAACTTGTAGCATACGGGGGCAGCAGGACAGGGTCAATGCGCGAAGGCGCACACCCGGGGCGGATCGCCGCATACCCGGCACAATACGTGTCTCTTGAGGCCACGCATGGCCCAAGGAGCCCCTCGCGTGACACCACCGCGACGGGTTGGACGGAAGAGCCCGCAGACTAATACGAGGGAGCCGATCATCCAAGAGCCCGATGCGTTCGAGCCGGAAGCCACCCGACGTGACGCCGGTGTCGCGGAGAGCGCCCGGGCCAACCGGGGCTGGTGGGACCGCAACGCGGACGAATATCAGACCGAGCACGGCACGTTCCTCGGGGACGACAGGTTCGTGTGGTGCCCTGAAGGCCTCGACGAGGTGGAGGCGGAGCTGCTCGGCCCGTCGGAGGAGCTGAAGGGCAAGGCCGTCCTGGAGATCGGCGCCGGCGCGGCCCAGTGCGCGCGCTGGCTGGCCGCCCAGGGCGCCCGCCCGGTGGCCCTGGACCTCTCCCACCGCCAGCTCCAGCACGCGCTGCGGATCGGCGCCGCGTTCCCGCTGGTGCAGGCGGACGCGGGCGCGCTGCCCTTCGCCGACGCCTCCTTCGACCTGGCGTGCTCGGCGTACGGGGCGCTGCCCTTCGTGGCCGATCCGGTGCTGGTGCTGCGCGAGGTGCGACGGGTGCTGCGGCCCGGCGGACGCTTCGTCTTCTCGGTCACCCACCCCATCCGCTGGGCCTTCCCCGACGAGCCGGGCCCGGAGGGCCTGTCCGTCTCCGCGTCCTACTTCGACCGCACGCCGTACGTCGAGCAGGACGAGACGGGCGGCGCGGTCTACGTCGAGCACCACCGCACGCTCGGCGACCGGGTACGCGACGTCGTGGCGGCGGGCTTCCGTCTGGTGGACCTGGTGGAGCCGGAGTGGCCGGAGTGGAACACCTCGGAGTGGGGCGGCTGGTCGCCGCTGCGGGGGAATCTGATCCCGGGCACGGCGATCTTCGTGTGCGAGCGAAGCGAGATGGGGGCACCCCCGGCCGGAGGCTGGGGGAGAGACTGAGCGCGTGATCCGTTACGACGCCCTGGACGCGCTGCCGGTACGTGGCGCCCTGCCCGCGCTGGACGACGCCCTGGACGCGCACGGCACGGCGGTCCTCGTGGCGCCGCCCGGCACGGGCAAGACGACCCTCGTGCCGCTCGCGCTGTCCGGACTGCTCGGGGACGGTCCCGTGCGTCGCGTGATCGTCGCCGAGCCGCGGCGGATCGCGGCCCGTGCGGCGGCGCGGCGGATGGCGTGGCTGCTGGGCGAGAAGGCCGGTGACAGCGTCGGCTACACCGTGCGCGGGGAGCGGGTCGTGGGGCCACGCGCGCGCGTGGAGGTCGTCACGACCGGTGTGCTGTTGCAGCGGCTGCAGCGCGACCAGGAGCTTGCGGGCGTGGACGCCGTGGTCCTCGACGAGTGCCATGAGCGGCATCTGGACGCGGACACGGTGGCGGCGTTCCTGTGGGACGTGCGGGAGACGCTGCGGCCGGAGCTGCGGCTGGTGGCCGCGTCCGCGACGACCGACGCCCAGGGGTGGGCGCGGCTGCTCGGCGGGGCGCCGGTGGTCGAGGCCGAGGGGGTCTCGTTTCCGGTGGATGTGGTGTGGGCGCCACCCGTACGTCCGGTACGCCCGCCGCACAGCATGCGCGTCGACCCGGCGCTGCTCACGCATGTGGCGTCGGTGGTGCGGCGGGCGCTGGCCGAGCGGTCCGGGGACGTGCTGTGTTTCCTGCCGGGTGTCGGGGAGATCGCGCGCGTGGCCGGGCAATTGGGGGGTCTGGGTGACGTCGAGGTGCTTCAGGTGCACGGGCGGGCGCCGGCGGCGGTGCAGGACGCCGTGCTGTCTTCCGGAGTACGGCGCCGGGTGGTGCTGGCGACGTCCGTGGCCGAGTCCTCGCTGACGGTTCCCGGTGTGCGGGTGGTCGTCGACTCGGGGCTGACGCGGGAGCCGCGGGTCGATCACGCGCGCGGGCTGAGCGCGCTGACGACGCTTCGGGCCTCGCGGGCGGCCGGGCGGCAGCGGGCGGGGCGGGCCGGACGTGAGGCGCCGGGGGCGGTGTACCGGTGCTGGGCGGAGGCCGAGGATGCGCGTCTGCCGCGTTTCCCGTCGCCGGAGATCAAGGTGGCCGACCTGACGGCGTTCGCCCTGCAGGCGGCGTGCTGGGGCGATCCTGAGGCCTCCGGACTGGCGCTGCTGGATCCCCCGCCGGGCGGGGCGATGGCGGCGGCGCGGGCCGTGCTGTCGGCGATCGGGGCGGTGGACTCGGCCGGGCGGGCCACGGAGCGCGGCCGGCGGCTGGCGCGGCTGGGGTTGCATCCGCGACTGGGGCGGGCCCTGCTGGACGCCCCTGGTGGGGGCGCGGAGGTCGTGGCGCTGCTTTCCGAAGAGGTGCCGCGGGACTACGGGGATGATCTGGCGGCTGCGCTGCGCACCGCCCGGCGTGGCGGTGACGCCTATGCGGGTCGGTGGCGGGCGGAGGTGCGGCGGCTGCGGGCCGCGTCGGAAGGGGTTTCCCACCCGTCCGCCGGCGACGGCGATGACCGTCTCGTCGGGCTGGTCACCGCCCTCGCGTTTCCCGAGCGGGTCGCAAAGGTGGACGGCGGTTCTTGGCTGATGGCCTCCGGGACCCGCGCCGAACTCGGTGCGGACACCGGGCTCCGCGGCGTCGGCTGGATCGCCGTGGCCGCGGCGGACCGGCCCATCGGCAAGGGGCACGCGCGCGTGCAGCTCGCCGCCCCGGTGGACGAGGACACGGCCAGGTCTGCGGCGGCGTCACTGTATTCCGAGGACCACGAGGTGCACTGGGCCGACGGGGATGTCGTCGCACGACTGGTGGAGCGGCTCGGCGCCATCGAACTGGCGGTGCGGCCGCTCGACAACCCCGACTCCGTTCTCGTACGCAACGCCCTTCTCGACGGGCTGCGGCAGGAGGGGTTCGCCCTGCTGCGCTGGACGCCGGACGCCGACGTACTGCGGCAGCGGCTCGCCTTTCTGCGTCTGCACCTCGGTGAGCCGTGGCCCGACGTCTCCGACGATGCGCTGCACGCGCGCGTGGAGGAGTGGCTGGAGCCGGAGCTGGGCCGTGCGCGGCGCCGTGCGGATCTCGCTCGTATCGACGCCGGAGCGGGGCTCACCCGGCTGCTGCCCTGGGCCTCCGGCGATGCCGCGCGGCTCGACGAACTCGCCCCCGAGCGCATCACCGTACCCAGTGGGTCCAGAATCCGGATCGACTACTCCAATCCGGAACGGCCTGTCCTCGCCGTGAAGTTGCAGGAGATGTTCGGCCTCCAGGAGTCGCCGGGCCTCGCCGGTGTGCCGGTGCTCGTGCATCTGCTCTCGCCCGCCGGACGGCCCGCTGCCGTCACCGCTGACCTGGCGTCCTTCTGGAGGGACGGCTACAACGGCGTACGGGCGGAGCTGCGCGGCCGGTATCCGAAGCATCCGTGGCCCGAGGACCCCGCCACCGCCGAGCCGACCCGGCACACCAACGCCCGGCTCAGGCGCTGACCGGCTCCGGTGCCGCCGTCTCCACGCCCGCCGGGTCGGCCGGGCGGCGGCTGCGCGCCTCAAGGTAGAGGGAGAGGGCCAGCAGCAGGGCGCCGAGGATGAGGAAGCCCCACGGCAGGTACGACGTCATCAGCAGGACCAGGGTGCGGTTGGAGTTGACCAGGTCCACGGTGGACTTGATGTAGTCCTCGCGCATCTTCACGTGCCCGGCGAACGCCGTCACCTTGTCGCGGTCGCCGAGCAGGGTGCCGCCGCGCAGTTCCTCCTCGTGGATCTCCTCGCCGTAGACGGGGGCGCCGGTGAGGGGTTCGACCCAGAACTTGCGGACGGTGGTGTACCAGCGGGTGGTGCCGGTCTCGGCGATCGATTCCGGTGTGACGCCTTCGACCGGCATCGTCTTGGGCATCGGCACCTTCGTCCACGGGATGGTCTGCTCGAAGTAGTAGACGTCGACGCCGCGGAAGTCCCGTGTGCCCTTGTAGTGGATCGGCGCCGTGACGCGCGCCTGCGCGTCGAAGTACTCGTAGTCCCGTTTCTCCGTCAGGAACGGCCACTTGAACTCGATGCCGTCCCGGCGCACCGGGTCGCCGTCGACCATCTCGCCCGTGGCGTGGACGGGTTCCTGGGTGTGGGCGTCGAAGATGTAGCGCTCGGGGATCTGGGAGACCATCTCGCCGTCGGGGCCGACGACGTACGACAGCCCGTCCCAGACGACGACGTCCTTGCCCGCGGTCTTCTCGATCTTCTCGGACTCCTCCACGTTGCCCTTGAGGGTCTGCACGATGGTGACCTTGGGGACCTTGCGCGCCTGCATCGTGGCGTAGTCGAGGAGGGTCGCGTCCTTCGCCTCCAGGACCATGTCCTGGTACTGGTTCGGCGGGATCTTGGCCAGGCGAGGGAAGGCGTACCAGCGCAGCAGGGGGGACAGCGCCGCGAAGAACACGGCGAGGGCGAGCAGGATCAGGCTGGCCTTGCGGCGCATCTCGGCCTCCCTCCCGGGTGGTCAGGGGTGTGCGGGCACCGTTGTCAGGAGCGGCTTCGGGGAGGTCTCGCCCGTGGGCGAGCCCAGCGCCGTGATGGTGAGTACGAGGGCCAGAGCGACGGCGAGACCGGTCGCGGCGGCGATCAGGGCGCGCATGCGGACGCCTCCCGACAGGCGGAACTGATACATCGTCAGGTCCGGCACGGTAGCAACGGGCGAGTGAGATGAGAACACGTTGCACACACAACGACGGCGCCCCCTCGGCGAAGGGGCGCCGTCGTCGTCGTAGAAAGCCGTGTGAAGTGGCAGAAAGCCGTGTGAACTTGTGAGAACGGGGACGAAAGGTTACGCGCTGGGGCTGGCCGACGGGCTCGGGGAGGACGTCTCCGCGGCCGCCTCCACCGTCAACTCGACCGTGAGCGTCGCCCCGCCCGCCGTCTCGATGCGGAGCAGGAACGTGCCGGCGGTGTCGTCCGCGTACAGCTTCGGCAGCGTCAGCAGCCCGTTCGCGTCGGTCTTCAGACCGGTCAGGGTGCGTACGGTCGCGCCGTTCGCGTCCTTGAAGTAGGGGCCCTTGTCGTTCTCGGACGGGTCGAGGTCCGACGTGACCAGTGTGGCGGTGGCGGCGACGTCGTCCGCGGCCTCGCCCTGGTACGTCGCCTTCACCTCGACCTGCTCGGCGAACTCGCCGCCGACCGGGCAGGTCACAGCAGTGCTGCTGGTGCGGGTGAGGGCGTCGGCCACGCGTTCGGTGACGGTGGCCGAGTAGCTGAGGGCGCTGACCGTGCGGCCGACGACGGTGGCGCGGACGGTGAAGTCGCCCGTCTCCTCGCCTGCCTTCAGCGCCGGGGCGACGGCGACACCGGAGTCGTTGGTGAGGACCGTGGCCACGCTCTCGCCGCCGGTGAAGGTGGCGTCGGAGTCGCCGGTGATCGTGAAGCGGATCCTGACCTTGCCGACCGCCTCGCCGTCCGCGGTCTCGGCACGGGTGCTGATCTTCTGGGTGAACGCGTCGCCCGCCTGAGCGGTGAGCGTGGCGGTGCCCGCGTCCTCCAGGTGGTCCACCGTGTCGGTGGGGGTGCTCGGGGTGGTCGGGGTGGTCGGGTCGCTCGGCGAGCCCGACGGCGGCGTGGGGCTCGGGCTCTGGGAGCCGCCGCCTTCGCTCGCGGGCGGCGTCGGGGTCGGCGACGTGGTGCCCGGCGGCGTCGGCGACGGGTCGGGGCTCGCCCCGCTGGTGCCGTCGCTGCGGTCGCTCGGCAGCGTGCCCGTGCCGTCCGGGATCTCGTGGGTGCCCTTGCGGTAGTAGTCCAGCCACGACAGGACCGTGTTCAGGTAGTCCTGCGAGTTGTTGTAGCTGAGGATCGCGCTGTTGAGGTCGGACTCGGTGGACAGGTCCCAGCCGTAGCGGCACAGGTAGTGACCGGCGGCGAGCGCGGCGTCGTAGACGTTGTTCGGGTCCTCCTCGCCGTCGCCGTTGCCGTCGCGGCCCGCCCACGACCAGGTGGACGGGATGAACTGCATGGGCCCGACGGCACGGTCGTAGGAGCTGTCGCCGTCGTAGGCGCCGCCGTCGGTGTCGCTGATGTTCGCGAAGCCGTCGCCGTTGAGCTGCGGGCCGAGGATCGGGCTGGTGGTGGTGCCGGCGGAGTCGACGCGTCCGCCGCGGGCGTGACCCGACTCGACCTGGCCGATGGCGGCGAGGAGTTCCCAGGGCAGGTTGCAGCCGGGCTTGGACTCCTGCAGGGCCGCCGCGGCCTGCTGGTAGGCGTCCAGGACGGTGGCGGGAATGCCCGCCTCCGAATCGCCGCGGGAGGCGGGGGTGCCGATGGTCGGCGTCGGGCTGGGGGTGTTGAGCGGCGGCAGGTCCGTGTAGTACGGCGAGTTGCCGGTCGCGCTCTCCTCGGGGGGCGCCGCGTCGGGGGCGGACTGGGCCTCGCCGGCGGTCCGTCTGCCGGAGTCGTCGACCGTGACGCCCGGAGCCTGGGACGCCGACAGCGCTGCGACCGCCAATGCGGCCGCGGCTGTCGTCGCCGCACCTGCGCGCAGCCTCCTGCCGAATTGCGCCGCCATAAAGTGAACCCCTCCCGTGGGCGCCTCGCGCCCTTCTCCGACTGCTGTGCCCGTCCCGGGGGACGATCGGCCCGCCGCGGCGGTTGCCCTTGCGGGGCCCGCCGGTGTTCTGTTGATGGGGTCGGTCACGCCCCTGGGTATGCCGACTCAGGTGACCCTACGGCAACTTTCTTTGCACGGGCACCCGTTCGAGCCGGGTCTTGACCGGTTGGCCATATGTCGTCGGGCCGCTACGGCCGCACCGGTCATCCCGCATACTGGACACCGATGATCAACGGGACCGGCAGGTCCGCCAACGTCCGTCGCGGGGGATGCAGTTGCCGTTCACGCTGAGCCATGCGGCGGCCGTGCTGCCCGCCGTGCGCACCGACGGCACCGGCCGCGGCCCGCTGGTGCCGGCCGTTCTCGTGACCGGCTCCTTTGCGCCCGACTTGACCTATTACGCGGCGAGTGTCCTGTCCGGAGCGATGGAATTCGGCGATGTCACCCACTCGTTCGGCGGCGTCTTCACCGTCGATGTGGTCCTCGCGTGGGCCCTCGTCGGGCTGTGGCTGCTGGCGCGCGAGCCTCTGGTGGCGCTGCTGCCGCGGGAGCGGCAGGGCAGGGTGGCCACCCTGGTGCGCTGCGGGGCGCCCCGCGCGCGTGTCCGGCCGTCCCTGGTGGCGCGGTGGTACGTCTCCGCCGCGCTCGGCGCGCTGACCCATGTCGTGTGGGACGCGTTCACGCATCACGACCGGTGGGGGACGCGGCTGTTTCCCGTCCTGGGCGAGGAGGTGGCCGGCTCGCCGTTGTACTGGTACCTGCAGTACGGCGGCTCGGCGGTCGCCGCGCTCGTGATCGCCGTGTTCGTGGCGTGCGCGCTGCGGCGGACACCGTCGGCCGAGCCGGTGGGGGTGCCTGCCCTGTCGATGCGGGACCGATGGGCAGCGGGCGCGGTGATCGGCGGGTGTGCGGCCGTGGCGGCGGTGGAGCGGGCGGTTAGGTGGTGGGGCGACTGGGGCTCCGTGGCGAAGCCCTGGGAACTGATTCCGACCCTGTGCTTCGGGGCCGGCGCCGGCCTGGTCCTCGGGCTGCTGCTCTACGCCGTCGGCGTCAGGGTGTGGCGCGGTTCCCCGGCGGTGGTGGAGCGGAGCCGGAGCCGTCCGGCCGCCCGCTGACGGTGGACGCGGTCGCGATGAACACGGTGACGGTCTGCACGGGCCGCGACCGCGGCAGCCGGGAGAGGACCAGCGCCAGGTAGCTGCGGGCCAGGTCGGTCCACAGGCGCCAGTCGGGCCGGTGCCCTGGCTGTACGCCGGCCTGCTCGCGGTCGCTGGAACGGTGCCGGAGCCTTGCGGCCGCCCCGCGCAGCACCGCCGGGAGGTCGGCGGGGAGGCGGGCGGTGCTTGCGCCGGCCGAGAAGACCGGGACCCGTGGGGGCGGCGTGGACGGGGTCGCGTCGGCGTTCGCCTGCGCCAGTGCCCATGCCGTCCGGCGGTTGAGCATGCGTATACCCATGCGGGCATCCTTACGGGCGCCGGGGGCGGGGGCGTGTTCGCGGGGGCCACGTGGGTGACGGGCCCTCCGGGGGTGGGCCGGGTTCCTGAGCGTCTGCCGGGTCGCGCTTGTATCGGGGCTGCGGGTCGTGGGGCTGGTCGCGCCCCCGCGGCGGAGCCGCACATCGGCACCCAGCCCCGCGCCCCTTCGGGGCGCGTTGCAGTCCCGCCCGCCGAACACCACAGGGTGAGCCAGGCGCCGACTCGCCTTCGGCCGGGCTGAGTGCCGAGTCAGCAATGAACCACCCGACACCCGGCCCGACCGCCGGAGACTAGGGCGACTTTCGCAAGTCCCGCCTGCCCCGCGACGCCTGGCACGCGCCCTAGTGCGCTGCCGACTCCCAGTCCGGGCCCGCGCCCACCGAGACGCCCAGGGGGACGCGGAGGTGGACGGCGGTGGCCATTTCGCGGCGGACGAGTTCCTCTGCGGCGGCACGCTCTCCCGGGGCGATCTCCAGGACGATTTCGTCGTGGACCTGGAGCAGCATGCGGGAGGTGAGGCCGGCCTCGCGCAGGGCCCGGTCCACGTTGAGCATGGCGATCTTGACGATGTCGGCGGCCGTGCCCTGGATGGGTGCGTTGAGGGCCATCCGCTCGGCCGCCTCACGCCGCTGGCGGTTGTCGCTGTTGAGGTCGGGAAGGTACCGGCGGCGCCCGAAGAGCGTCGCCGTGTAGCCCGTCGCCCGTGCCTCGTCGACCGCGCGGCGCAGATAGTCCCGTACCCCGCCGAAGCGCTCGAAGTAGGCGTCCATCAGGGCGCGCGCCTCGGCCGCCTCGATGTTCAGCTGCTGGGAGAGGCCGAAGGCCGACAGGCCGTACGCCAAGCCGTACGACATCGCCTTGATCTTGCGGCGCATCTCCGCGTCCACCGCCGTGGGCTCGACGGCGAACACCTGCGAGGCCGCCGTGGTGTGCAGGTCCTCCCCCGACGTGAACGCCTCGATCAGGCCCTCGTCCTCGGAGAGGTGGGCCATCACGCGCAGCTCGATCTGGCTGTAGTCCGCGGTCATCAGGGACTCGAAGCCCTCGCCGACCACGAAGCCCCGGCGGATCGCCCGGCCCTCGTCCGTGCGGACCGGGATGTTCTGCAGGTTCGGGTCCGTCGAGGACAGACGGCCCGTCGCCGCGACCGTCTGGTTGAAGGTGGTGTGGATACGGCCGTCCGCCGCGACCGCCTTGATCAGGCCCTCCACGGTGACACGCAGCTTGGCCTGCTCACGGTGGCGGAGCATGATCACCGGCAGTTCGTTCTCCGTCTGCGTGGCGAGCCAGGCCAGCGCGTCGGCGTCGGTGGTGTAGCCGGTCTTGGTGCGCTTGGTCTTGGGCAGGGCCAGCTCGCCGAAGAGGACTTCCTGGAGCTGCTTGGGCGAGCCCAGGTTGAACTCGTGCCCGGCCGCGGCGTGCGCCTCCTTCACGGCCTGTTGCACGGCGCCGGCGAACATCTGCTCCATCGCCTCCAGGTGGATCCTGTCGGCGGCGATGCCGTGCCGCTCCATGCGGGCCAGCAGCGCGGACGTCGGCAGCTCCACGTCCCGCAGGAGGTCCGCGGCGCCCACCTCCGTCAGCCGCTCACCGAATGCCTCGCCGAGGTCGAGGACCGCGCGGGCCTGGATCATCAGCGCGTCGGCCTCGGCGCCGTCGTCCGTGCCGAAGGCGAGCTGGCCGTCGGCCGCGGCGGCCGGGGCCAGCTCGCGGTGGAGGTACTCCAGGGACAGCGCGTCCAGGTCGAAGGAGCGGCGGCCCGGCTTGACCAGGTAGGCGGCGAGCGCGGTGTCCATGGTGACGCCGTCGACGCTCCAGCCGTGCTCGGCGAAGACCCGCATCGCACCCTTGGCGTTGTGGAACACCTTGGGGCGGCCGGCGTCGGCCAGCCAGGCGGCGAACGCCGTCTCGTCGGCCTCGTCCAGCTGGGCGGGGTCGAACCAGGCGGCCGCTCCCCCGGGCTCCGCCAGGGCCACCTCGGCGACCGAGCCGGTGCCGAGCGCCCAGGTGTCGACGGTGGCGACACCCAGCCTGTCGGTGCCGTGCTCCGCCAGCCACGGAGCCAGCTCGCCGGTGCCGAGCACCGTGCCGTCCAGCTCCACGCCGTCCGTGGCGAGGGGGGTCGACTCGGCCTCCTCCGCGCCGGGGTCGACGGCGAAGAGGCGCTCACGCAGCGACGGGTTGCGGATCTCCAGGGTGTCCAGCACCATCGCGACCGCCTTGCGGTCGTACGGCGCCCGCTCAAGGTCGGTGACGGTCTTCGGCAGCTCCACCTGCCGCTCCAGCTCGGTGAGCCGGCGGTTGAGCTTGACGGCCTCAAGGTGATCGCGCAGGTTCTGACCGGCCTTGCCCTTGACCTCGTCGACGCGCTCGACCAGGTCCGCGAAGGAACCGAACTGGTTGATCCACTTCGCGGCGGTCTTCTCACCGACGCCCGGGATGCCCGGCAGGTTGTCGGAGGGGTCGCCGCGCAGCGCCGCGAAGTCGGGGTACTGCGCCGGCGTCAGCCCGTACTTCTCGAAGACCTTCTCCGGCGTGAACCGGGTCAGCTCGGAGACGCCCTTCGTCGGATACAGCACCGTGGTGTGCTCGGAGACCAGCTGGAAGGAGTCCCGGTCGCCGGTGACGATCAGCACTTCGAAGCCGTCGGCCTCGGCCTGCGTCGCGAGGGTGGCGATGACGTCGTCCGCCTCGAAGCCGTCCACCGCGAAGCGCTGCGCCTGCATCGCGTCGAGCAGTTCGCCGATCAGCTCGACCTGACCCTTGAACTCGTCCGGGGTCTTGGAACGGTTCGCCTTGTACTCCGTGAACTCCTCGGAGCGCCAGGTCTTGCGGGAGACGTCGAAGGCCACCGCGAAGTGGGTGGGCGCCTCGTCGCGCAGCGTGTTGGCCAGCATCGACGCGAAGCCGTAGATCGCGTTCGTCGGCTGGCCCGTCGCGGTCGTGAAATTCTCGGCGGGCAGCGCGAAGAACGCGCGGTAGGCCAGCGAGTGCCCGTCCATGAGCATCAGCCGCGGGCGGTCGCCGCCGGGGGTGCTGTCGGTCTTCTTCGATGCTGTTTCTGCCACGTCCACGATCCTGCCACGCCCCACTGACAGTCGGGACCGCGGTGAGTTCACCGCCGCGGAAACCCCGGGCGGCGGCTGATCGCCGGTGCGGCGGAGAAGGACTGCGCAGGCTGTGGCAGCGATCTTCACAAGATCGACCGCGATCGTTGTCACCGGCACATGCGAGGATCGGAGAGGTACCTCACACACGCAGTGGCAGCAGTCGTAGAGGAGAGCGCTCGATGGCAACGAAGCCGCCCCAGGGTGATCCGGTTCAGGACGCGCCGCAGGTCGCCGAGCCACAGCGCGCGGCGGCGGGCCTCCCTGCCATCGGGCACACCCTGCGCGTCGCCCAGCAGCAGATGGGTGTGAAGCGGACCGCGCTGACCCTGCTGCGCGTCAACCAGAAGAACGGCTTCGACTGCCCGGGCTGCGCCTGGCCGGAACCGGACCACCGGCACAAGGCGGAGTTCTGTGAGAACGGCGCGAAGGCGGTCGCCGAGGAGGCCACCCTGCGCCGGGTCACCTCGGAGTTCTTCGCCGCGCACACGGTCGCCGACCTCGCCACCCGCTCCGGGTACTGGCTGGGCCAGCAGGGACGGCTGACGCACCCCATGTACCTCCCCGAAGGGGGAGACCGCTATGAGCCGGTCACCTGGGAGCGCGCTTTCGACATCATCGCCGAGGAACTCACCGCCCTCGGCTCCCCGGACGAGGCCCTCTTCTACACCTCCGGCCGGACGAGCAACGAAGCCGCCTTCCTCTACCAGCTCTTCGCCCGCGAGTTCGGCACGAACAACCTGCCGGACTGCTCCAACATGTGCCACGAGTCGTCCGGCTCGGCGCTGTCCGAGACGATCGGCATCGGCAAGGGCAGCGTCCTGCTCGAAGACCTCTACCAGGCGGACCTGATCATCGTCGCCGGCCAGAACCCGGGCACCAACCATCCGCGCATGCTCTCCGCCCTGGAGAAGGCCAAGGCCAACGGCGCGAAGATCATCAGCGTGAACCCGCTGCCCGAGGCGGGCCTGGAGCGCTTCAAGAACCCGCAGACACCGCAGGGCATGCTCAAGGGCGCCGCGCTCACCGATCTGTTCCTGCAGATCCGCATCGGCGGCGACCAGGCCCTCTTCCGCCTGCTCAACAAGATGATCCTCGACACCGACGGCGCGGTCGACGAGGACTTCGTACGCCGACACACCCACGGCTTCGAGGAGTTCGCCGAGGCCGCCCGTGCCGCCGACCGGGACGAGACGCTCACCGCGACCGGCCTCGAACAGCGGCAGATCGACGAAGCCCTCCGGATGATCCTCGCCTCCCAGCGCACCATCGTCTGCTGGGCCATGGGCCTCACCCAGCACAAGCACTCCGTACCGACCATCCGCGAGGTGGTCAACTTCCTTCTCCTGCGCGGCAACATCGGCCGCCCCGGCGCGGGCGTGTGCCCGGTGCGCGGCCACTCGAACGTGCAGGGCGACCGCACCATGGGCATCTTCGAGCGCCCCGCCCCCGCCTTCCTGGACGCCTTGGAGAAGGAGTTCGGCTTCGCACCCCCGCGCGAACACGGCTACGACGTCGTACGCGCCATCCGCGCGATGCGCGACGACAAGGCGAAGGTCTTCTTCGCCATGGGCGGCAACTTCGTGTCCGCCTCCCCCGACACCGAGGTCACCGAGGCGGCGATGCGGCGTGCCCGGCTGACCGTGCACGTCTCGACGAAGCTCAACCGCTCACACGCCGTCACGGGCGCGCGTGCGCTCATCCTGCCCACTCTGGGGCGCACCGAGCGTGATCTGCAGGGCAGTGGCGAGCAGTTCGTGACCGTCGAGGACTCGATGGGCATGGTGCACGCCTCCCGCGGCCGGCTGGAGCCCGCGAGCACGCATCTGCTGTCCGAGCCGGCGATCGTGAGCCGCCTGGCCCGCCGCGTCCTCGGCGACGCGTCCCGCACACCCTGGGAGGAGTTCGAGAAGGACTACGCCACGATCCGCGACCGCATCGCGCGCGTGGTCCCCGGCTTCGAGGACTTCAACGCGCGCGTGGCACACCCCGGAGGCTTCGCCCTGCCGCACGCCCCGCGCGACGAGCGCCGCTTCCCGACCGCCACCGGCAAGGCCAACTTCACCGCCGCGCCGGTCGAGTACCCGCGGCTGCCCGAAGGACGGCTGCTGCTGCAGACACTGCGCTCGCACGACCAGTACAACACCACGATCTACGGCCTCGACGACCGCTACCGCGGCATCAGGAACGGCCGCCGCGTCGTCCTCGTACACCCCGAGGACGCCCGCGCACTCCACATCGCGGACGGCTCGTACGTCGATCTCGTCAGCGAGTGGCAGGACGGCGTCGAACGCCGCGCGCCCGGCTTCCGCGTCGTGCACTACCCGACCGCGCGGGGCTGTGCGGCCGCCTACTACCCGGAGACCAACGTCCTGGTCCCGCTCGACGCCACCGCGGACACCAGCAACACCCCGGCCAGCAAGTCCGTCGTCGTACGTCTGGAACAATCGGCGACCGACTGAGCGTTTGCTCAGTCGGATGCGACCGACGACGAACGGAGCCGGCCCATGGGCGAGCAGCAGCACGTGAAGTTCCCGCAAGAGGTCATAGACGAGTACGCGGCACTCGGCGTCGACCTCGTCGCCATGTTCTCGGCCGGACACCTGGGCACGCGCATGGGAGTGGAGATCGTCGAGGCCTCCGCCGACCGCGTCGTCGGCACCATGCCCGTCGAGGGCAACACCCAGCCGTACGGACTGCTGCACGGCGGCGCCTCCGCCGTACTCGCCGAGACCCTCGGCTCCATCGGCTCCATGCTCCACGCCGGCAGCGCCAAGATCGCCGTCGGCGTCGACCTGAACTGCACCCACCACCGCGGCGTCCGCTCCGGCCGCGTGACCGGCGTGGCGACACCCCTGCACCGGGGGCGCTCCACGGCGACGTACGAGATCGTCATCAGCGACGAGACCGGCAAGCGTGTCTGCACCGCACGGCTCACCTGCATGCTGCGGGATGTGAACCTCGGCGACACAGAGCGCGTGCGCGCGGCCGACTGAGCCGCGCAGGACCGATCGGACCGCCCCAACAGGCCGTACTCACACCGCAGACCCAGGGGGCGATCACCACATTTGGCACGGGATACGGGAAAGTACCGACAAACGCCGGATTCCCTTCCCTGGGCGTAACTCAGCGTAATACAGGCGCAATACAAGCGCACAGTTCCATCCCGGGCGCATCCGCTCCGCACGCTTCCCAGAGGCAACTCAAGTAGCCCGCAGCAACGAGTTCGGTAATCACCAAAGACACCCGACACTCCTGAAATTGCCAGACGCGCAGCCTGCACGTTCTCACCATGTGGACTGCGCGAATCGGCTGGAACAGCCCACATCCACCCACCAGGTACCGCTCTGCATTACGTCGTGTCATAACAAGAGCGTCACAGCCTTGGCCAGACACTCCTCCACCTTCCCCGCCCGCGCTTAGAGTCACGGCCAGTCACCGCGCCTTCGGATTCGAAGTCATTTCGGCCCAGCGCTCGACTCGGCGCGTTCCACGAGGAGCCGCCGTGCCAGGGAAAGGACCTGATTCGTGCGTCAACGTTCGATCATCGCTTTCACCGCCGCACTCGCGGCGGGATCGCTGACACTCACCGCCTGTGGGTCGCGTGACGACGACAGCGACAGCAGCAGCGGCGACAAGACCACTGTTGTGATCGGTGTCGACGCTCCGCTGACCGGCGACCTCTCAGCGCTCGGTCTCGGCATCAAGAACTCCGCCGACCTGGCCGCGAAGACGGCCAACGAGGAAGAGTACGTCGACGGCGTCGAGTTCAAGATCGAACCCCTCGACGACCAGGCCCAGCCCTCCGTCGGCCAGCAGAACGCCCAGAAGTTCATCAGCAACGACGAGGTCCTCGGCGTCGTCGGCCCGCTGAACTCCAGCGTCTCCCAGCAGATGCAGAAGCCCTTCGCCGACGCCGGCCTCACTCAGGTCTCCCCCGCCAACACGGGTACCGAACTCACCCAGGGCGACGGCTGGAAGACCGGCGACTCGGTCCGCCAGTTCGACACCTTCTTCCGCACGGCCACCACCGACGAGATCCAGGGCGCCTTCGCCGCGGACTACCTCTACAACCAGGCCAAGATCAAGAAGGTCTACCTGATCGACGACCAGAAGACCTACGGCGCGGGCCTCGCCGCCTCCTTCGAGACGAACTTCACCAAACTCGGTGGCGAGATCGTCGGCAACGACCACATCAACCCCGATGACCGCGACTTCAACGCCGTCGTCGCCAAGATCAAGGACACCGGCGCCGAAGCCCTCTACTACGGCGGCGAGTACCCCGCCGCCGCACCCCTGAGCCAGCAGCTCAAGGACAGCGGCCAGAACATCCCGCTCATGGGCGGCGACGGCATCTACTCCGGCGAATACCCCAAGCTCAACAAGAAGGCCGAAGGCGACCTCGCCACCTCCGTGGGCGAGCCCGTCGAAGAGCTCGACTCCGCCCAGACCTTCATCAAGGACTACGAGGCCGCAGGCTACGAGGACGCCTACGAGGCCTACGGCGGCCTCACCTACGACGCCACCTGGTCCATCATCGAGGCCGTCAAGCTGGCGGTCGAGGGCAACGACGGCCAGCTCCCCGACGACGGCCGCAAGGCGGTCCTGGACGCCATGGCCGACGTCAAGTTCGACGGCGTCACCGGCACCATCTCCTTCGACGAGTTCGGTGACACCACCAACCACACGATGACCGCGTACAAGGTCAAGGACAACGCCTGGGCGGCGGAGTTCAGCGGCGAGCCCAAGCTCTGAGCAGAGGACGAGTAGAGAGCACTCCTTCATCACACATTGATCCAGGCCGCGCGGGAGCGCCCATCAGCGCTCCCGCGCGGCGCCATATCCGAACCACTCCCACGGAGGCCCTGCGGTGAACGAACTGCCGCAACAGCTGGCCAATGGACTCATCCTCGGCGCGATGTACGGACTCATCGCGATCGGCTACACGATGGTCTACGGCATCGTCCAGCTCATCAACTTCGCCCACGGCGAGATCTTCATGGTCGGGGGCTTCGGGGCCCTCACCGTCTGGCTGTGGCTTCCCGAGGGCTTCGCCCTCGGCGCCGCCGTCCCCCTCATGATCCTCGGCGGCATCGTTGTCTCGGTGGCCTTCGCCACCGCGGCGGAACGCTTCGCTTATCGACCACTGCGCACCGCACCACGCCTGGCGCCCCTCATCACCGCCATCGGCCTGTCCATCGTCCTCCAGCAGGTCGTATGGATGTGGTACCCCGACGCGAAGAAGGACCGCCCCTTCCCTCAGTTCGAGGGCGGCCCCTTCGACGTCTTCGGCGCCAACATCCAGCGCGGTGACCTCTTCGTCCTGATCGCCGCACCACTGTGCATGGTCGCCCTCGGATTCTTCGTCACAAAGACCCGCTCCGGACGCGGCATGCAGGCCACCGCCCAGGACCCCGACACCGCCAAGCTCATGGGCGTCAACACCGACCGCATCATCGTCATGGCCTTCGCCATCGGCGCCGCGTTCGCCGCCATCGCCGCAGTCGCCTACGGCCTCAAGAATGGCCAAGTCGGCTTCCGCATGGGCTTCCTCATGGGCCTCAAAGCCTTCACCGCCGCCGTTCTCGGCGGCATCGGCAACATCTACGGCGCCATGCTCGGCGGCATCGTCCTCGGCGTCGCCGAGTCCCTCGCCACCGGCTACATAGGCGACATCCCCGGCATGGAACTCTTCGGCGGCGGCGCCTGGAAGGACGTATGGGCATTCGCCCTGCTCATCCTCGTCCTCCTGTTCAGACCACAAGGCCTGCTCGGCGAACGCGTCGCGGATCGGGCGTGATACCCATGACAACCAACACCACCACGGACCTCACCAAGTCGCCCTCGGCGGGCACATCTCCACTGATCCCGCTGCCCCCGGCCCTGGCCCGCGCCACCACCGTCCTCGGCTCCGCCGTGGCACTCGCCGGCACCTTCCTCGCCTGGACCTGGACCGAGGAATTCCCCGGCAACCTCACCGTCACCGGATACCCCGGCGGCCTGCAGATCCTCACCCTCATCGGGTCCGCCCTCACCCTGCTGTTCGCCCTGTCCGGCTACGGCATCCGCGGACTCGGCTGGCTCACCCCCGGCGGCACCAACAGCCCCGTCCTGCTGCTCGCCCTCGGCGTCCTCGGCACCACCGGCTACGCCATGGGCGCCATCAGCGATGAACTCGGCGGCCTCGTCAACCTCGAACCCGGCGCATGGGTCTCCGGCATCGGCGCCCTCATCGCCACCATCGGCGCCCTCGGCCTCCCCTACGACCAGCCCTACGACGCCGCCGACCCCACCCCCGACCTCTGGGGCAAAATCCGCAAATTCGGTGGCAAGGCCCGCCACGCACTCAGCGCCCCCGAACCCGGACGCGCCAAGGAACTCCCCGCCTGGGCAGAGATCCTCATCATCGCCGCAGGCTTCGGCGCCGGCCTCTACGTATTCGCCTACGGCATCGGCACCGAATACTCCGAACTCTTCATCGGCTTCCTCATCATCGCCGGGTTCGGATTCACCGCCGTCAACCGCGCCGGACTCCTCAAGCGGCTCTCAGCACTCACCGCCAAGCACCGCAACGTCACCCTCGCAGCCGCCTTCGCCGCCGCGATCTGCTTCCCCTTCACCCAGAGCAACGACCAATTCGCGCTCATCGGCGCGAACATCCTGATCTTCGCCACCGTCGCCCTGGGCCTCAACGTCGTCGTCGGCCTCGCCGGCCTCCTCGACCTCGGCTACGTCGCCTTCCTCGGCGTCGGCGCCTACGCCGCAGCCCTGGTCTCCGGCTCCCCACAGTCCACGATCGGCGTCCACTTCCCGTTCTGGGCCGCCGTCCTCACCGGCGCCGCCGCCTCACTGATCTTCGGCGTCGTCATCGGCGCCCCCACCCTGCGACTGCGCGGCGACTACCTCGCCATCGTCACGCTCGGCTTCGGTGAGATCTTCCGCATCACCATGAACAACCTGAACGGCAACAGCGGACCCGACGTCACCAACGGCTCCAACGGCATCCCGAACATCCCCGACCTGGAGATCTTCGGCTTCAACCTCGGAGTACCGCACGACGTCCTGGGCACCGAACTGACCCGCTCCGGCAACTACTACCTGCTGATGCTGCTGTTCACAGCCATCGTCGTCATGGTCTTCCGCCGCTCCGCGGAATCCCGCATCGGCCGTGCCTGGGTCGCCATCCGCGAAGACGAAACCGCCGCCACCGCCATGGGCATCAACGGCTTCCGCCTCAAGCTCCTCGCCTTCGCCCTCGGCGCCTCCCTCGCCGGACTCGCCGGCACCGTCCAGTCCCACGTCTCATACAGCGTCACCCCCGAGCAGTACCAGTTCGCCGGCTCCGTACCGCCCAACTCGGCCTTCCTGCTCGCCGCCGTCATCCTCGGCGGCATGGGCACCATCAGCGGCCCCCTCATCGGCGCCGCACTGCTCTACCTCATCCCGGCCAAACTCCAGTTCATGGCCGAATACCAACTGCTCCTCTTCGGCTTCGCCCTCATGCTCCTGATGCGCTTCCGCCCCGAAGGCCTCGTCGCCGACCGCAGGAAGCAACTCGAGTTCCACGAAACCGGACAACTCGATGTACCCGAGGGCACCGCCCTGCCCGACGGTGCCACCGGCGTCGCCAAGGCAGGGGCGTGAACCACATGACCACAACCATCACCAGCACCGTCCTCGACGCCACCGGCGTCACCATGCGGTTCGGCGGCCTCACCGCCGTACGCTCCGTCGACCTCACCGTCAACAGCGGCGAAATCGTCGGACTCATCGGCCCCAACGGCGCCGGCAAAACCACCTTCTTCAACTGCCTCACCGGCCTGTACGTCCCCACTGACGGCAAGGTCACCTACAAAGGCACCGTCCTACCGCCCAAACCACACCTCGTCACCCAGGCCGGCATCGCCCGCACCTTCCAGAACATCCGGCTCTTCGCCAACATGACCGTCCTGGAAAACGTGCTCGTCGGACGACACACACGGACGAAGGAAGGCCTGTGGTCGGCACTGCTGCGCCTGCCGAGCTTCAGCAAGGCCGAAGCAGCATCCCGCGAACGAGCCATGGAACTCCTCGAGTTCATCGGCCTCGCCGCCAAAGCCGACCACCTCGCCCGCAACCTGCCCTACGGCGAACAGCGCAAGCTCGAAATCGCCCGCGCGCTCGCAAGCGAACCCGGCCTGCTCCTCCTCGACGAGCCCACAGCCGGCATGAACCCGCAGGAAACCCGCGCCACCGAAGAACTCGTCTTCGCCATCCGCGACAAAGGCATCGCCGTCCTCGTCATCGAACACGACATCCGGTTCATCATGAACCTCTGCGACCGAGTCGCCGTGCTCGTCCAAGGCGAAAAAATCGTCGAAGGACCCGCCGAAGTCGTCCAAGCAGACGAACGCGTCATCGCCGCCTACCTCGGCACCCCCTTCGACGGCGCCCCAGGCTCCGAAGAAGCCGCCGAAGTCGAAGCCGCCGAAGCACACAGCACCACGTCTTCGGAAGGGGACGACCAGTGACCGCACTGCTCGAAGTCGACAACCTCAGGGTCGCCTACGGCAAAATCGAAGCCGTCAAAGGCATCACCTTCAAGGTCAACGCGGGCGAAGTCGTCACCCTCATCGGCACCAACGGCGCCGGCAAAACCACCACCCTGCGCACCCTCTCCGGACTCCTCCAGCCACTCTCCGGACGGATCACGTTCGACGGCAAACCCCTGCACAAAACACCCGCCCACAAAATCGTCTCCATGGGACTGGCCCACTCCCCCGAAGGCCGCCGCATCTTCCCCCGCATGACGATCGAGGACAACCTCCGCCTCGGCGCCTTCCTCCGCAACGACAAAGAAGGCATCGAAAAGGACATCCAGCGCGCCTACGACCTCTTCCCCATCCTCGGAGAACGCCGCAAGCAGGCCGCCGGCACCCTCTCAGGCGGCGAACAGCAGATGCTCGCCATGGGGCGCGCGCTGATGTCGCAACCGAAACTGCTGATGCTGGACGAACCGTCCATGGGCCTGTCGCCGATCATGATGCAGAAGATCATGGCGACCATCAAAGAACTCAAGTCCCAGGGCACCACCATCCTGCTCATCGAACAGAACGCCCAGGCGGCACTTTCCCTGGCGGATCACGGCCACGTCATGGAGGTCGGCAAGATCGTCCTGTCCGGCACGGGACAGGACCTGCTGCACGACGAATCCGTCCGGAAGGCATACCTCGGCGAGGACTGAGGTCATCGCGCCAGTACGACGATGCCCGCGCCCCCTGTCGCAGGGGGCGCGGGCATCGTCGTCGCGTCCAGTGACCGGGCTCAGCCCTTGCCGTTGCCCTTCTTCTCCTCAGCGTCCTGAATGACCGCCTCGGCAACCTGCTGCATCGACATCCGGCGATCCATCGACGTCTTCTGAATCCACCGGAAAGCGGCCGGCTCAGTCAGCCCGTACTCGGTCTGAAGGATCGACTTCGCCCGATCGACCAGCTTCCGAGTCTCAAGCCGCTGGGAGAGATCCGCGACCTCCTTCTCCAGCTCCTTCAACTCCGTGAACCGGGAGACGGCCATCTCGATCGCGGGCACGACGTCACTCTTACTGAACGGCTTCACGAGGTAAGCCATGGCACCGGCATCACGAGCACGCTCGACGAGGTCGCGCTGCGAGAAGGCGGTCAGCATGAGGACGGGCGCGATGCGCTCTTCGGCGATCTTCTCGGCCGCGGAGATCCCGTCGAGCTTCGGCATCTTCACATCGAGGATCACGAGATCCGGCTGGTGCTCCCGGGCCAGCTCCACGGCCTGCTCACCGTCACCGGCCTCACCGACGACGCTGTACCCCTCCTCCTCCAGCATCTCTTTCAGGTCGAGCCGGATCAGTGCCTCATCCTCGGCAATGACGACACGGGTCGTCAGCGGAGGCACGTGCGACTTGTCGTCGTCGGGCGCGTCTACGGGCTGGGGCGACTCGGGGGCGGTCACGGGGGCTCCTTGTTCAGGGCAGGGGTGCTGCTCCCAAGAGCCTACCTAGCTGCAGGTCGGCTTGGTCACCCGGTACACTCCTCAGGGGTCACCAGCCGGGTTGGCGGAATGGCAGACGCTGATGTCTCAAACACATCTGTCCGAAAGGACGTGCGGGTTCGAATCCCGCACCCGGCACTTCTGACCAGAAGCGGGTGTCCACGTTCTCGTGAACATCCGCTTTTCGCTGCGTGTCGTCGCGATCGTTCACCGAGTGTGGCCACATGGAGCAACACAACCCTTCGATTCGAGCACAAGCTGTCGCACTCATGCGCCAAGGCATCCCGAATCGCATAGTCGCAGCTCGCCTCAACGTTCCGCGGGGGACCGTCGGCTGGTGGCGCAGCGAAGATCGCAGGCTACGAGGCGAAACCTACGAGCAGCCCACGGACTGCCCCCAGTGCACAGGCCTCGACTTCGACCGAGCCGCGTACGCCTACCTCCTGGGCCTCTACCTCGGCGACGGTCACATCATCTCGAAGCGCAAGCAGCACCACTTGTCCGTCTTCTGCAACGCCACGCAGACGGGCCTGATCGCCGCCGCCGAGGACGCCATGCGCAGGGTGATGCCCCTGCCTAGCGTGACGCAGCGCTACAAACCGGGCTGCGTCGAGGTGAAGTCGTACACCAAGCACTGGATCTGCATGTTCCCCCAGCACGGCCCCGGCAAGAAGCACGACCGCCGCATCGCACTCGAACCCTGGCAGCAGGAAATCGTCGACGCCCACCGCTGGGAATTCATCCGCGGCCTCATCCACTCCGACGGCTGCCGCATCACCAACTGGACGACCCGAATCGTCGCCGGTGAGCGCAAGCGCTACGAATACCCCCGGTACTTCTTCACCAACGTCTCCGACGACATCCGGCAGCTCTACACCGACACCCTCGACAAACTCGGCATCGAGTGGACGCACTGCACCCGGAACGGCAACCCGTACAACATCTCGGTCGCCCGCAAAGCCTCCGTAGCCCTGATGGACGCCCACATTGGCCCCAAGTACTGAACACCGAGCCGCCTACTTGTCGTCCTCGCCGATGTGATGCACCCGGACGAGGTTCGTCGAGCCTGAGACGCCGGGTGGGGAACCCGCGGTGATGACGACGATGTCGCCCTGTTCGCAGCGGCCGTACTTCAGGAGGAGCTCGTCCACCTGGTCGACCATCGCGTCCGTGGAGTCGACGTGCGGGCCGAGGAACGTCTCCACGCCCCACGTCAGGTTCAGCTGGGACCGCGTCGCCGGCTCCGGTGTGAAGGCGAGCAGGGGGATCGGGGAGCGGTAGCGGGACAGGCGGCGGGCCGTGTCTCCGGACTGGGTGAAGGCGACGAGGAACTTCGCGCCGAGGAAGTCGCCCATCTCCGCTGCCGCACGGGCCACCGCACCGCCTTGTGTGCGGGGCTTGTTGCGTTCGGTCAGTGGGGGGAGGCCCTTGGCCAGGATGTCCTCCTCGGCGGCTTCGACGATCTTCGCCATCGTGCGGACTGTCTCGATCGGGTACTTGCCGACGCTGGTTTCGCCGGACAGCATGACCGCGTCCGTGCCGTCGATGACCGCGTTGGCGACGTCGCTCGCCTCGGCGCGGGTCGGGCGGGAGTTGTCGATCATCGAGTCGAGCATCTGGGTCGCGACGATGACCGGCTTGGCGTTGCGCTTGGCGAGTTTGATGGCGCGCTTTTGGACGATGGGGACCTGCTCCAGCGGCATTTCCACGCCGAGGTCACCGCGCGCGACCATGATGCCGTCGAAGGCGGCGACGATGTCGTCGACGGCGTCGACGGCTTGCGGCTTCTCGACCTTGGCGATCACGGGGAGGCGGCGGCCTTCTTCGTCCATGATGCGGTGGACGTCGTCGATGTCGCGGCCGCTGCGGACGAAGGAGAGGGCGATGACGTCGAAGCCCGTGCGCAGGGCCCAGCGGAGGTCGGCTTCGTCCTTGTCGGAGAGGGCGGGGACGGAGACGGCGACGCCGGGAAGGTTGAGGCCCTTGTTGTCGGAGACCATGCCGCCTTCGACGACCGTGGTGTGGACGCGGGGGCCGTCGACCCCGGTGACCTCCAGGCAGACCTTGCCGTCGTCGACGAGGATGCGCTCACCGATGGTGACGTCGGTGGCGAGGCCGGCGTACGTGGTGCCGCACTGTTGCTGGTCACCCTGAGCGTGTTCTTCGACGGTGATGGTGAAGGTGTCGCCGCGTTCAAGGAGTACGGGGCCTTCGGTGAAGCGGCCGAGTCGGATCTTCGGGCCTTGAAGGTCGGCGAGGATGCCGACGCTGCGGCCGGTCTCGTCGGAGGCCTTGCGGACGTGCTGGTAGCGCTCCTCGTGGTCGGCGTAGCTGCCGTGGCTGAGGTTGAATCGGGCGACGTCCATTCCGGCTTCGACCAGTGCCTTGATCTGGTCGTATGAGTCGGTTGCGGGGCCCAGGGTGCAGACGATTTTTGCTCGGCGCATGTTTCGAGCCTAGAGCTTACCGGCGGGTAGAGATTTGGTCTTGGGTGACTACTCAACAACCTTTAAGCAAAGGGCTGTTGACAAGTGTTGAATTGTGCGGAGGGGTGCTCTGATGAGCATTCCGTACGCGGGTCACAGGCGGGGCGGCGCCATGGTGAAGCGTGCATTGACCTGGGCGTAGACGTGTTGGCGTTGAGGTTCGAGGTCGAGGGGGGCGGCGGCGTCTTCGGCGGCGAAGGCTGCGGAGCGCATGCGGGCGTTGCCTGCGGTGGCGTAGCGCTCGGTGTTTTCGGCGCCGATGTCGGCTAGTTCGACGAGGGCGGCGAGTGAGGTGCCGAGGGCTTCGGCGTACTCCTTGGCCCGCTGGACGGCTTCCTTCACGGCCTGTTGGCGGGCTTGGCGGTGGGCGGGTGAGTTGGGGCGGAGGGCCCATGTGGGGCCGTCGACGCGGGTGAGTTCTTGGTCGGCGAGGCGGGTGGTGAGTTCGCCGAGGGCGGTGAAGTCGGTGAGTTCGGCGGTGATGTGGACGCGGCCGTGGTAGGCGTGGATGCGTTCGCCGCGGCCTTTTTCCTTGAGTTCGGGGCTGATGGAGAAGGCACCGGTTTCGAGGCGTTCGACTGCGTCGCCGTAGCTCTTGATGAGGTCGAGGGTGGTGGTGTTGCGGCGGGTGAGGTCGTCGAGGGCGGTGCGGCGGTCTTTGCCGCGGGTGGTGACGGTGACGACGATGCGGGCGATTTCGGGGTCGACTTCGAGGCGGGCTTCGCCGCGGACGGCGATGCGGGGGGCGTCGGGGGTGCCGTAGGGGACGGCGGGGTGGGGTTCGTCGGTGGGTGGTGTGGTCATACGCCCCACTCTGTCATGCCTTACTCGCTTACGGGGTGGGCGAGTTCGTGGGTCGGGTCATCAGATCGAAACCTGAGGGACCTGTTGCTGCTGGGCATGTGCGGGTCAGAATCTACGCGCGTTGTGACCGTCGTCGGTCTGCGCGCGCCGTTGACCGAGGCCCGAGGAGTGTCCAGAGATGCCGCTGAACCGTCGGAAGTTCCTGCAGAAGTCCGCCGTGACCGGGGCGGGGGTTGCGATCGCCGGTGCGGCGGCGGCTCCGGCGGCTCAGGCCGCGGAGGTGAAGAAGGGGCGGAAGCCGGCGAAGCGGTATTCCCTGACGGTGATGGGCACGACGGATCTGCACGGGCACATCTTCAACTGGGACTATTTCAAGAACGCGGAGTACTCGGACGCCAGGGGCAATGCGCAGGGTCTGGCCCGGATTTCGACGCTGGTGAACCAGGTCCGGGAGGAGAAGGGGCGCCGCAATACGCTGTTGCTGGATGCGGGCGACACGATCCAGGGAACTCCGCTGACGTACTACTACGCGAAGGTGGACCCGATCACCGCCGAGGGCGGTCCGATTCATCCGATGGCGGCGGCGATGAACGCGATCGGGTATGACGCGGTGGCGCTGGGCAATCATGAGTTCAACTACGGCATCGAGACGCTGCGGAAGTTCGAGGAGCAGTGCGACTTCCCGCTGCTGGGTGCGAACGCGCTGGACGCGAAGACTCTCCGGCCCGCTTTCCCGCCGTACTTCATCAAGAAGTTCCGTGTGCCGGGCGCTCCGCCGGTGAAGGTCGCCGTGCTGGGGCTGACGAATCCTGGTATCGCGATCTGGGACAAGGCGTATGTCGAGGGGAAGCTGACGTTCCCGGGTCTGGAGGAGCAGGCGGCGAAGTGGGTGCCGAGGCTGCGGTCGATGGGCGCGGATGTGGTGGTCGTGTCGGCGCACTCGGGTTCGTCGGGTACGTCGTCGTACGGTGATCAGCTGCCGTATGTCGAGAACTCGTCGGCGCTGGTGGCCCAGCAGGTGCCGGGTATCGACGCGATCCTGGTGGGTCATGCGCATACGGAGATCGCGGAGCTGCTGGTCACGAATGAGAAGACCGGCAAGACGGTGGTGTTGTCGGAGCCGCTGTGTTTTGCGGAGCGGTTGTCGTTGTTCGACTTCGAGTTGGTCTTCGAGAAGGGCCGCTGGAGGGTCGAGGGGGTGACCGCGACGGTGCGCGATTCGAAGACGGTCGCCGACGATCCGAGGATCACGAAGCTGCTGAAGGACGATCACGACATCGTGGTCGAGTACGTCAACCAGGTCGTCGGTACGGCCACGGAGACGCTGACGACGGTGGATGCCCGCTATAAGGACGCCCCGATCATCGATCTGATCACAAAGGTGCAGGAGGACGTGGTCAGGGCGGCGTTGGCGGGTTCGGAGTATGCGTCGCTTCCGGTGATCGCGCAGGCGTCGCCGTTTTCGCGGACGTCGGAGATTCCGGCCGGGGATGTGACGATCCGGGATCTGTCGGGTCTGTATGTGTATGACAACACGCTGGTCGCGAAGTTGATGACGGGTGCGCAGATCAAGGCGTATCTGGAGTATTCGGCGGAGTATTTCGTGCAGACGGCGGCGGGTGCCGCGGTCGATGTGGAGAAGCTGACGAACGCGGGTGGCCGCCCGGATTACAACTACGACTACGTGTCGGGGTTGTCGTACGAGATCGATGTCGCGCAGGCGGCGGGTTCGCGGATCAAGAATGTGATGTACGGCGGTGCGGCGCTGGATGATGCCCAGGGGTTTGTGTTCGCGGTGAACAACTACCGGGCGAATGGCGGGGGTGCGTTCCCGCATGTGGCATCGGCGCAGGAGGTGTGGTCGGAGTCGACGGAGATCCGTACGCGGATCGCGGAGTGGGTGACGGCGAAGGGTGTGCTGGATCCGAAGGACTTTGCGTCGGTGGACTGGAGGCTGACGCGGGACGGTACGCCTGTGTTCTAGGGCGAGGGGTTCGGGTCAACGGCGTCGGGGCGTTCGCTCCGGCGCCGTTGTCGTGTCAGCGTCCGTCGAGGAGGGGGGTGAGGGGGCGGGGCCGGCGGGTGGCTGGGATGTGGGGTTGGGGTTGGGGTTCGAGGCCGAAGGTGGTGAAGGCGGTGCGGCGTGGGAGGGGGTAGGTGTCCTTGCCGGTGAGGCAGTTGAGGATGGTGGCGCTGCGCCAGGCGGCGAGGCCGAGGTCGGGGGTGCCCACGCCGTGGGTGTGCTGTTCGGCGTTCTGGACGTAGATGTGGCAGCCGGAGCCGGCGACGGTGGGGTCGAGGACGAGGCGGAACTGTTGGTCGATGCGGGGGCGTTCGCGGCTGTCGCGGCGCATGTAGGGGTCGAGGCCGGCGAGGATGCGGTCGAGGGGGCGTTCGCGGTAGCCGGTGGCGAGGACGACGGCGTCGGTAGTGAGGCGGGAGCGGGTGTTCTGCTGGGTGTGTTCGAGGTGCAGTTCGATTTTGGTGGTGGCGACGCGTCCTGCGGTGCGGACGCGGACGCCTGGGGTGAGGACGGCGTCGGGCCAGCCGCCGTGCAGGGTGCGGCGGTAGAGCTCGTCGTGGATGGCGGCGATGGTGTCGCTGTCGATGCCTTTGTGGAGCTGCCATTGGGAGGTGATGAGGCGGTCGCGGACGGGTTCGGCGAGGGCGTGGAAGTAGCGGGTGTAGTCGGGGGTGAAGTGTTCGAGGCCGAGTTTGGAGTACTCCATGGGTGCGAAGGCTTCGGTGCGGCCGAGCCAGTGGAGTTGTTCGCGGCCGGCGGGGCGGTGGCGGAGCAGGTCGAGGAAGATTTCGGCGCCGGATTGTCCTGATCCGATGACGGTGACGTGTGCGGCGGCGAGCAGGGTGTCGCGGTGGCCGGCGTAGTCGGCGGCGTGGATGACGGGGACGGCGGGTGCTTCGACGAGGGGTTTGAGTGGTTCGGGGATGTGGGGTTCGGTGCCGATGCCGAGGACGATGTTGCGGGTATAGGTGCGGCCGAGGGATTCGGCTTCGCCGTCGGTGCCGAGTTGGGTGAAGTCGACTTCGAAGACGTCGCGTTCGGGGTTGAAGCGGACGGCGTCGACCTGGTGGCCGAAGTGGAGTGCGGGGAGGTTTTCGGCGACCCAGCGGCAGTAGGCGTCGTATTCGGTGCGCTGGATGTGGAAGCGCTCGGCGAAGTAGAAGGGGAAGAGCCTGTCGCGGGCCTTGAGGTAGTTGAGGAAGGTCCAGGGGCTGGCGGGGTCGGCGAGGGTGACCAGGTCGGCGAGGAAGGGGACTTGGATGGTGGCGCCTTCGATGAGCAGGCCGGGGTGCCAGGCGAAGGTGGGGCGCTGGTCGTAGAAGACGGTGTCGAGTTCGGCCAGGGGGTCGGCGAGGGCGGCGAGGGAGAGGTTGAAGGGGCCGATGCCGATGCCGACGAGGTCGCGGGGGGTGTCGGCCTCGTGGTGTGGGGGGTTGGTCATCGGGGGGTGGTTCCTTCCACGAGTTTCAGGAGTCCGGCGAGGTCGTCTGGCCGGGTGACGGGGTTGAGGAGGGTCGCTTTGAGCCAGAGTCGGCCGGCGAGGTGTGCCCGGCCGAGGACGGCGCGGCCGTCGGTGAGGAGTTGTCGGCGTATGGCGGCGACGGTGTCGTCGCCGGCCGCGGTGGGCCGGAACAGGACGGTGCTGATGGTGGGTGTGTCGTAGAGCTCGAATCCGGGATGATCGTGTACGAGCGTGGCGAACTCGTGGGCGTGGTCGCAGACTTGATCGACGAGTTCGCCGAGTCCTCTCCGGCCGAGGGTTTTGAGGGTGACGGCGATTTTGAGGGCGTCGGGGCGGCGGGTGGTACGCAGGGCGCGGCCGAGCAGGTCGGGGAGGCCGGCTTCGGTGTCGTCGGCGGCGTTGAGGTAGTCGGCGTGGTGGTGCAGCGCGGCCAGGTCGCGGGTGTCCTTGACGGCGAGGAGTCCGGCGGCGACCGGCTGCCAGCCGAGTTTGTGCAGGTCGAGGGTGACGGTGTCGGCGGCTGTCAGTCCGGTGAGTTTCGCGCGGTGCTGGTGGCTGAAGAGGAGGGGGCCGCCGTAGGCCGCGTCGATGTGGAGTCGTGCGCGGTGGGTTCGGCAGAGTGCGGCGATGTCGGGGAGGGGGTCGATGAGTCCGGCGTCGGTGGTGCCTGCGGTGGCGGCTACGAGGATCGGGCCGGGGAGCGCGGCGAGGGCTCGGTCGAGGGCGGCGGGGTCGAGGGTGCCGGTGGGCGCGGGTACGACGACGGGGTCGGGGAGGCCGAGCAGCCAGGCGGCGCGGGGCAGCGAGTGGTGCGCGTTGGCGCCGACGACCAGCCGCAGGCTCGTGCCGTGTGCTTCGCGGGCGAGGAGGAGGGCGAGTTGGTTGGATTCCGTTCCGCCGGTGGTGATGAGGGCGCTGGCGGGGGCGGCCGGGGCGGCGGCGGGGGCGGCGGGGTCGTCGGCGGGGGCGGCCGGGGCGGCGGCGGGGGCGGCCGGGGCGTCGGCGGGGGCGGCGGGGTCGTCGGCGGGGGCGGCCGGGGCGGCGGTCGTGGGGAGGGCTTCCGCGGCGGCGGTCGTGGGGAGGGCGTCGGTGGTGGCGGCGTGTTCTGCCGGCTCGGCCGGGTAGATCTCCGCCGCGAGTGCCCGTGTGACCAGTGTTTCCAGTTCTGAGGCGGCCGGGGCCTGGTCCCAGGAGTCGAGGGACGGGTTGAGGGCCGATGCGGCGAGGTCGGCCGCGGTGGCGACTGCGAGGGGTGGGCAGTGGAGGTGGGCCGCGCACAGTGGGTGCGCGGGGTCGGCGGCGCCTTCGGCGACGGCGTGCACGAGGACGCGCAGGGCTTCCGGGTCGCCTGCGTCGGGCAGTACGTCACCCACCGCGTCCCGCACGCGCGCGGCGACCGCCTCCGGGCCTCCCGCGGGCAGTGGGCCGCTTCGTGCCCGCTCGCCGGTGTGGAGCGCGTCGAGGACGGTGTCGAGCAGTCGCCGCAGGGCGTGAGGGCCCTCGGGTCCTTGGGGCGGCAGCGTGCTCATGGGTGTCCTCCGGGCGCCGGGCAGAGGGGGTTCCAGCTTGTACGCGGTTGCGTGGTGGCGCCCGAAAAGCCCAACGATCGGAACCCGAATGGGGGTACTTCCGTGCGGGGAAAATGTGTTGGGGGTGTCGGACTTGCGGCCGGGCCCGCTTTGCGGTCACGGGTTTCGCCTCGGGCTGATCATCCGGTCCCGGTCGAGCTGGGAACGGCGATCAGCCCGACCGCGTCCACCGCATTTACCGCGTTCACCGCATCGATTGCATCGAATGCACCGAATGGGGCGAGCGGCGCGCTGTGTCGTCGCCCTCAGGCCTCCCGGACGCACAAGGCCCGTGCCAGGTCGTCGAGTTGGTCGACCAGCTTGCGGCGCAGGGCGGGGATGGGGTCGCCGTCGCGCAGGCAGGTCTCGCCGAGGTGGAGGGTGCCGGCGTCGACGGCGTGGACGGGGAAGGCCCAGCGGCCGGCGGCTTCGGCGATGGCGGGGCCGCGGCGGGCGGCCACAGTGACCGCGTCCGCGTAGTAGCGCGGCACGTACTCCCGTACCAGATCGGCCTGTTCGGGCTGCCAGAAGCCTTGGGCGGTCGCCTTGAAGAGGTAATTGGAGAGGTCGTCGGTGGTGAACATCGCCTCCCAGGCTGTGTGCTTGGCCTCCGGGTCGGGCAGGGCGGCCCGGCACCGGGCGGCGCCTTCCTGGCCGGTGGCGCTGGGGTCGGCTTCCAATTCGGCGGCGATGGCCGCCTCGTCGGTGGCGCCGAGGACGGCGAGGCGGGCCAGGACGCGCCAGCGCAGCTCGGGGTCGAGTTCGGGGCCGCCGGGCACGGTGCCGTCGGCGAGCCAGGCGGCGATGGTGTCGGGATGGGCGGCGACGTCGATGAAGTGGCGTACGGCGATCAGGCGCAGGCCGGGGTTGTCGCCGTCCTCGGTGCGGCGCATCAGGTCGCGGCAGAGGCCGCGGAGGGCGGCCAGCGCGGAGGGCCGCTCCTCGGGCTGTACGTAGCGGTCGGCGATCTGTTCCGAAGCGAAGGCGAGGACGCCCTGGACGATCGCGAGGTCGGTTTCCTCGGGGAGGTGGGTGCCGGCCGCGGCGAGGTAGTCGCCCGGGGCGAGGTCGCCGTCCCGGATCATGTCCCGCAGGCCGTTCCACACGACCGCGCGGGTGAGTGGATCGGGGATGCCGGACAGGCTGCGCAGGGCGGTCTGCAGGGATTCCTCGTCGAGGCGGGTCTTCGCGTAGGTGAGGTCCAGGTCGTTGGGGACCACGAGGGCGGGGCGGTGACCGGAGCAGGGCTCGGGGGACGGGTCCTGCGGGATGTCCGTCTCGTAGCGTTCACGCAGGACGAGTGCGCGGCCGTCGCTGAGATCGCGGTCGTAGACGCCGATGGTGATGCGGTGCGGGCGGCTGCCGTCGTGGTCGAGAGCGACGGTCCACCCTTCGGGGTGGGTCTCGACCGAGGCGGTGAGCTTGTCGACGCCGGTGGTGCGCAGCCAGGTGTCGGCCCAGGCGTGGACGTCGCGTTCGGTGGTGGTGGCGAGGGAGTCGATGAAGTCGGCGAGGGTGGCGTTGCCGAACTTGTGGCGGGCGAAGTGGGTGTTGATGCCGGCGAGGAAGTCCTTCTCGCCGAGCCAGGCGACGAGTTGGCGTAGTGCGGAGGCGCCCTTGGCGTAGGAGATGCCGTCGAAGTTGAGCAGGGCGGAGGCGGTGTCGTCGACGGCTTCGGGGGCGACGGGGTGGGTGGAGGGGCGCTGGTCGGCGTCGTAGCCCCAGGCTTTGCGGGTGACGCCGAACTCCACCCAGGTGTCGCCGCCCCACTTTCCGGGGGGAGTCCCTTTGGACCCCCCAAGGCTGACTTCGGTGAGGGTCTGGTAGCCCATGTACTCGGCGAAGGACTCGTTGAGCCAGATGTCGTCCCACCACTTGAGGGTGACGAGGTCGCCGAACCACATGTGGGCCATCTCGTGGGCGATGACCATGGCGCGGGTCTGCCGCTCGGTGTCGGTGACCGCGGAGCGGAAGACGAATTCGTCGCGGAAGGTGACCAGTCCGGGGTTTTCCATGGCGCCGGCGTTGAACTCGGGGACGAACGCCTGGTCGTAGGAGTCGAAGGGGTAGGGCTCGTCGAACTTCTCGTGGTAGCGGTCGTAGCACGCGCGTGTGACCTCGAAGAGTTCTTCGGCGTCGGTGTCGAGGTGGGGCGCGAGGGAGCGGCGGCAGTGCAGGCCGAAGGGCAGGCCGCGGTGTTCGGTGCGTACGGAGTACCAGGGGCCGGCGGCGACGGCGACGAGGTAGGTGGAGATCAGGGGGGTGGGTGCGGCCTGCCAGCGGCCTTCGCCGAGGTGTTCGGTGATGCTGTTGGCGAGGACGGTCCAGCCTTGGGGGGCGGTGACGGTGAGGTCGAAGACGGCCTTGAGGTCGGGCTGGTCGAAGGCGGCGAAGACGCGCTGGACGTCCTCCATGAACAGCTGGGTGTAGAGGTAGGTTTCACCGTCGGTGGGGTCGGTGAAGCGGTGCATGCCCTCGCCGGTGCGGGAGTAGCGCATGGCGGCGTCGAGGCGCAGTTCGTGCTCGCCCGGGGTGAGGCCCTTCAGCGGGAGGCGGTTGTCGTCGAGGGTCTGCGGGTCGAGGTGCTGTCCGTCCAGCGTGGCGGAGCGCAGCTCCGCGGGCTTGAGCTCGACGAAGGTGTCCGCGGCCGCCTGGTCTCCGCGCACGGTGAACCGGATGACGGTACGGGAGTCGAAGCTCTCGTCGCCGGTCGTCAGGTCGAGTTCGATCGTGTAGCGGTGGACGTCGAGGAGCTGGGCACGGGTCTGCGCTTCGTCGCGCGTGAGTACGGACATGCAGGCCATGCTGCCTGATGGCACTGACAACGCACAGGCCCAGATCGGTAACGCACCCTATGTCCGGCCCTGTTCCAGTTTTTCGGTCTGGGTTCCCGGGGGCCGCTGGTTCGGTACGCGGGCGTCGGGGTGGGGTAGGGCGGGCCGTGGGGGGTGGTTCCGGACGAGGGCGCGCAGTTCGCGGACCTCCCGTTCGAGGGCGAGGTGGCGCTGGTGGGCGTCGTACAGGTAGCGGACCTTGGTGCGCAGGGCCCAGGGGTCGACGGGTTTCATGACGAGGTCGGCGACGCCGAGTCCGAAGGCGGTGGAGGTCAGTTCCTGGTCGGCGCCGAAGCCGGTGAGCAGGATGACGGGGATGTGCTGGGTCTGTTCCACGCGCCGCATGTAGCGGACCACGTCGAGGCCGCTGACGCCGGGCATGCGCACATCGAGCAGGAGGAGGCCGACCCGGCCGCGGAGCACCTGCTTGAGTGCCTCGTCGCCGCTGGTGGCGCGGGCCAGCAGGTAGCCGAGCGGCGCCAGGGTGCTCTCCAGTGCGTACAGCGTGTCCTTGTGATCGTCGACGATGAGGATCCTGGATTCCGACGGCATGGCCCGGCGTCCTCCCTCCCGCGTGGACAATCAGCTTATGTCCGGGTACTGACGGGGCGTGCTCGTCAGCTGACAAGGAGTGCACAGGGCAGCATGCCTCTCGTGGGCCCGCCTGTCACGCCCCGGAGAGCATGGGACGAGGTCAATTGGCCGCCGGTGTAGAGCCGTTCACGGTGTCCTCGGCGATGATCTCGTGGTGCCTGATCACTTCGGCGATGATGAAATTGAGGAACTTTTCAGCAAAGGCGGGGTCGAGCTTGGCGCTTTCGGCGAGCGCGCGCAGCCGGGCGATCTGCCGGGCCTCGCGGGCGGCGTCGGCGGGCGGCAGCTGGTGGGCGGCTTTGAGGTGGCCGACCCGCTGGGTGCATTTGAAGCGTTCGGCGAGCATGTGGACGACGGCCGCGTCGATGTTGTCGATGCTGTCGCGCAGCCGGGCGAGTTCCTCGCGGACGGCGGGGTCGACGTCACCGGTCGAGGTGTTGCTGGTGGTCATGGCCGAAACCCTACGGGGCGCCCGGGCTGCTGATCACCGCGCGCGGGGAAAGAGTGCGGGTTGTCGCTGGTGCCCCGGCAGGCGGCGTTTGCCCGCGGCGAAAGGACGTGCCGGGCGACGGGGCGAACCTTGCCGGTTGGGGCGCTGGCTAGGGCGTGTGCGGGGTGTCGGGGTCGGGGATGCGGTCGCTCCGGCTGTCGGGGATGACGCGGCCCTCCTGGGCGCGGAAGCGGATGGGGGCCATGCCGACGCGGCGGGTGAACAGGCGGGAGAAGTAGGCGGGGTCGTCGTAGCCGACGCGCCGGGCGACGGCGGCGACGGGCAGTTCGGTGACGGCGAGGAGTTCCTTGGCGCGGCCCAGGCGGATGCCGAGCAGGTAGTCCTTGGGGCTGCAGCCGGCCACGCGGCGGACGGCGGCGCGCAGTCCGGGCGTGGACGGTGTGGCCTTCGAGCCGCCGGCCGGGGAGGGCGCCTCCGGGCTGTACCGGGGTACCGTCATGGTCCGCGGTGCCGGGGACGTCTGCCTGGAGCTGTCGGGCTGGAGGCGCTGGTTTGCGTGGATCAACGGCTTCAATGGCCGCCGCCGTCGGGTGACGTGTGGGTTGGTGGAGTTCGAGGGACCTCGGCGGAAGCCGGGCTCCGGCGATGGCCGACCCGCGAAACCCGCCCATACCCTCGTAGAGTGGAATCGGGTCAGGGCGTCTTGGGGGTACGGGCGTGGCGAACGACGGACCGGTCGAGCACGGCTACCCACACCTGGAGACGGTGCGGGAGTCGATCACCGCGCTCTACAAGCGGCTGTCGTACGACACCATCCAGACGTTCGCGACCAGTGTGGCCCCCGTCGACGTGGCGTTCTGCGACACCGACGACCTGTATCTGGGCGCCCAGCGGGTGGCCCGGGAGCTGGTACGGCACTACCGGCTCCCGGACGCCCGGGTGATCGTCAGCTTCCGCGAGATGAAGCACGCCGCGAACGTCGAACTCGCCGCGGGACCGGAGTACTTCATCGAGCTGAACGACCGTTTCCGCACCCACCGGCGGGACATCGGCGCGGCCCTCGCCCACGAGATCATGCACGTCTATCTGCACCGCCTCGACCTGTCCTTCCCCGGTACCCGTGACAACGAGATCCTCACCGACACCGCGACGACGTATCTGGGCGCCGGCTGGCTCCTTCTGGACGCCTACCGGGAGGACGCCGCGTCGTCGCAGAAGCTCGGCTATCTGACACCGGAGGAATTCGGCTACGTCCTCGCCAAGCGCTCCCTGGTCTTCGGCGAGGACCCGTCGGTGTGGTTCACCAGTCCGCAGGCCTACACGGCGTACACCAAGGGCATGGTCCAGGCCCGCCGCGACGAGGAACAGCCCCCGCTGACGGCCGCCGGCTGGGCGGGCCGCCGCCGCTACGCCCGCGACCGCCGCCACGCCCACGGCCCCCAAGCCGGCGTCCCCTACACCTTCAGCCCCGACGGCGGCGGCCACCTCCGCGTCACGTTCCCCTGCCCGACCTGCCACCAGCGGATCAGGGTGCCGGTGCGGGGGCGGATGCGGGCGCGGTGTTCCTTGTGCCGGACGGTGCTGGAGTGCGATACGTAGCTGCTCCGCCGGCAGGTCGGTCCATCGCCCCCATCGTGGCGGAGCCGCATATCAGGGCGCTGATCTACCCGCCGTACGCCGCCCCCGGCCTCTCCGCCCGCGCCAGCAGCTTCAGCACCGTCTCCCCCACCTCCCCCGCGTCCCACCGGGCCCCCTTGTCTGCCGTCGGTCCCGGCCGCCAGCCCTCCATGACCGTGATCCTGCCGCCCTCCGCCTCGAAGACCCGCCCGGTCACCCCCGCGCTGCCCGCGGAGCCCAGCCAGACCACCAGCGGCGAGACGTTCTCCGGGGCCATCGCGTCGAAGCCGGCGCCCGGCGCCGCCATGGTCTCGGCGAAGGCACGCTCCGTCATCCGGGTCCGGGCCGCCGGGGCGATCGCGTTGGCCTGGACGCCGTACCGCCGCAGCTCCGCGGCGGCGACCAGCGTCAGCCCGACGATTCCCGCCTTCGCCGCGCTGTAGTTGCCCTGCCCGACCGAGCCGAGCAGGCCCGCGCCGCTACTGGTGCTGACGATCCGCGCGTCGGGCAGCCGGCCCGCCTTGGCCTCGGCACGCCAGTGCGCGGCGGCATGCTTCAGCGGCAGGAAGTGACCCTTGAGGTGGACGCGTACGACGGCGTCCCAGTCGTCCTCCTCCAGGTTGACCAGCATCCGGTCGCGCAGGAAGCCCGCATTGTTGACGAG
Organism: Streptomyces blattellae; assembly: GCF_009709555.1. Lineage (GTDB taxonomy): Bacteria > Actinomycetota > Actinomycetes > Streptomycetales > Streptomycetaceae > Streptomyces > Streptomyces blattellae. The sequence goes on along the minus strand of NZ_WJBG01000117.1, from coordinate 145,884 downwards.
GGTGTCGAGCCTGCCGTACGTCTCCAGCGCGGTCCGGATCAGTGCGGCGGCACCGTCGGTCGTGGCGATGTCGCCGCCGTGCGCGACGGCCTCGCCGCCCGCCGCGCGGATCTCGTCGGCGACCTGGCCGGCCGGGCTGTCGGGGCCCGGTGTGCCGTCCAGGCCGACGCCGAGGTCGTTGACGACGACCCGCGCGCCCTCGGCGGCGAACGCGAGGGCGTGGGCGCGGCCGAGACCGCGGCCGGCGCCGGTGACGATCACGACCCGCCCCTCGCAGATTCCGGTCATGACACGTCTCCTTGTCGACTCATCGCTTTTGTCTGGCCCGGCACTCGTCTTTATCTGGCGCGGCACTCGTCTCACCTCTCCTTGTTGACGGTTGCGGCATCCAGGAACGCGGGCCGCTCCCCGCCCCCGTGCACCAGCAGGCTCGCCCCGCTGATGTAGGCGGCCGCGTCGGAGGCGAGGAAGACCGCGGCGGCGCCGACGTCGGCGGGATCGGCGAGGCGGCCGAGCGGGATCGTGCGGCCGACCGCCTCGATGCCGTCGTCGCCGCCGTAGTGCAGGTGGGACAGCTCCGTGCGGACCATGCCGACGACGAGGGTGTTGACGCGGACCTCCGGCGCCCATTCCACGGCCATCGAACGGGCGAGGCTCTCCAGGCCCGCCTTGGCCGCGCCGTACGCCGCCGTGCCGGGTGAGGGGCGGTCGCCGCTGACGCTGCCGATCATGACGACGGTCCCGCGGGACCGCTTGAGGTGCTCGTACGCGGCGAGGGAGGCGGTCAGTGGAGCGATCAGGTTCAGTTCGACGACCCGTGCGTGCCGCTCGGCGCCCGCGTCCGCCAGCCGCCGGAAGGGACTGCCGCCCGCGTTGTTGATCAGCACGTCGAGCCGGGGCAGTCCGCCGAAGAAGGCGCGCACGGCGTCCGGGTCCCGCAGGTCCACGGGCACGAACTCGGTTCCCTTGACGGGGTCTTCAGGCGGCCGGCGTGCGCAGGTGACGACCTCCGCGCCCGCCTCGGCGAACGCCTTCGCGATGCCCGCGCCGACGCCGCGGGTGCCGCCGGTGACGACGGCGACGCGGTCGGCGAGGGGCCGGTCGCGAGGGTTGGCGGAGTTTTCCACAGGGTCTGGTGCTCGGTTTTCCACAGGGCCTCCCGCCGGGATCCGCCTGCTGCTAGCTTCGAAGCCTCACACCTAACAAATGTTTGGTGGAAAGGTAGCTGAGTGCGAAGGTAGCTGATGCGCCCATGGGTGTCTCCACCTCGTCCCCGGAAAAGGGGCCCGAAAAAGACGGCATCGCCGTTGTCACGGTCGACTTCCCGCCGGTGAACGCCCTGCCGGTGGACGGCTGGTTCGCGCTGGCCGACGCGGTGCGCGCGGCCGGCCGCGATCCGGAGGTGCGGTGCGTGGTGCTGGCCGCCGAGGGGCGGGGGTTCAACGCCGGCGTGGACATCAAGGAGATCCAGGCGCGCGGGCAGAGCGCGCTGGTCGGCGCCAACCGGGGCTGCTTCGCGGCCTTTTCGGCGGTGTACGAGTGCGAGGTGCCCGTGGTGGCGGCGGTGCAGGGCTTCTGCCTGGGAGGAGGCATCGGTCTCGTGGGGAACGCGGATGTGATCGTGGCGAGCGAGGACGCCGAGTTCGGGCTGCCGGAGCTGGACCGTGGAGCGCTGGGCGCCGCCACCCACCTGGCCCGGCTGGTCCCGCAGCACCTGATGCGCGGCCTGTACTACACCTCGCGCACGGCGACCGCGGCCGAGTTGCAGGCGCACGGTTCGGTGTGGCGGGTGGTGCCGCGCGTGGAACTCCACTCGGCGGCCCTGGAGTTGGCCCGCGAGATAGCCGCGAAGGACGGGGAACTGCTCCGGCTGGCCAAGGCCGCCATCAACGGCATCGACCCGGTGGACGTGCGCCGCAGTTACCGCTTCGAGCAGGGCTTCACCTTCGAGGCGAGCGTGAGCGGAGTGGGCGACCGGGTCCGCGACACCTTCAGAAAGGAAGGTGACTGAGTGGGTGACATGGCGATGACCACCGCGGGTGACAAGGCGACGCCCGCCGTGGGCGACACGACGATGACCGCCGTGGGCGAAAAGACGATGACCGCCGACGAAGCCGTCTCTCGGCTGGAGAGCGGCATGACCCTCGGCATCGGCGGCTGGGGCTCGCGCCGCAAACCGATGGCCCTGGTGAGAGCAGTGCTCCGCTCCGGCATCACCGACCTCACGGTGGTGTCCTACGGCGGTCCGGACGTCGGCATGCTCGCCGCCGCCGGCCGGATCCGCAGACTGGTCGCCCCCTTTGTCACCCTCGACTCGATCCCTCTCGAACCGCACTTCCGGGCGGCCCGCGAGCGGGGGGAGCTGGAGCTGATGGAGATCGACGAGGCGATGTTCATGTGGGGACTGCACGCGGCGGCGAACCGGCTGCCCTTCCTGCCTGTACGGGCCGGGATCGGCTCCGATGTGATGCGGGTCAACCCCGCTCTGCGGACGGTGACTTCGCCGTACGACGACGGGGAGACGTTCGTGGCCATGCCCGCCCTGCGCCTGGATGCGGCCCTGGTCCATGTCCACCGCGCCGACCGGCGGGGCAACGGCCAGTATCTGGGGCCCGACCCGTACTTCGACGACCTGTTCTGCGAGGCGGCGGACGCCGCGTACGTCTCCTGCGAGCGGATCGTGGACACCGCCGAGCTGACGAAGGAGGCGGCAGCCCAAACGCTGCTGATCAAACGCCACACGGTGACGGGCGTGGTGGAGGCGCCGGGCGGTGCGCACTTCACGTCCTGTGCGCCCGACTACGGGCGGGACGAGGCCATGCAGAAGGAGTACGCGACCACACCGTGGGCGGAGTTCGCCGAGCGGTTCCTCAACGGGCCCGAGAAGGAGGGGACATGACCGTGACGCGGAGTGAGTTCTGTGTGATCGCCTGCGCCGAGGCCTGGCGCGGCGCAGGTGAGATCCTGGCGAGTCCCATGGGCCTGATCCCCTCCATCGGCGCGCGCCTCGCCCGGCTCACCTTCGCACCGGAGCTGCTACTGACCGACGGGGAGGCGATGCTGGTCGACGTGGACGGCACCGTCGAGGGCTGGCTGCCGTACCGGCAGCACCTCACCCTCGTCACCGGCGGCCGGCGGCACGTGATGATGGGCGCGAGCCAGATCGACCGCTTCGGCAACCAGAACATCTCGTGCATCGGCGACTGGGAGCAGCCGAGGCGGCAGCTGCTGGGGGTGCGGGGTGCGCCGGTCAACACCCTCAACAATCCGACCAGTTACTGGATCCCGAGGCATTCCCGGCGGGTCTTCATGGAGAAGGTCGACATGGTGTGCGGGGTGGGGTACGACCATGCGGCCGGTGCCCGCCATCACCGCATCCCCCGGGTCGTCTCCGACCTCGGCGTCTTCGACTTCGCGACCCCGGACCGCTCGATGCGGCTGGCCTCGCTGCATCCCGGGGTGACCGTCGAGGAGGTCGGGGATGCGACGGGGTTCGCGCTGACGATCCCCGACGAGGTGCCGTACACGCGTGAGCCGACGCCCACCGAACTGCGCCTGATCCGCGAGGAGATCGACCCGCACGACACCCGCGCGCGTGAGGTCCCCGAGGGCGTGAGGGCCTGATGGACACCGCGCTCACCCGGCTGGTCGGGGTCCGCCACCCGATCGTGCAGACGGGCATGGGCTGGGTGGCGGGCCCGCGTCTGGTCTCGGCGACGGCGAACGCGGGCGGGCTGGGCATCCTGGCCTCGGCGACGATGACGACCGGCCGGCTGCGTGAGGCGATACGCGAGGTCAAGTCCCGTACGAAGGCGCCCTTCGGGGTCAATCTGCGCGCCGACGCCTCGGACGCCGGGGACAGGGCACGGATGCTGATCGAGGAGCGGGTCCGGGTCGCCTCCTTCGCGCTGGCGCCCTCTCCCGAACTGATCGGCACGCTCAAGGACGCGGGCGTGGTCGTGATCCCGACGGTCGGTGCCCGGCGCCATGCCGAGAAGGTCGCGGCCTGGGGCGCGGACGCGGTGATCGTGCAGGGCGGGGAGGGCGGCGGGCACACCGGCGAGGTGGCGACGACGGTGCTGCTGCCGCAGGTCGTGGACGCGGTGCGGATACCCGTCGTGGCGGCGGGCGGCTTCTTCGACGGGCGGGGCCTGGTCGCGGCACTGGCCTACGGGGCGGCAGGCGTCGCCATGGGCACCCGCTTCCTGCTCACCTCGGACTCGACGGTGCCGGACGCGGTGAAGGCGCGGTATCTGACGGCGAGCGTCCGGGACGTCACGGTCACCAGGGCGGTCGACGGCCTGCCCCACCGCATGCTCCGCACGGAACTGGTCGACTCGCTGGAGAACTCCGGCCGGGCGAGAACTCTGCTGCGGGCCGTGGGCCATGCGGCCCGCTTCCGGAAGCTGTCCGGCATCGGCTGGTCCGCGATGATCCGCGACGGTCTCGCCCTGAAGCACGGCAAAGACCTGTCCTGGAGCCGGGTCCTGCTCGCCGCGAACACTCCGATGCTGCTCAGGGCGTCGATGGTGGACGGGCGTACGGACCTCGGGGTGATGGCGTCGGGGCAGGTCGCCGGGGTCATCGACGACCTGCCGTCGTGCACGGAACTGATCGACCGGATCATGAAGGAGGCCGATGCGGCACGAGAGAGACTCGCAGCCTCTCAATGATCGTCACGTTCGCCTGCCGCCGCCCCCACACACATCGACACCACCCCCGCGACCCTCGCCCCACGCGGGCCCACGGGGCGTTACAGCCTCTCGATAATCGTCACATTCGCCTGCCCGCCGCCCTCGCACATCGTTTGCAGCCCGAACCGTCCGCCCGTGCGCTCCAGTTCGTGGAGCAGGGTCGTCATCAGTTTTGTGCCGGTGGCGCCGAGTGGGTGGCCCAGGGCTATTGCGCCGCCGTTGACGTTGACCTTCTCCGGATCCGCGCCTGTCTCCTTCAGCCAGGCCAGGACGACGGGGGCGAAGGCCTCATTGATCTCGACGAGGTCGACGGCGTCGATGGACAGGCCGGTCTTCTTCAGGGCATGGGCGGTGGCGGGTATCGGGGCGGTCAGCATCCGGATCGGGTCCTCGCCGCGCACCGAGAGATGGTGGACACGGGCGCGCGGCGTCAGCCCGTGCTCGTGCACCGCCCGCTCCGAGGACAGCAGCATCGCCGCCGCGCCGTCGGATACCTGAGAGGAGCAGGCGGCCGTGATCGTGCCGCCGTCGACGACCGGCTTCAGTCCGGCCATCTTCTCCAGGGAGGTGTCCCGGCGCGGCCCCTCGTCGACGGTGACGTCCCCGTACGCCACGGTCTCGCGCGCAAAGCGGCCCTCGTCGATCGCCCGCAGCGCCCTCCGGTGCGAGCGCAGCGCGAACTCCTCCTGGTCCAGCCTGCTGATCCCCCACTTGCCGGCGATCATCTCGGCGCCGACGAACTGGTTGACCGCCCGGTCCCCGTACCGCGCCCGCCAGCCCTCGCTGCCCGCGAAGGGGCCCTGGGTGAAGCCCAGCGGCTCGGCGGCCTGCCGGGTCGCGTAGGCGATCGGGATCTGCGACATGTTCTGCACACCGCCCGCGACGACCAGGTCCTGGGTCCCGGACAGCACGCCCTGCGCCGCGAAGTGCACGGCCTGCTGCGAGGACCCGCACTGCCGGTCCACCGTCACGCCCGGCACCTCCTCCGGCAGCCCGGCGGCCAGCCAGCAGGTGCGCGCGATGTCGCCGGCCTGCGGCCCGACCGCGTCCAGACAGCCGAAGACGACGTCCTCGACGGCGGCCGGATCGACCCCGGCCCGGGCGACCAGTTCCTTCAGCACATGCGCGCCCAGGTCGGCCGGATGGACCTTGCTCAGTCCTCCCCCGCGCCGCCCGACGGGCGTACGGACCGCTTCGACGATGTAGGCCTCGGCCATGGCAACTCCCCAGACTTCCGGACTCCAGCAGTGAGTCAGGTACGTACGGCGATCCCGTCCAGCACCATCGACAGGTACTGCCGGGCGATCTCCTCCGGGCTGTGGTGTCCGCCGGGCCGGTACCAGGACGCGGCGACCCACACCGTGTCCCGCACGAACCGGTAGGTGAGCCGGACGTCGAGGTCGGACCGGAAGACCTGGCCCGCGACCCCGCGCTCCAGCGTGGACAGCCACGCCTTCTCGAACTTGCGCTGCGATTCGGCGAGGAACGCGAACCGCTCCTGCGCCACGAGGTGCTTGGACTCCTTCTGGTAGATAGCGACGGCGGCGCGGTGCCGGTCGATCTCCCGGAACGACTCGGTGACCAGGGCCTCCAGCGTCTCGCGCGGGCCCAGCCCGGCGGCGCCCAGGACGGCGTCGTACCCGTCCCAGAGCTCGTCGAGGAACGTCCGCAGGATCTCCTCCAGCATCGATTCCTTGGAGTCGAAGTGGTAGTAGAGGCTGCCGGCCAGCATCCCCGCGTGGTCCGCGATCTTGCGGACGGTGGTGGCGTTGTAACCCTGCTCGGCGAAGACCTCGGCGGCGGTGTCGAGGAGCTCGCGCCGGCGCTCGGGGGCGGCGGTCACCTGGGGCTTCTTCTTCGTAGGCACAGGCACATTGTGGTCCCGCTCCGTCGTCAGGGATGCCGGCTGCTGACGGAGACGACCTCCCCGGTCATGTACGAGGAGTAGCCCGACGCCAGGAACACGATCACGTTGGCCACCTCCCAGGGCTCGGCGTACCGCCCGAAGGCCTCCCGCTGGGTCAGCTCGGCCAGCAGGGCGGGGCTGGTCACCTTCACCAGGTGCGGATGCATGGCGAGGCTCGGCGAGACCGCGTTGACCCGCACCCCGAACTCGGCGGCCTCCAGCGCCGCGCACCTGGTCAGCGCCATCACGCCGGCCTTCGCGGCGGCATAGTGCGCCTGCCCGGCCTGGGCACGCCAGCCGAGGACGGAGGCGTTGTTGACGATCACCCCGCCGGCGCCGCCGGCCCGGAAGTGCCGTAGGGCCGCCCGGGTGCACCGGAAGGTTCCGTTCAGCGTCACATCGATCACCTTCGACCACTGTTCGTCGGTCATGTGGACGAGGTCCGAAGTACCGCCCAGCCCGGCGTTGTTGACGACGACATCCAGTCGGCCGTGCTTCTCGATGGCCGCCTCGAACAGCGCGCTCACCTGCGTGTCGTCGATGACGTCGCACGGCAGAGCGGCAACGGCCGACCCGAACTCCCCGGCCAGCTCGGCCTCGTACTCCTTGAGCCGCCGCACATGCGCGTCGCTGATCAGCACGCGCGCGCCCTCCTCCAGGAAGCGCCGCGCAGTCGCCCCGCCGATCCCCGCCCCGGCCGCCGCGGTGATGACGGCGGTGCGGCCCTTCAGCAGCCCGTGCCCGGGTACGTAAGCCGGACTCTCGACGCCTGTCATAGGGACACGCTAACCTACCAAACACTTGTTAGGGAAGACCGCCGAGGGCATCACGGTCGAAAAGATCACGGTCTAGGAGACCACCGCCGAGGAGACCACGGCTGAGGGGACGCCACCGATGGACCTCACCTTCACACCCGAAGAGGACGCCTTCCGGGCCGAGGCCCGCGCCTGGCTGCGCGCGCACGTGCCGTCCGTCCCGCTCCCTTCCCTGGAGACCCGGGAGGGCTTCGCCGCGCACCGCGCGTGGGAGGCGGAACTGGCCGCGGACCGCTGGTCGGTGGTGGACTGGCCGAGCGGGTACGGCGGCCGGGACGCGGGCCTGATCAGATGGTTGATCTTCGAGGAGGAGTACTACGCGGCAGGCGCCCCCGGCCGCGTCGGTCAGAACGGCATCAGCCTGCTCGCCCCCACCCTCTTCGACCACGGCACGCGGCAGCAACGCGCGCGCGTGCTGCCGTCGATGGCCTCCGGCGAGGTGATCTGGGCCCAGGCGTGGTCGGAGCCCGAGGCCGGTTCGGACCTGGCATCCCTGAAGGCCAAGGCCGTCCGCACGGACGGCGGCTGGCTGCTGACCGGGCAGAAGACCTGGTCGTCACGGGCCGCCTTCGCCGACCGCGCGTTCGGCCTCTTCCGCAGCGAGCCGGACACCCCGAAGCCCCACCAGGGCCTGACCTACCTGATGTTCGACCTGCGCGCACCGGGCGTCACCGTCCGCCCCATCGGCCGCCTCGACGGAAAACCCGCGTTCGCCGAGCTGTTCCTGGACGAGGTGTTCGTGCCGGACGAGGACGTGATCGGCGAACTCGGTCAGGGCTGGCGGATCGCCATGTCGACCGCGGGCAACGAACGCGGCCTGAAGCTCCGCTCCCCGGGCCGTTTCCTGGCGAGCGCCTGCCGCCTGCTGACGCTCTGGCAGGCGCAAGGAGGACCGGAAACCACGAAGCCCTCTGTCGCAGACGCCCTGATCGGCGCCCGCGCCTACCAGCTCTTCACCTACGCCGCCGCCTCCCGCTTCCTGGACGGCCAGGAACTCGGCCCGGAGTCCAGCCTGAACAAGGTCTTCTGGTCCGAGTACGACATCGCGCTGCACGAGACGGCCCTCGATCTCCTGGGCGAAGAGGGCGAGTTCACGGACACGGACTGGTCGGAGGGGTACGTCTTCGCCCTCGCCGGCCCGATCTACGCGGGCACGAACGAGATCCAGCGGGACATCATCGCCGAACGCCTGCTCGGCCTCCCGAAGGGACGCCGCTGATGCGCTTCCTCCTCGACGCCGAGCAGCGCGCGTTCGCCGCCTCGCTGGACGCGATGCTGACGTCCGCCGACACACCCTCGGTGGTACGGGACTGGAGCCGCGGCGAGCGCGGCAGCGGACGCGCGCTGTGGAGCCGTATCGCACAGGCGGGCGTGTTCGCCCTGGCGGTACCGGAGGAGTACGACGGGCTGGGCCCCCGGCCGGTCGAACTCACCGTCGCCTTCGTGGAGTTGGGGCGACACGCGGTACCGGGCCCGCTGGTGGAGACCGTGACGGCGGCCGTCCTGCTCGACAAGGCCGAACGCCTGCTCCCGCCCCTCGCCTCCGGCGAGACCATGGCGACGTTGGCGTACGGCAGCCCGTACGCCCTGGACGGCGACGCGGCCACGACCCGCCTGGCTCTCACCCCCGACGGCCTGCACCTGGCCCCAGGTCACGGCCCCGTCCGCCCCTCCCTCGACCCCGCCCGCCGCCTCACCCCCCTCACCCCGGGCGGCGAACTGCTCACCCCCACCCCGCCCGTCGGGCACGCCCTCGCCCGGGCCCGCCTCGCCACCGCCGCTCAGGCCCTGGGCGTCGGCCTCGCCCTGCTCGACAAGACCGTCGCCTACGTCAAGCAGCGCACCCAGTTCGGCGCCCCCATAGGCTCGTTCCAAGCCGTGAAGCACAGGCTGGCCGACGCGAAGATCGCCCTTGAGTTCGCCCGTCCGCTGCTCTTCGGCGCGGCACTGACCATGGAGCCCGCCGACATCGCCGCCGCCAAGGTCACGGCCTGCGAGGCGGCGTACACCACCGCGCGTACCGCCCTCCAACTGCACGGCGCGATCGGCTACACGGCGGAGTGCGACCTCTCCCTCTGGCTGACCAAGGCCCGTGCCCTGCGCACCGCCTGGGGCACCCCGGACGAGTGCCGGGCCCTGGTCGTCAGTGGTGGTGGTCGCCGCTGGTGACCTCCCGGTACTCCTCCACCGTCGGCTTCTCGATCCGCTTCCCGGGCCCGAACATGGCCCGCGACAGCCGGGCCCGCAACCGCTCGGACCGCTTGACCCGACGGCGGACACCGCCCGCGTCGACCAGCGGCCCGAGTTCGTACGGCGGGTACTGCTCGTGCTGGGTGAGGGTGAACAGCTGCTCCTGCGAGGCGGGTTCGTGGACCTCGATGTACTCGCCGTTCGGCAGCCGCTTGACCGTGCCCGTCTCCCTGCCGTGCAGCACCTTGTTCCGGTCGCGGCGCTGAAGGCCGAGACAGATCCGCTTGGTGATGCTGAAGGCCAGGACCGGCACCACGAAGACGGCGATCCGCACGAACCAGGTGATGTCGTTGATGGACAGATGCAGATGGGTGGCGACGATGTCGTTGCCGCCGCCGATCAGCAGCACCACGTAGAGGCTGAGCCAGGCCACGCCGAGGCCGGTTCGCACGGGCATGTTGCGCGGCCGGTCCAGGATGTGGTGCTCGCGCCTGTCGCCGGTGACCCATGCCTCGACGAAGGGGTACACGCCGATGGCGACCATGACCAGCGGGAACAGCGCGAAGGGGATGAACACTCCCAGCACGAGCGTGTGTCCCCAGAGGTTGATCTCCCATCCGGGCATCACCCGGATCAGCCCCTCGGAGAAGCCGAGATACCAGTCGGGCTGGGCGCCGGTGGTCACCAGATCGGGGCGGTAGGGGCCGAAGGCCCATACGGGGTTGATGCTGGCGATGCCACCCAGCATCGTCAGCACGCCGAAGACGAGGAAGAAGAAGCCGCCCGCCTTCGCCATGTAGACCGGCAGGAAGGGCATGCCGACCACCGTCTTATTGTCGCGGCCGGGGCCGGGATACTGCGTGTGCTTGTGGTAGAAGACCAGGATCAGATGGGCGGCCACCAGCCCCAGCATGATCCCGGGCAGCAGCAGGACATGGATCGGGAACAGGCGCGAGATGATGTCGTGCCCGGGGAACTCCCCGCCGAAGAGGAAGAACGACAGGTACGTCCCGACGACCGGGACGGACAGGATCGCGCCCTGGGCGAAGCGGATGCCGGTGCCGGAGAGCAGGTCGTCAGGGAGGGAGTAGCCGGTCAGGCCGGTGATGATGCCGAGCATCAGCAGGGTCCAGCCAAAGACCCAGTTGAGCTCGCGCGGCTTGCGGAACGCGCCGGTGAAGAAGATCCGCATCATGTGCACGAGCATGGCGATGACGAACACCAGCGCCGCCCAGTGGTGGATCTGCCGGATCAGCAGTCCGCCGCGCACATCGAAGCTGAGTTCGAGCGTGGACTCGAACGCCCGGGTCATCAGGACGCCGTTGAGCGGTTCGTACGAGCCGTGGTACTCGACCTCGACCATGCTCGGCTCGAAGAACAGGGTGAGGTAGACGCCCGTCAGGATCAGCACGATGAAGCTGTAGAGCGCGATCTCGCCCAGCATGAAGGACGGGTGGTCCGGGAAGACCTTGCGCATCTGGGCCTTGGCCAGCCCGTAGATCCCCAGCCGCCCGTCGGCCCAGTCGGCGAGTTTCTCGCCCCTGCCGGGAGCCTGCCTGCGCGAGCGTGCGGACCCGGCCGCCTCGTCCACCGATCGTGCGCCGTCCATGCCTCGTCGTCTCCCCGTCGGATCTCACTCAGCGTGGCACGGCGGTCACGGCGCAGCCAGCGGTGCGAGCAGACGGGTGGCTGTGGCTCAGGCCGGTCGCGCGATCCCCTCCGCCCGTGCCGCGACCAGCCACTCGGGGAACTCGGGCGGGCCGCCTGCGGCTGCCGGCCGCGTACTGGCGGAGGACCACATCCAGGTGTGGCCGGAAGAGAACGGCGACGGCCGCGACGACGGCTGAGGACGTGCGACGGCGCCTGCCCGTTCGTCCGGTCGGGGACAAGGGGCAGGCGCCGCCTGCGGGGATCCGGGAGTGTCCCCCGGATGACCCCGCCCGTACGCCGTTGTACGGGACGTCTTTTCGCCGGGCTGCCAGACCAGCCGACTGCCAGACCAGCCGGCCTGTCAGACCAGCCGACTGCCAGACCAGCCGACTGCCAGACCAGCCGACTGCCAGACCAGCCGGCCTGCCAGACCAGCCGGGCTGTCAGACCAGCCGGGCTGTCACACCATCAGCGAGCGGTCCGTCGGCCGGATCGGCGCCGGCAGGTCGCTCGCGCCGGTCAGGAAGCGGTCGCACCCGCGGGCAGCCGAGCGGCCCTCCGCGATCGCCCAGACGATCAGCGACTGACCGCGGCCCGCGTCACCGGCGACGAAGACACCGGGGACGTTGGTCTGGAAGTCGCCGTCGCGGGCGATGTTGCCGCGCTCGTCGAGATCCAGGCCGAACTGCTCGACCAGGCCGTTCTCCCGGTCGGTGCCCGTGAAGCCCATCGCCAGCGTCACCAGCTGGGCGGGGATCTTGCGCTCCGTGCCCGGCTTCGGGGTCAGCTTGCCGTCGATGAACTCGACCTCGGTGAGGTGCAGCCACTGGACGTTGCCGTCCTCGTCGCCCTCGAAGTGGGTGGTGGAGACGGAGTAGACCCGCTCGCCGCCCTCCTCATGCGCGGACGTGACCTTGTACAGCATCGGGAAGGTCGGCCAGGGCTGGGCGACCGCGTTCCGCTCGTCGTTCGGGCGGGGCATGATCTCCAGCTGCGTCACGGAGGCCGCGCCCTGGCGGTGGGCGGTGCCCACGCAGTCGGCGCCGGTGTCGCCACCGCCGATGACCACGACGTGCTTGCCCTCGGCGGAGATGGGGGGCGTCACGAAGTCGCCCTCCTGGACCTTGTTGGCCAGCGGCAGGTACTCCATGGCCTGGTGGATGCCCTTGAGTTCGCGGCCGGGGACCGGGAGGTCACGCGCGGTCGTCGCACCGGCGGCGATGACGACGGCGTCGTACCGCTTCTTCAGGTCGGTCGCCTTGAGGTCGCGGCCGATCTCGATGCCGGTACGGAAGCGGGTGCCCTCCGCGCGCATCTGCTCGATACGGCGGTTGATGTGCCGCTTCTCCATCTTGAACTCGGGGATGCCGTAGCGCAGGAGGCCGCCGATGCGGTCCGCGCGCTCGTAGACGGCGACGGTGTGGCCGGCCCGGGTGAGCTGCTGGGCGGCGGCGAGACCGGCGGGGCCGGACCCGATGACCGCGACCGTCTTGCCGGACAGTCGCTCCGGCGCCTGCGGGGCGACGTCACCGGTTTCCCACGCCTTGTCGATGATCGAGACTTCGACGTTCTTGATGGTGACGGCGGGCTGGTTGATGCCGAGCACGCACGCCGACTCGCACGGGGCCGGGCACAGACGGCCGGTGAACTCCGGGAAGTTGTTCGTGGCGTGCAGGCGCTCGGACGCGGCGGCCCAGTCCTCGCGGTAGGCGTAGTCGTTCCACTCGGGGATCAGGTTCCCCAGCGGACAGCCGTTGTGGCAGAACGGGATGCCGCAGTCCATGCAGCGGCTCGCCTGCTTGCTGATGATCGGCAGCAGGGAGCCGGGGACGTAGACCTCGTTCCAGTCCTTCAGGCGGACGTCGACCGGGCGGGACGTGGCGACCTCGCGGCCGTGGTTGAGAAAGCCCTTGGGATCAGCCATTGGTCGCCGCCTCCATCATCTTCTCGGTGATCTCGGTCTCGGAGAGACCGGCTCGCTCGGCGGCGTCCTTGGCGGCGAGCACTGCCTTGTACGTACTGGGGATGATCTTGCTGAAGCGGTCCACCGCGGTGTCCCACTCGGCCAGAAGCTTCTCGGCGACCGTGGAGCCGGTCTCCTCCTGGTGGCGGCGCACCACGTCGTGCAGCCACTGCTTGTCGGTGTCGTCGAGGGCCTCGACGGCGCTGACGTTGCCGACGTTGACGTTGTCGCGGTCCAGGTCGATCACGTAGGCGATACCGCCGGACATGCCGGCCGCGAAGTTGCGGCCCGTCTCGCCGAGGACCACCGCGTGACCGCCGGTCATGTACTCGCAGCCGTGGTCGCCGACGCCCTCGGAGACGACCAGCGCACCGGAGTTGCGGACACAGAACCGCTCGCCCGTACGGCCGCGCAGATACAGCTCGCCGCCGGTCGCGCCGTACGCGATGGTGTTGCCCGCGATCGTCGAGTACTCGGCGAGGTGGTCGGCGTTCCGGTCCGGGCGGACGATGACGCGGCCACCGGAGAGGCCCTTGCCGACGTAGTCGTTGGAGTCACCCTCCAGGCGCAGCGTCACACCGCGCGGGAGGAAGGCGCCGAAGGACTGGCCGGCGGAGCCCGTGAAGGTGATGTCGATGGTGTCGTCGGGCAGGCCCGCGCCACCGAACTTCTTCGTCACCTCGTGGCCGAGCATGGTGCCGACCGTGCGGTTGATGTTGCGGACCTTGACCTGGGCGCGCACCGGCTGGGCGTCCGTCGCGGAGTCCGCGGCGAGCGCGTCGGCGGCGAGCTTGATCAGCTCGTTGTCGAGCGCCTTCTCCAGGCCGTGGTCCTGCTCGATCAGCTGGTGGCGCACCGCGCCCTCGGGCAGCTCGGGCACGTGGAACAGCGGCTCCAGGTCCAGGCCCTGCGCCTTCCAGTGGTCGACGGCCCGAGTGACGTCCAGCGTCTCGGCGTGGCCGACGGCCTCCTCGATGGAGCGGAAGCCCAGCTCGGCGAGGATCTCGCGGACCTCTTCGGCGATGAACTGGAAGAAGTTCACGACGTATTCGGCCTTGCCCGCGAACCGGTCCCGCAGGGTCGGGTTCTGCGTGGCGATGCCGACCGGGCAGGTGTCCAGGTGGCAGACGCGCATCATGACGCAGCCGGAGACGACGAGCGGCGCGGTCGCGAAACCGAACTCCTCGGCGCCGAGCAGCGCGGCGATGACGACGTCACGGCCGGTCTTGAGCTGACCGTCGGTCTGGACGACGATCCGGTCCCGCAGACCGTTCAGCAGCAGCGTCTGCTGGGTCTCGGCGAGGCCCAGCTCCCAGGGACCGCCGGCGTGCTTCAGCGAGGTGAGCGGGGAGGCACCCGTACCGCCGTCGTGACCGGAGATGAGCACCACGTCCGCGTGCGCCTTGGACACACCCGCCGCGACCGTGCCGACGCCGACCTCGGAGACCAGCTTGACGTGGATCCGCGCCTGCGGGTTCGCGTTCTTCAGGTCGTGGATCAGCTGGGCCAGGTCCTCGATGGAGTAGATGTCGTGGTGCGGCGGCGGGGAGATGAGGCCGACACCGGGGGTGCTGTGCCGGGTCTTGGCCACCCACGGGTAGACCTTGTGGCCGGGCAGCTGGCCGCCCTCGCCGGGCTTGGCGCCCTGGGCCATCTTGATCTGGATGTCGTCCGCGTTGACCAGGTACTCGGACGTCACGCCGAAGCGGCCGGAGGCGACCTGCTTGATCGACGAACGGCGGGCCGGGTCGTACAGACGCTCCGGGTCCTCGCCGCCCTCACCGGTGTTGGACTTGCCGCCGAGCTGGTTCATGGCGATGGCGAGGGTCTCGTGCGCCTCGCGCGAGATGCTGCCATATGACATAGCACCGGTCGAGAACCGCTTGACGATCTCGGAGACCGGCTCGACCTCGTCGATGGAGATCGAGGGGCGATCCGACGTGAAGCCGAACAGGCCACGCAGCGTCATCAGCCGCTCGGACTGCTCGTTCACGCGGTCGGTGTACTTCTTGAAGATGTCGTAGCGCGCGGTGCGGGTCGAGTGCTGGAGGCGGAAGACCGTCTCCGGGTCGAACAGGTGCGGCTCGCCCTCGCGACGCCACTGGTACTCGCCGCCGATCTCCAGCGCGCGGTGCGCGGGAGCGATGCCGGAGGCGGGGTACGCCTTGGCGTGGCGGGCGGCGACCTCCTGGGCGATGACGTCGATGCCGACGCCGCCGATCTTGGTGGCGGTGCCGTTGAAGTACTTCTCGACGAAGGCGTCGTCGAGACCGACGGCCTCGAAGACCTGGGCGCCGCGGTAGGAGGCGACCGTCGAGATGCCCATCTTGGACATGACCTTCAGGACGCCCTTGCCGAGCGCGTAGATCAGGTTCCGGATGGCGTGCTCGGCCTCGATGCCGGGGAGGAACGTACCCGCGCGGACCAGGTCCTCGACGGACTCCATCGCCAGGTACGGGTTGACCGCGGCGGCGCCGAAGCCGATGAGCAGGGCGACGTGATGGACCTCGCGGACGTCGCCGGCCTCGACCAGCAGGCCCACGTGGGTGCGCTGCTTGGTGCGGATGAGGTGGTGGTGGACGGCCGCGGTGAGCAGCAGCGAGGGGATCGGCGCGTGCTCGGCGTCCGAGTGGCGGTCCGACAGGACGATCAGCCGGGCGCCGTTGTCGATGGCGGCGTCGGCCTCGGCGCAGATCTCGTCGATGCGCGCGGCCAGGGAGTCGCCGCCGCCGGAGACCCGGTACAGGCCGGACAGGGTCGCGGCCTTCATGCCGGGCATGTCGCCGTCGGCGTTGATGTGTATGAGCTTGGCCAGCTCGTCGTTGTCGATCACCGGGAAGGGCAGGGTGACGCTGCGACAGGACGCGGCCGTCGGTTCCAGCAGGTTGCCCTGCGGGCCGAGGGAGCTGCGCAGCGAGGTGACCAGCTCTTCCCGGATGGCGTCCAGCGGCGGGTTGGTGACCTGCGCGAACAGCTGGGTGAAGTAGTCGAAGAGCAGGCGCGGGCGCTCGCTCAGCGCGGCGATCGGCGAGTCCGTGCCCATCGAACCGATCGGCTCGGCACCGGACTTGGCCATCGGCGCGAGGAGGACGCGCAGTTCCTCCTCGGTGTAGCCGAAGGTCTGCTGGCGACGGGTGACCGAGGCGTGCGTGTGCACGATGTGCTCGCGCTCGGGCAGGTCGGACAGTTCGATCTCGCCGGCCTCCAGCCACTCGGCGTACGGCTGCTCCGCCGCGAGCTGGGCCTTGATCTCGTCGTCCTCGATGATGCGGTGCTCGGCGGTGTCGACGAGGAACATGCGGCCGGGCTGCAGGCGGCCCTTGCGGACGACCTTGGCCGGGTCGATGTCGAGGACGCCGACCTCGGAGCCGAGGACGACGAGGCCGTCGTCGGTGACCCAGTAGCGGCCGGGGCGCAGGCCGTTGCGGTCGAGCACGGCGCCGACCTGGGTGCCGTCGGTGAAGGTGACACAGGCCGGGCCGTCCCAGGGCTCCATCATCGTGGCGTGGAACTGGTAGAAGGCGCGGCGGGCTGTGTCCTTGGAGTTCATGGACTCGTGGTTCTCCCACGCCTCCGGGATCATCATCAGCACGGAGTGCGGCAGCGAACGGCCGCCCAGGTGCAGCAGTTCGAGGACCTCGTCGAAGGAGGCGGAGTCGGAGGCGTCCGGCGTGCAGACCGGGAAGATCCGCTCCAGCTGGCCGGCGCCGAAGAGGTCCGACGCCAGCTGCGACTCACGTGCCCGCATCCAGTTGCGGTTGCCCTTGACCGTGTTGATCTCGCCGTTGTGCGCGACGAAGCGGTACGGGTGGGCGAGCGGCCAGGACGGGAAGGTGTTGGTGGAGAACCGGGAGTGCACGAGCGCGATCGCGGAGGCGAAGCGGCGGTCGGACAGGTCCGGGAAGAACGGCTCCAGCTGGCCGGTGGTCAGCATGCCCTTGTAGACGATGGTGCGGGCCGACAGCGACGGGAAGTAGACGCCGGCCTCGCGCTCGGCGCGCTTGCGCAGCACGAAGGCCTTGCGGTCGAGGGCGATGCCCTCCGAAGCGCCGTCGGTGACGAAGATCTGCCGGAAGGCCGGCATCGTCGACCGGGCGGTGGCACCGAGCAGTTCGGGGGCGACCGGGACTTCGCGCCAGCCGAGGACGGTGAGCCCCTCGTCGGACGCGATGGTCTCGATCCGCGAGACGGCGTCGTCCGCCGCGTCCTCCGGCAGGAAGGCGATGCCGACGGCGTACCCCCCGGCCTGCGGCAGCTCGAATCCGGCCACCTCGCGGAAGAAGGCGTCGGGAACCTGGGAGAGAATGCCGGCGCCGTCCCCCGAATCGGGCTCGGAACCGGTGGCGCCGCGATGCTCCAGGTTGCGCAGAACCGTGAGCGCCTGCTCGACCAGCGCATGGCTCGCCTCACCGGTGAGGGTGGCCACAAAGCCGACGCCACAGGCGTCGTGCTCATTGCGGGGGTCGTACATACCCTGCGCAGCAGGGCGAGCATCCATGAACGACCAGTTCTGGCCATTCGCGGAGTGCTGGGACGGCTGGCGCGGCGTACGCATCGGCTCTCCCGTCGTCGTCAACTTGGCATATGCAGGTGCCGAGGGACGACGCTGGCCCTCTGCGTGAGTGCAAAATTTCGTGCAGGTTACATGATGGAGCGGTTCTCGGGAACCGGATAAGCCGGTCCAACATGCGGACGCCGCGGTCGCGGCGGGGGTACCGCGCACGGCGGCGGAAGCGATGGGGACCAAAGCGGACAGATCGATGCCCGCCGGTCCGAGGGGCCAGGGGCTGCGTCGTCGCCGACCCCGCGGGTACGCGGCAGGCCTCATTGCCCACAGCGCTTACGGCTCATGCCCGGTGGTTAAGCAATCGAAACCAGCGAGTAACGGCTACTTATACGGTCCCACGCATAAGTGCGAGTCCATTCATCCTACGGCGGTTCCCAGCAGGCTGCCCAGGGCGTACGTCACACCGGCCGCCGCACCACCGAGCGCGAGCTGCCTGAGGCCGCTGAACCACCAGGTTCGCGCCGTCACCTTGGCCACCACGGCACCGCACGCGAACAGCCCGGCCAGCGCGAGCAGCACAGCCGGCCACAGCGCGCTCGCACCGAGCAGATACGGCAGTACGGGCAGCAGGGCTCCCAGCGCGAAGGAGCCGAACGACGAGACGGCGGCGACCGGCGGCGACGGCAGATCACCGGGGTCGACGCCCAGTTCCTCGCGGGCGTGGATCTCCAGGGCCTGCTCGGGATCGCGCGAGAGCTGCCCCGCCACTTCCCGCGCCAGCCGGGGCTCGACCCCGCGCGCTTCATAGAGCGCCGCGAGTTCGGCCTCCTCGTCCTCGGGGTGCTTGCGCAGTTCCCGCCGCTCCACGTCCAGTTCCGCCTCGACGAGTTCGCGCTGCGAGGCGACGGAGGTGTACTCACCGGCAGCCATGGAGAAGGCGCCGGCGGCGAGACCCGCGAGACCGGCGATGGCGACGGTCCGCTGACCGGCCGCGCCGCCCGCCACACCGGTCATCAGGGCGAGGTTGGAGACCAGGCCGTCCATCGCACCGAAGACGGCGGGGCGCAGCCAGCCGCCGTTCACATCCCGGTGGGTGTGGTTGTCGCGGTGCGCCGCATGGAGCGCCGCTTCGGTTCCGATGATGGCCATGCCGGGCCCCCCAGAGCTATGGTAAGGCTAAGTTTAGACTAATTCCACTCTTTGACGACACAAAATTTACGCCTCCGATTCCCCTCTCGCCAGCAAGGAAACCCTCACTAACCTGCGGCTTCACCATCGAGCGCTCATTCGATGCGAATCCCGCACAGATGTCGACCGGGTGACACTGGGGCACCCGACGCTCTCCCGGCCCCCTCCGGTGGGACACATCAGCAAAGGGCTCCGCGCCCTGGGAGGAGCCCCCGGAGGAGAGGCCCCCTATGGCATCGATCGCCTGCGTTCCCTCGGCCCCGGCGCCCGGGAACGCCGCCGAACTCCGCGACCGGGCACGCGGCGCGCTGCTCGGCCTCGCCGTCGGCGACGCCCTCGGAGCCCCCGCCGAGAACATGAAGCCCTCCGAGATCCGCGCCCGCTGGGGCCGTATCACCGGTTACGTGGCCGAGAAGCCGGCCGGCACGGACGACACGGAGTACGCGATCTTCTCCGGCCTGCTGCTGGCCCGCCACGGCAGCGCCCTCACCCCGGCCCATGTGGAGACGGCCTGGCACAAGTGGATCGCCGACAGCGACGAGGGCCCGTTCCGCGGCGCCGGCTTCAGCGAACGCGGCACCCTGGAAAACCTCCGCCGCGGCCTCGCCGCCCCCATCTCCGCCCAGCACCGCCACGCCTGGAGCGACGGCCTCGCCATGCGCGCGGCCCCCTTCGGCGTCTTCGCCGCGGGCCGGCCGGCCGAAGCGGCCCGCCTGGTGGCCATCGACGGCTCGGTGAGCCATGACGGCGAGGGCATCTACGGCGGCCAGGCGGTCGCGGCCGGGGTGGCGGCGGCGATGGCGGGCGCCCCGGCGATCGCGGTGGTCGCGTCCGCCCTGGCCGTCGTCCCGGACGACTCCTGGACGGCCCGCTCCCTGCGCCGCGCCGTCGCCGTCGCCCACCGCGGCGAACGCGCCGTCCGCTCCGCGGTCGTCATCGGCGGCTACCCCTGGACCGACCTCGCCCCCGAAGCCGTCGCCCTCGCCTTCGGCGCCTACGCCGCCGCCGACGGCGACTTCGTCCAGGCCGTACTGACCGCCGTGAACATGGGCCGCGACGCAGACACCACGGCAGCCGTCGCGGGCGCACTCGCCGGCGCGACCCGGGGCGCGTCCGCCATCCCCTCCGACTGGGCAGCGGCCATCGGCCCGGCCCGCGGCAGCTGCCTGCCGTCGATGAGAGGCCACCATGTGCTGGACGTGGCGGACCTGCTGACGGCGGAAGAGGACGCGGAGGCAGCCGTACGGCAGGACGATCTCGTAGCACCGGACGGTGTCGTACGACCGGATGCTCTCGTACGACTTGAGGGGCGGGCGGAGTCCGACCCGGTGGCCCTCTATGTCCTGACCGCCGACGAGGACGAGGTGCGGCCGTGACCCGGCGGGTGGAGGGGCTGTTGCTGGGGCTGGCCGCGGGGGATGCCGCCGGTTGGCCGGCCGCCCGGCACCGAGCGGCCCGGATGCCCGAGTGGACCCGCCGCCTGACGCGCGAACTGGACACCTTCGCGGAGCAGAACGCCACGACCACGCTCCCCGTGCCGATCGCGCTGAACCAGCCCCCGGAACCCCTCCGCCTCGGCCCGTCCGACGACGCGGAGTGGGCGGTGTTCGCGGCGGAGGCCGTGCTGCGGGCCGGGGACGACAGCGCACTGGGCGACCTGAGCCGGGAGCGCCGTACGCGGGCCGCCATCGATCTGACCTGGAACGCGGTCGCGAGCGAGGTCGCCGCGGCGGCCGAACGCGCCCCCGAGATCGAGTCGGCGGTACTCCCGCTGCGCGCCCGTATCTCGGTCCGGGCGGGGCTCGGCAACCTGGCCACCGGACTGCGCCCGCCCGCCACCGGCCACGACAACCCGCACTACTTCGACGACGCGGCGTGCGTACGGGCCTGTGTGCTGGCCGTGGCCCACCCCGGCGCCCCCGAACTCGCCGCCTCGCTCGCCGAGTTCGACGCCCGCTACACCCAGGACGGCGACGGAGTGCACGGCGCCCGGGCGATGGCGGCGGCACTGTCGCTGGCGCTGGTGGGAGCGGAGGTCGAGGCTTGTGCGCGGGTGGCCCTCGCGGAACTCCCCGAGTCCACCGAGGTCGGCCGCAACGCCCGCCATGCGCTGAAGCTGGCGGCCGACGCCGAGAGCGCCTTCGCGCTGATCCCGCTCCTGGAGCACCAGATCGTCGACCACGTCTACAGCTACGGCATCGCCGCCGCCGAGACGGTCCCGGTCGCCCTGGCCCTGGCGACCGCGGCGCACGGCCGGATCGCCGAGGCGGTCCCCGCGGCGGCCTGTCTGTCCCGGGTCGCGGACTCGGCCCCGGCCCTCGTCGGTGCCCTGACCGGAGCGCTGGGCGGCGGCGCGGCGATCCCGGCGGCCTGGCGGGACACCTGCCGCACCCTCTCCGGCTGCGTCCTGCCCCGCCTGACCGGCACCGACCTGGTGGAACTCGCCGAACTCCTGGAAGCCGCACAACCGGCCCCACCGGGAGGATGATTCGGGGCATGACGCCCAAAGGAGAAGAAACCTCAGCGATCACCCTGCCGGAGCGGATCACCGGCGCCCTGGTCGGAGCGGCCGTCGGCGACGCACTCGGCGGCCCCGTCGAGGGCTACTCCCCCGCCCAGATCCTCGAACGTCACGGCGGACGCGTCCACGGCATCGTCGGCCCCTGGAACGGCGACGCCTGGCGCACCGCCCGCCCCATCGCCCCGTACCACAAGGGCGACGGACACGTCACCGACGACACCCTGCTGACCCACGCGCTGGTACGGGTGTACGCCCAGGTCCGCGACCACCTGGACGCGTACGCGATCGCCGAGCACCTGGTGCCGGACCTGATGACGAACCCGCGCTGGATCCCGGAGCTCCAGTCGGAGGCGCTGCCGCTGCACAGGATCTTCCTGGCGGAGAAATGGCTGGTGGCGAGGTTGCACTACGGCCATGTCGACCCCCGCGAGGCAGGCGTCGGCAACATCGTCAACTGCGGAGCGGCGATGTACACGGCCCCGGTCGGCCTGGTCAACGCGGCCAACCCGACGGCCGCGTACACCGAGGCCCTCGACATCGCGGGCGCCCACCAGTCGTCGTACGGCCGCGAGGCGGCGGGCGTCTTCGCGGCAGCGGTCGCCGCGGCCTGCACACCGGGCGCGACACCGGACACGGTCGTCACGGTCTGTCTGTCCCTGGCGCAGGACGGCACGCGGGCGGCGATCGAGAAGGTCTGCGAAGTGGCCTCCGCTCACTCGGAGTTCGAGTCGGCGCTGACACCGCTACGGGAGGCGATCGCCCCGTACGACACGGTGGGCCCCGACTACCGGCAGCCCTCCCTGGGCGCCCGCCGCCCGTCCCGTCTGCACGCGATCGAGGAACTCCCCATCGCGCTGGGCATGTTGCTGGTCTCCGGCGGCGACTACCGCACGGCTGTCCTGGGCTCCGTGAACTACGGCCGCGACTGCGACTCCATCGCCACGATGGCGGGCGCGCTGTCCGGCGCCCTGGGTTCTGAGATCCCGGCGGACTGGTCCAAGACCGTCTCCGAAGCCAGCCGCCTGGACCTCTGGGAACCCGCGACGACGCTGGCCCAGGTCACCCGGGAGATCTTCGAACGGGACGTCCGACGACACCGGGCCCATGAGCAGGCGATGGCCGGGTTGGGGGTGCCGGCATGCTCCGACTGACCTGGGTCCAGCCGGAGGACCTGCTCGGCCATGAGCTGCGTCAGGCGGCCCTGGACGGCCGCGAGCCGTCGAGGATCGCGGCGCGGTGGCAAGCGGCGGGCGGAGACGAGGCCCCACTACGGGCCGGAGCATCCCCGGATCGGCCCTCGCGGTACCTGAGACAACTGGCAGAGGACTTGCTGGACGAACTGGCGGACCTGCCGAGCAGTTTGGCGGATCAAGAGCCGACGGACCTACAGAAGATCAAGCTCAGCGCTGCTGCTGAGCTGCGGGCATACGTGGGCGCAGGCGGCACCCCGTCAGCGCCGGGCCGCGCGACCCACCCCCGCCCAGCCACCACGCAGTCGCGCCTGGAAGCGGCCTGGCTGGGCAGAGCCGCCGGGTGCCTCCTGGGCAAGCCGGTGGAGAAACTCCCCCTCCACGCCATCCGCCAACTGGCGAAAGCCACCGGCAACTGGCCCCTCAGCACATACTTCACCGCCAAGGGACTCCCCCCGGACCTCGCAGCCGAGTACCCCTGGAACCGCCGATCCGCAGCAACCTCCCTCGCCGAGAACATCGACGGCATGCCGGAGGACGACGACCTCAACTACCCGCTCCTCAACCTCCTCCTGCTCCAACGCCACGGCAAGACCTTCACCACCGAAGACGTGGCCACCCTCTGGCTCGACGAACTCCCCGCAGGCCGCACCTTCACCGCCGAACGCGTCGCCTACCGCAACCTCCTCACCGGCATCGACCCCCCACACACGGCCCGCCACCGCAACCCCTTCCGCGAATGGATCGGCGCCCTGATCCGCGCCGACGTCCACGGCTGGACGAACCCCGGCAACCCGGCCGCCGCCGCGGAACAGGCCCACCGTGACGCCACCCTCACCCACACGGCGAACGGCGTCTACGCGGCGATGTTCACGGCGGCCGTCATCGCCACGGCCGCCACCGGCACGCGGGACATCCACACGTGCCTACGCGCGGGCCTGACGGTCATCCCCCCGGACTCCCGCCTCACAAAGGCCATCCACCACGCCGTCCGACTGGCCGAGGACCACACCGACTTCGAGACCGTCGTGGACGAGCTGCACACCACCTACGCCGCCCACCACTGGGTCCACGCCATCCCCAACACCGCCCTGATCACCGCCGCCCTCACCCACGCGGACGGCGACTTCACCACCTCCGTCTGCCGTGCCGTCTCCGGCGGCTGGGACACCGATTCCAACGGTGCGACGACCGGCAGCATCGCCGGCCTCCTCGCCGGCTCCCCCACCGCACTCCCCGACCGCTGGACGGCCCCCCTCAAAAACCGTCTGGCCACGTCCGTCGGCGACTTCAACGGCACCGGCTTCGACACCCTCGCCCATCTCACCCAAGCCCTCACCCACCTGGAGGCTGCTCGCCCATGACCCACATCGCCGTACTCGGCAGCACGAACACGGACCTGGTGGCCTACGTCGAGAAGGCTCCACAGCGCGGCGAAACAGTGACCGGCCGCGCATTCCGCACGATCCCCGGCGGCAAGGGCGCCAACCAGGCGATCTCCCCCACTCTCGGCTTCGCTCGACCGGAGGGACCCCCACCTGCCCGCGCGGGCGCCACCGTCTCGGTGATCGGCGCGGTCGGCAACGACGGCCTCGGCAGCCGGCTGCGCTCCACACTGGAGCACTCCGGCGTGGACACCGACCACCTGCACACCACCGAGGGCCCCTCCCGCACCGCCCACATCGTGGTGGACGACGAGGGCAGCAACGCGATCGTCGTGATTCCCGGTGCGAACGGCACCGTCGACCACCTCGCCCCCGGCGACGAGGGCCTGATCGCCGCCGCCGACGCCCTGCTCCTCCAACTGGAGATCCCGCTCGCCGCGGTCCTCGCCGGCGCCCGGACGGCACAGGCCCACGGCGTCCGTACGATCCTCACACCCGCCCCGGCCCGGCCCCTGCCCCCAGAACTCCTCGCCGCCATCGACCTGTTGGTCCCGAACGAGCACGAGGCGGCCACGCTCACCGGCGTCCCCGACCCCCGCGCCGCCGCATACGTCCTGCTCGACCAGGTGCCGGAAGTGGTCATCACGCTGGGTCCGGCCGGCTGCCTGTACGCGGCCCGCGGCCAGGAGCCGGTCACCGTCCCGGCGCCGAAGGTCACCGCCGTGGACTCGACCGGCGCGGGCGACACCTTCGTCGGCGCCCTCGCGGTGGCCCTCACCGAGACGCGCCCCATGCGGGAGGCCCTGGCGTGGGCCGCCGCGGCGGCCGCACTGTCCGTTCAACGAGCGGGAGCGTCGGCGTCGATGCCGACCCGCCAGGAGATCGAAGCGCAGTTCACGTCATGACCGAACCCCGCACCGTGCCGTCCACGACCGCACCCAGTACCTCATCCCGTACCGCACCCCGCACCGCACCCCCTTTGACCGGCCTCCGCGTCCTCGACCTGGCCACCCTCTTCGCGGGCCCGCTCGCCGCGACCCTCCTCGGCGACTTCGGCGCCGAGGTCATCAAGGTCGAGCATCCGACGAAACCGGACCCCGCCCGAGGCCACGGCCCGGCGAAGGACGGAATCGGCCTGTGGTGGAAACTCCTCGGCCGCAACAAGCACACGATCGCCCTGGACCTCTCCAGGCCCGGCGGCCGCACCACCCTCCTGCGCCTCGCCGCCACCGCCGATGTCGTCATCGAGAACTTCCGCCCCGGCACGCTGGAGAAATGGGATCTCGGCTGGCCGGAGCTGTCGGCCGCCAACCCCCGCCTCGTCCTCACCCGCGTCACCGGCTTCGGCCAGTTCGGCCCCTACGCCCACCGCCCCGGCTTCGGCACCCTCGCCGAGGCGATGAGCGGCTTCGCCGCGATCACCGGCGAGCCCGACGCACCCCCGACGCTCCCGCCGTTCGGCCTCGCCGACTCGATCGCGGGTCTGGCGACGTCGTACGCCGTGATGACCGCACTCGCCGCCCGCGACCGCACCGGCACGGGCCAGGTCGTCGACATGGCCCTCATCGAACCGATCCTGACGGTGCTCGGACCGCAGCCGACCTGGTACGACCAACTCGGCTACGTGCAGGAACGCACCGGAAACCGGTCCGCCAACAACGCCCCGCGCAACACCTACCGCACCGCGGACGGCACCTGGGTCGCCGTCTCGACCTCGGCCCAGTCGGTCGCGGAACGCGTGCTGCGTCTCGTGGGCCGCCCGGACCTGATCGACGAACCCTGGTTCGCGACGGGCGCCGACCGGGCCCGCCACACCGACGTCCTCGACGAGGCGGTCGGCGCCTGGATCGCCGAACGCCCCCGCACCGAGGTGCTGGCCGCCTTCGAGAAGGCGGAGGCGGCGGTGGCCCCGATCCAGGACGTACGGGAGGTGATGACCGACCCGCAGTACCAGGCCCTCTCCACGATCACCACCGTCGACGACCCGGAGCTGGGCCCGCTGCGCATGCAGAACGTCCTCTTCCGCCTCTCCGACACCCCCGGCGCGATCCGCTGGACAGGCCGCCCGCACGGCGCGGACACGGACTCGGTCCTCACCGGACTCGGCCTGACAGCAGCCGAGTTGGCGGCACTGCGCAAGGAGGGCGCGGTACGGTGACCTTCCCCCTGACCTGGCTCTACGCCCCCGGCGACCGCCCGCACGTCGTCGCCAGGGCCCTCGCCTCGGGCGCCGACGTGGTCGTGATCGACCTGGAGGACGCGGTCGCCCCGGACCGCAAGGAGTACGCCCGCGCGGCGACCGCCGAACTCCTCTCCGCTCCCCAGCCGGTCCCGGTCCACGTCCGCGTCAACGCCCTGGACAGCCCGTTCGCGGCGGCCGACCTCACGACACTGGCACCTCTCCCGGGCGTGTCGGGCCTGCGCCTCCCCAAGGTGACCACCCCCGAGCAGGTCGTCCGCATCGCGGAACGCCTCTCCGGCCCACCCCTGTACGCCCTCCTGGAAACCGCCCTCGCGGTCGAACACGCCTACACGATCGCGTCCGCCCACCCCTCACTCCACGGCATCGCCCTGGGCGAGGCGGACCTACGGGCCGATCTGGGCGTACGGCACGACGCGGGCCTGGACTGGTCCCGCTCCCGCGTGATCGTCGCCGCCCGCGCGGCCGGTCTCCCGCCGCCGGCCCAGTCGGTCCACCCCGACACCCGCGACCTGACCGGCCTGACCGCGTCCTGCGCCCACGGCCGCAGCCTCGGCTTCCTGGGCCGCGCCGCCATCCACCCCCGCCAGCTCCCCGTCATCGAACGCGCCTACCTCCCCACGGAGGAGGAACTGGAACACGCGGAGAAGATCGTCAAGGCGGCCACCGCGGACCCGGGCGCCCAGGCCCTCGCGAACGGCATCTTCATCGACGCGGCCGTGCTGGCGGGAGCCCAGCGAACGCTGGCTCTCGCGCGCCGACGCTGAACACACAAGGAGGGCGCCCGCATCGCTGGGGGCGCCCTCACCGACGGAGAACCAAACCGTCAGGACTTCTTCGCGGACCCGGACCCGGCCTCGGTCCCGTCCTTCGCGGCGTCCTTCACGTCGTCCTTTGCGTCGTCCTTTGCGTCGTCCTTCGCGTTACTCTTCGCGTCGTCCTTCGCATCCGAGTCGTCCGACTCGGCCTCGGCCGCACTACCGCTACCGCTGCCGCTGCCGCTGTCGGAATCCTCGGAGGCCCCGGGTTCGACGATCTCCTCCCGCCCCGGGCGCCGCTTCGCCGACACCACGATGTACGCCACCGCGAGCAGGAACACGATCAGGGCGGTCCAGTTGTTGAGGCGGAGGCCCAGGATGTGGTGGGCCTCGTCGACCCGCATGTCCTCGATCCAGAACCGGCCGACGCAGTACGCGGCGACATACAGCGCGAAGGCCCGCCCGTGCCCGAGCTTGAAGCGCCGGTCGGCCCAGATGACGAGGACCGCGACGCCGATGCACCACAGCGACTCGTACAGGAACGTCGGGTGGTAGTACCCGGGGATCCTGCCGTCCGAGGAGGACGTGATGTGCAGGGCCCAGGGGAGGTCGGTCTCCCGCCCGTACAGCTCCTGGTTGAACCAGTTCCCCCAGCGCCCGATGGCCTGGGCCAAGGCGATACCGGGGGCGATGGCGTCTGCGTAGGCGGGCAGCGGGATGCCGCGGCGGCGGCAGCCGATCCACGCACCCAGCGCACCGAGCGCGATCGCGCCCCAGATACCGAGGCCGCCCTCCCAGATCTTGAAGGCGTCCACCCAGTCGCGGCCCTCGCTGAAGTACAGCTCGTAGTCCGTGACCACGTGGTAGAGCCGACCGCCGACGAGGCCGAACGGCACGGCCCAGACAGCGATGTCGGCCACCGTGCCGACCCGCCCGCCCCGGGCGACCCAGCGCCTGCCGCCGAGCCAGACCGCGACGAAGACACCGATGATGATGCAGAACGCATAGCCGCGCAGCGGAATGGGGCCGAGGTGGATCACCCCGCGCGACGGGCTGGGAATGTAGGCAAGTTCCATGGCAAGGTCGACGCTACCCTGCCGGGCCGCGCCTACGGCAGGCAGCCCGGCAACGGGTGCGTAACGGGCGGGCGCCCGCACTCACGCCTTGTTCGCCTCCTGCACCAGTTGCTTCAGTTTCGCCGGTGTCATCGACTGGTCCTGGAGGATGTTCTTCCCGTCGAGCAGCACGGTCGGCGTGCCGCTGAAGCCGCCGTCCTGGAAGGCAGCCGCGGACTTCTCGACCCAGCTGTTGTACGTGCCCTTCTCCACGCAGCTGCGGAAGGCGGGGGTGTCGAGGCCGTCGACCTTGGCGGCCAGCTCGATGAGCTTGCTGTTCTCGCCGTAGGCGTCGTCGGTCTCCGGCGGCTGGTTGTCGTACAGCACGTCGTGGTACGCGGGGAACTTTCCGGCGTCCTGGGCGCAGGCCGCGGCGCCCGCCGCGTTGCGCGAGCCGGTGCCGCGCATATTGCCGTCGATGATCGTCGCGAGGCGGTACTCGACTCTGAGCTGCCCGGAGTCGGTCAGTTCATGGATCGTCGGGCGGTACACCGTCTCGAAGGACTTGCAGGCCGGGCAGCGGAAGTCCTCCCACACCGTGAGCGTCGACTTGGCGCTGTTCTGGCCGACCGGGATGGCGAGATTGTCCTCGCCGTTCGCCCCCGAGGGCGCCACGAGGGGGCCCGCGCTCTCGCTGTCGTCCTTGCCCGCGTTCGCCGCGACGACGCCGATCACCGCCGCGAGCCCCAGGACGCAGACGACGCTCGCGCCTACGATCAGCGCACGTCGCCGCTTGTCGGCCGCCTTCTGCTTCTCCCGCTCGACCGCCAGCCGCTCCCGGGCGGTCCGCTTTCCGTCACGATTCTTTTCGCTCACACCCGCAGAACGAACCGGGGAGGCGCAGCGCGCCTCCCCGGCCTCAGGTCCACCCTTACGAGGGATCCGTATGAAATCCTGCCTGGTTACGCCTGTCCGCGCACGCCCTTCGCCAGCTCACCAGCGAGTGCGCGCACGGCCTCGACACCGGCCGCGTCGTCAGGCGCGTCCAGCATCCGCTTGACGAAGGCCGAGCCGACGATCACGCCGTCGGCGAAGCCGGCGACCTCGGCGGCCTGCCCGGCGTTGGAAACGCCCAGGCCGACACAGACGGGCAGGTCGGTGCCGGTGGCCCGGGTGCGCTCGACCAGGTCCTGCGCCTGCGCGCCCACCGACTCGCGGGTGCCGGTGACGCCCATCAGCGAGGCGGCGTAGACAAACCCGCTGCCCGCCGCGGTGATCTGGCCGAGCCGCTCGTCCTTGCTGCTGGGCGCCACCACGAAGACCGTCGCCAGACCGTGCTTCTCGGCGTGCTCCCGCCACAGCGCCGACTCCTGAACGGGCAGGTCGGGCAGGATGCAGCCCGCCCCGCCCGCCTCGGCCAGCTCGGCGGTGAAGCGCTCGACGCCGTAGCGGTCGATCGGGTTCCAGTACGTCATCACGAGCACCGGCTTGCCGGTCGCCTCGTACGCCTCGCGCACCGTGCGCATCACGTCGGCGATCTTGACGCCGCCGCGCAGCGCGATGTCGTCGGCGGTCTGGATGACCGGACCGTCGAGGACCGGGTCGCTGTGCGGCAGCCCGACCTCGACGACGTCGGCGCCGCCGTCGAAGACGGCCTTGATCGCCTCGATGCCGCCGTCGACGGTCGGGAAGCCGGCCGGGAGGTAGGCGATGAGGGCGGAGCGGCCCTCGGCCTTGGCGGCGTGCAGGGTGTCCGTCAACAGCTGGATGTTTCCGCTCACTTGGCGTCCCCCTGAATCTCGGCGGCATCGCCGCCCGCGTCGGCGGCGACCTCGGCGTCGGTGTCGTACAGCCCGAAGTAGCGGGCGGCGGTGTCCATGTCCTTGTCGCCGCGGCCGGACAGGTTGACCACGATCAGCCCGTCCTTGCCCAGCTCCCGGCCGACTTCGAGCGCGCCGGCGAGCGCGTGCGCGCTCTCGATCGCCGGGATGATGCCCTCGGTCTGCGACAGCAGGCGCAGGGCCTGCATGGCGGCGTCGTCGGTGACCGCGCGGTACTCGGCGCGACCGCTGTCCTTGAGGTAGGAGTGCTCGGGTCCGATGCCGGGGTAGTCCAGACCGGCGGAGATCGAGTACGGCTCCGTGATCTGGCCCTCCTCGTCCTGGAGGACGTAACTGCGGGAGCCGTGGAGGATGCCGGGCTCGCCCGCGGTCAGGGTCGCCGCGTGCTCGCCGGTCTCGACGCCGTGCCCGGCGGGCTCGCAGCCGATGAGGCGTACGTCCGGGTCCGGGATGAAGGCGTGGAAGAGGCCGATGGCGTTGGAGCCGCCGCCGACGCAGGCGATGGCGGCGTCGGGGAGACGGCCCGCGCGCTCCAGGAGCTGTCGCCGGGTCTCTACGCCGATCACGCGGTGGAAGTCGCGGACCATGGCGGGGAAGGGGTGCGGGCCGGCGACCGTGCCGAAGAGGTAGTGGGTGTGGTCGACGTTCGCCACCCAGTCGCGAAACGCCTCGTTGATGGCGTCCTTGAGGGTGCGCGATCCCGACTTCACGGCGATGACCTCGGCACCGAGCATGCGCATGCGGGCCACGTTGAGGGCCTGGCGCCGGGTGTCGATCTCGCCCATGTAGATGGTGCATTCGAGGCCGAACAGCGCGCAGGCGGTCGCGGTCGCGACGCCGTGCTGACCCGCCCCGGTCTCGGCGATCACCCGGGTCTTGCCCATGCGCTTGGTGAGCAGGGCCTGACCGAGCACGTTGTTGATCTTGTGCGAGCCGGTGTGGTTGAGGTCCTCGCGCTTGAGGTAGACGCGGGCGCCGCCCGCTTCCGCGGCGAAACGAGGGACCTCGGTGAGCGCCGACGGGCGGCCCGTGTAGTTGATGAGCAGGTCGTCCAGTTCGCGGGCGAACTCGGGGTCGTGCTTGGCCTTGTCGTACTCGACGGCCACCTCGTCGACGGCGGCGACGAGGGCCTCCGGGATGAACTTGCCGCCGAACGCCCCGAAGTAGCCTTCGGGGCTGGGGATTTGACCCTGGGGGTCGGGGATGAAGAAGTCGCTGGGCATGCGTGTACCTCACGGTGAGTGTGTGGAAAAGACACTGATCGCCGTGGGGGCGGAGGCTGCTTGTTGGCTGCGGGCCCGTTTGGGCTGGTCGCGCAGTTCCCCGCGCCCCTTTAGGCCTGCTGCCATCGACGGCCGTTTACCTGCCCAGGTTCATCACCGATGACGTACCGCACCCGGCGACCGTGCACCCGACGCGCCGGCGCACGGCAGCCGCGGGGGCGGCAGCCGCGCGCGAGGCGGGCGTGCCGGTCCACGGTCGTCACGGTCAACGAGAGAGTCATCGGCGCTAACCCTACCGGGTGATCAGCCCCGGCCGTGGCGGAGTGCGGGGTGTGCGCCCGCCGCCACCAGATCGGCCACTGCTGTCTTCGGGTCCTTGCCGGTGACGAGGGACTCGCCGACGAGAACGGCGTCGGCGCCGGCATTGGCGTAGGCGATGAGGTCGTGGGGGCCGCGGACGCCGGATTCGGCGATCTTGACGATGCCTTCGGGGATCTCGGGGGCGACCCGCTCGAAGGTGCCGCGGTCGACTTCGAGGGTCTTGAGGTTGCGGGCGTTGACGCCGATGACCTTGGCGCCGGCGTCCACGGCGCGTTCGACCTCGTCCTCGTCGTGGACCTCGACGATCGGGGTGAGGCCGATGGACTCGGCGCGCTCGACGAGGGACTCCAGGGCGGGCTGGTCGAGGGCGGCGACGATCAGCAGGGCGACGTCGGCGCCGTAGGCCCGGGCCTCCCAGAGCTGGTAGGAGGTGACGATGAAGTCCTTGCGCAGCACCGGGATGTCCACGCGGGCGCGGACGGCCTCCAGGTCGGCGAGCGAGCCGCCGAAGCGGCGCTGTTCGGTGAGGACGGAGATGACGGCCGCGCCGCCCGCCTCGTAGTCCGCGGCGAGTCCGGCCGGGTCGGCGATGGCGGCCAGCGCGCCCTTGGAGGGGCTGGAGCGCTTGACCTCGCAGATGACCTTGACGCCGTCCCCGCGCAGGGCGGCCAGACCGTCCTTGGCCACGGGGGCCTTCGCCGCGCGCTCCTTGAGCTCGTCGAGGCTGACGCGCGCCTGCCGCTCCGCGAGGTCGGCACGGACTCCGTCGATGATCTCGTCGAGCACACTCACGCGAGCGGCCCCCTTCCAGGCGGTTGACTGTTCAAACTGTTGGGCTTTCCACCGATCCGGCCTCCCAGGAGAAACCGATGGTCACTTGCGATGGTATCCGGAGGAAGGCGTAGGCCTCGCATCCGGTTGACGCCGTTCCCACTACCTGGACATTCGCCAATTGATCAAGGGTGGAGCCAGCCACCGAACGGCAGGTTCCGGACAACGGTGAAGACCAGCGCCAACGCCCCGATGGTCCGCAGATGGGCGGGGCCCAGTTCGATGCGGAAGGGCCTGCCGCGGGCCGCGCGGACCACCCAGACGGTCCATACGACGGCGAAGAGCGCATAGCCGACGACCGCCACCGCGTTGTCCTGCAGCGCCGCCAGGAAGTCCCCGTGCGCGACGGCGTGCGCGCTGCGCAGCCCGCCGCAGCCGGGACAGTAGATGCCGGTGAAGTGCTGGAGCGGACAGGCGGGGTAGTGGCCGGGCTCGTTCGGGTCCACGGTCCCGACGTACGCGAAGGCCCCGGCGACGGCCGCGAGCATTCCCACGGGCACGGCCAGCCTCCCGAGCACGTGTCCGGGACCGGTTCCCGCGGGCGGTGTGGCCTTCCAGCTGTCGAGGTTCACGCCTTGCATTGTGCCCCGCACACGCGCGAGGGGCGGCCCCGGCCTCGTACCGGTCCGCCCCTCACACGGTGCTTGCGCCGTACGGGACTTCAGCCCTCCGAGAGAGCCTGGTAGGCCGCGTGGGCGTCCTTCGGCTGGCCGAGGCCCATGCCCTTCATGATCCAGCCGACGACGCCGCCGACGACCGTGACCCCCATGCCGACCCAGAAGCCCACCGGGTTGGCCAGCACCATGAAGGCGCCCGCGATGCAGAAACCGATGAACACGATGGTGACACTGGTCCAGGCGGCCGGGGTGTGGCCGTGGCTGCTGCCCGCCATTGCTTGCTCCTCATTGCTGTGTACGTATACGAGCCGAACGCTGCCCGCCATTGTCCCGCACCCACCCGCACACGGTAGATCGGGGGTCCGCCCCACGCCCCCAAAGGGGCGCGGGGAACTGCGCGAAGGGGCGCGGGGAACTGCGCGACCAGCCCCCACACAGCCGCAGACGACGAACACCCCCCAGGCACCCTGGCACCCTGGCACCCCCAGCGGAGCGTTACGTTGGGTCCTCGCCGCGGTCCAGAGCCTTCCAGAGGTCCTCGGGACGGTCAGGGTCGACGACAGGGGCCTTGCGGCGGGGACGGGGCGCTCCGGAGCGCTCGTAGCGGCCGGACATCGCGGGCCACAGCCGGCCGTAGCGCAGGGCGAGCAGTCCGGCGAGCAGGAGCAGGACGCCGCCCGCCGCGGCGACGTACGGCCACGCGGTGTGGGTGAGCGCGTCGACGCCGGCGGCGGTGTCACCGGTGGCCTCGGCGGCCTGCTCGTCGAGCGCGGAACTGTCGGAGGCGCCGAACACGGCCGCCGCGACGGTCCCGGCGCCGGACAGCGCGAGCAGCGCGGCGACCATGAGCCGCCCGGACCTGCGGACGGCGAAGACGGCGACGAGCGCGGCGAGGCCCACTATGGCGAGGGCCGCCGGCACGCCCGTGACGTCGCTGCCTTTCGCGGTCAGCGGGAAGGAGCCGCCGGCCACGGTGGCGGTGCCCTCCGACCACTGCTGGCGGGTGGCCAGCAGTGCCACGGCCGCGCCGAGCGCGCCGGCCAGCAGGGCGACGGCGAGGCTGCGGCGGCCGGCCTGGGCGGGGCCTACGGCTTCGGAACGGGGGTGAGGTACAGCAGTCACGTACTCCACTATCGCGCGAACCCCGGGCGAAGCGTCACCCGGGGTTCGCATGAGACCCGTCCTACTTCCCGAGCCGGTTCGCCGTGTGCACCGCGCGCAGCACCGCCGCCGCCTTGTTGCGGCACTCGGTGTCCTCGGCGCGCGGGTCGGAGTCGGCGACGATGCCCGCGCCGGCCTGGACGTACGCGGTGCCGTCGCGCAGCAGCGCCGTACGGATGGCGATGGCGGTGTCGGAGTCACCCGCGAAGTCGAGGTAGCCGACGCAGCCGCCGTACACCCCCCGCCGGGACGGTTCGAGCTCGTCGATGATCTGCATCGCACGCGGCTTGGGGGCGCCGGAGAGGGTGCCTGCCGGGAAGCAGGCGGTGAGGACGTCGAAGGCGGTGCGGCCCGCCGCGACCCGGCCGGTGACCGTGGACACGATGTGCATGACGTGCGAGTAGCGCTCGATGGACATGAAGTCCACGACCTCGACCGAGCCGGGCTCGCAGACCCGTCCGAGGTCGTTGCGCCCGAGGTCGACGAGCATGAGGTGCTCGGCGCGTTCCTTCGGGTCGGCGAGCAGTTCGTCGGCGAGGGCCTGGTCCTCCTGCGGGGTGGTCCCGCGGTGCCGGGTGCCGGCGATGGGGTGGACCATCGCCTGCCCGTCCTCGACCTTGACCAGCGCTTCGGGGGACGAGCCGACGACGTCGAAGCCCTCGAAGCGGAACAGGTACATGTACGGGGACGGGTTCGTCGCCCGCAGCACCCGGTAGACATCCAACGCGCTTGCCGTGCACGGCGTTTCGAAGCGCTGGGAGGGAACCACCTGGAAGGCCTCGCCGGCCCGGATGCGCTCCTTGATGTCCTCGACGGCGTCCTGGAAGTCGGGCCCGCCCCAGAGTGCCGTGTACTCGGGGAGTTCGGAGGGCGGGAGCACGGCGGGCGGCTGGGCGACCGCGCGGGTGAGGTCGGCCTCCATGATGTCGAGGCGGGCGACCGCGTCGGCGTAGGCCTCGTCGACTCCGGTGTCGAGGTCGTTGTGGTTGATCGCGTTGGCGATCAGCAGGACGGAGCCCTCCCAGTGGTCCATGACGGCGAGATCGCTGGTGAGGAGCATGGTCAGCTCGGGCAGCTTCAGGTCGTCCCGCTCGCCGGGGCCGATCTTCTCCAGGCGGCGCACGATGTCGTAGCCGAGGTAGCCGACCATGCCGCCGGTGAAGGGCGGCATGCCCTCCTGGTGCGGGGTGTGCAGGGCCTCGATGGTGGCGCGCAGGGCGGCGAGGGGGTCACCGCCGGTGGGGACGCCGACGGGTGGGGCGCCGAGCCAGTGGGCCTGGCCGTCCCGCTCGGTGAGCGTCGCCGCGGAGCGCACGCCCACGAACGAGTAGCGGGACCAGGAGCGGCCGTTCTCCGCGGACTCCAGCAGGAAGGTGCCGGGGCGCTCGGCGGCGAGCTTGCGGTAGAGCGCGACCGGGGTGTCGCCGTCCGCGAGGAGCTTGCGGGTGACGGGGATGACACGGCGGTCGGTGGCCAGCTTGCGGAACATCTCAAGGTCCATGGCGGCTGACCTTACTGATCCGGGGAGGAGGGGCCCGAACCGGCGCCGTCCTTGAGCAGTACGTCGGCGTCGAAGCAGGTGCGTGCACCGGTGTGGCAGGCGGCGCCGACCTGGTCGACCCTGACCAGCACGGTGTCGGCGTCGCAGTCCAGGGCGACGGACTTGACGTGCTGGAAGTGGCCGGAGGTGTCGCCCTTGACCCAGTACTCCCGGCGGCTGCGCGACCAGTAGGTGCACCGGCCGGTGGTGAGCGTCCGATGCAGCGCCTCGTCGTCCATCCAGCCGAGCATCAGCACCTCACCGGTGTCGTACTGCTGGGCGATGGCGGGGAGGAGCCCGTCGGCGCTGCGCTTGAGGCGCGCGGCGATCTCGGGGTCCAGTCGGCTGGGCTGACGGGGCGTGCTGGTGGCCATGGGTGCCATTGTGCCGCGCGGCACTGACAGGGACTGTTCCGTGTCCATTGGGCGGACCCGACGGGTGGTCGTAGGCTGACGGCATGTCGACTTTCGCCAAGCGTGAACGACTTCTCCTGGCCGACCTCCTGGAGGCCGAAGGCCCCGACGCCCCCACCCTGTGCCAGGGCTGGCGGGCCCGTGACCTCGCCGCGCACGTGGTGGTGCGCGAGCGCCGTCCCGACGCCGCCGGCGGCATGCTGATCAAGCAGCTGGCGCCGCGCCTGGAGCGGGTGATGGCGGAGTTCACCGCCAAGCCGTACGAGGAGCTGATCCAGCTGATCCGTACCGGCCCGCCGCGCTTCTCGCCGTTCGCCCTCAAGCAGCTCGACGAGATGTCCAACACGATCGAGTACTACGTCCACACCGAGGACGTCCGCCGCGCCCAGCCCGACTGGACGCCGCGCGAACTCGACCCGGTCTTCCAGGACGCCCTCTGGTCCCGCCTGGAGCGCTCCGCGCGCCTGATGGGCCGCGGCGTCCCGACCGGCCTGGTCCTGCGCCGCCCCGACGGCCAGACAGCGGTCGCCCACCGCGGCACCCCGGTCGTCACGGTGACCGGCGAGCCGTCGGAACTGCTGCTCTTCGCATACGGCCGGCAGAGCGCCGCCAAGGTGGAGCTGGAGGGCGAGGAGGACGCGATCACCAAGCTGCACGAGACGAAGCAGCTGGGGATCTGAGGGCGGTCAGCGGGGCAGTTCGGCCCGGCGCAGGTCCCGTGCGCACAGGCCGGCCACCCCGCCGAGCCCGCAGACGACCGCGCTGGCGACGAAGACCGGACCGGTGCCCCACAGACCGATCGCGGCGCCGGTCAGGGGGAAGGTGAGCGGGGCGACGCCGAGGCTGAAGAAGTTCGACACGGACGTGACCCGGCCGACGTAGGCCCGGTCGGACTCGGCTTGCAGGAGCGCCCCGCACAGGACGCCGTTCAGCCCGGAGATCAGCCCGATGGACAGGGCCACGGCGACGGCGACCGCGACGTGCGGCAGGTAGGCGAGGGCGGCGATCGCGACCGCGCTGACCACGCCGGACACGGACAGCACGAACCCCGCGCGCGGGACGCGTCCACGGGCGGTGAGCAGCAGCGAGGCCGCCCCCGCGCCCGTGCCGAACCCCGCGAGCACCCACCCGACGCCCCCGGCTCCCCAGCCGCGTTCGTCGGCGAGCAGTACCAGGCCGACGTTGAGCGGGCCGACGAAACCGAGGTCGCTGAGCGCGATGACGACGATCAGCGAACGCAGGACACGGTGGCCGCGTACGTAGCGCAGACCGCCGGTCAGATCACTCCACGCTGTTCCACGCACGCGTGCGTCGTCCGCGGGTTGCTCTGCCACACGTACGGCGATCAGGAGCGGCAGGGAGGCCGCGAACAGCAGCCCGGCCAGCCCGAACGCCGCCGCGGTGCCCCCGAGGGCCACGCCGAGGCCGCCGAGCGGCGCCCCGAGGACGTTCGCCAGCCGGACGACGAGCCCGCGCATGCCGTGCACCCGGGCGAGCTGTCCGCGTCCGGTCATCCGGGTCGGCAGGGCACCCAGCGCGGGCATCATGACGGCGTCGACCGCCCCGAAGACCAGCGCCAGCACGGCCAGCGGCCACAGGCCCGGACGGCCCACGAGGAGCAGCCCGGCGACCGCGAGAACCGCCGCGCAGCGCACGGCGTCACTGCTGATCAGCACTCTGCGGGGGCCGAAGCGGTCGGCGATCACTCCCCCGCCCAGCATCAGCACGGCCCGTGGCACCGCGCTGAGCGCGGTGACCAGACCGGCCTGGGCGGGTGTACCGGCCTGGACCGCGGCCCAGGAGAGGGCGAGGTAGTAGACGTTGTCGCCGATGGCCGACGAGGCGTATGCGCCGAGCCAGCGCAGGACGTTGGGGTCGCGGTGGGCGGCGCGGTCGACCGCCGCCGGACGGGCGGCTACGTCCGCGGAGTCGGCCACCGGGTCAGGCGGACCACTCGCGCAGCAGCCGGGCGGTCTCCTGGAGGTCGGCTTCGTCGCTGCGGATGTCGGCGACGAGTTTCGCCCAGTCGCCGGGCTTGGGATTGACCGGCGTCCCTGACGCATCCATGTACGCGCGAACACAGGCGATGCCGATCGACGCGTTGTAGTCCGTGAACGGCCGCAGCCTCAACGCCGTGTGCAGGAAAGTCGCCGCACGCGCTGGAGCCTCCTCGTAGTAGGGCTCGTCGGCGATGCGCTCGTACTTGTGCCGCTCGGCCATGCAGTGCAGTGCGCCCCAGTCGCGAATCGGGGTGTTCGCAGGCGAGACCTCGACCTGAACGTTGAGGATCCAGCCCGCATCCACGTACATCGTCACCGCAACCCCGCCGGAAAGCGCTCGTCGAAGTCGGCCATGATCTCTCGGGCGTACCTCGTGGCCCCCTCGACGAACCGCTGTTTCTGCCGCCGCCGCACCACATCCTCGGTCAGTATGTCGTGGGCGAGCCGCTTGATCGAGAGGCCCTGCTCTTTGGCTTCAGCTCGCAGCTCGGCCAGCTCTTCCTCGGTGAACTCGACAGTGATTCCAGGCATGCGGACAACATAGACGCCGCGCCACCATGATCACTACCGAGTTCGCTACCGGGTTCACCATCAAGGATGGCCGGTCGTACTAACGTACGGGATGCCCCGCCCGCCGCAGCGCGTCCTTCACCTCACCGATCCGCAGATCCCCGAAGTGGAACACGGACGCCGCCAACACCGCGTCCGCCCCCGCCCCGATGGCCGGCGGGAAGTCGGCGAGCTTGCCGGCGCCGCCGGAGGCGATCAGCGGGACCGTCACGTGCTTGCGGACGGCCTCGATCATCTCGATGTCGTAGCCGTCCTTCGTGCCGTCCGCGTCCATCGAGTTGAGCAGGATCTCGCCCGCGCCCAGCTCCGCGGCCCGGTGCGCCCACTCCACGGCGTCGATGCCGGTGCCCTTGCGGCCGCCGTGGGTCGTCACCTCGAAGGAACCGGACTCGGTGCGCCGCGCGTCCACCGACAGGACCAGGACCTGACGGCCGAAGCGCTCGGCGATCTCGCGGATGAGATCCGGGCGGGCGATGGCCGCCGTGTTGACGCCCACCTTGTCAGCGCCCGCCCGCAGCAGCTTGTCCACGTCCTCGGCCGTGCGGACGCCGCCGCCGACGGTCAGCGGGATGAAGACCTGCTCTGCCGTGCGGCGCACCACGTCGTACGTCGTCTCGCGGTTGCCGGAGGACGCGGTGATGTCCAGGAAGGTCAGCTCGTCGGCGCCTTCGGCGTCGTACACCTTGGCCATCTCGACGGGGTCGCCCGCGTCGCGCAGGTTCTGGAAGTTGACTCCCTTGACGACCCGGCCGTTGTCCACGTCCAGGCAGGGGATGACTCGGACCGCCAGGGTCATGAAGCCGGCTCCTTACGCACGTCCTCTGAATGCTTCTATTTCCACTTCGACCAGGATGCGCGAGTCCACGAAGCCCTCCACGACCAGCAGCGTCGAGACCGGGCGCACCCCGTCGAAGATCTCCTTGTGGGCCCGGCCCACGGCGTCCACGTCCCGCGCGTGGGTCAGGTACATCCGCGTACGGAGCACGGCCCCGACGCCGAGCCCGAACTCGCCGATCGCCTCGATCGCGCTGGTGAAGGCCACCCTGGCCTGTTCGTACGGGTCGCCCTCGCCGTACAGCACATCGCCCTTGAAGGACGTCGTGCCCGCCACCAGCACTCGGTCGCCCGCCGCGACGGCACGCGCGAACCCGAAGGTCTCTTCCCACGGACTTCCGCTCTGCACGCGCCGCACGGCATCGGACGTCATGACGACACAGCCTCCAGGGCCTCTTCCAGCGTGAACGCCTTCGCGTACAGGGCCTTCCCTACGATCGAGCCCTCCACGCCCAGCGGCACGAGCTCGGCGATGGCCCGCAGGTCGTCCAGCGAGGACACGCCGCCGGAGGCCACGACCGGGCGGTCCGTCGCCCCGCAGACGTTCTTCAGCAGCTCCAGGTTCGGGCCCTGCAGCGTGCCGTCCTTCGCGATGTCGGTGACCACGTAGCGCGCGCAGCCCTCGTTGTTGAGGCGCTCCAGCGTCTCGTAGAGGTCGCCGCCGTCGCGGGTCCAGCCACGGCCGCGGAGCGTGGTGCCCCGTACGTCCAGACCCACCGCGATCTTGTCGCCGTGCTCGGCGATGACCCGGGCCACCCACTCCGGGGTCTCCAGGGCGGCCGTGCCGAGATTCACCCGGGTGCAGCCGGTGGCGAGGGCGGCGGCCAGCGTGTCGTCGTCGCGGATGCCGCCGGACAGCTCGACCTTGATGTCCATCGCCCCCGCGACCTCGGCGATGAGCGCGCGGTTGTCGCCGGTGCCGAACGCGGCGTCCAGGTCGACCAGGTGCAGCCACTCGGCGCCGGCCCGCTGCCAGGCGAGGGCGGCTTCCAGGGGGGAGCCGTACGACGTCTCGGTCCCGGACTCGCCGTGCACGAGGCGGACGGCCTGGCCGTCGCGGACGTCGACGGCGGGGAGGAGTTCGAGCTTGCTCACAGTGTTCCGATCCAGTTGGTGAGGAGCTGGGCGCCGGCGTCGCCGGACTTCTCGGGGTGGAACTGCGTGGCCCACAGCGCACCGTTCTCCACGGCGGCCACGAAGGGCTTGCCGTGCGTCGACCAGGTGATCTTGGGAGCGGCCATCGTCGGGTTGTGCACTTCGAGGTTCCAGTCGTGGACGGCGTACGAGTGCACGAAGTAGAAGCGCGCGTCCGCCTCAAGACCGGCGAACAGCTCGGAGCCGGGCGCCACGTCGACGGTGTTCCAGCCCATGTGGGGCACGATGTCGGCCTGCAGCGGCTCGACCGAGCCGGGCCACTCGTCGAGGCCGCCGGTCTCCACGCCGTGCTCGATGCCGCGCGCGAACAGGATCTGCATGCCGACGCAGATGCCCATGACGGGACGGCCGCCGGCGAGACGGCGGTCGATGATCCAGTCGCCGCGGGCCTCGGTCAGGCCCTTCATGCAGGCGGCGAAGGCACCGACACCGGGCACGAGGAGCCCGTCGGCGTTCATGGCCCTGTCGTAGTCACGGGTGATCTCGACGTCGGCCCCCACGCGCGCGAGGGCGCGCTCGGCCGACCTCACATTGCCGAAGCCGTAGTCGAAGACCACGACCTGCTTGGGTGCACTCAATTCCACACCTCCAGCCGTAGGACGCCCGCTGCCAGACACATCGCGGCGCCGATCGAGAGGAGCACGATGAGGCTCTTCGGCATGTCCTGCTTGGCGAAGGAGATGATCCCGCCGACCAGGAAGAGCCCGACGACGATCAGGATGGTGGACAGCCCGGTCACAGCGCGCCCTTCGTGGAAGGCAGGATTCCGGCGGCGCGCGGGTCGCGCTCGCTGGCGTAGCGGAGCGCTCGGGCCAGCGCCTTGAACTGGCACTCCACGATGTGGTGCGCGTTGCGCCCGTACGGCACGTGCACGTGCAGGGCGATCTGCGCCTGGGCGACGAAGGACTCCAGGATGTGCCGGGTCATCGTGGTGTCGTACTCGCCGATCATCGGCGCCATGTTCTCGGGCTCGGTGTGCACGAGGTACGGGCGGCCTGACAGGTCGACCGTCACCTGGGCGAGGGACTCGTCCAGCGGGACCGTGCAGTTGCCGAAGCGGTAGATCCCCACCTTGTCGCCGAGCGCCTGCTTGAAGGCGGCGCCCAGCGCGAGGGCGGTGTCCTCGATGGTGTGGTGCGAGTCGATGTGCAGGTCGCCCTCGGTCTTCACGGTCAGGTCGAACAGACCGTGCCGGCCGAGCTGGTCGAGCATGTGGTCGTAGAAGCCGACGCCGGTCGACACATCGACCTTGCCGTGGCCGTCGAGATCGATCTCGACGAGCACCGACGTCTCCTTGGTGACTCGCTCCACGCGTCCTACGCGGCTCATGTGCGCTGCTCCTTCGGGGGTGCGGGGGTGTCCCCCACAAAGCTCATCGGTTCACGTACAAAGCTCAGTGGTTCACGTACCGCGTCGAGGAACGCGTCGTTCTCCTGTGGGGTTCCGGCGCTGACCCGAAGCCACCCCGCGATGCCGTTGTCCCGGACCAGGACTCCCTGGTCGAGGATCCGCTGCCAGGCCGCGTGGGAGTCCTCGAACAGCCCGAACTGCACGAAGTTCGCGTCGGACTCCACCACTTGGTAGCCCAGCGCCCGCAGCTCGGTGACCAGCCGGTCCCGTTCGGCCTTCAGCTGCTCGACGTACTTCAGCAGCGTGTCGGTGTGTTCCAGGGCGGCCAGCGCGGTCGCCTGGGTGACGGCCGACAGGTGGTAGGGCAGCCGTACGAGCTGGACCGCGTCGACCACGGCCGGGTGGGCGGCGAAGTAGCCGAGGCGGAGGCCGGCCGCGCCGAACGCCTTCGACATCGTCCGGGAAACGACGAGAGTCGGCCGGCCTTCGATCAGCGGCAGCAGCGAATCGCCGTGGCTGAACTCGATGTACGCCTCGTCGACCACGACCAGCGACGGCTTCGCCGCCTGCGCGGCCTCGTACAGCGCGAGGACCGTCTCGGGCGGAACCGCGTTGCCCGTGGGGTTGTTGGGGGTGGTGATGAAGACGACGTCCGGCCGGTTCTCGGCGATCGCCTTCTCGGCGGCGGGGAGATCGATCGTGAAGTCGTCCTCGCGGGGGCCCGAGATCCAGCCCGTTCCGGTCCCGCGCGCGATGAGCGCGTGCATCGAGTACGACGGCTCGAATCCGATCGCGGTACGGCCCGGTCCGCCGAAGGTCTGCAGCAGCTGCTGGATGACCTCGTTGGAGCCGTTGGCCGCCCACACGTTGGCGAGGCCGACCTGGTGACCGGACGTGTCGGTCAGGTACCTGGCCAGCTGCGTGCGCAGTTCTACGGCGTCCCGGTCCGGGTAGCGGTTGAGGTTCCGGGCCGCCTCGCGCACCCGCTCGGCGATCCGTTCGACCAGCGGCTCGGGCAGCGGGTAGGGGTTCTCGTTGGTGTTCAGCCGTACGGGGACGTCCAACTGGGGCGCACCATAAGGGGACTTGCCGCGCAGCTCGTCCCGTACGGGGAGATCGTCGATGCCAGTCACTTGCTTCCGGGTACCTTCCAACCGAACCTAGCCTTGATCGCCGCGCCGTGTGCGGGCAGGTCCTCCGCCTCCGCCAGCGTCACCACGTGGTGCGCGACCTCGGCCAGCGCGTCCCGCGTGTAGTCGACGATGTGGATGCCGCGCAGGAAGGACTGGACCGACAGGCCCGAGGAGTGGCAGGCGCAGCCACCGGTGGGCAGCACGTGGTTGGACCCGGCGGCGTAGTCACCGAGCGAGACCGGCGCCCAGGGGCCGATGAAGATCGCGCCGGCGTTCTTCACCCGGTCGGCCACGGCGCCCGCGTCGGCCGTCTGGATCTCCAGGTGCTCGGCGCCGTACGCGTCCACCACCCGCAGGCCGTCGTCGATGCCGTCGACCAGGACGACGGCGGACTGCCTGCCCTTGAGGGCGGGCACGATCCGGTCGTCGATGTGCTTGCTGGCCGCGACCTGCGGCTCCAGCTCCTTCTCCACCGCGTCCGCGAGTTCCACGGAGTCGGTGACCAGGACGGCGGCGGCCAGCGGGTCGTGCTCGGCCTGGCTGATCAGGTCGGAGGCGACGTGGACGGGGTCGGCGGAGGAGTCGGCCAGGATCGCGATCTCGGTCGGGCCCGCCTCGGCGTCGATGCCGATCTTGCCGGTGAAGTAGCGCTTGGCGGCGGCGACCCAGATGTTGCCGGGGCCGGTGACCATGTTCGCGGGCGGGCAGGACTCGGTGCCGTACGCGAACATCGCGACGGCTGTGGCGCCGCCGGCGGCGTACACCTCGTCGACGCCGAGCAGGGCGCACGCGGCGAGGATCGTCGGGTGCGGGAGGCCGCCGAAGCCGGCCTGCGCCGGGGAGGCGAGGGCGAGGGACTCGACGCCGGCTTCCTGGGCCGGGACGACGTTCATGATCACGGACGACGGGTAGACGGCCCGTCCGCCGGGCGCGTACAGCCCGACCCGCTCGACCGGCACCCACTTCTCGGTGACCGAACCGCCGGGCACGACCTGGGTCGTGTGCGTCGTACGGCGCTGCTCGCGGTGGACGAGACGGGCACGCCGGATGGACTCCTCCAGGGCGGCGCGGACGGCCGGGTCGAGTTCTTCGAGCGCCTTTTCGAGTTCTGCGGCCGGGACGCGTACCGAATCCAGACGCACCCCGTCGAACTTCTCGGCGAAGTCGATCAGCGCCGCGTCGCCCCGATGATGCACGGCCTCGCAGATCGGGCGCACCTTCTCAAGGGCGGCCGCAACGTCGAAGTCGGCTCGGGGCAGCAGGTCGCGCAGGGCGGGACCCTCCGGGAGGGCGTCGCCGCGCAGATCGATTCGGGAGATCACGGGCTCAATTCTCGCAGACCGGAGCCGGGCCTCGTTCGCGCATTCCAATGGCTGATACGCCACCCGGAAGATCAGGGGGGTGCGGGGGGTGTCCCCCCACAAAGCGCAGCACGGCTAGCGTTCGGGGCGTCACTCAGCGGGCATGAACGATTGTACGAAACCCATGAGTAACAGCATGAGTAACAGGAGGACGTGACCACCGTGACCGAGGGGGCCGGCATCCGCGCCGGGGAGCTGCCGGACGATCTGACCGCCGCCGAGGCCGGCATGTGGCAGGCCTTCCGCAACGGCAGCATGTACGACCTGAGCAGCGGCGACCCGATCGTCGACGATCCGCACGGCGGGCACCCGTGGGGGTCCGAGCGGACCGTGCGGGCGCGGATCGTGTGCTGGCTGCTGCTGGACGGCCCGCCGGCACTTGCGGGCCGGGTGTCGTCCCTGAAGCTCACCGGGGTGCAGATCAGCGGCACCCTGGACCTCGCGGGCGGCACGGTCACGCCCTACGTCGAACTGCGCGGCTGCCGTTTCGAGCGGGAGATCCTGCTGCCGGAGGCC
The DNA here is from genome assembly GCF_009709555.1 of Streptomyces blattellae. GTDB lineage: Bacteria > Actinomycetota > Actinomycetes > Streptomycetales > Streptomycetaceae > Streptomyces > Streptomyces blattellae. The sequence goes on along the minus strand of NZ_WJBG01000117.1, from coordinate 100,996 downwards.
CGCTTCACCACCGTACGGCTGGTGGACTGCTCGGTGCCGCGGCTGGAGGCGGCGCGGGTGCACACGGAGGGCGATCTGCATCTGCCGCGCTGCCGCTTCCACAACGGGGTACGGCTGACCGACGCGCACATCGGCACGGATCTGCTGCTCAACCAGGCCATCGTCTACCGGGACCGCAGCGGGCGTTCCATCTCCGGGGACGGCATGACCATCGGCCAGGACCTCCAGGCCGAGCTGCTTGAGTCGCACGGCGAGCTGCGGCTGCGCGGGGCCACCGTCGGCGTGTCGCTGAGCCTGCGCGGCGCCCGGCTGGCCAACCCGTACACCCGGTTCGCGCTGAACGCGCCGCAGCTGACCGTGGGGCGGACGCTGTACCTGACCCCGGCCGGTGTCGGCAGCGTGCTGCTGAGCGGGACCACACCCGCGCGCGGGACCCGGGTCCAGCGGGTCGAGTGCGAGGGCGGGGTGCGGCTGGACGACGGGCGGTTCGGGGACTCCGTGGACTTCGAGCGGGCCCGGTTCACCTTCACCGACGAGCAGGAACTGTCACTGCGGCGGGTCCAGACGCCGGAGCTGCGCTTCCTCGGAAAGGCGCCGGCCCGCGGGCGTGTCGTGCTCTCGGGGGCGAAGATCGTCAACCTGATGGACCGGGGGGACAGCTGGCCCGGTCCCGGGCGGCTGCACATGGGCGGCTTCGCCTACGAGAACCTCGTGCCGCGCGGCCCGTTCCCGCTCGCCGAGCGGCTGGAGTGGGTGGCCGCCGCGACCGCCGAGTACAACCCGGAGCCGTACGAGCGGCTGGCCACCGTGCTGCGGGCCGGGGGCGAGGACGAGGACGCCCGCGAGGTGCTGCTGGCCAAGCAGCGCCGCCGGCGCGAGACACTCCCCGCGGCGGCCAAGCTGTGGGGGTACGTGCAGGACTGGACGGTGGCCTACGGCTACCGGCCCGGCCGGGCGGCGGTCTGGATGGCGCTGCTGTGGGCGGCGAGTTCGGTGGCCTTCACGCAAGCCGACCATCCGCCGGTCGAGTCCGGCGAGAATCCGCCGTGGAACTCGACCCTCTTCGCGCTCGACCTGCTCCTGCCGGTCATCGACCTCGGTCAGGTGGGTTTCTGGCGGCTGCGCGGCGGCTGGCAGTGGCTGGCGGCGGCGATGATCCTGGTCGGCTGGATCCTTGCGACGACGGTGGCGGCGGGGGCGACGCGGCTGCTGCGCAGGAGCTGAGCGCTCCGCGGGACGGGCGCTCCGCGGGACAGCCGGTACACGGGACAGCCGGTACACGGGACGGGCGGTACACGGGACGGGCGGTACGCGGGACGGCCGGTACGCGGACCACGGGCCTGAGCGGGGCGGGCGAAGTCGGCTGCGGTGCGGAAGCACCCTGGAAGGGACGCGGGGCTGTACCGAATCTGCGGCTCCGCCGCGCGGACGCCGCCAGCCGCTACGGCGCCGCAGACGGCCGACGGCACATCGCGACCCCCGCGGCGGAGCCGCATGTCGACGCGGCCGGCGGAGCGCCTGGTGCGGCCGGTCGCTCCCCCGCCCGGGCTCCGTTGCGGAAACCGCTCGGCTCCGTTGCGGAAACCGCCGGCTCCGTTGCGGAAACCACCCGGCTCCGCTTGCCCGGTCGCCCGCGTTGCCCACCAGATGGGCGGTACGCACGCCCGTTCTGCCGCGACCACTAGGCTTTTGCGCCGTGACCACCGTCCGGCTTCCGCTCTTTCCCCTGAACTCGGTGCTGTTCCCGGGGCTCGTGCTCCCGTTGAACGTCTTCGAGGAGCGTTATCGTGCCATGATGCGCGAACTCCTCAAGTCCCCCGAGGACGAATCGCGCCGTTTCGCCGTCGTGGCGATCCGCGACGGCCACGAGGTGGCCGCCAGCGCGCCCGGCATGCCGGACCCGACGGCCCTGCCCGAGCGCGGGCCCGCGGCCGGCTTCGGCGCCGACCCCGGCAAGGCGTTCCACGGCGTGGGCTGTGTCGCGGACGCGGCGACGATCCGGGAGCGGGCCGACGGCACGTTCGAGGTCCTGGCGACGGGGACGACCCGGGTGCGGCTGCTGTCGGTCGACGCGTCCGGTCCGTTCCTGACGGCCGAGCTGGAGGAGCTGGGGGAGGATCCCGGCGACGAGGCGGGGGCGCTGGCCCAGGGGGTGCTGCGGGCGTTCCAGCAGTACCAGAAGCGGCTGGCGGGCGCCCGGGAGCGGTCGCTGTCGACGGGCGCGGAACTGCCGGACGAGCCGGCCGTGGTGTCGTATCTCGTGGCCGCCGCGATGATGCTGGACACCCCGACGAAGCAGCGTCTGCTCCAGGCACCCGACACCGCGTCGCGGCTGCGCGACGAACTGAAACTCCTTCGCTCCGAGACGGCCATCATCCGTAACCTGCCGTCGTTGCCGGCGTCGGACCTGACGCGCGGCCCGACGAACCTCAACTGAACCTGGAACAGGCCGGATGGCGAAGAAGTCGAAGAAGAAGCAGCAGCAGTCGGGGGGCACGCCCGCGACGGTGGCGTTGACGGCGGCGGGCGCGGACTTCACGGTCCACGCCTACGCCCACGACCCCGCGCACCCCTCCTACGGCGAGGAGGCGGCCGAGGCGATGGGTGTGTCCCCGGAGCGGGTCTTCAAGACGTTGGTCGCGGACGTCGACGGCACGCTGGTGGTCGGCGTCGTCCCGGTGTCCGGCTCACTGGACCTCAAGGCCCTGGCGACGGCGGTGGGCGGCAAGAAGGCGGCGATGGCGGACCCGGCCCTGGCGGAACGCACGACGGGCTATGTCCGGGGCGGCATCTCCCCGTTGGGCCAGCGCAAGAAGCTCCGGACGGTCCTGGACGCCTCAGCGGCGGCCTTCGCCACGATCTGCGTCTCGGCGGGCCGCCGGGGCCTGGAGGTCGAGCTGTCCCCGAAGGACCTGACCGACCTCACGGACGCCATCGTGGCCCCGATCGCCCGCGCCTGACCTCTCGACACCGGTCCCTTCCTCGGTTAAGCAGAGGGGACATGTCGAAGAAGACCCGGAAACGCAGGTGGCGCGTCAAGAAGGGCCGAGCGAATCATGGTCGTCGACCAGCTTGAGTGAGGCCCACAACCAGCCCGTCCCGCGTTTGAGGACGAGGCCGTTCAGGCCGAAGCGGCGATCTGGGGGCGCAGCCCCGGAGACGGGAAGAGCAGGGGCGGCGGGGGCGAACCACCCCCGCCGCAGCCACAGCGGACCTGTCCCTACGCGGGCGGCGCCCCGTACGCCACTTGCTGGTCCGGCTCCGGATCCCGGGGCCCGAACGCCGCCGTGAGCCCCAGGTGCACCAGCAGCCCGGCCAGCGGCCACGCCAGCAACGCGCCCCTCGCGCTCAGCTTCAGAGGCGCGGAGAACGTGGCTCCCTGGCCCACGTCCTTGGCGTGGGCGATGACGTCGTCGGTCGGCCCGAGCCAGATCCCCAGCCGCCAGGCGAGCAGCGACGCGAGCAGCCCCCCGACGGCCAGCCCCACCACCAGCGGCACACCGCCACGGCGCCGCAGGAGGAACACGACCAAGGCGCTCACGACACCGAAGGCGACGGCCAGCAGGGTGAACGTTCCGTCCACCCCCACCGCCTGCTCCCCCTCGCTGTCCTTGAGGTAGACGACCCAGTTCCCGTCGACGACGTCCCCCACCAGCGGCACCCGCGGCGCCAGCCAGGCCCACACCGCGCCCAGCAGCAGTCCGCTCAGCGCCACCACGACCGCGATCACCGCGGCTTCCCGCACTTCGGTCTTCATCCCGGGCCCGTCCTGTCCGTACCGGACATCATGCGTCGCGAGGGCCCCGTACGCCTGCCCGGCAGGCGACGGCGGCCACCCCCCGTGGGGCGGCTGTTCATGCGGCGGCGGAGGAGGATTCAGCGGTGCGGTCACCCTGACATCGTGCCAGGCCCACCTGTGCGGTGGGTCATCGGACGGCAGCCCGGCGATACGCCCAGGTCGCGACGGCCAGCGAGACCACGCCCACCACCCCGCACACGGCGAGGTCACCGAGTACGAAGGCCCAGTCGGGCCGCGGCCCGAACGTACGCGCGAAGGCCTCCACGCCATACGTCGACGGCAGCAGATCCCGCAGGAACTGCACCCCCTCCGGCATCCGCTCCGCCGGCAGCACGCCCAGCAGCAGCGCCGCCGACATGCCCAACTGCCCGAGCAGCGTGGCCAGTTCGGGCCGTGGCGCGAGCAGCCCGAGGGCCGCTCCGAGCCCGGCGAGTGCGGCACCGGCGAGCGGGATCACCGCCGCGAGCACCCACAGATGCGCCAGCGGCAGCCCGAACAGCACACACCCGAACACCGCCGTCACGACGGTCCCCGGCACGGTGAACGACGCGTACGCGCCCGCCGCCCCCAGCACCACCGCCGCCGGCGGCACCGGCAGCGTCGCATAGTGGTCGAGCCCACCGCTGGCCCGCAGCTGCCCGAAGTACTGGGCGAGCAGGTTCAGCGCGACGAAGGCCACGACGAGCACCGACGACCCGGCCACCACGGCCCGCGCCTCGCCCCCGCCGTCCACGACCCCGCGCATCAGAATCATGATCCCGACCGACTGGAAGGTCGCCACGAACAGCAGCGGTATCCGCGCGACCCGCGCCCTGGACAGCTGCGCCCGGTACACGGCGGCGAGGGACGGCCACAGCCGCGCCCGCGGCCCGAGGACGGCCGCACCATCGGCGGTCTCCTCCACGGCCAGGGCCCCGCCCGGCAGGACATCGGCGGATACGACACTCACGTCGAGCTGCTCCCCTTCGTACGGCCCACTGAGGCAGTCCCCCTGTCCCATACGGATACGGATACGACGATCCGCGCGCTCATGCCTTCACCAGCCCCCGTGCGTCGCCGCCCAGCGCCAGGTACACGTCCTCCAGGCTCGGTGTGGCGAGCGTGAAGTCGTCCAGGGCGGTGAACGCGGCCCCGCCGGTGACCGTGGCGACGGCCACCCGGGCCTCCTCCGGTGCGAGCCGCAGCGTCCAGCGACGCCCGGACTCCACGGCCCGTTCCCGCAGCGCGGCGACCTCCGGCACCTCCAGCGGCGCCCGGTCCCGCCACACCAGCTCGACCCGGACCTCCCCGGCGACCTTCTCCTTGAGCCCGGCGGGACTGTCGCAGGCGATCACGCGTCCCTGGTCGAGGACGGCGACCCGGTCGAGGACGGTCTCCGCCTCGATGACGTTGTGGGTGACCAGCAGGACTGTGGTGCCGCGCTCGGCCCGGCGCCGGTCGACGGCGGACCACACGGCCCGCCGGGCCACCGGGTCCATACCGGTGGTCGGTTCGTCGAGCACCAGCAGCGGCCGCTCCCCCACCAGCGCCGAAGCGAAGCAGGCCAGCCGCCGCTGCCCGCCGGACAGCTTCCTGATCGGGCGCCCGGCGAGCGGCGTGAGGCCCAGCTCGTCGAGTACGTCGTCCCGCTCGGCCCGAGCCTGCTTCACCTCAAGGCCGCGCAGCCGCCCGGTGGTCTCGGCGGCCAGCGACACCGTGAGTTCGTCGAGGGCGGTGGACTCCTGGCCGAGGTAGGCGAGGATCCGCGCGGCCCGCTCCGGATGCCGCACGATGTCGTGCCCGAGGATCTCCACGCTGCCGCGGTCCGGCCGCATCAGCCCGGTCAGCTGCCGTACGAGGGTGGTCTTCCCGGCCCCGTTCGGCCCGAGCAGCCCGAAGATCTCACCGCGCCGGATGTCCAGCCGTACATCGTCGGTGGCCCTGACCTCGGGCGTCGCCGGAACCCCGCGCCGCCCCCGCACCGCCGGATAGGTCTTCGTCAGCCCGCGCACCGCGCACACGGCATCCCCACCGTGCCGAAGTGCCTGTCCCGCGCGCATGCTCACAAGGGACGAGGGTACGGGGTCGGGAAGCTCTGCTCGCCCTTGGGGGAGGCGTATGTGCCGTTTCACTCCCCCGCGGAAGCGGGTTCCGCGGTCGTGCGCGCATCGATCTCACGCCAGAACCCGGCCCGGATCGCGTAGCGGTCGTGCTCGTCGATCTGGTCGTCCTTGTGGGCGAGCAGCCCGAACCGGGCGGCGTACCGCAGCAGTTCCCCGTCGACGCGATGCGGGATCCGCGGATACATCCCCGACAGCTTCTGCAGATGGCTCTGGTCGCCGAGCCGCTCCATCCACCGCCGCGCGAACACCTGCCCCACCTCGAACGGGTCCCCGCCGACGGTGGTGATGTCCTCCTCCCGGTCCGCCCACCGCTGTTCCGCCGTGGTCAGCTGCGCGAGCGTCGGCATGGAGGCGACCTCGGGCGGCTCGGCCGCGACGCCGGGCCGGTCGACCCAGCCTCTGTCGGAGGACCAGCGCAGCGTCGCGCTCGCGGGCTGCTTGTCGGTCTGACCACCGCCGGGGGCACGCAGCGCGGCCAGGTCCTTGGGGGTGGGCACGCCCTTGGGGGCCGGCACCCGCTCCCGCGTGCCGTTCTCGGAGGCGGTGGCCGCGGGCGGGTGCTCCCGCTCCTCGGCGGACCGCTCGGCCGAGGCGAGCGCGGACTCCGGCAGCGGCGCGGAGAGGATCGCGGCGATCTCGGGCCGCGGCACCGGCGGCGGCGCGCAGATCCCGCCGAGTTCCTTGGCCCGTACCGCCTTGGTGATCCAGGTGCGGTCGAGCACGCGCCGCTCGTCCGCCTCGGCGACCAGGTCCTCGGACTGGTTGTAGTCGCCGTCGGCGGCCTGCACGGCCCACAGATGTACGGCGACCCCGTGCTCCTTGGCGGCCATCATGCCCGGCAGCAGATCGCCGTCGCCGGTGACCAGGACGATGTCGGAGCAGGCGCGGTTGCGGGCCAGCTCGGTCAGCTCGGCGTGCATCGCGGCGTCGACGCCCTTCTGGGCCCAGCGGCCGTCGCTGCGGGTCAGGGCGCCGAGCCGGACGGTGACCCGGGGCATCACGCGCAGCCTGCGGTGCTCGGGCTGCGGGACGCGGTCGGGGGCGCCGTCGAACCAGTAGATGCGCAGCAGCGGCCGTTCGGTGTCCGACTCGGCGCGCTCGCGCAGGCCCTGGATGAGGGCGGTGTGGTCGACGGTGATGCGGGAGCGGGAGGGCTCTCCGGCGAGAAGAGAGGCGGCGGCCCCCAGCAGATACCCGGCGTCCACCAGGACGATGCAGCGGTCCACGCGATCCACCCTCTTTCCGGGAGGTTTGCTTCGGGCTTCCTTCGAGTCTGCCCGACCACGCGAGGGTTAACGGTCCGAACTCGATCTTCGGCGTGGCGTTTCGGGGCATCGCCCCCCGACAAGGGCTGTCACAGACGGTAATTATCCGAAATGCGTTCCTTGTCAGCCTATGTGAGTCTGGTCGCGGCCCTGGCCCCTAGATCCCCCACAGGAGGCAGATCACCATGGCCAAGAACAAGAAGCAGGACCGAAAACAGCCCCAGTCCGAGCGCGGGCAGCACCAGGCCCAGCAGCCCCCGATGGAGGCGCAGGCCGAGCAGCACATGTCCCAGGTGACTCCCAGTGACATCGCGCGCAAGGGCAAGCAGAAGCGCTTCGGTCACAACTGACATCTTCATAACGGGCTGTTGCAGCCCAGGCACACGACAGGGGGCGTGCCCGGCACGGCGCACGCCCCCTCTCGCCCGACTGCGCCTCAGCCGGCCAGACAGGACGGGCCGAGCAGCACCTTCAGGTCGCCGAAGAGCGCGGGATCCGGCTTGACCCGGTGCCGGTCCAGGCGGAGCACGGTCGTCTTCCTCGGCCCCTGGAGCCTGATCCGCACCTCGCTGTCGCCCTTGTGGTGGCTGAGGATCTCCCCGAGGCGGCTGACCATGGGCGGGGTGACCCGGGTGGCCGGGATGGTGAGGATCACGGGCGCGTTGGTGCCCGCGTTCGACAGGTCGGGGACCTGGAGCTCCATCGCGACGAGCCGCGGCACGTCCTCACGCTTGTCGAGCCGCCCCTTGACGAACACCACGGCGTCCTCGACGAGTTGGGTCGACACCAGCTGGTACGTGGCCGGGAAGAACATGCACTCGATGGAACCGGCGAGGTCCTCGACGGTGGCGATCGCCCAGGCGTTGCCCTGCTTGGTCATCTTGCGCTGGAGGCCCGAGATGATGCCGCCGATGGTGACGACCGCGCCGTCCGCGTGCTCACCTCCGGTGAGCTGGGCGATGCCCGCGTCGGCCTTGTCGGACAGCACATGCTCCAGGCCGAAGAGCGGGTGGTCGGACACATACAGTCCGAGCATCTCCCGCTCCTGGGCGAGCAGATACGTCTTGTCCCACTCCTCGGTGGTGAACTCGACGTCGAGTCCGAAGCCGGGCTCGCTGGTGTCCTCCTCGCCCATCCCGCCGAAGAGGTCGAACTGCCCCTCGGCCTCCTTGCGCTTGACCGCCACCACGTTGTCGATCATCGGCTCGAAGTGCGCGGTGAGGCCCTTGCGGGTGTGCCCCAGGGAGTCGAACGCACCCGCCTTGATCAGCGATTCGGTGGTGCGCTTGTTGCAGGCGGCGGCCTCGACCTTGTCGAGGTAGTCGGGGAAGGAGGCGTACTTCCCCTTCGCGTTGCGGGACCGGATGATCGAGTCGACCACGTTCGTGCCGACGTTGCGCACGGCTTCCAGGCCGAAGAGGATCACGTCGTCGCCCTGGGCGGCGAAGTTGTGCAGCGACTCGTTGACGTTCGGCGGGAGCACCTTGATGCCCATGCGGCGGCACTCGTTGAGGTAGACGGCCGACTTGTCCTTGTCGTCCTTGACCGAGGTGAGCAGGGCGGCCATGTACTCGGCGGGGTGGTTCGCCTTCAGGAACGCGGTCCAGTACGAGACCAGGCCGTACGCCGCCGAGTGCGCCTTGTTGAACGCGTAGCCGGCGAACGGGACCAGCACGTCCCACAGGGCCTGGATCGCCTCGTCGCTGTAGCCCTTGTCCCGCGCGCCCTTCTGGAAGAGGACGAAGTTCTTCGCCAGTTCCTCGGGCTTCTTCTTGCCCATCACGCGGCGGAGGATGTCGGCCTCGCCGAGCGAGTACCCGGCGATGATCTGGGCGGCCTTCTGGACCTGCTCCTGGTAGACGATCAGGCCGTAGGTGACGGCCAGGACCTCTTCGAGGGGATCCTCCAGTTCCTTGTGGATCGGGGTGATCTCCTGGAGCTTGTTCTTGCGCAGCGCGTAGTTGGTGTGCGAGTCCATGCCCATCGGGCCGGGACGGTAGAGCGCCGAGACGGCGGAGATGTCTTCGAAGTTGTCGGGCTTCATCAGGCGCAGCAGCGAGCGCATGGGACCGCCGTCGAACTGGAAGACGCCGAGCGTCTCACCGCGCTGGAGCAGTTCGAAGGTCTTCGGATCGTCGAGCGGGAGGGCCAGCAGGTCGAGGTCGATGCCCTTGTTGGACTTCACCATCTTGACGGCGTCGTCCATGATCGTCAGGTTGCGCAGGCCGAGGAAGTCCATCTTCAGCAGGCCGAGCGACTCGCACTGCGGGTAGTCCCACTGCGTGATGGTCACGCCGTCCGTATGCCGCACCCAGATGGGAGCGTGGTCGACGATGGGCTCGCTGGACATGATCACGCCGGCGGCGTGCACGCCCATCTGCCGGACCAGGCCCTCGACGCCCTTGGCGGTGTCGATGACCTTCTTCACGTCCGGTTCGTTCTCGTACATCGCGCGGATCTCGCCCGCCTCGCTGTAGCGCGGGTGCGAGGGGTCGGTGATGCCGTTCAGGTCGATGCCCTTGCCGAGCACGTCGGCGGGCATCGCCTTGGTGAGCCGGTCGCCCATCGCGTACGGGTAGCCCAGCACGCGCGCGGAGTCCTTGATCGCGTTCTTGGCCTTGATCTTGCCGTAGGTGCCGATCATGGCCACCTTGTCGGCGCCGTACTTCTCCGTCACGTACCTGATCACCTCGACGCGCCTGCGCTCGTCGAAGTCGATGTCGACGTCGGGCATGGAGACGCGCTCGGGGTTGAGGAACCGCTCGAAGATCAGGCCGTGCGGGATCGGGTCGAGGTCGGTGATGCCCATGGCGTAGGCGACGATCGAACCGGCCGCGGAGCCCCGGCCGGGGCCGACCGCGATGCCGTTGTTCTTGGCCCACATGATGAAGTCGGCGACCACGAGGAAGTAGCCCGGGAACCCCATCTGGATGATGACGTCCATCTCGTACTCGGCCTGCTTCTGCCGGTCCTCCGGGATGCCGCCGGGGAAGCGGCGCTCCATGCCGCGGCGGACCTCCTCCTTGAACCAGGTGACCTCGGTGTAGCCCTCGGGGATGTCGAACTTCGGCATGAGGTTCTTGGCCTCGAACATGCCGGTGGTGTCGATCTGCTCGGCCACCAGGAGGGTGTTGCGGCAGCCTTCCTGCCAGGCGTCCGAGGAGTCGACGGCGTACATCTCGTCCGTGGACTTCAGGTAGTAGCCAGTGCCGTCGAACTTGAAGCGGTCCGGGTCGGAGAGGTTCTTGCCGGTCTGGATGCACAGCAGCGCGTCGTGCGCGGTCGCCTCGTGCGCGTAGGTGTAGTGCGAGTCGTTGGTGACCAGGGGCGGGATGCCGAGCTTCTTGCCGATCTCCAGCAGGCCGTCGCGGACCCGGCGTTCGATCTCGATGCCGTGGTCCATCAGCTCCAGGAAGTAGCGGTCCTTGCCGAAGATCTCCTGGTACTCGGCGGCCGACTTCAGGGCCTCGTCGTACTGGCCGAGGCGCAGCCGGGTCTGCAGCTCGCCGGAGGGGCAGCCGGTGGAGGCGATGAGCCCCTCGGACCACTGGGAGATGGTCTCCTTGTCCATCCGGGGCCACTTCTGCAGCCAGCCCTCGGCGTACGCGTCGGAGGAGAGCCGGAAGAGGTGGTGCAGGCCGGTGGCGTTCGCCGCCCAGATCGTCTTGTGGGTGTAACCACCGGAACCGGAGACGTCGTCGCGCTTCTGGTGCGGCTGGCCCCACTGGATCTTGCGCTTGTTGCGCCGCGACTCGGGGGCGACATAGGCCTCGATGCCGATGATCGGGGTGACTCCGGCCTTCTTCGCGGAGTGGAAGAAGTCGTACGCCCCGTGCAGGTTGCCGTGGTCGGACATGGCGATATGGGTCATGCCCATCTCGTTGCACGCGTTGAACATGTCCTTCAGCCGCGCGGCACCGTCCAGCAGCGAGTACTGGGTGTGGACGTGCAGGTGCGTGAACGGCGGCTTTGACACGGCTTCGGCCTCCAAGGAAAACGTACGTCGACGAGGGTCCGACAAGCTGCGGACGGTCCGGGGGACAGCGACGAAGTCTATGCCTCGGCACTGACACTCGCGGGGGTTCCCCGCGTACCTTCATCCAGGGGTCACGGGCACTCCCGCGGACCTTCGGACGTTGGTCTGGACGGAAGGTCCGCCCCACATGTCATGCACCACCCCCGCACCAGGAGGCACCAGGCAATGTCGGTCCCGCAGCTCAGCGCCGAGCAACGCGGCGAGGAGATCCTCACCGTCTTCGACACCGCCTTCGGCGAACTCCTGGCCGCCGACCCGGCCGCGTTCCGCGTGAAGTTCCGCAAGATGGCGGCCTCGGCGTTCGCGTTCTACCGGGGCACGGCGTGCCTCTTCTACCACGACCAGGACGCGGAGAAGCGCGGCGGCCCGTACCTGGACGAGCGCACCTCGCGGGTGTGGATCCACGGCGACCTGCACGCCGAGAACTTCGGCACGTACATGGACGCCAACGGCCGGCTGATCTTCAACGTCAACGACTTCGACGAGGCGTACGTCGGCCCCTTCACCTGGGACCTCAAGCGCTTCTCGGCCTCCATCGCGCTGATCGGGTACGCCAAGGCGCTCAGTGACGAGCAGATCACCGAGCTGGTGCAGGTGTACGCGGGCGCGTACCGCGAGCGGATCCACGCCCTGGCGACCGGCGCCAAGAGCGACGAGGTGCCGCCGTTCACGCTGGACACCGCCCAGGGCGCGCTGCTGGACGCGCTGCGTGACGCCCGCTCGCTGACCCGTTTCGGGCTGCTGGAGTCGATGACCGAGATCCGCGACTTCGAGCGTCGCTTCGCGCCGGGCGGCGGTTCCATCGAACTGGACGCCGCCACCCGCTACAAGGTGCTCGCGGCCTTCGACGGCTACCTGGAGACACTCCCCGAGGCCTCCCTCTCCCGCCCGGACTCCTACCGCGTCAAGGATGTCGTCGGCCGCCGCGGCATCGGCATCGGCTCGGCCGGGCTGCCCTCGTACAACATCCTCCTGGAGGGCCACACCGACGCCCTGGAGAACGACGTCGTCATCTACATCAAGCAGGCCCAGACCCCGGCCGTCTCCCGGCACGTCGCCGACCCGGCGATCCGCGACTACTTCCAGCACGAGGGCCACCGCACGGTGATCTCCCAGCGCGCCCTCCAGGCGCACGCCGACCCGTGGCTGGGCTGGACCGAGCTGGACGGCGCCGGTCAGCTGGTCGCCGAGGTCTCGCCGTACGCCGTGGACCTGGACTGGGGCGACATCGACGACCCGGAGGAGATCGCAGCGGTCGTCGCCGACCTCGGCCGGGCGACGGCGACGATGCACTCCGCGGCCGACAACACCTCCGGCGAGTCCCTGGTGCCCTTCTCCACCGAGCGGGCCATCGACGCGGCGATCGCGGCGGACTCCGACGACGGCGCCGGCTTCGCGGACCTGCTGGTGGACTTCGCGCACAGCTACGGCGCACGCGCGCGTGCCGACCACCAGATCTTCCTGGACCTGTTCCGCAACGGCCGGATTCCGGGTCTGTGACGGAAGGGCCACTCACAGGAGCCCTTTAGGGATCCCTTACCGGCCCACGTGACACACTTTCCTCCGCCATGGACATATCCGGGACCCAGCTCAGAGCCGTACGCGCGGCGCTGTTCACGGCACTCGTCGTGACGCTCAGCACCGCGTCGCACGTGCTGCTGTCCGGGGTCCCGCTGCCGCTGAACACGGTGGCCGCGGTCGCCGCCGCCGTGTTCGCCATCGCCTACGCCCTGGCCGGCCGGGAGCGCGGGTTCGGGCGGATCGCCGCCCTGCTGATCCCGCTGGAGCTGGCCGCCGACACCGTCTTCACCACCGGCCAGCACGTCTGCTACGGCGCCGCGGGCGGCCCGGTCGCGGGCCCGCTGCGCTCCGTCGGCTTCGACGTCCTGTGCGGCGGCGGCACCGGCGTCGGCACCCCGCTGGCCCGGGTCACCGGGGCCGACCCCGACCAGGCCGCCCTGCTCGCCCACGTCGACCCGACGGCGGCCTGGCTGCTGCTGGGCGCCCATGTCGGAGTCGGGCTGCTGGCCGCCGCCTATCTGCGCCGCGGTGAGCGGGCCCTGGCCCAGCTGCTGTGCGCGGTGGCGGCGACCACGTTCCGGCCGCTGCTCCTCGCGACCGCCGCGGTGACCGTGCGCCCGGCCTCGCCGGCCCGCCGCCTGCCGCGCTCCGCCCACCGCCCGGCCGTCATCCGCGACCGGATCCTCGTGCACTCCCTGGGACGCCGAGGGCCGCCGTGCCCGGCCTTCGCCTGAGCCTTCACGCGAACAGCCGCTGAGCACCAGCAGTCCCCATACGTATCCCGCGCACGACAGGTGCGCGTCCCACTGGAGAACCCCCATGAGCAAGCGGAACAGCCAGGCCGCGAAGTCCGCCGCCCGCGAGCGGCTGCGCCAGGAGCGCGAGCGGCAGGCCAAGCGCGACAAGGTCAAGCGCCAGGTCATCGTGGCCTGTTCGATCGTCGGCGTCCTCGCGATAGCCTTCGGCATCGCCTACGCGGTGCAGCAGAGCAACCAGCCCGGTTACTGGGAGGCCGCGAAGGACGACAGGCTCGTCAAGCCGGCCAACACCACCGGAAAGAACGGCACGACCGTCGTCATCGGCGAGTCCAGCGCCAAGAAGACCCTGGTCATGTACGAGGACCCGCGCTGCCCGATCTGCGCCCAGTTCGAGCAGGCCGTCGGCGCGACGGTCGACAAGGATGTCGAGGACGGCAAGTTCAAGATCCAGTACGTCGGCGCCACCTTCATCGACAACGGCGTGCCCGGCGAGGGCTCCAGGAACGCGCTCAGCGCCCTCGGCGCGGCCCTGAACGTCAGCACCGACGCCTTCCTCGACTACAAGACCGCGATGTACTCGGCTAAGTGGCACCCGGAGGAGACGGACGACAAGTTCAAGGACGACGACTACCTGATCGAGATCGCGGACACGGTCGACGCCCTGAAGGGCAACAAGCAGTTCCAGAACGCCGTGACCAACGGCACCTACGACAAGTGGGCGCTGGAGATGTCGGCCACCTTCGACGACAGCGGCGTGACCGGCACCCCGACCCTGAAGATGGACGGCAAGACGCTCACGGCCTCCGACGGCAACGTGCCGATGACGGTGGCCGACTTCAACACGGCGGTCGACGCGGCCCTCAAGGCCTGAACCACGATTCCCGGTCGACCCCCGGCCGAAGAGCGGGCGAACTCTTGCGAGTTCGCCCGCTTTCGTTCATACCGGTCAGTAACCTGATCGCTCGTGCCCCGTCGACACAGAACTTCACAGAGCGCCAACTCGCTTGCACCGCGCTGCCGACGACGCCCCCGCGTTCCTGCACGGTGTCGCCTCGGGCGACCCGCCCGCTCCCCCGACGGTGTCCTGCTTTGACATCCTCCCCCTCCTCAAGAGAGGGGGGTTCCAACCCGGGTGGGTTGAGGTTCACGAGCACTCGAACGGACAGTGGCCGTTGTCACCCTCCGGCACCGGCTGAACACCACAGGAGTACGGAGCCGGGACGTCCTCCATACGTCCGGGGCCTTGTGCCCGGTGCGCCGCCGGAGCACAAGGCCCCAGCCCTGGGCGAGAATCACCCGGTTCAGTCCGGCCTTCTGCCTGACCTTCTCCCCGGGCTCGTCGACCGTCCCTCTCGCGGAGGCGGTCATGTTCCTGATGTTCAGCTTCTCGAACCGCACCAGGTCACAGGTTCGGGCGAGCATCGTGCTGGTCTTCTCGCACCAGTCCTCACGCCGGTCAGCTTCGCGTGCCTTGAGTGTGGCGACCTTGGCGTACTCGGCGGTCCTGGCCTTGCCGAAGTCCTTGAGGGCCTGCTGCTGCACGTCAGCGTTCCCGGCCGCCAGCCATTCGTTGTCACGCCGGGCCTCGGTGAGCTGGCGGCACTGCTCGGCGAAGCCGGGCGCGGCCTTGCGCCCCTTGTACCAGTGCGAGTGCTGCTCGACGGCCAGATCCCACACGTACCGGGCATGCGCACAGTGGCCGGGCATGATGCCCGCCTGCCCGCTCGTCGGGTACATCCGAAACCGTGCCATGCCCTGAACCCAGCTCGCGTGTTCCCCGGCCGCGCACACCATCGGTCAACATCACCCGAGTGAGTGACCGCCCAGGCCGCCACCCCGGCCGGCCACCGATCACAGGCCTCAACTCCCCCGTCACGACCGTCTGTTTGCAGCCACCGTCAGCGCCTACCTTCCGGAACGCCGAATCACCCTGCCCGCGATTCGGCTTCCCCTGCCCGAAGGCAAGGGGCCGACAGCACAGCGCGGCCCCGCGGCCAGGCCGCATGTCGACACAGCCGGCGGAGCGCTTACGCGTCCATGCCGTCGAGGAAGCCGAGTGCCACCCGCCAGGTGGCCTCTGCGGCCTCCTCGTCGTAGTCCGGCAGGCCGGGGTCGGTGAACAGGTGCCCGGCCCCGGCGTATCTGTAGACCTCCACGTCGGCGCCCGCTCTGCCCATCTGCAGATACCAGGCGCTCAGCCAGTCGTCGGTCTCGAACGGGTCCGGCTCGGCGACATGCAGCTGCACCGGCAGATCGTCCGCCGAGACGTTCGGCGCGAGGTCCGAGGTGCCGTGCAGAAGCAGCAGCCCGCGCGCCTTCTCGTCGCCCAGTGCGAGGGTCTGCGCGATGGAGGCGCCGAGCGAGAAACCGGCGTACACCAGCCCCCGCCCGGAATAGGGCGCCGCGGCCAGCACGGCCCGCTTCAGCAGCTCGTCCTTGCCGACCTCGTCATTGAAGGTCATGCCCTCCTCGACCGTCTCGAACGTCCGCCCCTCGAACAGGTCCGGCGTCCACACCTCGTGTCCGGCGCCGCGCAGCCGGTCCGCCGCGGCACGCACCGCGGGCCTGAGGCCATAGGTCGAGTGAAAGAGCACGATGTTCATGAGGCCATGGTGCCAGCCGGGTACGACAACGCCCCGCGACGCCCGCCTCGCAGGACCCGCACCGGGGGCGCCATGTTCACGCCCCCGGTCGGCCGGTTACGGTTCGGAGGCATGGAGAACATACTCCGCCCGCTGATCGTCATCGGCGGCTCGATCGTGCTGCCGCTGCTCATCGGCTGGGCCACCGACCGGCTGCTGTGCAAGGCCGACGCACGGCACAGCGAGACGCCGCTGTGGGGCCTGCTGCGCCGCGCCAGGATTCCCTACCAGGTCGTGCTGTGCGCGGCGATGCTCAGAGGGTCGTACGACGCGGCGGAGCTGCTGGAGGAGTTCCAGGTCGGCATCGGCCGGACGCTGACGCTGGTGCTGATCGGGGCCGCCGCCTGGCTGGTGGTCCGGATCACCGCGGCCGTCGTCGAGACGTCGTACAGCCGCTATGCGCGCGCCCATCGCGACGCGGCCCGGGTCCGGCGGGTCCGTACGCAGGTGACGCTGATCATGCGGGTGGTGGCGGCGATCGTCGGCGTGGTGGCCGTGGCCGCGATGCTGCTGACGTTCCCGGCGATGCGCGCGGCCGGCGCCTCGCTGCTGGCGTCGGCGGGCATCCTCGGCATCGTCGCCGGTGTCGCCGCGCAGTCGACGCTGGGCAACATGTTCGCGGGACTGCAGATCGCCTTCGGCGACATGGTGCGCATAGGCGACACGGTCGTCGTGGACGGCGAGTGGGGCACGGTCGAGGAGATCACGCTCACCTTCCTGACCGTGCGGACCTGGGACGAGCGCCGGATCACCATGCCGGTGTCGTACTTCACATCCAAGGCCTTCGAGAACTGGTCGCGCGGCGGCGCCCAGATGACCGGAATCGTCTACTGGCAGGTCGACCACTCCGCCCCGGTGGAGGCGATGCGCGAGCAGCTGCGCGACATCCTGCGCGAGTGCCCGGCCTGGGACGGCCGCCACTACGGCCTGGACGTCACGGACGCCACCGCCAGCACCATGGAGGTGCGGGCGCTGATGACGGCCAAGGACGCGGACGACATCTGGACGGTACGGGTCATGGTGCGCGAGCGGATGATCCGCTGGCTGGCCGCGGAGCACCCCTACGCACTGCCCCGCGTCAACACGGCGGACGCGGTACTGCCGCCGGGCCACGTCGACGGCCGCGCGCTCCGCGACGGCACGGCCCCCCGCCGCGCCTATGAGCCGCCGCACCGCCCAGGCCGCTGACGGTCAATGCCCGCGCTCAGCGCCCCCGTTGACCTGGATCACCTGGGAGGTGATGTGGCCGGCCGCGTGGGAGGCGAGGAAGTGCAGGGTCGCGGCGATGTCGCCGGGCGTGCCGGCCCGCCCGGTCGAGGTCTCTTCGATGAGCCGTTCCCGTCGCGCCTGGTCCATCGTGTCCCCGAAGAACCCGGTGTCCTCGACATACCCCGGCGCGACCACGTTGACGGTGATCGCCCGCGGCCCCAGCTGCCGGGCCAGGTCATGGGTGTACGGATGCAGCGCGGCCTTGGCGGCGGCGTACGCGCCGCTGCCCGACCCCCGGAACGCGGCGATGGAGCTGAGGAACAGCACCCGCCCACCGGGTTCGGCGAGCCGCTCCTTGAGCGCCTCGGTGAGCAGCACGGCGGTCAGCGTGTTGAGCCGGAAGTTGACGGTCCAGTCGTGGGCGACCGCGTCGAGCGGATCGTCCGATTCGGCCGGCGGTTCGAGATACCCGGCACCACCGGCACTGTGGATCAGTACGTCCACGGTCCCGAACTCCCGCGCGACGAAATCGGCGACGCCGCGCACCTCACGCGGATCGCTGAGATCGGCGGCACATGTCAGCGCACCGGCCACCCCGGCTTCCGCCAGCACCTCCGCCCGCCGCCCCAGGAGCAGCACCCGGTCCCCGTCACCGGCGAAGAGCCGCGCCGCCGCGAGCCCGATCCCCGTACCGCCACCACTGATCACCACGTTGCGAGCCATGATCAAACCCTACGACGTCGGCCACGAATGGCGACATATCACCTTAAAACTGGACACATCCAGCTGCCCCAACAACCCGCTCCACCACCTCGGAATCCGCCCCCGCCGGGCGCATCGTCTCTCCCCCCGTCCCCGGCTGATCCGCACCCCGAGGCCGAAAGCCCGCCGCACAAACTGCTCGGACAGCTCCTCCAGCTGTTCCCCCGGGCTCGGGCTACACAGACCGCCGCATCGCCCGATGCGGCATCCCCGCGTCCAGGAACTCCGGTCCGTACGCCGCGTACCCCAACCGCTCGTAGAACCCCGTCGCGTGGGTCTGCGCATGCAGATCCACGGCCCGCAGTCCACGCGCGCGTGCCGCCTCCTCGACGGCCCGCACCAATGCCGCCCCGATGCCCAGCCCGCGTGCCGCCTTCGTCACCGCGAGCCTGCCGAGCGAGCCGACGGACGGATCACCGCCGTTCTTCGCGGCGGCCTCCTCACCGCACAGCAGCCGCCCGGCCCCGAGCGGCGTCCCGTCCTCCCGAACGGCCAGCACATGCACCGCTACGGCGTCATAGGCGTCGTACTCAAGATCCTCGGGCACGCCCTGCTCGGCGACGAAGACCTCCTTGCGCACGGCGAAGCACGCCTCGCGGTCGCCGGGACCCTCGGCGACCCGGACCACGTACGACGGGGTGGCGGAGCTCATCCGTACGTCTCCTCACGGACCTGGTCCAGGGCCTTCTGCAGGTCGGCCGGGTAGTCGCTGGCGAACTCGACCCACTGCCCGTCTCCGGGGTGCTCGAAGCCCAGCCGTACGGCATGCAGCCACTGGCGGGTCAGGTGGAGCCGCTTGGCGAGCGTCGGGTCGGCGCCGTAGGTGAGGTCGCCGACGCAGGGGTGCCGGTGGGCGGCCATGTGGACGCGGATCTGGTGGGTGCGGCCGGTCTCCAGCTTCACATCGAGCAGGGAGGCCGCGCGGAACGCCTCGATGAGGTCGTAGTGCGTCACGGACGGCTTGCCGTCGGCGGTGACCGCCCACTTGTAGTCGTGGTTGGGGTGGCGGCCGATGGGGGCGTCGATGGTGCCGCTGGTCGGGTCGGGGTGGCCCTGGACCAGCGTGTGGTAGCGCTTGTCGACCGTGCGCTCCTTGAACTGGCGCTTCAGTGAGGTGTACGCGCGCTCCGACTTGGCGACCGCCATCAGCCCCGACGTACCGACGTCGAGGCGGTGCACGATGCCCTGGCGCTCGGCGGCGCCGGACGTCGAGATGCGGTACCCGGCGGCGGCGAGCCCGCCGATGACCGTCGCTCCGGACCACCCGGGGCTGGGGTGCGCGGCCACGCCGACCGGCTTGAGGATGACGACCACGTCCTCGTCGTCGTGAATGATCTCCATGCCCTCGACCGGCTCGGCGACCACCTGCACCGGCGCGGGCGCCTGCGGCATCTCGACCTCCAGCCAGGCGCCGCCGTGCACCCGCTCGGACTTCCCGACCACCGAGCCGTCGACGACGACCTTCCCCGCCGCCGCCAGCTCGGCGGCCTTGGTACGGGAGAAACCGAACATGCGGGAGATGACGGCGTCGACGCGCTCGCCCTCCAGGCCGTCGGGCACGGGCAGGGTGCGGATCTCGGGAAGCGTGCTCACCCGTCGAGTATGCCGGACACCGCCGACACCCCCGAACGCGTGCTCAGTCCTTGTGGACGGTCCCGTCCGGATCGAGCCCCCGGAACGACAGCAGCACGATCAGGATGCCGCCGCACACGATCGCCGAGTCGGCCAGGTTGAACACCGCGAAGTGCTTGGGCGCGATGAAGTCGACGACCGCTCCCTCGAAGACGCCCGGCGAGCGGAAGATCCGGTCGGTGAGGTTGCCGAGCGCACCGCCGAGCAGCAGGCCGAGCGCGATCGCCCAGGGCAGGCTGTAGAGCTTGCGGGCGAGGCGTGCGATCACGACGATCACGGCCGCGGCGATCACCGTGAAGATGACCGTGAAGGCCTCGCCGAAGCCGAAGGCCGCGCCCGCGTTGCGGATCGCCTCCAGCTTCAGCCAGTCCCCGAAGATCTCGATCGCGTCGTGGTGCTCCAGCTCGGCGACCACGATCATCTTGCTGATCAGGTCCAGGGCGTACGCGAACGCGGCCACGGCGAACAGGACGGCGATCCGGCGCTTGCCCCTGGACCCCTCACCACCGCTCTCCTGCCCATCCCGACCGGACGACCGCTCCGGCTCAGCTCCAGCTCCCTCGGGGGAATCCGGCGTACCGATGATGCGCTCCGCCTCTGCCACGTGAGTCCCTCAACCTAGGTACCTGACTGAGCACGAGCGTACGGCACGCCTCATGGGACCGGCGTGCTGGAGGCGTACGACGAACCGGCCGCCGGCGATCAGTAGCGGCGCTCCTGCTTCTGCTTGCACTCGACGCACAGGGTGGCCCGCGGGAAGGCCTGCATGCGGGCCTTGCCGATGGGGTTCCCGCAGTTCTCGCACAGGCCGTACGTGCCCGCGTCGAGCCGCTCCAGGGCGCGCTCCGTCTGGATCAGCATCTCGCGCGCGTTGGCGGCGAGGGCCAGCTCGTGCTCGCGCGTGATGTTCTTGGTGCCGGTGTCCGCCTGGTCGTCGCCCGCACCGTCCCCGGAGTCCCGCATCAGACCCGCGAGCGACTCCTCGGACGACGTGATCTCGGTACGCAGCCGCGTCCCCTCGGACAGCAGCTCGGTACGCGCCTCCTCGACCTCCTCCGGGGTCCAGGGGTCCTCACCGGGGCGCACCGCGAGCTCGCCCGGCTCCACCGCCGCGGCGATCCGTGCCTTCGGAACGGCGGTCTTCGCCGCCGTGGCCGTGCCAGGAGTCTTCTTCGCAACCACCGTCGTGGCTCCCGTCTGCTTCGCGGCCTCGGCCGCGCCCGCCTTCTTGGCCGTGCTCTTCTTCTTGGCCGCACTCTTCTTGGAGGTGCTCTTCGCAAGCGTGCTCTTCGTGGCGCCGTCCTGCTCGGCGGCACTCTTCGAAACAGCCGTCTTCTTCGCAGCCGCCTTCCTGGTACCGGCCGCCCTGACCTCCTTCTCCGAGGCCGCCTTCTTCGCCACGGCCGTCCTGTCCCCCGCCTCCTCGGCAGCGGCCTCCTCTGCCGCCAGCTTCTCGGCCGCCGCGCCCTTGGCCGCCGCCTTCGCTGCCGCCGCCTTCTCCACCACGCCCTTCTCTGGGGACACCTTCCTACCTGCCGCCTTCTTGGCAGCGGCCTTGGTGGCGACCGCCCCTTTCGTGGGGACCGCCTCCCTCGCAGCGGCCTTCTTGGCAACCGCCCCCTTCGAGGAAGCCGACGGAGGTGAAGGAGCCGAGGGAGCCGCCTTCGATGCCGCCGACGCCCTCTTGGCGGCGGTCTTCGTGGCGGCGGTCTTCGTGGCGGCCGCCTTCTCGGTCGCCGTCCTCTTGGCAGCCACCTTCTTGGCAGCCGTCTTCTTCACGGCCGTCTCTTCGTCAGCCGACCCCTTCGCGACCGACCCCTTGTCAGCCGACCCCTTGTCAGCCGTCTTCCTCTCGTCCCCTTTGGATGCACCGGGCCCCTTCTTCTCCGACCCCTTCTCCCCCGGCGACTTCCCCCCCGCCCCCTTCCTCCCCGCCAGGCTGCCTGCCGCCGTCGCACCGGCCACCTTCCCGGCGGCGTCAGCCTCACGCACCGTCTTCACCGGCTTCGCCGCCTCCGCGGCCCTCCCCGCGGCACCCCCTTGCGCGCTCTTCTTGCCGCTCACGTCCTTGGCCGCACCGTCGGAGCCACGTGTGGATCTGCCGGACGCCGACTGCTGTACGGCGGTCTTCTTCGCCACCATGGCCGCGGCCCCTTCACATATTGTGATCTTGCTCGCGAATCGTGCTGGGACGATAAATCGACTTGAGTCCCGCGGCAACGGGGCACGCCGCCCGATTCGCCCGCCCCGCAGGCGCCGGGCGGGAAGCATGCATCCGTTGTGCCCAGCTCTCCGCCGGGTAATCCGCCAAGCCCGCCGTCCCAGGATCCGAGCGCACCTACCTGGCCAATCGGGTCATCCCGGAACCCGCCACCGGTCCGCCCCCGGCCACCGGAAAACCGGTCGGCCGCTGTCCGCGGGGCGCCGTACACTGGGCGGAGCGAAAAGCGTGGATGGGGACGAGTAGCGGCGTACGCAGCCCAGAGCGACCCGGGGACGGTGGAAGCCCGGGGGCGAGCGCGACGTGAAGATCACCCCGGAGCCGCCGGAAGAAAGCCGCAGTCGAACAGCTGCGGTCGGTAGAACCGGCATCGCGACCCCAATGAGGGGGCTCACCGGCGTGGACGACGCACCGGGGAGCCAAGGAGGGTGGTACCGCGGGAGCGCGCCGAAGGCGGCGCAAGGAAAGACGTAGCTCTCGTCCCTCCGGTCGGAAGGCAGAAAGTCCGCCGGAGGAAGCTCGCTGATGACAACGCCGACGTACCGCCAGGTGCCCGCCCAGGTCGACCTGCCCGCGCTGGAGCACGCCGTGCTCGACTTCTGGCGCGATCAGAAGATCTTCGCCAAGACTCTGGAGCAGTCCGAGGGCCGCCCCGAGTGGGTGTTCTACGAAGGCCCGCCCACCGCGAACGGCATGCCGGGCGCCCACCACATCGAGGCACGCGTCTTCAAGGACGTCTTCCCCCGCTTCCGCACCATGCGCGGCTACCACGTGGCCCGCAAGGCCGGCTGGGACTGCCACGGCCTGCCGGTGGAGCTGGCGGTCGAGAAGGAGCTCGGCTTCTCCGGCAAGCAGGACATCGAGGCGTACGGCATCGCCGAGTTCAACGCCAAGTGCCGCGAGTCGGTGACCCGCCACACCGACGCCTTCGAAGCGCTCACGACCCGCATGGGCTACTGGACCGACCTCAACGACCCCTACCGCACCATGGACCCCGAGTACATCGAATCCGTCTGGTGGTCGCTGAAGGAGATCTTCACCAAGGGCCTGCTGGTCCAGGACCACCGCGTCGCCCCGTGGTGCCCGCGCTGCGGCACCGGCCTGTCCGACCACGAGCTGGCACAGGGCTACGAGACGGTCGTCGACCCGTCCGTGTACGTCCGTTTCCCCCTCACCTCCGGTCCGCTCGCCGGCCAGGCCGCCCTCCTGGTGTGGACGACGACCCCCTGGACCCTGGTCTCCAACACGGCCGTCGCCGCCCACCCCGAGGTCACCTACGTCGTCGCGACCGACGGCGACGAAAAGCTCGTCGTCGCCGAACCGCTCCTCGCCAAGGCCCTCGGCGAGGGCTGGGAGACCACCGGTCAGACCTTCACCGGCGCCGAGATGGAGCGCTGGACGTATCAGCGCCCGTTCGAGCTGGTCGAGTTCCCGAGCGTCAGCGAGGGAACCGACGAGCACAGCCCGGAGACCGAAGGCGGCACCCACTACGTGGTGAACGCCGAGTACGTCACGACCGAGGACGGTACGGGTCTGGTCCACCAGTCCCCCGCCTTCGGTGAGGACGACCTCAAGGTCTGCCGCGCGTACGGCCTGCCCGTCGTGAACCCGGTCCGCCCGGACGGCACCTTCGAGGAGGACGTCCCCCTCGTAGGCGGCGTCTTCTTCAAGAAGGCGGACGAACGGCTCACGGAAGACCTCCAGCAGCGCGGCCTGCTCTTCAAGCACATCCCGTACGAGCACAGCTACCCGCACTGCTGGCGCTGCCACACCGCGCTCCTCTACTACGCGCAGCCCTCCTGGTACATCCGCACCACGGCCCTCAAGGACCGCCTCCTGGCGGAGAACGAGAACACCAACTGGTTCCCGGACACGGTCAAGCACGGCCGGTACGGCGACTGGCTGAACAACAACATCGACTGGGCCCTGTCCCGCAACCGCTACTGGGGCACCCCGCTGCCGATCTGGCGCTGCGAGGACGACCACCTCACCTGCGTCGGCTCCCGCGCGGAGCTGACCGAGCTGACCGGCACCGACCAGTCCGGCCTCGATCCGCACCGCCCGTACATCGACGAGGTCACCTTCGCCTGCCCCCAGGACGGCTGCGCCAAGCCGGCCACACGCGTGCCGGAGGTCATCGACGCCTGGTACGACTCGGGTTCGATGCCGTTCGCGCAGTGGGGCTACCCGTACAAGAACAAGGAACTGTTCGAGGCCCGCTACCCGGCGCAGTTCATCTGCGAGGCCATCGACCAGACCCGCGGCTGGTTCTACACGCTGATGGCCGTCGGCACCCTGGTCTTCGACAAGTCGTCGTACGAGAACGTGGTCTGCCTCGGCCACATCCTCGCCGAGGACGGCCGCAAGATGTCCAAGCACCTGGGCAACACCCTGGAGCCGATCCCGCTCATGGACCGGCACGGCGCCGACGCCGTCCGCTGGTTCATGGCGGCCGGCGGCTCCCCGTGGGCGGCCCGCCGCGTCGGCCACGGCACGATCCAGGAGGTCGTCCGCAAGACGCTCCTCACGTACTGGAACACGGTCGCCTTCCAGGCCCTGTACGCCCGCACCTCCGACTGGGCCCCGAGCGAGGCCGACCCGGCCCCCGCCGACCGCCCGCTCCTGGACCGCTGGCTGCTGTCCGAACTCCACGCGCTCACCGACCAGGTGACCCAGTCCCTGGAGGCGTACGACACCCAGCGCGCCGGCAAGCTCCTGTCGGCGTTCGTCGACGACCTGTCCAACTGGTACGTACGCCGCTCCCGTCGCCGCTTCTGGCAGGGCGACAAGGCCGCGCTGCGCACGCTGCACGAGGTCGTCGAGACCGTCACCAAGCTCATGGCCCCGCTGACGCCGTTCATCACCGAGCGGGTCTGGCAGGACCTGATCGTGCCGGTCACCCCGGGCGCCCCGGAGTCGGTGCACCTTGCGTCCTGGCCCGAGGCGGACCTGTCGGCGATCGACCCGGAGCTGTCGAAGCAGATGGTCCTGGTCCGCCGCCTGGTCGAGCTGGGCCGTGCCACGCGCGCGGAGTCCGGCGTCAAGACGCGCCAGCCGCTGAAGCGGGCCCTGGTCGCGGCGACGGGCTTCGGCTCCCTCAACCCCGAACTGCACACCCAGATCACGGAGGAGCTGAACGTCGAGTCGCTGGCCTCGCTGTCCGAGGTGGGCGGCTCGCTGGTCGACACGACCGCGAAGGCCAACTTCCGCGCCCTGGGCAAGCGGTTCGGCAAGCGCGTCCAGGACGTGGCCAGGGCCGTGGCCGATGCGGACGCGGCAGCGCTGTCGCTGGCCCTGCGCGAGGGCACGGCGTCGGTGGAGGTCGACGGTGAGACGATCACCCTCGCCCCCGACGAGGTGATCATCACCGAGACCCCGCGCGAGGGCTGGTCCGTGGCCTCCGACTCCGGTGCGACGGTCGCTCTCGACCTGGAGATCACGGAGGAACTCCGCCAGGCGGGCCTCGCCCGTGACGCGATCCGACTGATCCAGGAGGCCCGCAAGAACAGCGGCCTCGACGTGGCCGACCGGATCGCCCTGCGGTGGACGGCGACGGACCCGGCGACGATCGCGGCCCTGACCGCGCACACCGAACTCATCGCCGACGAGGTCCTGTCCACGGACTTCGCCCAGGGAGAGGCAGACGGCACGTTCGGCTCTCCGTTCACGGACGAGACGCTGACCCTGACCTTCCACCTCCGCAAGGCATAACGCCCACGCATGCCCGCAGGCGGCACCCCACCTGGAAGGCCCGGCCCACCGAGGAATTCTCGGTGGGCCGGGCCTTCGGCATTGCGTACGTCGGACACCTCACCCCCGCCCGAACAAACACCGCACATGTCCGTGTACGCACAGCAAAGGGCGGGCCCCGGATCAGAAACCCGGGGCCCGCCCTGAACGCTGCCGACGTCTACGCCGTACTACGAACCGTCAGTTGTCGTCCTCGTCAATGAGGAACCCCCGCATCGGAGAGGGAGCCTGTCCCATCGGACCCGGACCCTGCGGCCGTACCGGCGCCATCGGCTGGGTCATCGCCGGCGACATCTGCTGCTGACCGCCGTAGGACGGAGCGGCAGGAGACGGGGCGCCGCCCATCGCCTGGTTGCCGCCGTACGACGGCGCGCTCGCACCGGCCGGAGCCATGGAAGGCGCCGGGGACGGCGGGAGAGACGCCGTGGCCGGGGTGCGCGGCGGGGCCAGCGAGTCGTCGGACTGGGTCTCCAGCTGACGCAGCTGCGACTCCAGGTACGACTTCAGCCGCGTGCGGTACTCGCGCTCGAAGCCGCGCAGGTCCTCGACCTTGCGCTCCAGCGTGGCGCGGGCGGACTCCAGGGAGCCCATCGCGACACGGTGCTTCTCCTGCGCGTCCCGCTCCAGGGCGTCGGCCTTGGCACGGGCGTCCCGCTCAAGACCCTCGGCACGCGAACGCGCCTCGCCGACGATCTTGTTGGCTTCGGAACGGGCCTCGGCGATCGCCTGGTCGGCGGTCTGCTGGGCCAGCGAGAGGACACGGGCGGCACTGTCGCCACCGGGGCCCTGACCGGGGCCGCCCATCGGACCGCCCATGGGGCCGCCCATCGGGCCACCCATCTGCTGCTGCATCGGGGGCTGACCCCCCATGGGGCCCTGACCCATCGGACCCTGGCCCATCGGGCCGGGACCCTGCGGGCCACCCTGTCCGCCGGGGCCGGCGGGCAGCTGCGGTGCACCGCTCGGCAGCTGGGGCGGGCCTCCCATGGGGCCACCCATCTGCTGCTGCGGCGGGCCCGATATGCCGGCGGGCACGGGGGCGCCGGGACCACGCATACCCTGCTGCGGCATACCACCCTGCTGCATACCACCCTGCGGCATACCGCCCTGCTGCGGCATTCCGCCCGGCTGCATTCCGCCCTGCGGCATTCCACCCTGCTGCTGGTCCTGCGGACCGGGACCCTCCGGGGGCTTGCGCATGTTCTGCTGGTTCTGGGCAGCAGCACGCGTGGCCGCGGCCAGCTTGGCGCGCAGGTCCTCGTTCTCGCGAAGCAGGCGGGTCAGTTCGGCTTCGACCTCATCGAGGAAGGCATCGACCTCGTCCTCGTCATAGCCTTCTCGGAGGCGGACGGTCGTGAACTGCTTGTTCCGCACGTCCTCGGGGGTCAACGGCATCTCTTCACCTCAACGTAGTCGTCGGCATCGGCAAGACGGTAGTTCACATCGCTCACAGCCCGCTCACGATCGAGATCAGGATGTAGACGATGATCATCAGTACGAAGAAGGACAGGTCGAGCGCCACGCCCCCGAGACGCAGCGGCGGAATGAACCGCCGCAGAAGCTTGAGCGGTGGATCAGTGACAGTGTAGGTGGCCTCCAGAACGACCACCATCGCCTTGCCGGGTTGCCATGAGCGGGCGAACTGGAAGACATAATCCATGACCAACCGGAAGATCATCACGATGAGGAAGCACATCAGCGCGATATAGACGACATCCAGGACCACGCTCATGACCCTTGCTTCCCTCTCCCCTGATCCGTGCTGTTCGGTACTGCTGTTTCCGGTGGTGCGTCTCAGCTCTGGTTGAAGAACCCGCCCTCTGCGATACGGGCCTTGTCCTCCGCCGTGACATCGACGTTAGCAGGCGACAACAGAAACACCTTCTGCGTCACCCGCTCGATGCTTCCATGAAGACCAAACACCAAACCGGCCGCAAAGTCGACAAGTCGCTTGGCGTCTGTGTCATCCATCTCAGTCAGATTCATGATCACCGGGGTGCCCTCACGGAAGTGTTCCCCGATGGTACGGGCCTCGTTGTAGGTCCGCGGGTGAAGCGTGGTGATCCGGTAAGGCTCTCGTTCCGACACGACCTTGGGCATGATCACCGGTGCGTTCTTCTCCAGGCTTTGACGTTCTTGTGTGATGGACGCCACGGGCGCGATGCGCGCCGGACGCCCGGATTCAGCAGGCAGTGCGGCCGCGTGAGGCACCGGATCGCGCGGCGCCGGAGGCTGCACCACTCGTACCGATTCATCCCTTTGGGAGTGATGTGATCCGTGGGACTGGTGCGACGGTTCGTGTCGCCGGTGGTCCCGTTCGGGCTCCGGGTCGAGTTCGGGTTCGAAGTCGTCGTCGGGGTCGAAACCGCGGCCGTCGTACCCATCGTCCTCCACGAGGCCGAGGTAGACCGCCATCTTGCGCATCGCGCCGGCCATGCTCTGAGTCCTCCGCTCTGTGGTGGATCGGCTGACGACTGCCAAGTGCCAGGGATCCACGAGGTCGTTATGCCCGCTGTACAGCGGTAATGACCATATTTTCTGCTGTGGTCCGACTCTTGGCGACGTTACCCGAGCCCGGCACGGACTCCGAGTACCGCGGTGCCGACGCGCACATGTGTCGCTCCGGCAGCCACGGCTTGCTCAAGGTCCGCGCTCATTCCTGCCGAGACCATGTTCGCAGCCGGATGTGCCCGGCGCAGGTCAGTCGACAAATCCATCATGCGCTCGAACGCCGCCAGTTCGCGTCCCGCGTACTCCCCGGCGAGCGGCGCGACGGTCATCAGTCCGTCGAGCCGCAGCCCCGGAGACCGAGCGACCAGTTCGGCCAACTCGGCGATTCCGTCCGGTGCCACGCCTCCCCGCTCCCCTCTGCCGCTCGCACCCGCGTCGAGCGCGACCTGGATCAGGCAGCCCACCTCGCGCCCGGCCCGCACGGCCTCGTTCGAGAGGGCCGTCACCAGCCTGGAACGATCGACGGACTGCACGTGATCCGCGTAACCGACCACGGATCGCACCTTGTTGGTCTGGAGCTGACCCACGAAATGCCATGTAAGGGGCAGATCCGAGCATTCGGCGGCCTTGGGTGCCGCGTCCTGGTCGCGGTTCTCGGCGACATGACGCACACCGAGTTCCGACAGGACTCGCACATCACTCGCCGGGTACGTCTTGGTGACCACGATCAGGGTCACCTCCTCGCGCTTCCGTCCGGCGGCCGCGCACGCGGCGGCGATCCGCTCCTCCACCTTCGCCAGGTTTACGGCGAGTTCTTCCTTACGGTCCGTCATGCCCCATCAGCCCAGCCAGACATAGCCCGCGAGCCGACCGGTGGTGCGGTCGCGGCGGTACGAGAAGTGGTCGCCCGACTCCAGCGTGCACACCGGTGACTGCTCCCGGTCGCGCACCCCGAGCCGTTCGAGTTGCGCATGCACGCCGGCGCTCACATCGACGGCGGGTGTACCCCAACTCGTCTCGGCGTACGCCGTCGGCTCCACGGCGGCCACCTCGGCTCGCATCGCCTCCGGCACCTCGTAGCACCTACCGCAGACGGTGGGTCCGGTGCGGGCCACGATCCGGGAGGGCTCGGCGCCCAGGTCCGTCATCGCGCGTAGCGCGGCGGGGACGACTCCGGTGATCATGCCGGGCCGTCCGGCGTGGGCAGCGGCCACGACCCCGGCGACCGGGTCGGCGAGGAGAACGGGCGTGCAGTCGGCGGTGAGGACGGCGAGGGCGAGTCCGCGCCGCACGGTCACGATCGCATCGACCTCAGCGGCGGGCCGTTCACCCCAGGGACCGTCCACCATCGCGACGTCGTTGCCGTGCACCTGGTTCATCCAGACCACGTCGGCCGGGTCCAGGCCCAGCGACTTGGCGGCCAGTTCGCGATTGGTCCGTACGGCGTCGGGGTCGTCGCCGACCGCGCCGCCGAGGTTGAGCTCCTCATACGGAGCGGCGCTCACCCCGCCCCACCGGTCGGTGAAAGCGAAGTGCGCGCCGCTCACGCTCTCGCGCCGTCCTATCACTTCAGGAAGTCCGGCACGTCCAGCTCCTCGGCCGCGCTGTCCGAGTAGGACCGGGACGGCGGGACCGGCGGGGCGACCGGGATGTCGTTGGCCGGCTCGGGCGCCGGCGGCTCCGGCTCCTCCTTGGGCTTGACGCTGCCGAGCGAGCCGAAGGACGGACGGCTCTCGATCTGCCGTGCCGGAGCCGGCTCCTCGCGCTTGGGCGCGGACGAGCCGAGGATGTTGTCCCGCTTGGACGGCGGCTGGCCCCCGTCGAAGCCGGCCGCGATCACGGTGACCCGGACCTCGTCGCCGAGGGCGTCGTCGATCACCGCGCCAAAGATGATGTTGGCCTCGGGGTGGGCGGCCTCGCTGACCAGCTGGGCGGCCTCGTTGATCTCGAACAGGCCGAGGTCGGAGCCGCCGGAGATGGAGAGCAGCACGCCCCGGGCGCCGTCGATGGACGCTTCGAGGAGCGGCGAGGAGATCGCCATCTCGGCGGCGGCCACCGCGCGGTCGTCGCCGCGGGCCGAGCCGATGCCCATGAGGGCCGAACCGGCCTCGGACATGACCGACTTGACGTCGGCGAAGTCGAGGTTGATCAGGCCGGGCGTGGTGATGAGGTCGGTGATGCCCTGGACACCGGAGAGCAGGACCTGGTCGGCCGACTTGAAGGCGTCGAGTACCGAGACCTGGCGGTCCGAGATGGACAGCAGCCGGTCGTTCGGGATGACGATGAGGGTGTCGACCTCTTCGCGGAGTTCGGCGATGCCGTCCTCGGCCTGGTTGGCACGGCGCCGCCCCTCGAAGGTGAACGGGCGGGTCACCACGCCGATGGTGAGCGCGCCGAGCGACCGGGCGATGTTGGCCACGACGGGGGCGCCGCCGGTGCCGGTGCCGCCGCCTTCACCGGCCGTCACGAAGACCATGTCGGCCCCCTTGAGGACCTCCTCGATCTCCTCGCGGTGATCCTCTGCGGCCTTGCGGCCCACGGCCGGGTTGGCTCCGGCCCCGAGTCCGCGGGTGAGTTCGCGGCCGACATCGAGCTTGACGTCGGCGTCGCTCATCAACAGCGCCTGTGCGTCGGTGTTGATGGCGATGAACTCGACGCCCTTGAGACCGACCTCGATCATCCGGTTGATGGCATTGACACCACCGCCGCCGACACCGATGACTTTGATGACTGCGAGGTAGTTCTGCGGTGCTGCCACGTCGAAGGCCTCTCGCCTCGAGTTACGTGCCGCCGGCCGGTCGAAGCACTGCTGCTTCGCGATCCGGCGACTGATGCCGAATGGGACGGTCCGAACGCCGACCCGAACCCTAACGTTGAAGTTTAGGGTTACCAGTGTGTCTGTTCGCTGGAATCTTCTGAACAGGACACTAAGTCGACAAGTGGCGCACGTTCAACGAACACGCCGAACCTCCCGTTTTTCTTTTCACCCTATGTGATCAGGCGTTGCACTGCCCAACCAGGGTGCTGGCCTGCGCGGATGTGCGTCAACTCCCGGATGACGCAGGGGCGGTGGGAACGCTGACATCGAAGTGCCGCGCATCCGGTGATGCTTTCATGAGAGCGGTGAGCGTACGCGCCTTCGCGGCACCGTTCTCCGCACTCCCCCACGCGACGGTGCGGCCGTCGCTCAACTCCAGTGAGATGTCGTCGTACGAACTCGCCCTGACGGTCCGGGTGTCACGGGCGACGGCGGCCGGAATGGCACCCGCGGCGCGTACGGCCTCGCGCACCAGTCGGTCCTCGCCGAAGCGGCGCTGGCTCGCGGCGCTCGAACCGCTGCGGGACAGCGTCAATTCGAGTGTGGGGATACCTTTCGGGGCTTCAGAAACCGTGGCGAATCGGACACCTTCATCGTCCACTTCGACGAACTTTCCGCCCTTTTCGACAATCAGAACCGGAACGCGCTCAATCACTTTCAGCCCGATTCCATGGGGCCACGAGCGGACCACGTCAACCGAGTCAATTCGGGGCAATTTTCGACTCAGCCGTGCCTCAATCGCATCGGTGTCGACGGATACCAGCGGCGCCCCGACCGGTACGTCGGCGGCCTTACGTACCTGCTGCGGCGTCAGAACCCGTGTGCCCGCGATCGATACACGATCCACCCGCAGCCACTGCGAGCCGTAGAGCACCCAGACCGAGCCGGCCCCGATGAGCACCAGCACCACAGCCAGAATGACAATCGTACGAAGCCTCGGTCCCCGTCGGCGACGTACCGGAGGCGGGCCGGCCGACTCCTGCTGGCTCTCACCGCGTTCGGCGGTCGTCGGTCCGGCCACGCTTCCTGCCCTCCGTCATCAGCCCCTACTGGCGTGCACGACGCGCGGCGATCGCCTCGTACACCATGCCGACGAGCAGTTCGTCGGCGTCCCGGCGGCCGAACTCGCCGGCGGCGCGGGACATCTCGTACAGCCGGTGCGGGTCGGCGAGCACGGGCAGGACGTTCTGCTGCACCCACTGGGGGGTGAGTTCCGCGTCGTCGACCAGCAGTCCACCGCCGGCCTTGACCACCGGCTGGGCGTTCAGCCGCTGTTCGCCGTTGCCGATGGGCAGCGGTACATAGGCGGCCGGGAGCCCGACGGCGGAGAGTTCGGCGACGGTCATCGCGCCCGCGCGGCAGAGCATCATGTCGGCCGCGGCGTACGCGAGGTCCATCCGGTCCAGGTAACTTACCGGGATGTACGGGGGCATCCCCGGCATCTGCTGCACGTGCGGCAGTTCGTTCTTCGGGCCGACCGCGTGCAGGACCTGGATCCCGGCCTGCTGGAGGTAGGGGGCGACCTGCTGGACCACCTCGTTGAGGCGGCGGGCGCCCTGGGAGCCGCCGGAGACCAGCAGCGTGGGCAGGTGGGGGTCGAGGCCGAACATGTGCCGGGCCTCGGGGCGGACGGCGGCCCGGTCGAGGGTGGCGATGGAGCGGCGCAGCGGGATGCCGATGTAGCGGGCGTCACGCAGCTTGCTGTCCGGGGTCGAGACGGCGACCTTGGCGGCGTACCGCGAGCCGATCTTGTTGGCGAGGCCGGGGCGGGCGTTGGCCTCGTGGATGATGATCGGCACGCCGAGACGCTTGGCGGCGAGATAGCCGGGCAGGGCGACATAGCCGCCGAAGCCGACCACCGCGTCCGCCTTGGCGCGCTCCAGGATCTGCTCGGCCGCCTTGATCGTGCCGCGCAGCCGCCCCGGAACCGTGATCAGCTCGGGCGTGGGCTTGCGCGGCAGCGGTACGGCGGGGATCAGCGCGAGTTCGTACCCGCGCTCGGGTACGAGTCGGGTCTCCAGGCCGCGCTCCGTGCCCAGGGCCGTGATTCCCACGGTGGGGTCCTGCCTGCGCAGGGCGTCCGCGAGGGCGAGCGCGGGCTCGATGTGGCCGGCGGTCCCCCCACCGGCGAGTACGACATGCACCGAAATTCACCGCTCTCCGGACGAGCGCGCCGCTGAGGCACGCCGTCGCATCGTGTTCCATCTGCCCGGCCCCGAAGGGCGTCCCGCGCGCTTTCTACCAAAGCGAGATTGCCGCATGGAAAGCGCCGCCCGCGCAGCGGGCTCGTCGCGCGCGAACGCGATCAGCAGCCCGGTGGCGAACATGGTCGGCAGCAGGGCTGACCCTCCGTAGGAGAACAGCGGGAGGGGGACGCCGGCGATCGGCAGCAGACCGAGCACCGCACCGATGTTGATCACTGCCTGAGCGGTGATCCAGGTGGTCACGCCTCCCGCGGCATACCTCACGAAGGGGTCCTCCGTGCGTCCGGCCACGCGGATACCCGCATAGCCTAGAGCCGCGAAGAGGGCGAGCACCGACAGCGTCCCCGCCAGACCCAGTTCCTCACCGGTGACGGCGAAGATGAAGTCCGTGTGCGCTTCGGGGAGTTGGCCCCATTTTTCCACACTCGCACCGAGCCCGGAACCGAAGAGTCCGCCGGAGGCGAGCGCGTAGATCCCGTGCACGGCCTGCCAGCAGTCGGCGGTGCCGGTGCCGGGCTCGGTGGCGCCGATGCAGGCGAAGCGGGCCATACGGTTCGGGCTGGTCTTGATCAGGATCGCGCCGACGAAGGCCGCGCCCGTCAGCACGCCCACGAACAGCCTGGTGGGCGCCCCGGCCAGCCACAGCAGGCCGAACAGGATCGCCGTCAGGATGATCGCCGTACCCATGTCACCGCCGAGCATGATCAACCCGAGCAGCATGAACGCCACCGGAACGAGCGGCACCAGCATGTGCTTCCACTGGGTGAGCAGCCGCTTGTCCTGCTTGCGGGCCAGCAGGTCGGCGCCCCACAGCACCAGCGCGAGCTTGCCGAACTCGCTGGGCTGGAGCTGGAAGGGGCCGACGATGGAGATCCAGTTCTGGTTGCCGTTGACCGCCACCCCTATCCCCGGCACCTGCACCAGGGCCATCAGGAACACGGCGCTCGCCAGTATCGGGTAGGCCAGCGCCCGGTGCAGCTTGACCGGCATGCGCGAGGCGGCGAGCAGCAGTGCGGCGCCGATCAGCGCGGCCACGGCCTGCTTGCGGAAGAAGTACGACCCCGGCAACGACAGCTGCAGCGCGGTGATCTGGGAGGCCGAGTAGACCATCACCAGCCCGAGCACGGTGATCAGCAGGCTGCCGCCGAGGATCAGGTAGTACGCGGTCAACGGCCGGTCCCAGGCCTTGCGGGTGCGTGTGAACAGCCGTACGACGGGATTCTCGCCCGGGGTTCCCGGCACGGCGGGCTTGCGGACGGCACGCTGCACGGGCGGCCGCCCGGTACGGCTACCGGGCATCGGTGCCTCCGCTGTACGTCGGCCTCGACGGCTCCACGCGTCCCTCCCAAGGTCGCCCGGCAGCCGGCGGCCGGGGTCAGGCGCCGAGTTCGCGAACAGCGTCCGCGAACGCGTCTCCACGCTTGTTGTAGTTGACGAACATGTCCATGGAGGCACAGGCAGGTGCCAAGAGCACCGTGTCTCCGGCGACGGCGAGTCGCCGCGCCTCCCGGACAGCCGCCGGCATCGCCCCAGTGTCGGTCCGGTCGAGGTCGACGACGGGTACCTCGGGCGCGTGTCGCACCAGGGCTTCATGGATCAGCGCACGGTCGGCGCCGATCAGCACCACTCCGCGCAGCCGCTCGGCCGACTGGGCGACCAGCTCGTCGAAGGTCGCGCCCTTGGCCAGACCGCCCGCGATCCAGACGACCGAGTCGTACGCCGCCAACGACGCCTGGGCCGCGTGCGTATTGGTCGCCTTGGAGTCGTCGACATACGCGACCCCGTCCACATCGGCGACGTGCGCGATGCGGTGGGCGTCCGGGGTGAACGCCCGCAGCCCGTCCCGTACGGCCGCCGCGGGCACCCCGAAGGCGCGCGCGAGGGCCGCGGCGGCAAGGGCGTTGGCGATGTTGTGCGGGGCCGGCGGGCTGACGTCGGAGACCTCGGCGAGTTCCTGGGCGTTCTTCTGCCGGTTCTCGACGAAGGCGCGGTCGACCAGGATGCCGTCCACGACGCCGAGTTGGGAGGGGCCGGGGGTTCCGAGGGTGAAGCCGATCGCCCGGCAGCCCTCCTCGACGTCGGCCTCGCGGACCAGGTCCTCGGTGGCCTTGTCGGCGACGTTGTAGACACAGGCGACGCGATTGCCCTCGTAGATACGGCCCTTGTCGGCGGCGTACGCCTCCATGGAGCCGTGCCAGTCGAGGTGGTCGGGGGCGAGGTTGAGGACGACGGCGGAGTGGGCGCGCAGGGAGGGCGCCCAGTGGAGCTGGTAGCTGGAGAGTTCGACGGCCAGTACGTCGAGATCGCGGTACGGCTCCTCGCCGAGCACCGCGTCCAGCAGGGAGACGCCGATGTTGCCGACCGCGGCCGTGCGCAGGCCCGCCGCCGTCAGGATCGAGGCGAGCATCTGGACGGTGGTGGTCTTGCCGTTGGTGCCGGTGACGGCGAGCCAGGGGGCTGCTTCTCTGCCGTCCCGGCCGCGCAGCCGCCAGGCGAGTTCGACGTCGCCCCAGATCTCGATGCCGACTTCGCGCGCCGCCGCGAACAGCGGCTTGTCCGGCTTCCAGCCGGGTGCGGTGACGATCAGGTCGGTGCCCTCGGGCAGGGTGCCCGCGGCAGAGCCGCTATTGGATGCAGTGTCGCCGAGGCGGACGGTGACACCGAGCGCCTCCAGCTCCTCGGCCTGGGCACGCGCGCGTGCGTCGTCGCCGTCGTTGACGACGGTGACGTGCGCGCCGAGGCCGTGCAGGACCTTGGCCGCCGGGACACCGGAGACGCCCAGCCCGGCGACGGTGACGTGCTTGCCCTGAAACTCGAAGGGCTCCGAGGAGATCACTTTTCCGCTGCCCATCCCGCGTAGAAGAGGCCCAGTCCAACGATCACACAGATGCCCTGAATGATCCAGAAGCGGACCACGACGAGCACTTCCGACCAGCCCTTGAGTTCAAAGTGATGCTGGAGTGGCGCCATCCGGAAGACGCGTTTGCCGGTCATGCGGAAGGAGCCGACCTGGATGACCACCGACATCGTGATCAGGACGAAGAGACCGCCGAGGATGGCGAGCAGCAGCTCGGTGCGGGAGCAGATGGCCAGGCCCGCGAGCACCCCGCCGAGCGCGAGCGAACCGGTGTCCCCCATGAAGATCTTGGCGGGAGAGGTGTTCCACCACAGGAAGCCGAGGCAGGCGCCCATCAGCGCGGCGGAGACGACCGCGAGGTCGAGCGGATCGCGCACCTCGTAACAGGCGTTGGGGTTGGTCAGGTCCTGCGCGTTGGCGCACGACTCCTGGAACTGCCATACGCCGATGAACGTGTAGGCGCCGAAGACGAGCACGGACGCGCCGGTGGCCAGACCGTCCAGGCCGTCGGTGAGGTTCACGCCGTTCGACATCGCGAGGATCATGAACAGCGCCCAGACGACGAACAGCACCGGGCCGATCGTCCAGCCGAAGTCGGTGATGAACGACAGCTTCGCGGACGCCGGGGTGTTGCCGCGGGCGTCCTCGAACTGCAGCGAGAGCACAGCGAAGGCGATGCCGCCGAGCAGCTGGCCGGCCATCTTCGCCTTGGCCCGCAGGCCCAGCGAGCGCCGCTTGACGATCTTGATGTAGTCGTCGAGGAAGCCGACCAGGCCCATGCCGACCATGAGGCCGAGTACCAGCACACCGGAGTAGGTCACCGAGTAGCCGGTGATCAGCTTGGACAGGAAGTAGGCGGCCACCGTCGCGAAGATGAAGGCGATACCGCCCATCGTCGGCGTACCGCGCTTGCTGGCGTGCTCCCGCGGGCCGTCGTCCCGGATGTACTGGCCGTAACCCTTGCGGGCCAGCAGCTTGATCAGCAACGGGGTGCCGACCAGCGTCAGGAAGAGGCCAATGACTCCTGAGAACAGGATCTGCTTCATCATCGGGCGGCAACCTCACCCTCGGCACCGGCCTCGACGAGCGCCTGCGCCACGCTCTCAAGCCCGACCGACCGGGACGCCTTCACGAGTACGACGTCTCCCGGGCGCAATTCGCTGCGCAACAGGTCGATCGCCGCCTGTGCGTCGGACACGTGCACCGACTCCTCACCCCACGAACCCTCGTTATATGCGCCCAGTTGCAGCCAGGACGCTTCCCTTCCCCCGACCGCGACGAGCTTGCTGACGTTGAGCCGGACGGCGAGCCGTCCGACCGCGTCGTGCTCGGCGAGCGCCTCGTCCCCGAGCTCGGCCATCTGCCCGAGCACCGCCCACGTCCGACCCCCTTTTGCCCGTGAGGCTTCGCCCATGGCCGCGAGCGCGCGCAGGGCGGCTCGCATGGACTCGGGGTTCGCGTTGTAGGCGTCGTTGACGACCGTCACGCCGTCCGGGCGCTCGGTGACCTCCATCCGCCAGCGGGAGAGGGAGCCCGCCTCGGAGAGCGCGGTGGCGATCTCTTCCGCGGACATGCCCAGCTCATGGGCGACGGCGGCCGCGGCGAGCGCGTTCGACACGTGGTGCTCACCGTACAGGCGCATGGTCACGTCGCTTGCACCGGAGGGTGTGTGGAGCGTGAAAGCAGGCTGTCCGGTGTCCGTGAGCCGCACGTTCTCAGCGCGTACGCCCGCTTCGCCGGACTCTCCGAAAAGGACCACCTTCGCCTTCGTACGGGATGCCATGGCCCGTACGAGGGGATCGTCTGCGTTGAGGATCGCGGCCCCGTCTTCCGGAAGGGCCTCTACGAGTTCACCCTTGGCCTGCGCGATCTGCTCCCGGCCGCCGAACTCGCCGATGTGGGCGGTGCCGACGTTCAGGACGAGGCCGATCTTCGGGGGCGTCAGATCCGTGAGGTAGCGGATGTGGCCGATACCGCGGGCGCCCATCTCCAGGACGAGGAACCTCGTCTCCTCGGTGGCGCTCAGGGCGGTCAGCGGCAGCCCGATCTCGTTGTTGAACGAACCGGGCGTCCACACGGTCGGCGCCTTGCGCTGCAGCACCTGGGCGATGAGGTCCTTGGTACTGGTCTTGCCGGCCGAGCCGGTGAGCGCCACGAGGGTCGTGCCGAGCCGTCGTACGACATGACGCGCGAGCGCGCCGAGGGCCGTCTGGACGTCCTCGACCACGATGGCGGGGACGCCCACGGGACGGGACGCCAGCACGGCGGCGGCTCCCGCTTCGACGACCTGGGCCGCGAAGTCGTGGCCGTCCACGCGCTCGCCGACGAAGGCGACGAAGAGGCTGCCGGGACCCGCCTCACGGGAGTCCCGGACGACCGGTCCCGTGACCTGGACGGACGGATCCGGTATGTCGTGTGTCTGCCCGCCGACGACTGCTGCGATCTCGGCGAGAGAGAGGGCGATCACAAGTTCATCCCCTGGATCTTCTGGATTCTCATCCCTGGGTTTTCCGGATTGCTTCGCCAAGCACCTGGCGGTCGTCGAAGGGACGGACCACCCCGGCGATGTCCTGGCCCTGCTCGTGGCCCTTGCCCGCGACCAGCACGGTGTCCCCGGGCTGCGCGCGGGCGACGGCGGCGGCGATCGCGGCGGCCCGGTCCTCGAAGACCTGGACCTCGCCGCGCTCGTGTACTGGCACGGACGCCGCGCCCTGCAGCATGGTTGCGAGGATCGCGAGGGGGTCCTCGGAGCGGGGGTTGTCGGAGGTCAGTACGGCGGTGTCGGCGAGCCGGGCGGCGGCGGCGCCCATCGGTGCCCGCTTCGTCCGGTCGCGGTCGCCGCCGCAGCCGAGTACGACGTGCAGCCTGCCCTCCGTGACCTTGCGCAGGGCCCGGAGCACCGATTCGACGGCGTCGGTCTTGTGTGCGTAGTCCACGACCGCGAGATACGGCTGGCCGGCGTCCACCCGCTCAAGCCGGCCCGGCACGCCCGGCACGGCGGCGACGCCGTCGGCGGCGGCCTGCGGGGCGAGGCCGGCGGTGGCCAGGGCGACGATCGCGGCAAGGGTGTTGGCGACGTTGAAGGGGCCCGCCAGCGGCGACTTGGCGGCGATCCGCTCGCCCTTGGGGCCGATCACGGTGAACGCCGAGTCCATGGGCCCGACGTTGACGTCGTCCGCGCGCCAGTCGGCGTCGGGGTGGCCTTCGGCGGAGAAGGTGACGACCGGGACCGTGGATTCCTTGGCGAGCCGGCGGCCGTACTCGTCGTCGAGGTTGACGACACCGAGTTTGCTGCGTCGAGGCGTGAAGAGCTGTGCCTTGGCCCGGAAGTAGTCCTCCATGTCGGAGTGGAACTCCATGTGTTCCGGACTGAGGTTGGTGAAGACGGCGATGTCGAAGACGCAGCCGTCGACGCGGCCGAGGACCAGCGCGTGGCTGGAGACCTCCATGGCGACGGCCTCGACGCCGCGTTCGCGCATGACGGCGAACAGGGCCTGGAGGTCGGTGGCTTCGGGGGTGGTCCGCTCGGACTTGATGCGCTCCTCGCCGATGCGCATCTCGACCGTGCCGATGAGCCCGGTGGACCTGGCCGTCTTCAGACCGCCCTCCACGAGGTAGGCGGTCGTGGTCTTGCCCGAGGTGCCGGTGATGCCGATCTGGAGCAGATCCCGGCCGGGGTGGCCGTAGATCGTGGCCGCCAGCTCGCCCATCCGTCCCCGCGGGTCGTCGACGACCAGGACCGGGAGCCCGGTGGCCGCGGCGCGTTCGGCCCCGGTGGGGTCGGTCAGCACGGCGACCGCGCCGAGACCGGCGGCCTGCGTGACGAAGTCGGCGCCGTGCAGGCGCGCGCCGGGGAGAGCGGCGTACAGGTCGCCGGGCCGGACGGCGCGCGAGTCATGGGTGATGCCCGTGACCTCGGCGGCGACTTCCGGCTGCGCGACACCACCCAGCTGATCGGCGAGCTCCACGAGGGATGTTGCGGAGACCTGAACCGGCCTGGGCGGTCCCGGATATGTCACGGGTGCGCCCTTCTGAGTGGTTTGGGACTGATCAGCGTGTGGCACGGCGGTGAGCGTACCCGGCGTACCCGCTTCGGAGCTAAAAAGGGGCCCGCGGACAGCGCGGTCCGGCAGGGGCGGTGGGTGACGGGTGGGCGAGGGCTCGGGCGGGCCCTGGTTCCCGGAGTCGGGGGTGATCGTTGTCACGAGGTGGTTCCCGGTGGCTCGGTGCTGATCAGGGTCCGTAGGTGACCGGCAAGTTGGCGGGCTTGGCCCCGGTCGGCGGGACCTGAAGGGTCTTCAGCGCGAACTCCATGACCTCCTTGTAGACGGGCCCGCAGATCTGGCCGCCGAAGTAGCTGCCCGCGGTGGCGTTCTGGATGGCGCAGTAGACGGTGACGCGGGGGTTGTCGGCGGGCGCGAATCCGGCGAACGACGAGGTGTAGCCGTGGTACTTGCCGGTGGCCGGATCCACACGGTTCGCGGTGCCCGTCTTGCCCGCGACGCGGTAGCCGGGAATCCGCGCCTTGGTGCCGGTGCCCTCCCGGTCGTCCACGACGGACTCCAGCATCTGGGAGAGGCTCTTGGCCGTCTTCTCGCTGACGACCTTGGTCTTCTTGGGTTTCGCGGCGGGAGTGAAGCGGCCGTCGGGGCCTGTGGTGCCGCGGATGAGCGAGGGTTCCACGCGTACGCCGCCGTTGGCGATCGTCGAGTAGACGGAGGCGGCCTGCATCGCGTTGAGGGACATGCCCTGGCCGAAAGGAATCGTGTACTGCTGCGAGGTCGACCACTGGTCGGGCGGCGCGAGGATGCCCTTGGTCTCGCCGGGGACGCCGAGCCCGCTGTAGCTGCCGAGGCCGAACTTGCGCAGATACGAGTAGAGGATCTCGTTGGACTCGGCCTGGGTCTCGCCGAGCTGGCCGGTCGCCAGGATGGTACCGATGTTGCTGGACTTGGCGAGCACGCCGTTCAGCGTCAGGTACCAGGTCTCGTGGTCGATGTCGTCCCTGAACAGCCGGTCGCCGCGGTGCAGCCGATTGGGCACGACGACATGCGTCAGCGGGGTCGCGGCGTTCTCTTCGAGGACGGCGGCCATCGACATGACCTTGGCGGTGGAACCGGGCTCGTAGGCGTCCTCCAGGGCCCAGTTGTGCAGGGCGTCCGGTTCGGCCTGGGAGAGGTCGTTGGGATCGAAGCCGGGCGAGTTCGCCATGGCGAGGATCTCGCCGGTCTGGTTGTCCTGCACTATCACGTAGCCGCGGTCCGCCTCGGACTCGCGCACCTGCTCGGTGATCGCGTTCTGTGCGGCCCACTGGATGTCGCGGTCGATGGTCAGCTCGACATCGCTGCCGGGAACGGCGGGCGTCTCGGTGGAGGCCACGGTGGGCACCTGGCGGCCACCGGACTGGGCGTAGCGGATCTTGCCGTCCTTGCCGGCCAGCTCGGAGTTCAGCTGCCGCTCGACACCGCCGCCGCCCTTGCCGTCGGCGTTGACCCAGCCCAGTATCCCGGCGGCGAGTTCGCTGTTGGGGTAGACCCGCTTGCTGGTGGGTTCCGCGAGCACGCCCGCGAGGACGTTGACCGTGCCCTTGTCGGACTCGGCCTTGGTGGCGAGCGCGGTCTTCAGGTCCTTGATCTGCTGCCAGACCTGCGGCGTCTGCCGCCGCGCCAGCAGGGCGTAGCGCGACTCCTTGTTCTCCGGCCTGAGCTTCTTGACCAGGCCGTCCTGGTCCACGCCGAGGATCGGCGCGAGGAGCGCGGCGGCCTGCTCGGGCCCGTCGTCGATCTTCAGCTGCTCACGGGTGAACAGCGTGGGGTCGGCCGTGATGTCGTACGCGTCCTCGCTGGTCGCGAGAGCGATGCCGTTACGGTCGGTGATCTCGCCGCGCTCGGCGGACAGAGTGCGGCCGACGTACCGGTTCTCCCCGGCCTTGGCGGCCAGGGTGTCGGCGTCGACGGCCTGGACCTGGAGCAGTCGTACGACGAACGCGATCAGTACGAGGGTCAGCGCGAGGCTGACCATGCGCAGCCGGGGGCGTGGGCTGCCCAGCCGGATGACGCGGGGGGCCGGGGGACGCCGCGCGGCGGCCGGGTTCGGGCGGCGGACCGGGCGGGCGCCGGGGCCGGGGCGCCGCTGGCTGCCGCCGCGGGGGCGGTCGGGCCGGGCCGGGCCGGGCACGCGGCGGCGCGGCTGTTCCCTGTCGGACACTTCCGTCACCTGCCGGGGGTTGTGGTCGGAGTGGGGGCCGGTACTGCGGGCGCGGCGGGCGTCGGGAGCGCCGCGGCGTCCAGGGGGGTGGGCGTCGGGATCGTGGCCGGGTCTGCCGCCGGGTCGGCCGACAGCGCCTCGGGGGCGAGCACGAGGGGCGCGAACTCGTCCGTCTCGAAGGCCCCGGCGGGTGAGGGGACGCCCTTCACGGTGCCGTCGGGGGCGAGGAAGGCGGGGTCGCCGCCGGGGATCATGCCGAGTTCGAGGGCACGGCGCTGGAGGGCGTCGGGGGCCGCGTAGGCGTCGATGTCCCGTTGCAGGGCCTGTTCCTCGTCGGTGAGGCTCTGGGTCTCCTTCTGCAGGTCGTCGAGTCTGAACGACCCTGCGCTGAGCGCCGAGTTCAGCACCAGGAGTCCGATGAGGCCGCCGCCGAGCAGGAGGACGACCAGGAGGACGAAGGGGGTACGGGCGGCCTGCTTGCGGCCCA
This sequence comes from Streptomyces blattellae, assembly GCF_009709555.1. GTDB lineage: Bacteria > Actinomycetota > Actinomycetes > Streptomycetales > Streptomycetaceae > Streptomyces > Streptomyces blattellae. The sequence goes on along the minus strand of NZ_WJBG01000117.1, from coordinate 58,275 downwards.
TCGCTCCTGGGATGAGGCGTGCGAGACGTGCCGCCCGCCCTCTCAGCTGGGGTTTGCTACTCACTCGCCCTCCCCTGAGTCCGGTTCCCCAACCGACTCGCCCATCTGCGGGTCCGGTTTCCCAACCCACTCACGCCCCTCACACCCCTAATCAACGTCTTCCCTGACCCGCTGGGCTCCGCGCAGTCGCGCCGGTGCCGCTCGCCGGTTGTCTGCGACCTCTTCCTCGGTGGGAAGTTCGGCGCCGCGGGTGAGCAGCTTGAGCCGCGGCTGGTAGCGCTCGGGGACGACCGGCAGACCGGGCGGCGCGGTGCCGGCGGCGCCGGTCGCGAACACCTGCTTGACCAGCCGGTCCTCCAGCGAGTGATACGACAGCACGGCGATCCGTCCGCCCACGGCGAGCGTCTTCACGGCCGCCGGGATCGCCCGCTGAAGGACGGAGAGTTCCCCGTTGACCTCGATACGCAGGGCCTGGAAGGTGCGCTTGGCCGGGTTGCCGCCGGTGCGTTTGGCGGCCTGGGGCAGCGCGTCCCGGATCAGCTCCACGAGCCGGGCGCTGTTGCTGAACGGCTCCTTCTCGCGCTCCCGCACGATCGCGGCGACGATCCGCTTGGCCTGCTTCTCCTCGCCGTACATACGCAGGATCCGGACGAGCTCGCCCGCCGGGTAGGTGTTGAGGACCTCGGCGGCGCTGATGCCGGTCGTCTGGTCCATGCGCATGTCCAGTGGCGCGTCCTGCGCGTAGGCGAAACCGCGGCCGGCCTCGTCGAGCTGCATGGAGGAGACGCCGAGGTCGAAGAGGACGCCCTGCACGGGCGCGATGCCGAGCCGGTCCAGTACGTCCGGCAGCTCGTCGTACACGGCGTGCACCAGGGTGGCCCGCTCACCGAAGGGGGCGAGCCGCTCGCCGGACAGGCGCAGGGCCTCCTTGTCCCGGTCGAGGGCGACCAGCCGGGCCTCGGGGAACCGCGCGAGCAGGGCTTCGCTGTGGCCGCCGAGACCGAGCGTGCAGTCGACCACCACCGCTCCGGGGGCCTGGAGGGCGGGGGCCAACAGGTCCAGGCACCGCTGGAGCATCACCGGGACGTGTCGGCTCTCTCCCACCCGTCGCCCGCCACCACCCTCATTCGAATGCGCTTCGCGCCCCATTTGATTGCGGGCCCTCTCAGATCCGGCGGTCCCGCACGCACCGCCGGGTCCCGGCCCGCTCGACAAGGGGAATGCCGGCCGGCGCCGGAAGCGTCAGCCGACCGGGAGCGGGAGGAGGCCGAGCCGTACGTACGCGCCGCGCACGCGGGGAGATCTCCGGAAAATCACCGGGGTCTCCGGGGGAATGCAGTCCAGCAGGGAGAGTCTCGCCTCCCACCTCGCGCCACTTTAGTCCACGCTCTCTCGCGGTCAATCAACCGGCCTGCGCGTCGCGGCCCAGGGCGCGCAGGAAGCGGCCGGCACGGAAAACCACTCGTCCGAGGGCTCCCCGGTCCCACTTGTGGGTTACCTCACAACAAGGTTCATTGATGTTCTTTGTCCTCTCTCACAGCGGGCCCAGATCGGACGTGACCAGTACCGTCATGGGTATGACGACTTCCGCATCAGTTCCCGCTGGACCCGAAGGCGCCATATCGGCCGGCACCGTCACCGATCGTCTCGTAGACGCCAACGCGCGGTATGCCGCCGCATTCACCGACCCGGGGATGGACGCCCGTCCCGTTCTGCATGTCGCCGTCGTGGCGTGCATGGACGCCCGCCTCGACCTGCACGACGCGCTCGGCCTGGAGTTGGGCGACTGCCACACCATCCGCAACGCGGGCGGCGTGGTCACCGACGACGTGATCCGCTCCCTGACCATCAGCCAGCGCGCGCTCGGCACGCGCAGTGTGGTCCTCATCCATCACACCGGCTGCGGTCTGGAGACCCTCACCGAGGAGTTCCGGCACGACCTGGAGATGGAGGTCGGCCAGCGGCCCGCCTGGGCGGTGGAGGCTTTCCGGGATGTCGACCAGGACGTACGGCAGTCGATGCAGCGCGTGCGCACGTCGCCGTTTCTGCTGCATACCGACGATGTGCGGGGCTTTGTGTTCGACGTGAAGACAGGTCTGCTGCGCGAGATCGACCCCGCGTAACCGGCCGCAGAACCCCGCGTAACCCGCCGCCAAAGCTGTCGTTTCGCTGTTGATTTCCTGGTTCGGGGGTGCCCAAAAGGCCATAACACCGGCAAATCGCGGCCAGTTGTCCGCAGGCGAGTGACACGAAACGGTAACGGCAGCAAGAATGCGGGTGTGGCGTCACGCGGAACTTTTCACGTGTGGTGTCCGTGTTCCAGGGGTGGGCCGGTCCGCAGCGCAGAGCGGCGGCCCGGACAGAACGGGCCGAGGAGGGCCGGGTGACGACCTATGACGATCGAGCGAACCTCACTGATCTGACCGCCACTGTGGAGCGTGTCCGCAGTTCGGTGGAGGATGTGATCGAGGGCAAGCCCGAGGTCGTACGGCTTTCGCTGACCGTATTGCTCGCCGAGGGACATCTTCTGATCGAAGACGTTCCAGGTGTGGGCAAGACAATGCTGGCCAAGGCGCTGGCGCGGTCCATCGACTGTTCGGTGCGACGGATTCAGTTCACGCCCGACCTGCTGCCCTCGGACATCACCGGTGTGTCCATCTGGGACCAGCAGCGCCGTGACTTCGAGTTCAAGCCCGGCGCGATCTTCGCCCAGATCGTGATCGGCGACGAGATCAACCGCGCCTCGCCGAAGACCCAGTCCGCGCTGCTGGAGTCCATGGAGGAGCGCCAGGTCACCATCGACGGGCAGACCTATGAGCTGCCCAGTCCCTTCATGGTGGTGGCCACGCAGAACCCGGTCGAGATGGAGGGCACCTACCCGCTGCCGGAGGCCCAGCGCGACCGCTTCATGGCCCGCGTCTCCATCGGCTACCCGAGCGCGGACGCCGAGCTGCAGATGCTGGACGTGCACGGCGGGGTGAACCCCCTGGACGACCTCCAGCCGGTGGCCCATGCGCACGAGATCGTGAAGCTGGTCGAGGCCGTGCGCGAGGTGCATGTAGCCGAGGCGGTCCGGCGGTACGCCGTCGAGCTGGTCGCCGCCACGCGCAGCCACCCCGACCTCAGACTCGGCGCCTCCCCGCGCGCGACGCTGCATCTGCTGCGCGCGGCGAAGGCGTCGGCCGCCCTCAGCGGCCGGGAGTACGCACTGCCGGACGATGTGCAGAGCCTGGCCGTGAGCGTGCTGGCCCACCGGCTGCTGCCCACCGCCCAGGCCCAGCTGAACCGCCGTACGTCGGAGCAGGTCGTGCAGGAGATCCTGCAGCGCACCCCCGTTCCCGCGGCGCCCCAGCAGCAACCGGGCCTCGGCCTGGCCAACGGCGCGACGGCGTACGGGCAGCAGCCGCCGCGGAGGCTGTGATGACCACCGGCGGCACTCCGCAGGCGACGGAGGACGGCCAGGGCGAGAAGGGCGGTGTGCGCACGGCGCTGGCGGGGCTGACCACGCGGGGACGCTCCTTCCTGGCCGCCGGAGTGGCGGCGGCGATCTGCGCGTACGTCCTCGGGCAGAGCGATCTGCTGCGGGTCGGCCTGCTGCTGGCCGCGCTGCCCCTGGTGTGCGCGACCGTGCTCTACCGCACCCGCTACCGGGTCGCCGGCAGCCGCCGGCTCGCCCCCGCGCGCGTACCCGCCGGCGACGAGGCCCGGGTCCATCTGCGGATGGACAACGTCTCGCGGCTGCCCACCGGCATGCTGATGCTCCAGGACCGGGTGCCGTACGTCCTCGGCCCGCGCCCCCGCTTCATCCTGGACCGGGTGGAGGCGGGCGGCCGGCGTGAGGTGTCCTACCGCGTCCGCTCCGACCTGCGCGGCCGCTACCCGCTCGGGCCCCTGCAGCTGCGGCTGACCGACCCGTTCGGCATGTGCGAACTGACCCGGTCGTTCTCGACGTACGACACCCTGACCGTCATCCCGCGCGTGGAAGCGCTGGCGCCGGTGCGGCTCAGCGGCGAGGCGAAGGGATACGGCGACGGGCGGCAGCGCTCGCTGGCACTGGCCGGCGAGGACGACGTGATCCCGCGCGGGTATCGCCACGGCGACGATCTGCGCCGGGTGCACTGGCGCCTGACCGCACGCTACGGCGAGTTGATGGTGCGTCGCGAGGAGCAGCCGCAGCGCTCCCGCTGCACGGTGCTGCTCGACACCCGGGGCCTCGCCTATCAAGGCGCGGGCCCCGACTCGGCCTTCGAGTGGGCGGTGTCCGGCGCGGCTTCCGTGCTGGTGCACATGCTCGAACAAGGCTTCTCGGTGCGGCTGGTGACGGACACCGGCACCTCGGTGCCCGGCGAGGGCGCCGACGGGTTCGCGGGCGCGAGCCAGGAGTCGGCGGACGCGGCCGGACTGATGATGGACACACTCGCGGTGGTCGACCACTCGGACGGCGCGGGTCTGTCGCGCGCCTACGACATGCTGCGCGGCGGCAACGAGGGGCTGCTGGTGGCCTTTCTCGGCGACCTCGACGACGAACAGGCCGCGGTGGTCGCGAAGATGCGCCAGCGCAGCGGAGGTGCGGTCGCCTTCGTGCTGGACAGTGACCCGTGGGTGCGGGAACCGACCGATGTCCCCGGGCCGTTGGACAGTGGCGAGGAGCGGATGCGGATGCTGCGCGAGGCCGGCTGGACGGCCGTGAGCGTGCCGCGGGGCGCTTCGCTGAACGAACTGTGGCGTCAGGCGGACCGCGAGCGCACCGGTATGGCCGCGGCCGGTGGGGAGGGGCGGTCATGAGCGGGCGGGCACGACTGGCGCTGTGCGCCTGGGCGGCCACGTTGATGTCGGCGTGCGCCCTGTTGCCGCTGGTCGACCCGGAGAGCTGGCTGCTGCAGGCGGCCATGCTGCTGGCGGTCCAGACGGGCGTGGGCGCGGCGGCCCGGCAGGTGCCACTGGCCCGGCCGCTGACCGTGGCCGCGCAGATGCTGGTCACGCTGTTGCTGCTGACCCTCGTCTTCGTCCGTGAGCAGGCCCTCGTCGGCCTGATCCCCGGACCGGAGGCCTTCCAGCAGTTCGGCGTGCTGCTCCAAGAGGGCGCGGACGACATCAACCGCTACTCGATCCCAGCGCCGCTGAACCCCGGCATCCGGTTGATGCTGGTCGGCGGTGTCCTGATCATCGGGCTGACGGTGGACATCATCGCGGTGACGTTCCGCAGCGCGGCCCCGGCCGGGCTGCCGCTGCTCGCGCTGTACTCGGTGGCGGCGGGGCTGTCCGACGGCGACGCCGACTGGCTGTGGTTCGTGGTCGCCGCCGCGGGTTACCTGACGCTGCTCCTCGCCGAGGGACGTGACCGGCTCTCCCAGTGGGGCCGGGTCTTCGCCGGGGCCCCGCGCGCCCCGGGCGTGGCGGCCGGCGGCGCGGTGGCGCCGATCCGCACCGGCAGACGAATCGGCGTGTTCGCGCTCGGTCTCGCCCTGGTGGTGCCGCTCGCCCTGCCCTCGATGAACGGCGGCCTGCTGGACGGCACCGGGACGGGCGTCGGCTCCGGCAACGGGGACGGCGGCACGATCTCCGCGGTCAACCCGCTGGTCTCCCTGCGCGACAGTCTGAACGTGGAAGAGGACCGCGAGGTCATGTCCCTGCGCACGGTCCCGGAAGACGCCCCGGCCCAGTATCTGCGGATCGTGTCCCTGGACGAATTCGACGGCACCACCTGGAGGCCGTCCCGGCGCGACATCGTCGCGGTGCCGGAGGAGCTCCCGACGCCGCCCGGCCTCGGGGCCGACGTCCGGCGCTCGGAGGTGCAGACCCGTATCACCGCGGCCGACTCGTACGCCCAGGACTGGCTGCCGATGCCGTACCCGCCGAGCAGCGTCGACATCGAGGGCAACTGGCGATACGAACCCGTGGGCATGACCCTGGTCGGCGACGACGGCCAGAACACCCGCGGTGAGACATACGAGGTGACGAGCCTCGACGTGCAGCCGACGGCGGACCAGCTGGCCTCGGCCCCGGAGCCCGACGCGGCCCTGAAGCGCGAGTACACCGACCTGCCGGAGTCGCTGCCGGCGGTGGTGTCCGAGACCGCCCGCGAGGTCACCGAAGGCTCGCAGAACCACTACGAGGAGGCGGTCAAGCTCCAGGACTACTTCTCGCTGACCGGCGGCTTCCAGTACGACACCCAGGTCGAGGTCGGCAGCGGCTCCACGGCGATCGCCCGCTTCCTGCGGGACAAGCAGGGCTTCTGCGTCCACTTCTCCTTCGCGATGGCGGCGATGGCCCGCAGCCTGGACATACCCGCCCGGGTGGCGGTGGGCTTCGCACCCGGTTCGCCGCAGGCGGACGGTTCGGTGTCGGTGTCGCTGAGGGACGCGCACGCCTGGCCCGAGCTGTACTTCGAGGGGGTGGGCTGGACCCGCTTCGAGCCGACGCCCACGCGGGGTACGACGCCCGAGTACACGCAGCCGGAGGCCCCCGGCAGCACGCTTCCGGACGTGACGCAGCCGAGCCAGTCCGCGAGCGCCGCGCCGTCCGCGTCGCCGTCGACCAGCGAGTCCTGCACGGCGGAGCAGAAGAGGCTGGAGGCCTGCCCGAGCGAATCCCAGGCGGCCGCACTGAGCAGTGGCGGCGACGGCCCGAAGTGGTACGTCGTGCTGGCCTGGATCCTCGGCGGGCTCGCGGCGTTGGCGATCCCTCTGGCGCCGATGCTGCTGCGGCTGCGCATCCGGGCCGTACGGCTGGGGGCGCACGGCCGCAGCGAGGCCGGCGCGGCGCTGCACACCCTCTCGGTCTGGCAGGAACTGACGGACACGGCCTGGGACTTCGGCATCGCGCCGGACGAGTCGCAGACTCCACGCAAGGCGGCAGCCCGTATCGTCCGGCTCGGTCATCTCGATCCAACGGCCGAGGCTGCGGTGCACCGGGTGGCGGACGCGGTGGAACAGGTGCTCTATGCCCCGCACCCGCGCCCGATGGCGGGCCTCGCGGACGACGTCCGCGGGGTGATCGGCGCCCTGCGGAGCACCGTCGACCGCGGCACGAGGCTGCGCGCGCTGTTCGCTCCGCGGTCGACCGTACGGGTGGTGTGGGCGGCGTCGGCCTGGTGGACGCGCTTCACGGCACGCGCGGCGGCGGCACGACCGACCCTGCGCAAGCCGTCGCGGCAGCAGAGCTGAGAACCGGGCCGCGCCCGGTCGCGGAACCTGGCTGAATCTGCTCCCCAGGGCCCCGCCTTCCGAAGCCTCAGCGCCTCGGAAGGCGGGGCCCTACCGCTTGCTGTACCGGGGTAGGAGGGCATACGTGAGGGGGTGACCACCCGATGGTGGTCACCCCCTCACGCCATGCTCTGAAGAGTCCTGGGCGTGAAGCTAATGGCCGCCGCCCTGTTCGTCGCGGCGGCGCTGCCAACGCTGTTCGATACGGTCCATCATGGAGCGCCGCTGCCGTCCCTGACGGCCGGCCTGCTGGGCATCCGCGGCGGGCTGTTCGCCCGGCTTGGGAGCCTTGCGCCAGCCGGTCACGGCGAGTACCGCACAGCCCAGCATGACGAGGAAGCCCACCACACTGAGCCAGACCTGCTTGGCGACGACTCCTGCCATGAGGAGCGCGATACCTACGAGGAAGCCCGCGACCGCCTGGTAGACCCGTCGCCGGGTGTACGTGCGCAGCCCGCTTCCCTCAAGCGCTGTCGCGAACTTGGGATCTTCGGCGTACAGCGCTCGCTCCATCTGCTCGAGCATGCGCTGCTCGTGCTCCGAGAGCGGCACGGAGTCCTCCTCATCGTGCAGTCGCCGGGGCGACCCGGGGGGTCCCTTCAGGATAGGCAGGGAATCGCCCCCGTGAAACCCGCCCCTCTACGCCAATTGGCCAACCGGAATCTGTCATGGCCGTCCCGGCCCACTGAGGCTTCCATTCCCCAGCAGCCGACCCGTCATGCCAGGCGGTCTCCCTCGATCATACGGCGCAGAGCGCCCGATCGGGGGGCCTGTGGCGTACTCCATCTGCAGCCAAGTCCCTGATCAGCGACTCACCACGGGAGAAGCTCAGGCATCGACCGCACCCTGGGTCTCACCGAGCACATGAAGCTGCGTGGCCACGGAGTGGAACGCCGCGAGCTCGGCGGCCGCGGCCTCCAGCCTGAGCAGGGCGTCCAGGGCGCCGGGCTCGGTGTCCACGAGCACGCCGGGGACGAGGTCGGCGAAGACGCGTACGCCGTGCACGGCGCCCACGCTCAGGCCCGCGGCCTCGACCAGATCGGTGAGCTGGTGTGCGGTGAAGCGGCGCGGCATGGGGTCGCCGGCGCCCCAGCGGCCGTCCGGGTCGTCGAGGGCCTGCTGGGCTTCCTTGAAGTGCCCGGCGAGCGCCCGCGCGAGCACGGCACCGCCGAGGCCGGCGGCGAGCAGGCTCAGGACGCCATCGGAGCGCAGGGCGGCCACGGCGTTGCGGACGCCCTCGGCCGGGTCGTCCACGTACTCCAGGACGCCGTGGCACAGCACGACGTCGTAGCCGCCCCGCTCGACCACGTCGAAGAGGCCGTGGACGTCGCCCTGCACGCCCTGCACACGATCGGCGACGCCGGCCTCGGCGGCGCGGCGCTCCAGGGCGAACAGGGCGTTCGGGCTGGGGTCGACGACGGTGACGCGATGGCCGAGGCGGGCCACGGGCACCGCGAAGTTGCCGCTGCCGCCGCCGGTGTCGAGGACGTCCAGCGCCTGCCGGCCCGTGGCCTTCGCCCGGCGGTCGAGCGCGTCCTGGAGGACCTCCCAGACCACGGCGGTACGGAGCGAGCCACGGGGGCGAGAGGGGTCGGAGCGCAGCGGCGTCGATTCGGGGCGGTGGGAGACGGGCGGGCGCATCGGGTCCGACACGGCAGTTGACTCCTCGGCGCGGCACCGCCTCACGCGGCGGAGCGAACGGGCTGCCTCCCCGGCCCCGGCGACGGGAGAAGGGAGGCGTCAGGCGCTTCCACCCTATTGCCTCCGGCGCCACACCTGGTCACTGCGGTGCCGGGCACTGTGCTGCGCTGTGCGCCGGGCTCCTGGGCACGTCGTGCCGTGCGGCGCCGGGCAGGAACCCGCGGTGCTCTGCGCCGCCGACAGGAACCCGCGGTGCTCTGCGGCGCCGGGCAGGAACCCACGGTGCTGTGCCGCGCCCGCCCCGGCAGAAACGCGAGGTCCTGCCATGCCACGCACCAGCCCCTGTCAGCCCGCGTCCGGCATGTCCCGTGGCGCGGCCCGGTCCTCCTCCGGCCGGTCCCCGTCCTGACGTGGGTGTGGGAGGACCGGCTGGAGGACCAGCATCCGCTCGACCAGGCGGAGAAACATCGCCACGTCGCGTATCAGGTCGTCGGCGTCGCGGCGGGTGGCCGCGCCCTGGATACCGGCCTCGGCCCGGGCACGGCGCCGGGCCCCGGAGGCGAACAGGGCGCTCCATTCGGTGAGCTCGGGCGCGATTTCGGGGAGCACTTCCCAGGCGCTCCTGATGCGCGCCCGGCGTCGCGACGCGGGCTCCGGGCGCCCCCGCGCGGCGAGCACGGCGGCGGCGGTGCGCAGGGCGGCGAGGTGGGCCGTCGCATAGCGCTCGTTCGGCGTTTCCAGGACGGCGGCCTCGTCCAGTCCGGCACGGGCCTGGGCGAGCAGGTCGAGGGCGGCGGGCGGGGCCGTGGCCCGGCGCAGTACGGGGTGCACGTCGCTCGCCGGGCCGGTCAGTGAGGGGGCAGGGCCGGTGGCGCGGCGCCGGCGGGCGGCTGCTGCGTGATAGCTGGCCATGACGAACCTCCTGTCGTCTGTGGTCGGCACGCTATGAGGTGCCGTATGTGCCCATCGTGAGGTATGGCACTGACAATCCGTTCTGACCTGGACTTTTGCTTCGATCGACAGTTCGGGCTGCCGAATCGGATGGCGACGGTACGCCGGGTCGGCGCGCACGTCGCCGGTGTCACCGACCTCGACCCGGCCTCGACCGGGAGAGCTGACCCTGTGAGCCCTGCGGTGACTCCTCCGGGACGGCTCCTGTGAGAATCGGGGCCATGGAACGCAGCAGCGCCACGTCGGGCGGCAGTACCCGTCGCGAGGCCACCCGGCAGAAGCTCTACGAGGCGGCCGTCACGCTCATCGCCGAGCAGGGCTTCTCCGCCACCACCGTGGACGAGATCGCCGAACGCGCCGGGGTCGCGAAGGGCACGGTCTACTACAACTTCGCCAGTAAGTCCGTCCTCTTCGAGGAGTTGCTGCGGCACGGCGTGGGCCTCCTCACCGCCTCCCTTCGGGAGGCGGCCGAAAACACGGCCCGGGAGGGCGGCACCAGGGTCGACGCGCTCGACGCGATGATCCGGGCCGGCCTCGTCTTCATCGACCGCTATCCGGCGTTCACCCAGCTGTACGTGGCCGAGCTGTGGCGCACCAACCGGTCCTGGCAGTCCACCCTGATGGTGGTACGGCAGCAGGCGGTGGCGGTCGTTGAGGACGTGCTGCGTGCGGGCATCGAGAGCGGCGAGGTCAGCGACGAGACCGACATCCCGCTGACCGCGTCCGCGTTGGTCGGCATGGTGCTGGTGGCCGCGCTGGACTGGCAGGCCTTCCAGCCGGAACGGTCGCTGGACGACGTGCACGCGGCACTCTCGCGGCTGCTCCAGGGACGCGTGCGCGGCAGGGCGTAGACCGTCACGGCAGGCAAGTGGGCGGCGCGGCGGAAGGCAGTGGGGCGGCGCAATGGAAAGCGCCGGTCCGATATGGCCGCGTCCCCCGCGGGCCACCATCGAACCGGCGCTTCCTCCTGCTCCCCCGTTGTCCCCCGTGTCCCCCGTTGGACCCCGTTTCGGTCGTTCCCCCGGGTCCCCCGTCTCGCTCCCGCCGACCGCGGCCGACGGAAGGAGCGGATCGTGGGCCGCTCCGTTCCGGCGCCCCGTGCCGCCGGTACCGGAGCCGTGCCCCTCTCCGTGCCTCCACTCTCTCGTTCACGCAGGCCGGGCCCCATCCGCGCGCATACTCATCTCACTCACTAGGTACGGATACTCAGTCCTGCGCACTGCCGCCCAGGACGCCCCGTCCCCGCCTGGTCACGATCACCTCCGTGTCCGTACTCCCCCTGGCGCCGCGCCAAGGCCGACCGCGCTGGAACGCTCCTGGTCACAGCCCCGCGGGCGGATTGTCAGTGGCAGCCGATACAGTCCCTCGCATGGCACGGATTGCGGTGATCGGCGCCGGGATGGGCGCACTGGCGGCAGCCGCCCGGCTGGCCGTCGCGGGCCACCGGGTGGCGGTGTACGAGCGCACGGAGACGTACGGCGGTGCGGTGCGCCGCATCGAACGCGACGGGTTCGCCTTCGACACCGGCCCCGGGACGCTGCCGCTGCCCGCGGTCTACCGCGATCTGTTCCTCAAGACCGGCAAGGAGCCGCTGGAGGCGTGCGTCGAGCTGACCCAGGTCGACCCGTCGGCGCGGCACGTCTTCGCGGACGGCACCGAGGCGTCCCTGCCGAACGCCTCACGCGCGGGCGTCGTCGCGGCGCTGGACGATGCGCTGGGCGCCGGCGCGGGCTCCCGCTGGGGCGACTTCCTGGTCCGGGCCCGCGAGGCCTGGGACCGCACGCGCCGGCCGCTCCTGGAGGAGCCCCTGTGGCCGAACTGGCCGGTGCTGGCCGAGCGCGAGCCCTACCCGGCGGTCCCGCACAAGCGGCTGCTGCGCACCCGCCGGGCCGGCACCCTCGCCGAGGTCGCCGCCTGGGAGCTGCGCGACCCCCGGCTCACCGCGCTGCTGGAGAGCCACGCGCTCGCCTACGGCCTGGATCCGCGGGTCGCCCCGGCGAGCGCGGCCGTGCTGCCCTACATGGAGCATGCCTTCGGGACCTGGTATGTCCGCGGGGGCATGCGGGAGTTGGCCCGCGCGGTGTACGAGCGCTGTCTGGCCCGCAGGGTCGAGTTCCACTTCGGTGCCGAGGTCACCGGGCTGGTCGAGAAGGACGGCCGGGCGGCGGGCGTGGCACTCGCCGACGGGAGCATGGCGGCGGCGGACACGGTCGTCGGCAACGGACCGTGGCGTCTGGGCGATCTGACGGGCGGCCGTGAGCTGTACCCCCCGGAGGCGGTCGAACCCCACCCCGAGGGCATGTCAGCCGGCCGGGTCGTGGTCTGCCTGGCACTGCGCGGAGGACGGGAGACGTCGGCCGCGCACCGCACGGTGGTGCACACCCCGGACCGGGAGGGCGAGTTGGCCCTCTTCGGGCTCGGTGAGCCGTCCGCGCGGCCGACGGTCCGGATCGACCGGCCGGACGATGCGGCGCTGCGTCCCGACGACGCCCACGAAGCCGTGGTGCTCACGGCGACGGTGCCGTCCCTGACACACCACGACTGGACCGCGCCCGGCGCCGCCGACGCCTTCGCGGACCGGATGGTCACCGAGGCCGAGCGCGCGATGCCCGGGCTGCGCGAGCGGACGCTGTGGCGCGAGGTCCGCACCCCGGAGCACACCCGTCAGGAGACCGGCGCCGAGGGCGGTGGCGTCCCCGCACCCGCGCTGGCCGCGGCGGAGGGCACCCTGCTGTGCCCGGCCAACAACACTGCGATACCGGGCCTGTTCACCGTCGGCGGCTGGTCGCACCCGGGCGGAGGGCTCCCCCACGCGGGCATGTCGGGCGCGCTCGTCGCCGGGCTGATCGTGGAGGGGCCGGAGTTCCGGGGCTCTCAGTGAGCCTGCGGGTGACCGGCTGAGGGCGGCTCAGAAGCGGTACTGCTCGTCGTACCCGTTCCCCTGCGCCTGACCGTTGCCCTCGTACGGATACGGCTGCTCCGGCGGCAGTTCGCCACCGTAGGGCTCGTCGGTGCGCTGCTGCGGGACCCAGACACCGCCGGGCGGGGTCTGCGAGCCGTAGTCACCGGTGGCGTACGGGTCCTGGCCGTAGCCCTGCTGGCCGTACTGCTGCTGGCCGCCGTAGGCGGCGTCGTATCCGGAACCGTCGTAGGTCTGGGTGCCGATGTACGGGTCGGAGTAGGCGGCGTACTGCTGCTGGCCGGTGGCGTCGTAGCCGTACTGCTGTTGGTCGTAGCCCGAGTAGTCGTACGCATAGGCCTGTTCGGCGCCCTGGGCGGCCGAGGCGTACTGGTCCTGCGTCTGGCCGACTGCCGCGTACGACGGGTCCTCGCCGCCCGGGTAGGAAGAGGCGTCGCTGTATATGCCGTAGGAGCCGGTGTCGTCCGGCAGGGCCTGCGGCTCGTAGATCGCGGTGGTCTCGGCGGCCGTGGGATCGGCGGCACGCGCCGGGGTGAAGACGTCGTCGCGGTCGTACTCGTCGTCGGGGCCGTAACCGGCGTCGCCCTGGGGGTACGTGAGGTTGTCGGGACCGTAACCGCCGTCGGCCGCCGCGAGGTCGCTGACCTCCAGGGTCGGCTCCTGGTGATCCGGTTCGCCGCGGCGGCGCTTGCTCGCGCCGAACGACGGGCGGCCGGAGACCGCCCAGCCGTCCGCGAAGCCGCTGCGGAAGGACAGCGTCACGTACGTCTGGCCGACCGCGAACGCTGCCGCGCCCAGGCCGATGACGATCACGGAGGGGATCAGCACACCGAGGACGACCCCGAGGAAGCCGACGAAGGCGAGCAGCCGCCATCGCAGCCGCGCCTTGTACTGCAGCAGCACCTCGCCGAGCAGCCAGAGCGCGACCACGCCGAACGCGATGTAGAGGACCGTCCAGCCCATGTACGCCCCTCTCCCAGTGGCCGCTACGCAGTGTGTCGTATACCTGTGTGGCCGGTCTAGGCCTGCGATGGGTGGTGCAGGCCCAGGTTCTCGTAGATTTCCAGTGTCGCGGTGGAGTTGTTGAGTGTGATGAAGTGCAGCCCGGGCACTCCCTCGGCCAGCAGCCGCGCACAGAACTCCGTGGCGAACTCGATTCCGATCGAGCGTACAGCGGCCGGATCGTCTTTTGCTGTGAGGATCCGCTCTTTCAGAGCGGCCGGGATGGCGGCGTTGCTGAGCTGCGGCAACCGCTGCAGCATCTTGACGCTGGTGACCGGCATCACCTCGGGGATGACCGGGGTCGCGCAGCCGGCGACCGCGACGCGGTCGCGCAGGCGCAGGTAGGACTCCGGCTGGAAGAACATCTGCGTGATCGCGTAGTCGGCACCGGCCCGGCACTTGTCGACGAAGTGCGTGACGTCCTTTTCCCAGTCGGCGGAGCGCGGGTGCATCTCCGGGAAGGCCGCGACGCCGACGCAGAAGTCGCCCGACTCCTTGATGAGCTGGACCAGTTCGGCGGCGTAGGTGAGGCCCCTGGGGTGCGGCACCCAGTCGCCCATGGGGTCGCCGGGCGGGTCGCCGCGCAGGGCGAGCATGTTGCGGATGCCGGCGTCGGCGAACTGGCCGATGACGTTGCGCAGCTCGGTGACGGAGTGGTCGACCGCGGTGAGGTGGGCGACCGGCGTGAGGGTGGTGTCGGCGACGATCTGCTGCGTCTCCTTGACCGTGCTCGCGCGGGTGGAGCCGCCGGCACCGTAGGTCACCGAGACGAAGTCGGGGGCGACCGCCTCGACCCTGCGCAGCGCGTTCCACAGGCTTCGCTCGCCCTTGGGGGTCTTCGGCGCGTAGAACTCGAACGAATACGTCGTCTTGCCGGCGGCGAGCATGTCGCGCACGGTGCGTGCGCGGTCAGTCCTGGTGGATGCGGTTCCGAGGGCCATACGGGCAGGTTAGTGGGGGTGGGTCGGTCCCCCAACCGGGGGCCGGAAATTTGCCCGATTTGTCGTCTTGCTGTCCACCCATCGGACAATTTTGCGTCAGCCGCTACGCAGCCCGCAGCCGCTTCGCGAACTGCGCCGCCGCGGCCCCCGGATCCGTCGCCTCCGTGATGGCCCGTACCACGACGACCCGGCGGGCGCCCGCTTCCAGCACCTCGTCGAGGTTGGCCAGGTCGATGCCGCCGATGGCGAACCAGGGGCGGTCGGTTCCGCGGGCGGCGGTGTGGCGGACCAGGTCGAGGCCGGGGGCGTGGCGGCCGGGCTTGGTGGGGGTGGGCCAGCAGGGGCCGGTGCAGAAGTAGTCCGCGCCGTCCTGGACCGCGGCCGCGGCGGCCTCGGAGTCTGCGTGCGTCGAGCGGCCGATGAGAACGTCGTCGCCGAGGATCGCCCGGGCCGCCGGGACGGGCAGGTCGCCCTGGCCGAGATGGAGTACGTCGGCGCGGGCGGCGTGCGCGACGTCCGCCCGGTCGTTGACCGCGAGGAGCTTGCCGTGCCGGGCGCAGGCGTCGGCGAAGACCTGGAGGTGCTCCAGTTCCTCCGCCGCCTCCATGCCCTTGTCCCGCAGCTGCACGATGTCGACCCCGCCCGCCAGGACCGCGTCGAGGAACTCGGGCAGGTCGCCCTGGCCCGTGCGGGCGTCCGTGCACAGGTAGACGCGGGCATCGGCGAGCCGGGCGCGCAGGGTGGCGGCGATGTCGGGCATGGGTGTCCCCCGTTGTCCGGTGGTGTATGGGCACGGCGATTATCGACGGCATACGGGCCACGGTGCCTGTCCGCGGCGCACGAACCACGCGACTATCGGTGTCGTACGGGCCATGGCCACCGTCCGCAGCACACGAACCACGGCCACCGTCCGCAGCACACAGACCACGGCGACCATCAGCGGCGCACGAACCACGGCCACCGTCCGCAGCACGCGGACCCGGCGGCCATCAGCCGCGTACAGACCACGGCAACCATCAGCCGCGCACGAACCACGGCCACCCTCCACAACACGCGGACCACGGCCACCATCAGCCGCGTACAGACCACGGCAACCATCAGCCGCGCACGAACCACGGCCACCCTCCACAACACGCGGACCCGGCGACCATCAGCCGCGTACAGACCACGGCAACCATCAGCCGCGCACGAACCACGGCCACCCTCCGCAGCACACAGACCACGGCGACCATCGGCAGTGCACGAACCACGGCCAGCGTCCGCGGCGCGCAGGCCACGGCGACTGTCGGTGGCGTACGGGCCGCGGTGGATGTCGTCGCGGGTGCCGGTCGGCCGTGGTGGCCGCAGTGGACCATGGTGCCGCAGTAGGCCGCACGTAACCCTGGCCGTGGCCCTTCGCGGGCCGCGGCCCGTACGCCGGACGGGTTCAGGTCAGCGTGCGGCGATCAGACGGCGAGCGCCTGGGCGCGGCGCTTCACCTCCGTGCCGCGATTCTCACTCAGGGCCTGCGCGGGGGTGCCGGGCAGGCTCTCGTCCGGGGTGAAGAGCCACTCAAGCATCTCTTCGTCGGTGAAGCCGTCGTCCCGCAGGAGCGTCAGGGTCCCCGAAAGGCCCTTGACGACCTTGTCCCCGTCGATGAAGGCGGCGGGAACGTGCAGCGCACGGTTCTCACCACGGCGTACGGCGATGAGCTGGCCCTCCTTGACCAACTGCCGGACGCGGGTCACCTCGACATCGAGCATCTCTGCGATGTCGGGAAGGGTGAGCCAGGCGGGGACGAGAGCATCGATTTTTGCGTCAATCTCGGTCACGGGATCAAGCGTGCCATCCCGGACTGACAGTCGGAAGCCAGACCCGTCCGACCTGCGCGGACGCGTTACGCCGTCGCCGCCTTCAGCGGTCTCGCCGGATCCGAGATCAGCACCGGATTCATCTCCGTGCCCGCCTCGATCAGCCGCCGCCCCTGAGCCAGGTCCCTGGGGCGGCCCACCGCCAGCAGGGCGACCAGTCGCCTCTCGCGGAGCCAGCACACCGTCCAGGACGGGCCGAGGGGGTCACCGCGCCACAGGGTCGTGTCGGCGGACGCGTGATGGCCCGTGTACTGGACGAACCGGCCGAACTGCTCCGACCAGAAGTACGGGACCGGGTCGTAGACCGCGGGCGCCTCGCCGATGATGTTCGCCGCGACCGTGCGTGGCCCCTGGAGGGCGTTGTCCCAGTGGTGGACCAGCAGACGCTCGCCATACCTTCCCGAAGGGAAGGAGGCGCAGTCGCCGACCGCGAAGACGTCCGGCACGGAGGTCTGCAGCCGGTCGTCGGCCACGACCTCACCGTGCCTGCCCAGCTTGATGCCCGAACCGGCGAGCCAGGAGGTGGCGGGCCGGGCGCCGATGCCCACCACGACGGCGTCCGCGGGCAGCCGTGAGCCGTCGTCGAGGACGACCGTGCCGGGCTCGACGCGCTCCACGCGCGCGTGCGTCCGCAGCACCGCTCCGCTGTCGGCGTACCAGGCGGCCATCGGCGCGGCCACCTCGGCGGGCAGCGCCCCCGCGAGCGGCCGGTCGGCAGCCTCCACGACCGTCACCGCGCAGCCCGCCTCGCGCGCGGCCGTCGCGAACTCCGCCCCGATCCAGCCCGCGCCGACGACCACGATGTCGTGCTGCCGGGCGAGTACCGGCCGCAGTCGCTCGGCGTCGTCCAGGGTGCGCAGCAGATGGACGCCGGGGACGCCTTCCGCGCCCGGCAGCCGGATCGGCTCGGCACCGGTGGCGAGGACCAGGACGTCGTACGGGACGGGCCCGGCTTCGGTATCCAGTTCGTGGTCGGCGGGGCGCACGCCCAGCACCTCGCGCCCCAGCTCCAGTTCGATGCCGAGCGCCTCGAAGTCCACGTCGAAGGCGGAGCCCTCGGCCTTGCCGAGCAGCACGGCCTTGGACAGCGGCGGCCGGTCGTACGGCTGGTGGGGCTCGGCGCCGATCAGCGTCACGCTGCCGGGGAAGCCCTGTTCCCGCAGGGCGACCGCGGTCTGCACGCCGGCCATGCCCGCACCGGCCACGACCACGCGCCGCGGCTGTGACGTGCCTCGTTGCTGCGTCTGCTCGCTCACCTGATCACCATAGACAACTGACGAACCGTCAGTCAGCGGTCGTGTTCAGTGACCTGCTCCACAACACTCGTGCCGCTGCCCGGCTGCGACTCCCACTCCCAGGTCTCCTCAAGCCACACCCGCCCGTCCGGCAGTTCGACGACGGTCGACACGCAGTGCCCGGAGGACGTCGTACCGTCGCCCTTGAGCTGCACGTACCGGAAGTCGAGCCGGTCACCCTCACGGGTACCCACCAAGTGCCCGCGTACGACGTCCCCGCCCGCGTACTCGGCCCAGATCGTCCCGTCCTTCTCGTGGTACGTAAACCGGGTGCGCGTACCGACCTGACCTGGGGCTTGGTCGGCGACAGGGGCCAGGACGAGACCGTCGAGCGAGCGGTGCATGACAACAGGCTCCCTTACAGAGGCACGGAACCAGAGGCTAGGGTGGCCAACGTAGAGCACTCGCGGGAGCCCGGACGCACCGGGCTGAGAGGGAGGCTGGCGGCCTCCGACCGTACGAACCTGATCCGGGTCATGCCGGCGAAGGGAGGGGCTGGACGCCCATGGCGCATACGCCCGACAAGACGCATACGCCCGACAAAGCTACGTCCGACACCGCAGACGTCCTGGTCATCGGGGGCGGAATCATCGGACTCGTGACGGCGTGGCGGGCCGCGCAGCGCGGGTTCGCCACGGCCGTCGTGGATCCCGAACCGGGCGGCGGGGCCGCACAGGTGGCGGCCGGGATGCTGGCCGCCGTCACCGAACTGCACTACGGCGAGCAGACCCTGCTGGGCCTGAACCTCGCCTCGGCCCGCCGCTACCCGGACTTCACGGCCGAACTCACCGAGCTGACCGGCCATGACCTCGGCTACCGCCAGTGCGGCACGCTCGCCGTCGCACTGGACGCCGACGACCGCGCCCATCTGCGTGAACTGCACGCGCTGCAACGGGCGTCGGGGCTGGACTCCGAGTGGCTGTCCGGGCGGGATTGCCGGCGCCTGGAGCCGATGCTCGCGCCGGGTGTGCGCGGCGGGCTGCGGGTCGACGGCGACCATCAGGTCGACCCGCGGCGCCTCGCCGGTGCGCTGGTGGCCGCGTGTGAGCGGGCCGGGGTGGCCTTCCACCGGACCTGGGCCGAGCGGCTGTCGGTGGTACGGGAGCGCGCGGCCGGTGTCGTCACGCGCGACGGCATGGCCGTGGACGCGGGGCAGGTCGTCCTCGCCACAGGCAGCCTGAGCGGGCAGCTCGCGGGCGTCCCGGACGACGTACTGCCGCCCGTACGGCCCGTGAAGGGACAGGTGGTGCGGCTGACCGTGCCGCAACGGCACGCGCCGTTCCTGAGCCGGACCGTGCGCGCCGTGGTGCGCGGCAGCCATGTCTACCTGGTGCCGCGCGAGAACGGCGAACTGGTCGTCGGCGCGACCAGCGAGGAACTGGGCTGGGACACGACCGTGACCGCGGGGGGCGTCTACGAGCTGCTGCGCGACGCCCACGAGTTGGTCCCCGGCCTCACCGAGCTGCCGCTGACGGAGACCCGGGCCGGACTGCGCCCCTGCTCCCCGGACAACGCGCCCCTGCTCGGCCCGACGGACCTCCCCGGACTCCTGCTGGCCACCGGGCACTACCGCAACGGCGTGCTGCTCACGCCGGTCACCGGCGACGCCATGGCGCACGCGCTGGCCACCGGTGAACTCCCGGAGGAGGCCCGTCCCTTCACCCCGAAGCGCTTCGGCGCGCTCACGGAGCTGCCCGCATGATCGTCTGGATCAACGGTGAACGTCGGGAGGTCGCCGACGGCACCGCCCTCGACACCCTTGTGAAGTCCCTCACCGCGGCGCCGTCCGGAGTGGCCGCCGCCCTGAACGAAACCGTCGTCCCGCGCGCGGAGTGGTCCGCCACGTCCCTCTGCGAGGGAGACCGCGTCGAAGTCCTCACGGCCGTCCAAGGAGGCTGACCCATGGCTGACGACCCCTTTGTCATCGGCGGTACGGCCTTCGTGTCCCGTCTCATCATGGGGACGGGCGGTGCGCCCAGCCTGGAGGTGCTGGAGCGGGCGCTCGTCGCCTCCGGCACGGAGCTCACCACGGTCGCGATGCGACGGGTGAACCCCGAAGTGCACGGTTCGGTGCTGTCGGTGCTGGAGCGGCTCGGCATCCGGGTGCTGCCGAACACGGCGGGCTGTTTCACCGCCGGGGAAGCCGTCCTCACCGCCCGGCTGGCCCGGGAGGCGCTCGGCACCGACCTGATCAAGCTGGAGGTCATCGCCGACGAGCGCACCCTGCTGCCCGATCCGATCGAGCTGCTGGAGGCGGCGGAGACGCTGGTGGACGACGGGTTCACGGTGCTGCCGTACACGAACGACGACCCGGTGCTGGCACGGAAGCTCCAGGACGCCGGCTGCGCGGCGATCATGCCGCTCGGCTCGCCCATCGGCTCCGGACTCGGCATCCGCAACCCGCACAACTTCCAGCTGATCGTGGAGCACGCGCGCGTGCCGGTGATTCTGGACGCGGGGGCGGGCACCGCGTCGGATGCGGCGCTGGCGATGGAGTTGGGGTGTGCCGGTGTGATGCTCGCCTCGGCGGTGACGCGGGCGCGGGAGCCGGCGCTGATGGCTGCCGCCATGAGGTACGGGGTGGAGGCGGGGCGGCTGGCCTATCGGGCCGGGCGGATTCCGCGGCGGCACTTCGCGGAGGCGTCGTCACCGGCCGAAGGGCGGGCAGTACTCGATCCGGAGCGGCCTGCTTTTCCGTGATCGTGCGCGGCGTCGCGGAGGCCGGCCGCGGTTCGGCAGCGCCCCGAACGGGCGCGGGGCTGTACCGATATGCGGCTCCGTATGCGGCTCCGCCGCGGTGGCGGTCCCCCCGCTCAAGCGGATTCGAGAGTGGGGGAGCGACCAGCCACCACGGGCCCGCGGACGACAGACAGCCCATCGCGGCACTTCCCGCGGAGCGCCAGGTGCGAGACACGTCACAGGTCGGCTGCAGTAGACCCCCTGTCACGGCCGAGACGATGGTTGTGTCAGCGGCAACTCGTAGACTCGCCTGCGTGGATACGACCCTTCAGGACCCGCTGGTCGGGCAGGTGCTCGACGGCCGTTACCGCGTGGACGCGCGGATCGCCGTCGGCGGGATGGCCACGGTCTACCGGGCCGTGGACACCCGGCTCGACCGCGTCCTCGCACTCAAGGTGATGCACCCCACGCTCGCGACCGACGGCTCCTTCGTGGAGCGGTTCATCCGCGAGGCGAAGTCCGTCGCACGCCTGGCTCATCCGAACGTGGTGCAGGTCTTCGACCAGGGGACCGACGGGTCGTACGTCTATCTGGCCATGGAGTACGTCGCAGGCTGCACGCTCCGGGACGTACTGCGCGAGCGCGGGGCGCTCCAGCCGCGCGCCGCACTCGACATCCTGGAGCCGGTGCTCGCCGCGCTCGGCGCCGCGCACCGCGCCGGGTTCGTGCACCGGGACATGAAGCCGGAGAACGTGCTGATAGGAGACGACGGCCGGGTCAAGGTCGCCGACTTCGGGCTGGTGCGGTCCGTGGACACGGTCACCAACACCACTGGGGCGGTGCTCGGCACGGTGTCGTATCTCGCCCCCGAGCAGATCGAGCACGGCACCGCCGACCCGCGCGTCGACGTGTACGCGTGCGGCGTGATGCTCTACGAGATGCTGACCGGCGACCGCCCGCATCAGGGCGACTCCCCGGCCATCGTGCTCTACAAGCACCTGCACGAGGACGTGCCGCCCCCGTCGGCCGCCGTCCCGGGGCTGGCGTACGAGCTGGACGAGCTGGTGGCGTCGGCCACCGCCCGCAACGCCGACATCCGGCCGTACGACGCCGTGGCGCTGCTCGCCCACGCGCGCGAGACCCGCGGCGCGCTCGGCGAGGACCAGCTGGACGCGGTGCCGCCGCAGGCGATCACCTCCGAGCACCTCCACGCCGACGACCTCACGAGCGTGATCCCGCGTGCCCTGACACTCCCGGTGAACGAGGACGAGCCCGAGGTCCACCGCACGAGCCGCCTCGCGAGCCCGCCGCCGCTGCCTCCCCGGCAGCGCTCCGCCCAGTCCCGGCGACGCCTGTTCACGGTCGTCGCGGCCGTCCTGCTGGTCTTCGGCGCGGGCGCCGGCATCTGGTACATCAACTCCGGCCAGTTCACCCGGGTCCCGCCGCTGGTGACGAAGACCGAAGCAGAGGCCCGGGACCGGCTGGGGGAAGCCAGACTTGAGGTCGGCCAGGTCGAGCACGCGTACAGCGACACCGTGAAGCGCGGCTCGGTCATCAGCACCGACCCGGAGGTGGGCGAACGCATACGGCAGAACGACTCCGTCACGCTCACCATCTCCGACGGCCCGCAGACCGTGCGGGTGCCGGACGTGGAAGGCTACCGGCTCGACCGGGCCAGGTCCGTCCTGAAGCAGGAAGGGCTGGCACCGGGCATGGTCACCCGGGAGTTCAGCGAGGACGTCGCTGCGGGCTTCGTGATCAGCACCGACCCGGGCTCGGGCACCACCCGGCGCTCCGGCTCCGCGGTCGCGCTCACCGTCAGCAAGGGCAGCCCGGTGGAGGTCGCCGACGTCACCGGCGCGAGCCTGAAGGACGCGAGGGCGGAGTTGGAGGAGGCCGGCCTGAAGGTGCGGGTCGCTCCCGAGCAGGTCAATTCGGAGTTCGACAAGGGCCAGGTCGCGCGCCAGTCGCCGGCCGCCGGCAGCGGGGCCGCGGAGGGCGACACGGTGACGCTGACGCTGTCCAAGGGCCCGGAGATGGTCGAGGTTCCGGACGTGGTCGGCGACAGCGTCGACGACGCCAGGGCGGAGCTGGAGGCCGCCGGCTTCGAGGTCGACGAGGACCGCGGTCTGCTCGGGCTGTTCGGCGACACCGTCGACAAGCAGTCCGTGAAGGGCGGCAAGACGGCTCCCAAGGGGTCGACGATCACCATCGAGATCCGCTGACGGGAACGCGAAGAGAATGACCGGCAAGCATCCGCGCAACCCCGTCGGCGGGCATGTCCCCGTCGCCGGCGGCCTGAACTCCGTAGGCCTGACGTATGCCCGTGATCTCGGGGCGGAGACCGTGCAGGTCTTCGTCGCCAATCCGCGCGGCTGGGCCACGCCCGTCGGAAACCCGCGGCAGGACGAGGAGTTCCGGGCGGCCTGCGCGGCCGAGTCGATCCCGGCGTATGTGCATGCCCCGTATCTGATCAACTTCGGCTCGCACACCGAGGCGACCGTGGCGAGGTCGGTGGAGTCGCTGCGGCACTCACTGCGGCGGGGGCGGGAGATCGGGGCGCTGGGCGTGGTGGTGCACACGGGCAGCGCGACCGGCGGACGGGACCGTGGTGTGGCGCTGAAGCAGGTCCGCCGGTATCTGCTGCCGCTGCTGGACGAGCTGACCCACGACGACGACCCGTGTCTGCTGCTGGAGTCGACGGCGGGCCAGGGTTCCTCGCTCTGCTCCCGCACCTGGGACTTCGGGCCGTACTTCGAGGCGCTGGACGCCCATCCGATGCTGGGCGTCTGCCTGGACACCTGCCACGTCTTCGCCGCCGGACACGACCTCACCGGGCCGAGCGGAATGCACCAGACGCTCGACCTGCTGGTGGACACGGTCGGCGAGGGCCGGTTGAAGCTGATCCACGCCAATGACTCCAAGGACGTCGTCGGCGCCCACAAGGACCGCCACGAGAACATCGGCGCCGGTCACATCGGCGAGGACCCCTTCCGCGCGCTGATGACCCATCCCGCCACCGAGGGCGTCCCGCTGATCATCGAGACGCCCGGCGGGAAGGAAGGGCACGCGGCGGACGTGGAGCGGCTCAAGAAACTCCGGGACGGTTGAGGCGCCGGGTCAGTCCCTGTTTTCGACCAGCACGTGCGAGGTGTCGACAATGTGGACCACGAGCACGATGAGCAGGCCGTCACTGATGACGTACTCGATCGCCATGGTGCGGGACAGCGCGACCGAGCGGGTGTTCTCGTCACCGGAAATGGCTGCGGAGATCTTGGTGCGGGGATCCTTGGCCAGTATGGCGAGCCCCTCGTGGAACACGTCGAGGCGGTCATCCGGAAGGCTGTCGCGCACGCGCGCCGCGGCCTCCGAGAAGATCACGTTGAAGACGGCCATCTTGGCTCTCCTGCCGGGTTTTTCTGCTGACCGGTGCTCAGCCTACCGGCAGGTTCAGAGCTCCGGTCCGTCCCCGGGCCCCTCCTGGTACGAGTACCGCTGCTCTTTCCATGGATCGCCGACGTTGTGATAGCCGCGCTCCTCCCAGAAGCCGCGGCGGTCGGCGGTCATGTACTCCACCCCGCGCACCCATTTGGGGCCCTTCCAGGCGTACAGATGGGGGACGACGAGGCGGAGCGGAAAGCCGTGCTCCGCGGTGAGGAGTTCGCCGTCCTTGTGGGTGGCGAAGATCGTGCGCTCGGCGGCGAAATCCGCGAGGCGCAGGTTGGAGCTGAATCCGTACTCCGCCCAGACCATCACATGGGTGACCTCGGGTGCGGGCGGGGCGATATCGAGGATCGTACGGGCCGGAATACCGCCCCATTCCGCGCCGAGCATGCTGAACTTCGTCACGCAGTGCAGATCGGCCATGACGGTGGTGTACGGCAGGGCCGTGAACTCCTCATGGGTCCAGGAGTTCTTCTCGCCGTCCGCGGTCGCGCCGAAGACCCTGAACTCCCAGCGCTCGGGCCGGAACTTGGGGACGGGACCGTAGTGCGTGACCGGCCAGCCGCGCTGCAGTCGCTGCCCCGGCGGAAGCTCCGGCTGTGCCGTTCCTCCAGATTCGCTCTCCACCGGCTGACCCATGACTCCATCCTGACAGACCCGGGGCAGTGCGCCCGACCGACCCCTCCCCCAACCAGGCAAATCGGACTAAGCATGCCCTTACTTACTAAGTGAAGACTTACTGGACGATCTTCTTCACCGGTGCGAGGATGCGGCGCAACCTGCCAGTTCCCCGCTTGGAAGGAGCCTCTGCAATGCAGGGCGACCCCGAGGTTCTCGAGTTCCTGAACGAACAGCTCACCGGTGAGCTGACGGCGATCAACCAGTACTGGCTGCACTACCGGATCCAGGACAACAACGGCTGGACGAAGCTCGCCAAGTACACGCGTGAAGAGTCCATCGATGAGATGAAGCACGCGGACAAGATCACCGAGCGCATTCTCATGCTGGACGGCCTGCCCAACTACCAGCGGCTGTTCCATGTGCGGGTCGGCCAGACGGTCACCGAGATGTTCCAGGCCGACCGGCAGGTGGAGGTCGAGGCGATCGACCGTCTCAAGCGGGGTATCGAGGTGATGCGCACGAAGGGCGACATCACGTCCGCGAACCTCTTCGAGTCGATCCTCGAAGACGAAGAGCACCACATCGACTATCTGGACACGCAGTTGGACCTCATCGAGAAGATCGGCGAGGCGCTGTACATCGCCCAGCAGATCGAGCAGCCGAGCTAGGCCAGAGCCAGCCGACCCGAGCGGCCCGGCTAGGCGGCTTCTTCCAGCTCTTCCAGCTCGGCGAGGACCGGCTCACCCCGGTCGACCAGCTCACGGCGCGGGCAGGCACCCCTGCCGAGCAGCGCCTGGATCCGTCGGACACACGACCCGCAGTCCGTGCCGGCCTTGCAGGCCGAGGCTATCTGGCGGGGTGTGCAGGCGCCGCCCTCCGCGTGTTTCTTCACCTGCGCCTCGGTCACACCGAAGCAGTTGCAGACGTACACGCGGTTCACCTCCCGGGCGGGATTCATAAGGTCGTGCCGTCCCGATGATCGGTGAGGCTAACCTAACCTTACCCGTCGCACAGGCGACCTAAAAGTGGTGTAGGGCGTGGATCGTATGTGATCCACGCCCTACTTCACGCCCCTGTAACAGGCGCGGCCGTCACTGGTCCCTATACATCTCGGCGACGAGGAAGGCCAGGTCGAGGGACTGGCTGCGGTTGAGGCGGGGGTCGCAGGCCGTCTCGTAGCGCTGGTGCAGATCGTCGACGAAGATCTCGTCGCCGCCGCCCACGCACTCGGTGACGTCGTCACCGGTGAGCTCCACGTGGATGCCGCCGGGGTGGGTGCCCAGGCCCTTGTGGACCTCGAAGAAGCCCTTGACCTCGTCGAGCACGTCGTCGAAGCGGCGGGTCTTGTGGCCGGAGGCCGCCTCGAAGGTGTTGCCGTGCATCGGGTCGGTCACCCAGGCCACCGTCGCACCCGACGCCGTGACCTTCTCCACCAGCTCCGGAAGCCGGTCGCGGACCTTGTCCGCGCCCATCCGGACGATGAAGGTCAGCCGGCCCGGCTCCCGGTCCGGGTCCAGGCGCTCGATGTACCGCAGCGCCTCCTCGGCCGTCGTCGTCGGGCCGAGCTTGATGCCGATCGGGTTGCTGATCCGCGAGGCGAACTCGATGTGCGCGTGGTCCAGCTGCCGGGTGCGCTCACCGATCCACACCATGTGCGCGGAGACGTCGTACAGCTGCCCGGTGCGCGAGTCCACCCGGGTCAGCGCCGACTCGTAGTCGAGCAGCAGCGCCTCGTGCGAGGAGTAGAACTCGACCGTCTTGAACTCCTCCGGGTCGGCCCCGCAGGCGTGCATGAAGTTCAGCGCGTTGTCGATCTCGCGGGCCAGCTGCTCGTAGCGCTGGCCGGACGGGGACGACTTCACGAAGTCCTGGTTCCAGGCGTGCACCTGGCGCAGATCCGCGTAACCGCCGGTGGTGAAGGCGCGCACCAGGTTGAGCGTGGAGGCGGAGGCGTGGTACATCCGCTTCAGCCGCTCGGGGTCCGGGACGCGGGCCGCCTCGGTGAAGTCGAAGCCGTTGACGGAGTCGCCGCGGTAGGTCGGCAGCGTCACGCCGTCGCGGGTCTCGGTCGGCTTGGAGCGCGGCTTGGAGTACTGGCCGGCGATCCGGCCGACCTTCACGACCGGCACGGAGGCGGCGTACGTCAGCACGGCGCCCATCTGGAGCAGGGTCTTGAGCTTGGCCCTGATCTGTTCGGCGCCGACCGCGTCGAAGGCCTCCGCGCAGTCGCCGCCCTGAAGGAGAAACGCCTCTCCCTTGGCAACGGCCGCCATACGGGCACGCAGCTGGTCACACTCGCCGGCGAACACCAGCGGCGGATACGACTCGAGCTCGGCGATCACACTGCGCAGAGCCTCGGAATCGGGGTATTCAGGCTGCTGCGCCGCGGGCAGGTCACGCCAGGTCGCTTGAGCAGCGACGGCTTGGGAATCAGCGTTCACGGTCACCCAGTAAACATTACGGGGTCGTGTCGAGTCGTTTTCCCGTCCGCCCGTCTGGTGAGACAGCCGGGGCAGGACCGCAGGGGCCGCAACCCCGCGACGAGCAACATGCCCCGGTGGACCCGCCCGGCGTGGGGTAAGGTGCCTCGCATGTTCGCGCACTCGATCCAGACCTGGTGGTGGACCGCTTCTCCGGCGGCCCGCTGACTGCGCGTACACATCACTTCGCGAAGGCCGCCCGAGGGGCGGCCTTCGGTGTTTTCGGGCCCGGGCCGTGCCTCTCCACCTGAGAAGGAGCACGGACCCATGAACCTGCTCGGCTTGCTGGACGACCCCCGTCCGTTCGCCCTGCTGCGCCGCCGCACCCCCGGCCACGATCACAACACCGTGGAGGTCATGATCGGCCCGGTCACCGCATACGACCACCTCGCCGACCTCCCCGACGAGGGCCTGGCCCTGGTCCCCTTCCGCCAGATCCGGGAGCGCGGGTTCGACGTGCGGGACGACGGGACGCCTTTGGCGGTGCTGACGCCCGAGGTGGTATGTGACATTCCACTGGACGAGGCGCTCGCGAGTCTGCCCGCCCACGCCGTGCACGTCGAGGGCGGCGGTTTCGACGTCGACGACGACGAGTACGCCGAGATCGTCGGGCGCGTGCTGCGCCAGGAGATCGGGCGCGGTGAGGGCGCCAACTTCGTGATCCGGCGGACGTACGAGGGTGGGATCCCGGGGTTCGCACGGGCCGACGCGCTGGCGCTCTTCCGGCGGCTCCTGGAGGGCGAGCGGGGCGCGTACTGGACGTTCGTCGTCCACACCGGGGACCGCACCCTGGTCGGTGCGAGCCCTGAAGTGCATGTACGCATGTCCGGAGGAACGGTCGTCATGAACCCGATCAGTGGGACGTACCGCTACCCGGCCGACGGCCCGGCCCCCGAGCACCTGCTGCGTTTCCTCGCCGACGGCAAGGAGATCGAGGAGTTGTCGATGGTCGTCGACGAGGAGCTCAAGATGATGTGCACGGTGGGCGACATGGGCGGGGTGGTCGTCGGCCCGCGGCTGAAGGAGATGGCCCACCTCGCCCACACCGAGTACGAGCTGCGGGGCCGGTCCTCGCTGGATGTGCGGGAGGTCCTCAAGGAGACCATGTTCGCGGCGACCGTGACCGGCTCACCGGTGCAGAACGCCTGCCGGGTCATCGAGCGGCACGAGGTCGGCGGGCGGGGCTACTACGCGGGGGCGCTGGCCCTCCTGGGCAAGGACTCCGGCGGCGCCCAGACCCTGGACTCCCCGATCCTCATCCGCACCGCCGACATCGACGCCGACGGACGGCTGCGGGTGCCGGTCGGCGCCACGCTCGTCCGCGGCTCGGACCCCGCGAGCGAGGTCGCGGAGACACACGCGAAGGCCGCGGGTGTGCTGACGGCACTGGGCGTACGTCCGTCACGGCCGCGTGAGAAGCACGCGCGCGTGCGTCTCGCCGACGACCCGCGCGTGCGGGCCGCGCTCGACGGGCGCCGGGCCTCGCTGGCGCCGTTCTGGCTGCGGATGCAGGAGCGTGCCCAGGAACTCACGGGACACGCCCTGGTCGTCGACGGGGAGGACACCTTCACGGCGATGCTCGCGCACGTCCTGCGCTCGTCGGGTCTCACCGTCACCGTCCGGCGCTACGACGAACCGGGGCTGCGGAAGACGGTCCTCGCGCACGAGGGGCCGGTCGTCCTCGGTCCCGGCCCGGGCGACCCGAGCGACCTGACGGACCCCAAGATGAGCTTCCTGCGCGGCCTCACCGCCGAAGTGCTCCGCGCGTGCAACAGCCACGGCGTCCTCGGCGTCTGCCTCGGGCACGAGCTGATCGCGGCCGAGCTCGGGCTGGAGATCGTACGGAAGGAGGTTCCGTACCAGGGTGCGCAGACGGAGATCGATCTGTTCGGGCGGACGGAGACCGTCGGTTTCTACAACAGCTTCGTGGCCCGCTGCGACGACGAGTCGGCGCAGGAGCTGGCCGCGCACGGCATCGAGGTGAGCCGGAGCGCCTCCCATGAGGTCCATGCCGTACGAGGGGCTGGATTCGCGGGCGTGCAGTTCCACCCCGAGTCGGTGCTGACGCTGAACGGCACCGCCGTCGTACGGGAACTGGTCGGTCGGCTGCGCGACACCGGCACGTTCTCCGAGCGGCGGCCGGCCCGGTAGTCGAGGACGTTCCTGACCGGGAGTCGTCCTCGGGCGCCGGCCGGGCGGAGATGCCCGGCCGGCGCCCAGGACAAGCCGTCAGCCGAAGAAGACCCCGACCTCCTCGTACAGCGTCGGGTCGACCGTCTTCAGCTTGGCCGTGGCCTCGGCGATCGGTACGCGGACGATGTCCGTGCCGCGCAGGGCGACCATCTTGCCGAAGTCGCCGTCGCGGACGGCCTCGATGGCGTGCAGGCCGAAGCGGGTAGCGAGCCACCGGTCGAAGGCGCTGGGCGTGCCGCCGCGCTGGATGTGCCCCAGGACGGTGGTGCGGGCCTCCTTGCCGGTGCGCTTCTCGATCTCCTTGGCCAGCCACTCGCCGACGCCGGACAGCCGCACATGCCCGAAGGAGTCCAGGGACTGGTCCTTGAGCACCATGTCACCGTCCTTGGGCATGGCGCCCTCGGCGACCACCACGATCGGGGCGTACGACGCCTTGAAGCGGGACGTCACCCAGGCGCACACCTGGTCGACGTCGAAGCGCTGCTCGGGGATGAGGATGACGTTGGCGCCGCCCGCGAGCCCGGAGTGGATCGCGATCCAGCCGGCGTGCCGGCCCATGACCTCGCAGACCAGGACCCGCATGTGCGACTCGGCGGTGGTGTGCAGGCGGTCGATCGCCTCCGTGGCGATGCTGACCGCGGTGTCGAAGCCGAAGGTGTAGTCCGTGGCGGACAGGTCGTTGTCGATGGTCTTCGGGACGCCGACGCACGGCACGCCGTACTCGTCGGACAGTCGCGCGGCGACGCCGAGGGTGTCCTCGCCGCCGATGGCGATGAGCGCCTCGATCTCCTGCTTGGCGAGGTTCTCCTTGATGCGGCGGATGCCGTCCTCCTGCTTCAGCGGATTCGTCCGCGAGGAGCCGAGGACGGTGCCGCCGCGGGGCAGGATGCCGCGCACGGCGGGGATGTCCAGCCGTACGGAGTCGTTCTCCAGGGGGCCTCGCCAGCCGTCCCGGAAGCCGACGAAGTCGTAGCCGTACTCCTGCACGCCCTTGCGGACGATGGCCCGGATGACGGCGTTGAGCCCGGGGCAGTCGCCGCCTCCGGTCAGTACTCCGACCCGCATGGAAATGTCCCTTCGCCGCGGTTGCCTGGTGAGGCAACGCTAATAGTGATCCAGGTCACTAAGGGATGGGTCGGAACGGCAATTCCGGTGAATCAGCGGGCGGTTGGTTTACTCGTCGTCAAGTCCGCGCTCTATGGCGTACCGCACGAGTTCCACGCGATTGTGCAACTGGAGTTTGCCGAGGGTGTTCTGCACGTGGTTCTGCACCGTGCGGTGGGAGATGACGAGGCGTTCGGCGATCTGCTTGTAGCTCAGGCCCTTGGCGACCAGCCGCAGCACCTCGGTCTCCCGCTCGGTGAGCTGCGGGGCCCCCGGCTGCTCGGCGTCCGCCGCGGCGGGCACCGGCTCGGACGCCAGCCGCCGGTACTCGCCGAGGACGAGTCCGGCCAGTCCGGGTGTGAACACCGGGTCGCCGACGGCCGTACGGCGCACCGCGTCGAGCAGTTCCTCGGTCGAGGCCGACTTCAGCAGATAGCCGGTCGCGCCCGACTTGACCGCCTCCAGTACGTCGGCGTGCTCACCGCTCGCGGACAGCACCAGGACGCGCAACGCCGGGTTGTGGCCGACGAGTTCCTTGCAGACCTGGACGCCCGGCTTGGCCGGCAGGTTGAGGTCGAGAACCAGGACGTCCGGGGCGGCGGCCTTGGCCCGGCGTACGGCCTGGTCGCCGTCGCCCGCGGTGGCCACCACGTCGAAGCCGGACTCGCCCAGGTCGCGGGCGACGGCGTCGCGCCACATGGGGTGGTCGTCGACCACCATCACCCTGATCGGACCCTGCCGCTCGCTCATCGCGTCCCCCCTGAGAACTTCGAGACCTTCTTCGGCACCTTCAGTTCGACTTCGGTGCCCTGACCCGGCACCGAGATCAGCTCGGCGCTGCCGCCGATCTCCCGCAGCCGCCCCCGGATCGACAGGGCGACCCCGAGCCGCCCCTCCCCCTCGGCCTGCGCGAGCCGCCCCTCGGGGATGCCGGGTCCGTCGTCCCGTACGGTCACGACGACCTCGTCGGGCTCGTCCTCGACCAGGATCCAGGCCCGGGCATCCTCCCCGGCATGCTTGCGTACGTTGTCCAGGGCGGCCCCGACGGCCGCGGCCAGTTCCTTGGCGGTGGCCGGCGGCAGCGGCACCGGGGCACCGGGCTCGGCGAGGCTGACCCGGGCCCCCGCGCACGGGGCGAGCAGTGCGCGCAGGTCCACCGGCCCGTCCTCGTCCGGCTCTTCGACGGTTCGTACGACCGCCCCCTCGGCGGCGTCCTCCGACACCCGGGAGACGGGCACCATGCCGCCGGAGACCAGCGTGCGCAGCGCCACCTCCTGCTCTCCCGCCATCCGGCCCAGCTCGGCCGCCTCACCGCCCAGGACGGCGCCGCGCCGCTGCACCATGGCCAGCACCTGAAGGACGCTGTCGTGGATGTCCCGGGCGAGCCGCTCCCGTTCGCGGGTGGCGGCCTCGATCTCCAGGGCGCGGGCGAGGGTGCGCTCGGAGGCGCGGGCGACCTCGACGACGTAGCCGATGGCGATGGAGGCGACCCAGACGAGGATCACGTTGTGGACGGTGTCGCGGGCGGGGGCGCCACGGTAGATCAGGTTGGCGACGGCGACCGGCGTGGAGGCGAAGACGGCCCAGCGCCAGCCGCCCTTGATGGCGAACGCGAGCACGGACCCGGCGGTCCATATCGACGGCAGCGTGGGCCCGCCGGCGTCGATCCGCTCGGTGCCGGCGGCGAGTCCGGTGACCAGGATGCCGGTGAGCGCGATGGTGAGGTCGACGGCGAGGAACCGCTTGGTGCAGCTCGCCGCGTTCGCCACCCGGGGCAGGGTCGCGAACGTCCAGACGGCCAGTACGGCGTAGTACGCGATCGCCACCCAGGGGCGGCTGAACTCGTCGTAGTCCGTGGCGAACAGCCCGATCGCGTACAGCAGCGTCAGGATCCGGTAGCCCGTGAGGGCACGCCACAGCGGCTGCTCGACCGACATCCGCATGACGCGCTCGCGCCTGGTCATGTGTCCCCC
Organism: Streptomyces blattellae; assembly: GCF_009709555.1. Lineage (GTDB taxonomy): Bacteria > Actinomycetota > Actinomycetes > Streptomycetales > Streptomycetaceae > Streptomyces > Streptomyces blattellae. The sequence goes on along the minus strand of NZ_WJBG01000117.1, from coordinate 25,976 downwards.
CCTTTTTGGTCCTTCGTCTCCAGGGCGCTCCAGCCGTGTCTAGGACTCGGACTTGGCCTTCGCTCTGGCCGCTTTCTCCGCGTCCTTCTCGGCCTTGGCCGCCTCCGCGATCTGCCGCTTGGCGGCGGTCGCGTAGATGTCGACGTACTCCTGGCCGGAGAGCTTCATGATCTCGTACATGACCTCGTCGGTCACCGCGCGCAGCACGAAGCGGTCGTGCTCCATGCCGCTGTACCGGCTGAAGTCCAGCGGCTCGCCGATGCGGATGCCCGGGCGCATCAGCTTCGGCATCACCTTCCCCGGCGGCTGGATCTTCTCCGTGTCGATCATCGCGACCGGGATGACGGGGGCGCCGGACGCGAGCGCCACGCGCGCGAGGCCCCCGGGCTTGCCCCGGTAGAGGCGGCCGTCGGGCGAGCGCGTGCCCTCCGGGTAGATGCCGAACAGCTCACCGCGCTCCAGCACCTCGATGCCGCTCTTGATGGCGGCCTCGCCGGCGCCGCGCCCACCGGAGCGGTCCACCGGGAGCTGGCCGACGCCCCTGAAGAAGGCGGCGGTCATCCGGCCCTTGATGCCGGGGGTGGTGAAGTACTCGGCCTTCGCGATGAAGGTGACCTTGCGGTCGAGGACGGCGGGCAGGAAGAACGAGTCCGAGAACGACAGGTGGTTGCTCGCCAGGATCGCGGGGCCCTCGGCCGGTACGTTCTCCAGGCCTTCCACCCAGGGCCTGAAGGCGACCTTCAGCGGTCCCCCAACAGCGACCTTCATCGCGCCGTACAACAACCGAGTGCCTCCTGTGTGTGTCGATCAGACCATAACCCGGCGCACCGTCAATGGAGCCGACGGCCCTGGTCGGTGTCAGTGCGGTCGCGTACGGTGAAGCACACCGCCTTTCTCATGAACGCTCATCGACAGGAGACCCAAGGTGCCGCTCCTCCCTGGAGCCGAGCCGTTCCGCCACGAGGGCGGGGAGGTCGGCGTCCTCCTCTGCCACGGCTTCACCGGCTCGCCGCAGTCGCTGCGCCCCTGGGCGGGGTATCTCGCCGAGCGCGGCCTGACCGTCTCGCTGCCGCTGCTGCCCGGGCACGGCACTCGCTGGGAGGACATGCAGCTCACCGGCTGGCAGGACTGGTACGCGGAGGTGGACCGCGAGCTGCGCGCCCTGCGCGAGCGCTGCACGCGGGTGTTCGTCGCGGGCCTGTCCATGGGCGGCGCGCTGGCCCTGCGGCTGGCCGCCAAGCACGGGGACGCGATCAGCGGCGTCGTGGTCGTCAACCCGGCCAACAAGGTGCACGGCCTCACGGCGTACGCCCTTCCGGTGGCCCGCCATCTCGTCCGTACCACGAAGGGGATCGCCAGCGACATCGCCCTGCCCGGCAGCGCGGAGGTCGGGTACGACAAGGTGCCGTTGCACGCGGCGCACTCCCTGCGCCGGTTCTTCCAACTGCTCGACGGCGAGCTGCCGCAGGTCACCCAGCCGATGCTGCTGCTGCGCAGCCCCCAGGACCATGTCGTACCGCCCGCCGACTCGGCGCGGATCCTGAGCCGGATCTCGTCGACGGACGTCCGGGAGATCCTGCTGGAACAGAGCTACCACGTGGCGACGTTGGACCACGATGCGGACCGGATCTTCGCGGAGAGCCTCGCGTTCATCGGCCGGATCGCACCCGGTCTCGGCAAGGAAGGGACGGCCGCAGGTGGCTGAGCACGACTCCGACCGCGAGGACCGCGAGCCGGACGAGCAGGGCGTCCCCTTCGACGAGGCCGCCGCCTGGGAGGCGATCGTCGCGGGGTACGGCGAGGAGCCGCCGGACCCGCCGGGTGCCAAGCCGTTCAAGTCCATCGAGGATCTGGCGCTGCTGGAGCCGGAGACCAACGACGAGGGCATCGGGGAGACGAAGGAAGCCAAGGACGAGGGCGGCGAGGAGGAGGCGGCGGCGAAGCCTGCCAAGCCGCTCGGCAGCTCCATCTCCTTCGCGCCCGGCATCGGCGGCCCGCGGGACTACACCGCGCCCGAGCCGTCCGAGGACGACTTCGAGGAGGACGACGAGGGCCACTTCGTGCCGCCCGAGCCGCCACCGCTGCCGGAGGCCGACACCACCGCCAAGTTCGCCTGGCTCGGCGTGATCGGCGGACCGCTCCTGCTGCTGCTCGCGGTCCTCCTCGGCTGGGAGATGACCTGGTGGCTCACCACTCTCGGCATCGGCGGCTTCGTGGGCGGCTTCAGCACATTGGTGATGCGGATGCGGACGGACGACGAGGACGACGACGATCCGGGGCGGGGAGCGGTCGTCTAGCTCGCCGGGATTCTTCTAGCTCACCGGGATTCTTCTAGTTCGCCGGGATTTTCTAGTTCGCCGGAATTCTGAGGGCGGCCAGCACCGGAAGGTGATCCGTGGCCGCCCTCAAGTCCGCCTCGGCCACTCCGGGGTGGTCCACCGGTACACCGCAGCCCAGTACCTCGATGCCCTTGGTGGCGAAGATCGCGTCGATACGGCGGTGGGGTTCGTCGCGGATCCAGGTGTGCTCGGCGCCCCAGGGGGCGGTGGCCCAGCAGTCGGTCAGGTCGGTGGCAAGGCTCTGAAAGGTGCGGCCGACAGGCCCTTCGTTGAGGTCGCCGCCCGCGATGGCGTGCTCCACGCCCAGGCCGGCGAGCCGGTCGAGGAGCATGCCGCCCTGCTCGTACCGCTCGTCCTTGTGGAGGCTGAGGTGGCAGCTGAGGACGCCGACGCGGGCACCGGCGAAGCGGACGACTGCGGTGGCGAAGCCGCGGCGGTGCCTGCCGGGGGTGAGCGGGAGGAGGACGTCCTCGGTTCGCTCGACGGTGGCACGGAGGTTGCAGAGGATCGCGGGTCCGGCTGCGGTGGCCCCGCCGGTGAGGATGACGAGGTTCGCCGCACGGGCCAGGCGGGCGAGCTTCTTGCGCCAGCGGAAGAAGCGGGGGGCTTCCTGGATCAGGACGAGGTCGGGATCGCAGGCGCTGATGACGCGCGCGAGGGCGGCCGTGTCGTCACGCATCGAGCGGATGTTGTAGCTGAGAACGCGGATGACGGCTGAACCGTCGGGGTCGGTGGTGGAGTTGGGTAGCAGCGCCATGTAGATCAATTTACGCCCGATGGCTCGGGACGCGAGGCTCGTGAGCGACTGCCGGTCGGGTGTGGCTGGTCGCTCCCCCATCACGGCGGAGCCGCATGTTTGACAAGCCCCGCGCCCCCTGGGGCGACGACAACCGCCGCGTCACATGATCGGGTCAGGCTCCCTCGCCAGGTCCGCCGCGCCCACCAGCCCGGCCTCGTTGCCCAGCTGAGCCGCGATGACGTCGGCCACCGGGCGCCAGTTGCCGCCCACGAGCCAGCGCTTGTAGGACTTGCGGATGGGGTCGAGGACGAGTTCGCCCTCGTCGGAGAGGCCGCCGCCGACGATGAAGGCGGAGGGGTCGAAGAGGGAGGCGAGGTCGGCGAGGCCGGCGCCGGCCCAGCGGGCGAGTTCACGGTAGGAGTCGACGGCGACCGGGTCGCCCTGGCGGGCGGCCATGGAGATGTGCTTGCCCTCGATGCCGTCGGGGGTGCCGTCGCCCATTCCCAGCAGCAGCTCGGCGTTCTCCGGGGTGGCGTTGGCGCGCTGCCTGGCGTATCTCACCAGCGCGCGGCCGGAGGCGTACTGCTCCCAGCAGCCCTGTGAGCCGCAGCCGCACAGCAGGCCGTCCGGCACCATCCGGATGTGGCCGAACTCGGCGGCGACGCCGAAGTGGCCGCGGCGCAGCTCGTTGCCGATGATGATGCCGCCGCCGAGGCCGGTGCCGAGCGTGATGCAGATGACGTTGCGGTGGCCCTTGCCGGCGCCGAACTTGTACTCGCCCCAGGCGGCGGCGTTGGCGTCGTTCTCCACGACCACGGGGAGACCGACGCGGGCCTCGACCTTCTCCTTCAGCGGCTCCTGGCGCCAGTCGATGTTGGGCGCGAAGTACACCGTCGAGCGCTGGCGGTTGACGTAACCGGCGGCACCGATGCCCACGCCGACGATCTCGTGTCCGGCACGTGCGCCCTCCACGGCGGAGGCGATGGCGTCCACGATGCCCTCGGGCGTGCCCGGGGTCGGCACCTTGTGGGTCGAGAGGATGTTGCCTTCCTCGTCGACCACGCCGGCCGCGATCTTCGTGCCGCCGATGTCGACGCCGATGGTGAGTCCCATGAATCCCTCAGTTTCGGTCGAGCCCCGCTATGGCCAACCGTACCCGAGGGGGGCGTCAGTCCAAGTCGATACGCTGGCCGGGGCCGGTGCCCTCGCCGGGGTCCTTGCGGTCGTCGGGGGACTCTTCCAGCTCGTCCATGCGGCCGGTCCAGCGGCGCTCCTGGGCCTGGACGGCGGAGCGGTAGGCGGCGAGGAGTTCGCTGCCGGCTGCCGCGAGGTGGTCGAAGACGTCCGGGTTGCGCTCGATCACCGGCTCCACGGCGGCCCTGGCCTGCTGGACGACCTGGCGCACCATCTGCTCGGCGACGGGTCCGGCGACCGCGCCGAGCAGCGGGGACTGCAGCCCGGACAGCTTGTCCGTGACGGTGTCGACGAGCTTGCGCAGTTCCTCGGCGGCCGAGCCCGGAGGCGGGCCGTAGGTGGCGCGGCAGCGGTCCTTCTCCGCCGCGAGATCCTCGGCACACGCGGTCGCCCAGGCATCGGCGTCAGTCGCGCGTACCTCGTCGGCGGCTTCCCGCTCGGCGGGCTCGAACTTTTCGAGCTTCTCCGGATTGGCGTCGGACGCGTCGCGCTCTTCGCTCATGGCGGACTCTCCTGACTACGGTTCGTCCCTACGACGTTACCCGAACGGGCGTACCGGTTTCACCGTGTCCGGGGCCACTGTCCGGGGTCCGGAACACAGCGGATGCACAGCTCGCCGTCGCGCAGGGCGGCGCCCTCAACCGTGCAGCGGCGCAGGGCGGACGGCAGCGGGACGACACGCCGGAACTGCCCCGCGGTGACGACGAGTTCGTCCCCGCGCCGGACGAGGTCCAGCTCGTCCCGCCGGGCGCCGGGCAGCGGGATGTGCCATACGAGGACCCGGCTGACGCCGTCGTCGGCGAGCCGGTCGGTGACGGGCCACTCGACGGTGGAGGGGTGTGTGTTGACACCGGGGACAGTGAGGTCGGTGAGGTCCTCGGTACCGCGCGGGTCCCGTCCCAGGTGGGCGACGACCTGGACCTCGTACGACCCCTCCCACTCCTCCAGTACCTTGCGCTGCTGGGCGACGGGGCCGGCAAGCCAGCTGTCGGCGGCGGTGTCGGGCAGGACGCGGTTGGCGATGAGGACGTCGGGGCGCAGGCCGCGCAGGGCGAGGGCGAGGGCGGCGGTGCGTACGGCGTCGGCGCCGCTCGGACCGGGCTCCGCGACCAGCCGTACGACGGTGTTCCGGTCGGCGACGACGGCCTCGACCGCGGCCAGCTCCGTGTCCCAGCGGGCGGCGGTCTCGTACAGCCACTCCGCGGGCAGAGGGACCCCGGCGAGCCGCCCCAGCACGGGGCGCAGGGCGCGGGCCGCCTGCCGTTCGGGCGGGAGCAGACGGCGCAGGTAGCGCCGGAGCTCCGCGGGCAGGGAGAGGAGGGCCAGGGCGTCGGGAACGGCCGGAAGGTCCACGACGAGCAGGTCGTGCGCCTCCGCGAGGGCGGCGTCGCGCAGGGCGCGCAGCAGCGTGAGCTCTTCCGCGCCGGGGAGCGGGGTGACCTCCTCCGGGTCGAGCCGGGTGGCGCCGAGCAGGTCGAAGGCCGCCGTCGCACGTTCCTGGAAGGCGGCGAGGTCGTCGCGGAACGCGTCGGCCGCGTCCGGTCGCCAGGCGGTCAGGTGCGGGGCGACGCGGTGGGGGGCCGGACCGACGCTCGCCCCCAGGGCGGCGCCGAGCGTGTCCGTCCGATCGCCGCTCAGCACCAGGGTCTCGATGCCGTCGCGGGCGGCGGCGAGTGCGGTGGCGGCGGCGACGGTCGTACGGCCGCTGCCGCCTGGGCCGGTGAGCAGGATGGTGCGCATAGGGGTGAACCGTAACGGACGTCTCCGTGCAGCCCGGTGGCGCGGGGCCCGGCACCGATGCGGGCCGGGGATGGGTCGCGCGGCCCGGCGCTGACGGGTTGCCGCCCGCGCCCACCCCTGCCGCCCCCAGGCGGCACGACTGCCCGCGGCTTTGCCGATCTCCCTACTGGGCCGGGCCCGACTCCACGCGTTTCTTCAGGCCCGCCAGCGCGCGGTCGATGATGACCTTCTCGGCCTTGCGCTTGATCATGCCGAGCATGGGGATCTTGACGTCGACGGTGAGCTGGTAGGTGACCTCGGTGGCGCCGGAGCCGGCGGGCTTGAGGATGTAGGAGCCGTCGAGGGACCGCAGCATCTGGGACTTGACCAGCGTCCAGGAGACCTCGTGCTCCCCGGTCCAGGTGTACCCGAGCACCTGGTCGTCCTTGATCGCCCCGGCGTCCATCACCAGGCGGACCTCTTCCGCACGCCCCTGACCGTCGGTCTTGAGGACCTCCGCCTCCTTCACCTCACCGGTCCAGTCCGGGTAGCGGGCGAAGTCGGCGATCACCCCCATGACGTCGGCCGGTGCCGCCTCGATCGTGATGCTCGAACTGGTGTGTTCCGCCATCGCCGTGGCTCCTCCAGATGCGGGCCGGTAGAACGTCAGAGATCGTCCTCGTGCGCACGTGTGTGCAGCGTGAAGGCTACCGCGCGCCCGACCTGCCGACTTCACCCCCGTCACCCGGCTTGCCGGACGGCGCTCACCACTGAAGCGCCCACGGCTTGCCCGTCCCCGCGAAGTGCCCGACGTTCACGCACTCCGTGGCCCCGATCCGCATCCTGCGCACGAGCGGCTGATGGACATGGCCGAACAGGGCGTAGCGGGGCCTGGTCCGGTGGATCGCCGCCAGCAGCGCCCGGCTGCCCCGCTCGAAACGCCGCGCCACGGTGTCGTAGACCAGCTCGGGGACCTCCGGGGGGATGTGCGTGCACAGCACGTCCACCTCCCCCACCGCCTCGATCTTCGCCGCGTATTCCTCGTCGCTGATCTCGTACGGTGTGCGCATGGGGGTCCTGAGCCCGCCTCCCACGAACCCGAAGACCCGGCCCGCGATCTCCACCCGCTCCCCGTCGAGGACGGTCATGCCCGGCCCGGCGTAGTCGGCCCACAAGGCCGGCATGTCGACATTGCCGTACGTCGCATACGTCGGCGTCGGGAACGCCGCGAAGATCTCGGCGTACTGCTTGCGTACCGCCTTCTCGACCGCGGCGTCGCGGTCACCGCCGATGCCCGCCCACAGGCTCGCCCCGAACCGCCCTGCCTCCTCGAAGCGCCGGGCGGTGCGCAGCTCGACGATGCGGTCGGCGTTCTCGACGCCGAACAGGTCGGGGAAGATGCCGCGCGAGTGGTCGGCGTAGTCGAGGAACAGCACCAGGTCGCCGAGGCAGATCAGGGCGTCCGCGCCGTCGCCGGCTCTGGCCAGGTCGCGGGCGTTGCCGTGCACGTCACTGACCACATGAATGCGTGTCCCCCGGTTACCGGGCGGTGTGGGTGCCATGACGATCAAGGGTAGGGCCGTGCGATGTACGTGAACAGTGCGGGCTGGACCTGCGGTTACTGGCACGGCATCAAAACCGTGGACTACTGTGCGCGAAGAAGCACCAATCCGTGTGACGCAGCGAACATCTCGCCGGGACCCCCTGTCATAGAAGCCATACCGGCGGGTAACGTCCGGGCAGTCCAGTCGTACTCAGGATTTCAACAACGATCGCCTTCCACGGTGATCACGCGGGAATCGCTGAGTACCTGCCCGAGCCTTGGACCGCACCGTCGCAGCACACACCGTCGTGGCGCCGGCGCCCTATGAGGAGCAGCAGTCTTGCGCGAGTTCAGCCTTCCGGCCTTGTACGAAGTCCCCGCGGACGGCAATCTCACCGACATCGTCCGCAGAAACGCCGCGCAGCATCCCGACGTCGCCGTGATCGCCCGCAAGGTGGGCGGTACGTGGCAGGACGTGACGGCAGCCGCCTTCCTGACGCGGGTGCATGCGGCGGCCAAGGGTCTGATCGCCGCCGGCGTGCTGCCGGGCGACCGGGTCGGCCTGATGTCCCGTACCCGCTACGAATGGACGCTGCTCGACTTCGCGATCTGGTGCGCCGGCGCGGTCACCGTGCCGGTGTACGAGACCAGTTCGCCGGAGCAGGTGCAGTGGATCCTCGGTGACTCGGGCGCGACGGCCTGCATCGTGGAGACGGACGGCCACGCGGCCTCCGTCGAGTCGGTGCGCGACCGGCTGCCCGCCCTGAAGCACGTCTGGCAGATCGAGGCCGGCGGGGTCGAGGAGCTGGGCCGGCTCGGGCAGGACGTGTCCGACGAGACGGTCGAGGAGCGCAGCTCGCTGGCGAAGGCCGACGATCCGGCCACCATCGTCTACACCTCCGGGACCACCGGGCGCCCGAAGGGCTGTGTGCTCACCCACCGCAGCTTCTTCGCGGAGTGCGGGAACATCGTGGAGCGTCTGCGTCCGCTGTTCCGCACCGGCGAGTGCTCCGTGCTGCTCTTCCTGCCGCTCGCGCATGTCTTCGGACGGCTCGTGCAGATCGCGCCGATGATGGCGCCGATCAAGCTGGGCAACGTCCCGGACGTCACGAACCTCACGGACGAGCTGGCCGCGTTCCGGCCGACGCTCATCCTGGGCGTACCGCGCGTCTTCGAGAAGGTCTACAACAGCGCACGCGCCAAGGCGCAGGCGGACGGCAAGGGCAAGATCTTCGACCGGGCCGCGGACACCGCGATCGCGTACAGCAAGGCGCTGGACAGCCCCTCGGGCCCGTCGATCGGCCTGAAGATCAGACACATGGCGTTCGACAAGCTGGTCTACAGCAAGCTGCGGGCGGTGCTCGGCGGCAAGGGCGAGTACGCCATCTCCGGCGGCGCCCCGCTGGGCGAGCGGCTCGGGCACTTCTTCCGCGGCATCGGCTTCACGGTCCTGGAGGGCTACGGCCTGACCGAGTCCTGTGCCGCCACCGCCTTCAACCCCTGGGACCGGCAGAAGATCGGCACGGTCGGGCAGCCGCTGCCGGGTTCCGTGGTGCGGATCGCGGACGACGGTGAGGTGCTGCTGCACGGCGAGCACCTGTTCAAGGAGTACTGGAACAACCCGGCGGCGACCGAGGAGGCACTGGCCGACGGCTGGTTCCACACCGGGGACATCGGCACCCTCGACGAGGACGGCTACCTCCGGATCACCGGCCGCAAGAAGGAGATCATCGTCACCGCGGGCGGCAAGAACGTCGCCCCGGCCGTGATCGAGGACCGGATCCGCGCGCACGCGCTGGTCGCGGAGTGCATGGTGGTCGGTGACGCGCGGCCGTTCGTCGGCGCGCTGATCACCATCGACGAGGAGTTCCTGGGCCGCTGGGCGGCCGAGCACGGCAAGCCGGCGGGCTCCACCGCGGCGTCGCTGCGTCAGGACCCGGATCTGCTCGCGGAGATCCAGAGCGCTGTCGACGACGGCAACGCCGCGGTGTCGAAGGCGGAATCGGTGCGGAAGTTCCGCATTCTGTCCTCCCAGTTCACCGAGGATTCGGGCCACCTGACGCCGTCACTGAAGCTCAAGCGCAATGTGGTGGCGAAGGACTACACGGACGAGATCGAGGCCATCTACCAGAAGTAGACCGGCACGTGGGATCTTCGGGATCTCATGGCGCGGTGTCCTCGGCGAGGACCCGCGCCATCGTCCGTTCGGCGAGCGCGGTGATCGTCACGAAGGGGTTCACCCCGATCGACCCGGGCACCAGCGAGCCGTCGGTGACGTACATCTTCGAGTAGCCCTTCACCCGGCCGTAGTCGTCGGTCGCCTTCCCCAGCACGCAGCCGCCCAGCGGGTGGTACGTGAAGTCGTCGGCGAAGACCTTGCCGGCGGCGCCGAACAGGTCGTACCGGTAGATCGTCGCGTTCGCCGAGTTGATGCGGTCGAAGAGCTTCTTGGCCATGCCGACGGAGACCGCGCTCTGGCCGGCGGTCCAGCCGAGCTTCACCGAGCCGTTCGTGTACGAGAACGAGGCGCGCTCCGGGTTCTTGGTGATCGCCAGATAGAGGCTGACCCAGTGCTCCAGGCCCGTCGGCAGCGGGGCGATCTCGGCGAAGACGGGGTTGGCGGTGTTGGCCCAGTCGTCGATGCCCATGACGGGCATGGTCGACTGGTTGGCGCCGACCGTGTCCCACAGGTGGTTGGCGCGGCCCAGCATCACATTGCCGTTGGTTCCCCAGCCGGTGCCGACGTTCCTGTCCAGTGCGGGCAGGGTGCCCGTCTCCCGGGCGCGGACGAGGAGTTCGGTGGTGCCGAGGCTGCCGCCGCCGAGGAAGAGGTACGCGCAGCCGTACTCCTTGCGCTCGACGACCGCGCCGGTGTCGTCGATCCGGTCGGCGGTGAGCACATACGAGCCGTCGGTCTCCCGCCGTATCCCGGTGACCTTCTCCAGCGTGTGGATGGTGACGTTCCCGGTGCCGAGGGCCGAGGCGAGGTACGTCTTGTCGAGGCTGCGCTTGCCGTGGTTGTTGCCGTAGATGACCTCGCCGGCCAGGGCGGACCTGGTCGCCGTGCCGGCCGCCTCGCGCTGCATGTGGCCGAAGTCGTAGACGTTCGGCACGAAGGTGGTCTTCAGGCCGGTGTTCTGGGCGTGCTTGCGGGAGATCCGGGTGAACCGGTACCACTCGGTCGACTCGAACCAGGCCGGGTCGATGGTGTTGACGCCGAGCATGGAGCGGGCGCGCGGGAAGTACGTGCCGTACATCTCGGCGGTGTCGACGGCCGGGAACTGCTCGGCGAAGTACGACTGGAGCGGGGTGACGGCCATGCCGCCGTTGACCAGGGAGCCGCCGCCGACGCCTCGGCCGACGTACACGGACATGGCGTCGTAGCGGACGCGGTCCAGGACCCCGGGGTAGGGGCTGATGTCCCTGTTGACGACGTCCAGCCACAGGAACGTCGACACCGGGGCCTCGGTGCGGGTGCGGAACCACATGGACCGCCGGTCGGGGGCGCTGGTGGAGCAGAAGACCTTGCCGTCGGCGCCGCGGGTGTTCCACAGCCTGCCCATCTCCAGGACGAGGGTGCGGATGCCGGCCTGGCCGAGGCGGAGGGCGGCGACGGCGCCGCCGTAGCCCGAGCCGACGACGATGGCGGGCGCGGATTCGACTGCGTCGGGCTCGGCGGACCGGGCGGACTGGAGGCCGATGCGGGTGAACCCGAGGGTGGCGGCGGTCTGCAGTGCGGCCATACCGAGGATTTGACGTCTCGTCAGTTGACGTTGCATCAGTTTTGCTGTCATGTGCGCAGCATGTGCGGATTATTTGATTCCGCCTAGTGGGGTGCGGCGCTTTCGTCGTAGGCGGGTGCGGGTTGTGTGTGGTTGCTCGCGCCCACGCGGCGAGCCGCATGTCGGCACAGCCCCGCGCCCCTTAGAGCGTTGTACTACAGCAGCGTCTGCAAGTGTTCCGCCAGCAGGTCCCAGCGCCACTTCTCCTCGACCCACTCCCTGCCCCGCTCCCCCATCCTGCGGCGCAGCTCGGTGTCTCCCAGGAGGGTGGTGATGCGGTCGGCGGCTTCCTCCGGGGAGCCGCCGCGGACGACCCAGCCCGTCTCCCCGTCGAGCACCGCGTCCGGCGCCCCGCCCGAGTCGCCGGCGACCACCGGCAACCCGGTCGCGGAGGCCTCCAGGTAGACGATGCCGAGGCCCTCGACATCGAGTCCGCGCCGCCGCGTCCGGCACGGCATGGCGAAGACGTCGCCGGCGCCGTAGTGGGCGGGCAGCTCCGACCAGGGGACGGCACCGGTGAAGCGTACGGAGTCGGTCACGCGGGTCTGGGCCGCCAGCTTGCGCAGCTCCTGCTCGTAGGGGCCGCCGCCGACGATGAGCAGTACCGCCTCCGGCTCCTCGGCCAGGATCCGGGGCATGGCGAGGATCAGCGTGTCCTGGCCCTTGCGCGGCACCAGCCGGGACACGCACACGATCACCGGCCGGTCGGTGAGCCCGAGACGGGCCCGGACCGCGTCGCCTCCCGACTCGGGGTGGAAGGTCTTCTCGTCGACGCCGGGCGGCAGCCGAACCATCCGCGAGGCCGCGTCCGCCGTCAGCGCGCCCGCGATGCGTGAGCGGGTGTACTCGCCGAGGTAGGTCATCGTGTCCGTGGACTGACCGATCCGGCGCAGCAGCTGACGCGCGGCGGGCAGCTGGGCCCACCCCGCCTCGTGCCCGTGCGTGGTCGCCACCAGCCGCTCGGCACCGGCCGCCCGCAGCGCCGGCGCCAGCAGCCCGAGCGGCGCCGCCGCCCCGAACCACACCGACGTGCACCCGTGCCCCCGCAGCAGCCCGACCGCACGCCGGGTGACCTGCGGCGTCGGCAGCAGCATCGTCGTACGGTCGCGTACCACGGTGAAGGGCTGCTCGGCGTCGAAGGCGGCGGTGGCCTCGGTGCCCTCCCGGCCGCGCTTCCAGGTGGACGCGTAGACGACGAGTCGCTCCGGGTCGAGCCGTAGCGCCATGTTGTGCAGGAACGCCTGGATACCGCCGGGCCGGGGCGGGAAGTCGTTCGTCACGATCAGGGTCTTGTCCATCGCGGCCGACCCTACCGGGCGCCTCCGTGTGGCCGTGCTCTCATGGCCCACCCACAGGCGGGTGGGAAATCATGACTGCCGGACCGGACAGGAACGTGCGAGGGGTTCAGGTGGACATTGCGGGCGCAAGGCGGTCGCCGGTGTGGCTGCTGGGGACCTGGGGTCTGACCCGGCTGGTGCTGCTGCTGTTCGTGTTCAAGGTGTACGTCTTCCCGGGGCCGGACGTCACCAGCGATGTGTCGGTCATCTACCAGGGCTGGTACGAGGTGCTGCGCACCGGCACGTTCCCGCTCGACGACGTCACCTGGCAGTACCCGCCCGCCGCGGCCCTCGCGATCCTCTCCCCCGCGCTGCTGTCCTTCCTGGACTACGCGAACGCCTTCTTCGTCCTCGCCTTCCTCGCCGACCTGGCCGTCCTCACCCTGCTCCGGTACGCGGGCCGGCGCCCCGGCCGGTCGCTGCGCGGCGCCTGGGTGTGGGTGGCGGGCGTCCCGCTGCTGGGACCGACCGTGTACGCGCGGTACGACGTGATGGTCACGGCCGTCGCGGTGGCCGCGCTGCTCGCCGGAGCCCGGCACCCGCGCGTGCTGGGCGCGCTGGCCGGATTCGGCGCGATGGTCAAGGTGTGGCCGGTGCTGCTGCTGGTCGGCGCGGTGCGGCGGCGGGCCTGGGCGGCGGCCGCGGTGACCGTCCTGGCGCTGGCCGCACTCTTCACCGCCGCGATGCCCGGCGCCTTCGCCTTCCTGACCTTCCAGCGCGACCGCGGCACCGAGGTGGAGTCGCTGGGCGCCCTCGTCTTCCAGGTGGCCCGGCAGTTCGGCTGGAGCGGGGAGGTGCTGCTCAACTACGGCTCGGTCGAATTCCTCGGCCCGTACGTGAGCGTCGTGAGCACCGCCGCGCTGGCCCTGACCGGGCTCGCCTTCGGCTGGCTGCTGCTGTGGCGGCTGCGGGCCGGACGGTTCCCGGCGCACACCCTCGCCGACGCGGCCTTCGTGGCGGTACTGATGTTCACGACGACGAGCCGGGTGATCAGCCCCCAGTACATGGTGTGGCTGGTCGGCCTGGCCGCCGTCTGCCTCTGCTTCCGCGCCAGTCCGATGCGGGTGCCGGCGGCGCTGGTCCTGGCCGCGTCCTTCGTGACGGTGCTGGAGTTCCCGGTCTTCTTCGCACACGTCGTGGCCGGCGACTCCCTCGGCGTCACCCTCCTGTTCGTCCGCAACGGCCTCCTGGTGCTCGCCACCGTCGTGGCGGCCCGGGAGCTGTGGCGGTCGACCGTGCCGGGCTCCGCCGCACGGCCCCGGACCGCCTCGGCCGCCCGCGCCGAGGAGACCTCGGTCCCTTCCTGACCGTGCACCGTGCACAATCCGGGGGACCGTACGAGACCGGCGTGTTCGCCGGCACGTCAGGACGACGGCGATCGCATCAGGACAGGGGAGACGCCAGCACATGAATACGCCATCATCGCCGCCCGGAGCGGGGCGGGCTGACGGGGATTCCGTCCGGTTCGGCGCGCTCGTCCCGCTGACTCGGCCCGGCTGGGTGGAGGCGGGCCGGCACTTGCTCGCCGGGCTCGAACTGGCCGTATCCGAAGTCAATGCCGGAGGAGGGACCGGCGGAAGACCGCTGGAGCTGGTGGTCCGGGACACCGCGGCCGATCCTTTCGGATCCTTCACACCGGCTGAACCGGTACGAGACGAGCGGGTGCGTCAGCCGAACTGGGCCCGCACATACTCCCGCCACTGCTCGGTGAACTCCGCCGGCGTCGTCCCGAGCACCTCCTTCATCGCGTCCTCGACGGCGCCCGCCCGCTCCGGGTGGGCGCCGACGGCACGGTAGAACTCGCCGAGCCGCGCCTCGCCCCAGTGGTCCGCGATCAGCCGGCAGGCCATCCAGCCGCTCTCGTAGGCGCGCGCGAGCCGGGCCGCGTCGCCGGAGAAGCCGAAGTCCGCGTCCTCGGGCAGCGCGGCCGGCGCCTCCCCCGCGGACACCGCTCGCTCCAGTTCGGGCGCGGCCTCGGCCGGTGTGCGCCCGGAACCCCGGTAGCCGACCCAGTCGGCGTATCCCTCGGAGAGCCAGAGGGGAGTCGCGGGGCCGGTGTGGGCGCGGGTGGCGACATGGGTGGTCTCGTGGGTGAGCACGACCTGCTTGCCGGTGTCACCGAGGACGCCGTACGCGTCGGGGTTGACGATCACCCGGTCCGCGGGCGCCGTCGCGGAGGCGCCGGTCTCGCCGGTGGTGACCGCGGCGATCCCCCGGTACGAGGAGGCGGGCGAGCCCAGCAGCCGCGCCATGTCCTCCAGGGACTTCGGTACGAGGACGACGACGTGCCGGGACCAGTCCGTGCCCCACGCCGCCGACACCGCGGGCACCGCCCGGTCCGCCAGCCCCGCGAACTCGCCCAGCCGCTCCCTGGACTGCCCGACCCCCATCACCAGGCTCTGCTCACCCCGTACGACGCTCACCGCGCCCTGGTCCCACAGCTGCTCGGCGGACTTCCGCTCGGGCCGCTCCGCCTCGACGTACCACTCCCCCTCGTCGTCCTGGCTGAGAGTGAGCGTGCGACCGACGGTGACGGGCGCCTTGTCGTAGCCCTCGACGCGGTAGCGCAGCTCGGCCTCGGCGGTCGCCGTGCCGCCCGTGTCCCGCACGCTCGTGACCCGGTACGACCAGTCGGCGAGGGGCACCTCCCGCAGATTGCCGAACCAGCCCGGCGCCCCCGTGCGCAGGAAGGCCGCCCGGTCCCGGCCGAGTATCGCCGCCGCCCGGATGTCGAGGACCCGCTGCACCTCGTCCTCGGTCCTGTCGGCCGCCGGCCGGCCGCCGCACGACACCAGGGCGACGAGCAGCAGACAGAGCGCCACCACCAAGCGCTCCGCTGAATGTGCGGTGCGCCGGCCGCGGGCCGGCGGGGGCTGGTCGCGCGGTTCGCCGCGCCCCTTACGGGGCGCTGTACCGCACCGGACGTCACCCGTCCCGTTCAGGGATCCCGACGCCCGCCCTCGACCAGCCACGACCCCGATCGTACGGGGCAGCCGAGTGCGGGTCAGACCCTGGTGACCGAGTTGACCGGCATCATCCCGACCGGGTCGTAGCGCACGGGTGCGCCGGGGTACGGCGCGTGGATCACCTGGCCGTTGCCCATGTACATGCCGATGTGGGAGGCGTCGTGGTAGGTGACCAGGTCGCCGGGCCGGGCTTCGGAGAGCGGGACCTGTGTGCCCGCTCCGGCCTGGGCCTGCGACGTGCGCGGCAGGGCGACCCCGGCCTGCGCGTACGACCACTGCATCAGGCCCGAGCAGTCGAAGCCGCTGGGACCGTTGGCGCCCCAGACGTACGGCCTGCCCACCGCGGACATGGCGGCGGCGACCGCGGCGGCGGCGCGGCCCGAGGGCGGGACGGCGCCGCCGAGGTCGGGCAGGTCGTAGCGGCCGGAGCGGGAGGCACGGCCGTAGGCGGCGCGCTCGGCGTCCGGCAGCGAATTGAGCAGTTGCCGTGCCTGCGCGAGCTTGCGTTCGACGGTCTTCTTGTGCGCGGCGACGGCCTCGCGGCTCTTCTCCAGCTCGGCGAGTTTCCGGGTCGCCTCCACGCGCTCCCGGCCGAGGACGCGCATCGCGTCCTGGAGATCCTTCAGCTCGCCCGCCTGGCGGGCGGTGATCCGGTCGAGGACGGACGCCTTGTCGAGGTAGTCCTCCGGGTCGTCGGAGAACAGCAGGGCGAGGGAGGGATCGATGCCGCCGGAGCGGTACTGGGCGCCGGCCAGCGAACCGAGCGTCTCCCGCATCGTGTTGATGCGCTCCTGCTGCCGGGCGATCCGGTCCTGGGCGGCGGTGACCTGCCCCCGCAGCTTGTCGGTGTGTTCGTCGGCCTTGTTGTAGGCCTCGGTGGCCTTCTCGGCCTCCCCGTAGAGGCGGTCCACCTCGGCACGGGTGTCGTCGTACGGCGCGGCTTCCGCCGGAATCACGCCCAGGGCCGCGGCCGCGGCGGACAGTACGCAGACCGCGGCACTGGCGCCACGGTCGAATCCGGTCGGTGCAAGGCGACGATGGGACCCCACAGGAAGCCGCACTCCTTCCGCTGGCGGACAAGGACCTTCCCCGGCAAGGAGAAGCGCGGCAGACAGTAGCCCCGTGGTGGGGTGACGGCCAAAGACCCTCGCGGACACGCAACGTGACGCCCCGCCTCAGACGCAGGTCATCGGCGGGGCGCGGGGTCAGGTTCGGCGGTTGTGATTCGCCCGAACGGGCGGCACGCTGTGTTGATCTTGGGCTGGGAGCGGGCTCAGATCCGGACGCCGAACTGGAACGGCATGTTATTGATCGACTCGTAGCGCACGACCGTGCCGGTGCGGGGGGCGTGCAGCACCTGGCCGTTGCCCGCGTAGAAGCCGACGTGGTGCAGATCGCCGTAGAAGAGGACCAGGTCGCCGACCTTGAGGTCGCTCTGCGAGTAGATGCGCGTGCCGGCGCTGGCCTGGGCCTGTGAGGTCCGGGGTATGGAGACGCCGGCCTGGGCGAAGGCCCAGGAGGTCAGGCCGGAGCAGTCGAAGGAGGACGGGCCGGAGGCGCCGTAGACGTAGGGCGAGCCGAGCACGCTCTGGGCGGCCTGGAAGGCGGCCATGGCCCGGCCGGAGGCGGCGCCGGTGTTGCCGAGGTCCACGCGCTCGGAGGCGGAGCGGCTGGCGCGGGCGTCCTCGGCGGCGAGGGCGGCCTTCTCGGCGGCCGTCAGGGAGTTGAGCAGCTTCTGCGCCTCGGCGAGCTTGCCCTGGACTTCCTTCTTCTTGCTGCCCAGCTCGGTGCGGGTGGCGGCGAGGTCCTTGAGCTTGTCGGACGCCTCGGCACGGTCCTGGGCGAGTTCGCGCTGCTTGTCCTGGATCCTGTTCAGCTGCTCGACCTGCTGGGCGCTGAGCTGGTCGGCGGTGGTCGCCCGGTCCAGGTAGTCGTCCGGGTCCGACGACAGGAAGAGCTGGACGGACTCGTCCACGGAGCCGGTGCGGTACTGGGCGGCTGCCGCCAGGCCCATGTCGTCGCGCAGCTCGTTGAGCTCTTCCTGGCCGCGGGCGACGTTGTCCTGGATGGTGGAGATCTCCTTCTGGAGCTTCTCCTGCTTCTCCCTGGCCCCGTTGTACTTCTCGGTGGCCTGCTCCGCCTCTTCGTAGAGCTTGTCGACCTTGGCCTTGACCTCGTCCTTGCTCGGCTGCTCGCTGGGCGCGGCATTGGCGGCATTGGCACTGAAGGCCACGGCAGCGGCAGCGGCGGTGGTCAGCACGGTCACGCGCGTGCGACTGGGCTGCTTGGGTCGACGATGGAACGCCACGGAGGCGAACTCCTTCTTGTGAGTGATCACCCGCTCGGAGGTTCGAAGCCAGACCTTAGTGACCCGGTTGTGATCAGTTCAAATCCCGGGGCGAAAAATCCTGGTTACGGACCGCATTCTTTACTCGCAACTCACATGCAGTGATGCACGATTGACACTACGTTGCGTGACAGATCCGCCAATTCGGGCATTAAACCTGTACGTCGACCTTCAGGACAGTCGCTTGAGAAGCACCGCAGACGCCACCGGACGGGCGCCCGCCTTCGCGACCCCGTCGGCCACCTCGCGGTCGGTCGAGGCGACGATGACCGGACGCCCCGGCGGCTCGGCGCGCACCAGCTGGCGGATCAACTCGTCGGCGGTGACGCCCGGTTTGGAGAAGAGAACCCGCACACCTCTCGGCGGTGCGAGCAACACCGGCGCCGCCAGCTCGGCGCCGTCGAAGACACAGGTCACCTCCGCGCCGGTCTGCGCGGCGAGTTGCGAGAGCTGCCCCAGCAGCCGCAAACGCTGCTTCTCCAGCGGCATTTGGGGATAGCCGGTCTTGGTGACGTTGTAGCCGTCGACGACCAGATGTGCCTGCGGCAGCGCCAGAAGCTGATCGAGGATCGCGGGGTCGTTTTCGGACAACGCCCGCGCCGCGATGTCCTTGGGGGTCATTCGTCCCGGTTCGACCGCATCCACGGTCTCGGCCGGACGTACCGACACCGGCGGCAACGCCAGTTCCCGCCGCAGCCCCTGGGCCGCGTCGAGCACGGTGTCCAGCAGCAGCCGTACGCGCATGTCCTCGACGCTGCGGCCCTCCCTGGCCGCCCGGCGGGCGGCCTCCAGGGCGGCCTCCGCCTCCCCCAGCCGCGACTTCAGCCGCCGGCTCTCGCTCTCCGCGGCGGACACCTGCGCCTGTGTCTCGGCGCGTACGGCCTCGATCTCGCCGTGCACCTTGCGCAGCGCCGCCTCCCCCCGCCTGACGTCACTGAGGGCAGCGCGCAGCTTGCGGTGCAGCGCATCGGCTTCCTTCTTCGCCGAGTCCAGCTCGGTGCGCAGCCGCTCGGTCTCGGCCCGGCTCTGGTCACGGACCCGGTCGAGTTCGGTGCGCAGCCGCTCCAGTTCGGCGCGGCTCTCGTCGTCGGCCCGCTCGGCGTCGGCGCGCTGGGCCTCCTCACCGGCCGCGGTCACGAGCTTCACCCAGCCGGTGGGGCGCAGCACATAGGCCGCGGCCGCCACGTCGAGCGGGTCCGCGGCCGGGGGCGGCGAGCCGGAGTCGAGGGCGCCGGACAGCTCCGGCTGCGCCTCTCTGAACTTCTCGCCGATGCGCTGCCGGAACAGCGGTTCGGTCTCCAGGGCCGCCGCCATCGCGTTGCCGGCGAACCTGACCCGACGATTGGGGGCGAACCGGGCATACTGCCGCAGCTGTGCGGGCAGTTCGGGGACGGTCAGCCCGCCGAAACCGTCCGAGACGATCTGCACGACCCGCCGTCGCACCCCGTCGGGCAGCGGACGGTCGAGCACCTCAGCGGCGCCGTCGCCCGGCCCCCCGCCTGCGCTCTCCACCATCCGTCACACCCCATTACCTGTGCGGGGGCCACTCCCGTCAGGAGCCGGCGCCCGGCCTGTCCACGAGTTCCACCTGGTCCACTGCGTTGCACCAGCGACAGCGCACCGATTCGATCGTCTCACTGACCACTTCGCGCTCCTCCACCTTCGGCTCCCCGGCAAGATCGAGGTGGACGTACTCGACGACCTTCGACGAGCGGGTCACGTCGAAGCGCGTGAGATTGCCGCAGAGGGTGCAGCGCCACCGCGTCGAGGCGGTCGGCAGGGGAACCGTCATCGTGACTGTTCGCTTTCCTTCTAGTGTCCGTGTCACGCCAGCTTCCCTGACGCGTGTGGCTCGTAACCCTACGGCCTGGCGCGTACTCGACGCCCGTCCGTCCACCGGCCGGTCCGGCGGCGAGGCGGTCTGTGACGCTGCGTCCCGTTACGTCATGCTCTGTGGTCATGATCAGCAACTGGAGCGCATCGGCGGTCAAGGCCATCCGGATCCCGTCCGCCCCGATGACGTACACCCTGATCGCCACCTGCTGTCTGCTCTTTCTGGCCGGCCCGGCGGCGGGGCTCAATCCGGCGTACGGCTCCGGCGACGCGCTGCTCGCCGCCCAGCGGCACTACTTCCACCGCTGGGGGGTGGTCCCCGCAGAGCTGTTCGAGGGCTCCCCGCGGGCGACGCTCACTCCGGCCACGGCCCTGTTCGTCCACGGCAGCTGGGTGCATCTGCTGGGCAACATGCTCTTTCTCTACGTCTTCGGGGCGATGACCGAGGAACGGATGGGCCGCATGCAGTTCACCCTCTTCTACGTCGGCTGCGGCTATCTGGCTTTGCTGGCCTACGCGGCTGCCAACGCCGACTCCGAGCAGGCCCTGGTCGGTGCCTCCGGGGCGATCTCGGCGGTCCTCGGTGCGTTCCTGTACCTGTTCCCCCGAGCCCGGGTGACCAGTCTCCTGCCGTTTCTCTTCTTCCTTCCCCTGCGCTTTCCGGCCTGGGTCGTCCTGCCCTTCTGGGCGGTGCTGCAGTGGCTGGCGGCGACCCGCGACTCCCACGGTCCGAGCGTGGCCTACCTGGCCCATCTGACCGGCTTCGGCCTGGGCCTCTGTTACGCGTGGGCCAGATTCGGCCGTACGACTAGAGTGAGGCGGACCCCAGCTTCGCCGGCCCCCGAGAGAGAGAAACAGCCGTGATCACCGCGATCGTGCTCATCAAGACCAGCGTGGACCGGATCCCCGAGATCGCGGAGTCGATCGCGGCTCTGGACTCCGTCAGCGAGGTCTTCTCCGTCACCGGCACCTACGACCTGATCGCCATGGTCCGGGTGAAGCAGCACGAGGATCTGGCCGACGTCATCCCCGGCCGCATCAGCAAGATCCCCGGCGTGGAGGCGACGGACACGCATGTGGCGTTCCGTACCTACTCCCAGCACGACCTGGAGGCGGCGTTCGCGATCGGGCTCGACAGCTGAGGGTGCCGCCAGGAGTTGTCGGCCGGTTTGCGGCACTGGGCCGAGGCCTCACCCGCGACCTGACCCGCACCGGCACCGATCTGCACGGCGGTCCCGGCATCGGCGCCTCCGGTGGCCTGGGCGCCGGACTCCTGCCCCGCTTCGACGTCCTGCTCGACCACCTCGCCCCGGACGCCGGGCCGGCCCGCGCCGACCTGGTGGTCACCGCCGAGGGCGCACTGGACCACCGGACGCCCCGCGGGAAGGTCCCCGCCGAGGTGGCACGACGGGCCAAGCTGCACGGACGCCCGGTGCCGGCCCTGGCCCGAGGCGCTGGTGCGGGCCTCGGAACTGCTCACCGACGCCACAGAGCGCGCGCTGGGGATGATCCTTCCGGGTGCCCGGCTACCCGTTCACGCGGAGGTGTCGGGCACGCAACGCCCGTCCTCCGTGCGGTAGTTCCACCGGGCGCCGTCCCGGACCAGCTCGGTCACCGCGTTCACGAACCGCTCGACGTGCTCGTCCGGCGTGCCCGCGCCGAAGCTCACGCGGATGGCGTTGAGGGACTTCTCGCCGGGCGCGGCCTCGGGAGCCCCGCACTCGCCCTGGGTCTGCGGGTCGCTGCCGAGCAGGGTGCGGACCAGCGGGTGGGCGCAGAACAGGCCGTCGCGGACGCCGATGCCGTACTCGGCGGAGAGGGCCGCGGCGAAGTGCGAGCTGTTCCAGCCGTCGACGACGAAGGAGATGACGCCGACGCGCGGGGCGTCGTCGCCGAACAGGGAGAGGATCCGGACCTCGGGGACCTCCGCTAGCCCCGCGCGGACCTTGGCGATCAGGTGCCGCTCACGGGCGACCAGGGTGTCGAAGCCCGCTTCCGTCAGGGCCTTGCAGGCGGAGGCGATGGAGTAGGCGCCGATGACGTTCGGGGAGCCCGCCTCATGCCGGGCGGCCGTGTCGTGCCACTCCACGTCCACTCCCCCGTCCGTGCGCCGGGACACCTTCCGGCTGGCGCCGCCGCCCGCGAGATACGGCTCGGCCGCACGCAGCCAGTCCGCGCGGCCGGCCAGCACGCCCGAGCCGAACGGGGCGTACAGCTTGTGGCCCGAGAAGGCCACCCAGTCCACGTCCAGGTCGCGGACGCTCACCGGGTGGTGCGGGGCCAGCTGGGCGGCGTCCAGGACGATCCGGGCGCCGTGCGCGTGCGCGGTCGCGGCCAGCTCTCGTACCGGCCACAGCTCGCCGGTGACGTTCGAGGCGCCGGTGACGCAGACCAGGGCCGGGCCGTCGGGGTCGCGGTCGGCGAGGGCGCGCTCCAGGGTCTCTACGGCCTGGCACGGGGTGCGGGGCGCGTCGAGGCAGGTGACGAGGGCGTCGCGCCAGGGCAGCAGGGAGGCGTGGTGCTCGGTCTCGAAGACGAAGACCTGGCAGCCGGCGGGGAGCGCGGCGGCCAGCAGGTTGAGCGAGTCGGTGGTGGAGCGGGTGAAGACCAGCTGGTCGTCGCTGCGGCAGTCGAGGAACTCGGCGACCGTCCCGCGCGCGTTCTCGAAGAGGTCGGTGGAGAGCTGGGAGAGGTAGCCGGCGCCGCGGTGCACGCTGCCGTAGTACGGCGCGTACGCCGCCACGTCGTCCCAGACCCGCTGGAGGGCGGGGGCGCTGGCCGCGTAGTCGAGCGCGGCGTAGGTGACCTCGCCGCCGGTGACGAGCGGGACAGTGACATCCCGGCCCAGAACGGGCAGCTGGGCACAGAGCGACTGGGCGGAGGCAGCGGTGAAGACAGACATGGGGGAACTCCCGTGGGCGTTTCAAGAAGAGCGAAATGGGTGTGTGGAGGCGGGGCTCGGCGCCCTATCGCATTCGCTTGCTCACGGAAGACTCCCTCGAACGACCAGGACCCCTGGTGTCGAGAGGGGCCCGCGCTTGCCGTAGACCTCGCTGCCTACGGCCTGGTCTTCACCCGGGGCACCCCGCCACGGACGGAGGGTTGCCGGACAGTCGGCCGGGGCCTCATGACTGTCACTCATGACCTGGACAGGAAAGTACGTCAGATGATCGACGTCCCGCAACCCGTGTCCGGATCGCGGGACATCCGTTCGGTGCCGCGCTACTTGTTGCTCGCGGCCACCCAGCGCTCCAGCGTCAGCTTCGCCGCCCCGGAGTCGATCGACTCCGCCGCCTTCGCCATCCCGTCGCGGAGCTGCTCGGCGAGCGGCGCCCCGGTCGGCTCCAGCGCCACCAGGGCAGCCGCCGAGTTCAGCAGTACGGCCTCCCGCACGGGACCCGTCTCGCCGTCCAGCAGACGCCGCGCGACCTCGGCGTTGAAGGACGCGTCGGCGCCGCGGAGCGCCTGCACCGGTACCTGTTCCAGGCCGACGTCCCGCGGGTCGAAGGACTCCTCGGTGACCTTGCCGTCGCGGACGGTCCACACCCGGGAGGTGGCCGTGGTGGTCAGCTCGTCCAGGCCGTCGTCGCCGCGGAACACCAGGGACGAGTTGCCGCGCTCGGCGAGGACGCCGGCCACGATCGGCGCCATACGGAGGTCGGCGACGCCCACCGCCTGGGCCCTCACCTGCGCCGGGTTGGTCAGCGGGCCGAGGAAGTTGAACGTCGTCCGGATCCCCAACTGACCGCGCGCCGCCGCCACATGACGCAGCGCGGGATGGAACTTCACCGCGAAGCAGAAGGTGATCCCGGCCTCCTCGGCGACCTCGGCGACCCGCTGCGGCGTCAGCTCCAGGTTGACGCCCAGCTTCTCCAGGACGTCCGAGGCCCCCGACGCCGAGGACGCGGCCCGGTTGCCGTGCTTGACGACCTTCGCGCCGGTGCCGGCGACGACGATCGCGGACATGGTGGAGATGTTCACGGTCTTCGCGCCGTCACCGCCCGTGCCGACGATGTCGACGGTCCGCCCCGGCACCTCGATCGCGTTCGCGTGGTCGTACATCGTCCGGACGAGCCCGGCGATCTCCGCCACGGTCTCGCCCTTGGCCCGCAGCGCCACCGCGAACCCCGCGATCTGCGCGTCGGTCGCCTCACCGCGCATGATCAGGTCCATCGCCCACGCGGTGTCGTCGGCGGACAGGTCACGGCCCTCCAGCAGGCCGTTGAGCAGCAGGGGCCAGGAACGGCCCGCCGCGGTGTCGCCTCCAGCGGGGGTCACAGCGCTCATAAGGCCGCTCCTGGGTGTCGTACGAGGGGAAAAGCCCTCGTGGAGAGAGTGTGGCCCCACCCTATCCAGCCGACAGCACGGCGAAGGACCCCGTCCGGTGATCGGACGCTGTTGGTTAATTCGGGCCCGTGCGTGACGTCGGCTCCCAAGACCCGGTTGTGGTCTTGGGAGCCGACGTTGTCGTATGGGGTGGGTGTCGATGTCTATGCAGCCGAGCGGGCCGGGCGAGATTCCGGTGGAGACGGTGCGGGTGGCGCGGGCCGCGTTCCCGAAGGGGAGCCTGGCGATCCGCGTCCGGGACGAGCTGGGACCGTTGTTCACCGACGAGGAGTTCGCGGATCTCTTCCCTGCGCGGGGGAAGCCTGCCTGGTCACCGGGGCGGCTGGCGTTGGTGCTGGTGTTGCAGTTCGTCGAGGGTCTCACCGACCGGCAGGCCGCCGAGGCGGTGCGGGCGAGGATCGACTTCAAGTACGCCCTCGCGCTGGAACTGACTGATCCGGGCTTCGACTTCTCGGTGTTGTCGGAGTTCCGCGACCGCCTCATCGAGGCGGAGGCGGGCAGGCGGGTGCTGGACGGCATCCTGGCCGCGGCCCGGGAGAAAGGACTGCTGAAGACGGCAGGCCGGGCCAGGACCGACTCCACGCATGTTCAGTCCGCGGCACGGGAGCTGTGCTGGCTGGAGATGGTGGCGGAGACGCTCCGTTCGGCGTTGAACACGCTCGCGCAGGCTGCCCCCGACTGGCTGGTGGAGGTTGCCGAACCAGAGTGGTTCAGGCATTACGCCACCCGGGCCGAGGACTCCCGGTTCCCCAAGGGCCAGGTCGGACGGGAGGAGGTCGGCAGGCGGATCGGGGCTGACGGGATGCGACTGCTTGAGGCCGTCTTCTCGCCCCGGGCGCCGGCCGGGCTGCGGGAGCTGGAGCCGGTCCAGATTCTGCGGCAGATGTGGGTTCAGCACTTCCACCTGACCGGGGGCGAGGTGCGGCGGCGGGACCCAAAAGACCGCCCGCCGGGCGCGACGCGCCTGGTCACGCCCTATGACCCCGAGGCGAGGGGCAGCAAGAAACGCGACATCCTGTGGGACGGATACAAGGCCCATCTCACCGAGACCTGCGAGCCGGACACCCCGAACCTGATCACAAACGTGGCCACCACCGACGCCACCGTCCCGGACAGCGTGATGGCCGGCCCGATCCACGCCTCCCTCGCCGAACGGGACTGCCTGCCCGGCGAACACTGGGTCGATGCCGGCTACCCCAACGCCGCCCAGGTCGTGGCCGCCCGCAGCGAACACGGCATCGCTCTGCACGGCCCGATGGCGGCCAACACCACGGCCCAGAAGGACGGCCCCTACGGACAGGACGCCTTCACCATCGACTGGGACAAACAGCAGGTGACCTGCCCGGACGGTATTACCAGCACGCAGTGGCACCACCGGCACTCGCAGCACGGCCAACCCGTCATCCGGGTTCGTTTCAACCCGGCCGACTGCCGCACCTGCACCCACCTGCGTGACTGCGTCAGCTCACCGAAGGCCGAACGCCGGGAGATCACCCTGCGCCACCGCGCCGAACATGAAGCCGTCCAGGCCGCCCGGACCGAGCAGCAGACCGACGTGTGGAAGGAACGCTACAAGATCCGTGCCGGGGTCGAGGGCACCATTTCTCAAGGCCTCCAGCGCTGCGGCCTGCGCAGATCCCGCTACCGGGGCCTGGCAAAGACCAGTCTCCAGCACCAGCTCACAGGCGCCGCCATCAACCTCACCCGCATCGACGCCCACCTCACCGGCACACCACGAGCCCGCACCCGCACCAGCCACTTCGCAGCACTTCGCCCCGCCGACCAAGTCGACGGGGCGAAGCAACAGGGCCCGAATTAACCAACAGCGTC
>NZ_WJBG01000116.1 GCF_009709555.1 Streptomyces blattellae | reverse complement strand
TCAGACACCCCATGTCGTTTGGTGTCAAGCGGTATGGGGTTGTGCGTGGTGCGACCAGGCGGTTGCTTCGTCGTAGAGGGTGCGGGTCTTGAGGCATCCGTGGAGGATGCCGACGAGCCTGTTGCCGACCTGGCGGAGGGCAGAGTTGTAGCCGGCCTCGCGGGCTCGCTGCTTGTCGTAGTACCGGCGGGCGCCGGGTGAGGCCCGCAGGGCGGAGAACGCCTGGCGCTGAAGCGCGTCGGCGAGCCGGTTGTTGCGCACGTAGCGGGCCTGGACGGTGTGGCTCTTGCCGGAGGCCCGGGTAACGGGGCTGGTTCCGGCGTAGTTCTTGCGGGCCTTGGCGGAGCTGTAACGGGTGGGATCGTCCCCGAACTCGGCGAGCACCCGGGCGCCGGTGATCTCTCCGATGCCGGGCATGGAGAGGTAGATCTCAGCGTCCGGGTGCGCGAGAAAATGCGCCTTCACCTGCTCTTCCATCGCGGCTATCTGTTCGTTGAGGGCGATCAGGAGACGAGCATGGGCGGTCGTGGTGGCCCCGTAGGCGGCGGCCACCGGCTCGGGCAGTTCCAGGTGCTTCTCGCGCAAGGCGGCCTGGATGGCCCCGGCCTTCTGGTCCCGGTTGTGGCGTCGGGCGCGGGCCAAGATGGCGGTGATCTGGATGCGGGTGAGCCTGGCCGCCGCCTGGGGGGTGGGCGCCTTGATGAGCAGTTCCAGCGCGTCGGTGCTGGTCAGCTCCAGGCTCGCGTAGGCGTTCAGGGCTGCGGGGAAGTACTCGCGCAGCGTGTTGCGCAGTCGTTGGAAGGTGCGGGTGCGTTCCCAGATCAGGGTCTGGTGGGCGCGGGCGACGACCTTGACGGCCTGGGCCTGGTCGCTGTCGCCGGCGATGGGCCGCAGCTGGTCGCGGTCGATGCGGACCATGTCGGCCAGCGCGTGGGCGTCGCCTCTGTCGCTCTTGGCGCCGGAGGTGCTGTACCGCTCCTTGAACCGGGCGACCTGCCGAGGGTTGATCGCGTAGACCCGGTAGCCGGCCGCAAGCAGGGCCTGCACCCAGGTGCCGCGGTCCGTCTCGATCCCGACGATCACGTCGCAGGGGACGAGGTCCTCACCCGCATGCTTCGCCACAAGCTCGTGGAGCTTGGTGATACCGTCCGCGCCCTCGGGCAACCTTGCGGTCGCGAGGCGGCGGCCGGTGGTGTCCTGGACTTCGACATCGTGGTGGTCCTCGGCCCAGTCGTCGCCGATCAGCAGCAACTCATCCTCCAGGTCAGGTACTTCCCGGTCATGCAGCCCGCGGAAGACACGGCACGCGGCCTAATGGATCCAGTGCTCACGCTCAGCTCGGCGGGCACGCCACCCCATCAGCGGTCATGGCCTTCCGGCCAACCAGCAGGGGCACGGTCTGACCACAGAACTCACAGTGGTTCCGGCGACATAAGTGCTCACCTGCTGGCGGCTACGGCACCGAGTCTCTCCGACCCGGCAGCTCCCATTAGGCGGTACGGCCATTTCGACGCCGCCGAGGACGCCGTACAGGAGGCGCTGCTCGCAGCGGCCGGGCAGTGGCCCTCGGCCGGCGTGCCCGGCAATCCGCGCGGATGGCTGATCAGGGTGGCCTCGCGGAAGCTGACCGACGTGCTGCGCAGCGAGGAGGCGCGGCGGGCGCGGGAACAGCGGGCGGCGGCGCTCGCCTCGCGCGACGCATCCGCGCAGGACCGTGAGCCGCGTGAGGACGACACGCTCTCCCTGCTCTTCCTGTGCTGCCACCCCGATCTGACCCCGACCGCGCAGATCGCCCTCACCCTGCGCGCGGTCGGCGGTCTGACCACCGCCGAGATCGCCCGCGCCCATCTGGTGCCCGAGGCGACGATGGCACAGAGGATCAGCCGGGCCAAGCAGAAGGTGCGGGGCGTGCGTTTCGGGCGGCCGGACAACTGGCAGGAGCGGCTGCCGGTCGTGCTGCAGATTCTGTATCTGATCTTCAACGAGGGGTACACGGCGACATCCGGCGCGAGATGTCCACCGGTGGCCGCACCCTCCAGGAAGAGGGCTTCGTCCACTGCTCGACCCGTGCGCAACTCCCGCGCGTCGCCGACTTCCTGTACGGCTCCTACGACGGCCCCGGCGAACTGGTGGTCCTGGTCATCGATCCTGAGCGGCTCGACGTACCTCTGCGGTACGAGGCAGCGGAGGCCGGGGGCGAGGAGTTCCCGCATGTGTACGGGCCCGTGCCGGTGGGTGCCGTGGTGGACGTGGAGGTGTGGCGGTGACGCCGTCACACCGCCGGTTGCGGTGCCGGGGAGCGACCAGGCCGATGGCGCCCCGGTCGAACGACGGCATATCACGGCACATCACGGCACATCCAGCGGAGCGCTCAGCGCGGCAGTCCGCCCGTCTCCGGATCGCGGCCGGTCAGGCAGTACGTCCCGCCCGCCGGGTCGCGCATCACCGTCCAGTGGCGGCCCGCGGCGACGAAGGACGCGCCCAGGTGCTCGTGACGGGCGCGGGTCGCCGGGATGTCGGCGCAGGCGAGATCGAGGTGGGCGGAGGCGGGGCGCTCCTCGCCGAGCCGTTGGAGCAGGATGCGGATGGCCGGCCCGGGCGGCGGCTTGAGCACATGGAACTCGGGGAGGGAGCCGGGCGCTGACGCCCAGTCCGCCAGCAGGCCGCTCCAGAAGGCGACTTCGGCGTCGTACAGCGACGGCGGTACGTCGACGCAGACCTGGTCGAGCCGGGTGCCGCGCACCACGGGCGGCCGTACCGACTCCCCGTGCCAGGGCACGGCGCAGAACGACTGCCCCGCGGGAGAGCGGAGCACGGCCCAGTCGTCGTGGTCGGCGACGGCATCCGCGCCCGCGGTGAGCGCCGACCTCACCAGGGCCCGTACATCGTCCACCGCGAGGTCGAGATGCGCCCCGCCCGTGCCGGAGGCGACCCCCTGGACCTTCACGCAGGCGTCCGCCGCGCCGGGGAGCAGGGTCGCGAACTCCCCGTTCCCGCCCCGCGGCGGCGACAGCCGTGTGTCCGTGACGGCCGTCCAGAATTCGGCGGAACGGTCGAGGAGCGCGGCCGGGCGGTCGACGAAGGCGTAGGTCCAGCGGACGGTCATGGGGCGATCGTAGGACGGAGGGCCAGTGGGACGGAGGGCCAGTGGGACGGAGGGCCGGTAAGGCGGAGGGATGCAGCCGCTCCGGCTCATCTCACGGACGCCCGCGCTGGAAGTCGTCGGCACGGCCGGACCCACGCATCGTGGGCGCCGCGGCGAACCTGCTGGAGGCGGGGGAGGACGACACGGAGCGGTGATCCGGGCCAGCAGCGGTGAGGGGCGGCCCGGTCGGAACAGCCGACCGGACCTTCCCGTAAGGGCCTGGGTCTCCGTACGGAGACCCAGGCCCTTACGGCGCCTGAGTACGCGTACTCAGGCCGGTTGCGTCGCCTCGCCCTGGCTCGGCCGGTCCGCGCTCCCGACGATGGGGTGCTCCCCGCGTCGAGAGAGGTGTCTATGGGCCGTGACCTGGTACAACTGCGCGCTGCCACCCCGGAGGACCACGATTGGATCCACGAACTCCGCCACCGCGTCTACGCGCAGGAGCTGGGCCAGCACCCGCCGGATCCGTCCGGCCGGCTGCGCGACGGGCTGGACGGCGACAACGTCTGCCTGGTCGCGGCGCGCGGCACCGCCCGCATCGGCTTCGTCAGCCTGACTCCGCCCTGGCTGGGACGGTACGCGCTGGACAAGTACCTGACCCGCGACGAACTGCCGCTGCTGACCGAGGGCGATCCGTTCGAGGTCCGCATCCTCACCGTCGAACCGCACCGGCGGTCCACCTCGGCGGCTGCCCTGCTGATGTACGCGGCCCTGCGCTGGATCGCCGCCCGGGGCGGTCGCCAAGTGGTGGCGATGGGGCGTACGGAACTGCTCGACATGTACCGGGCCGTCGGCCTGCGCCCGGCCGGCCGTACGGTCCACAGCGGTGCGTTGACGTTCGAGGTGCTGACCGGCAGCGTGGCCGAGTTGACGAAGGTCGCGACGGATCGCTACCGCACCACGCTGGAGCGCCTGCGGTCCACCGTGGACTGGCGGCTGGACGTGCCCTTCGCGCCCCGGCCGGACGGCTGCGAACACGGCGGGGCCTCGTTCACCGCCATCGGCACGGACTTCCGCAGCCTGCACCGGCGCCATGAGGTGGTCGCGGCCGACGTGCTGGACGCCTGGTTCCCGCCGGCCCCGGGGGTGCGTGCGGCGCTCGTGGACGACCCGGCCTGGGCTGCCCGGACGTCGCCGCCGACCGACGCCGAGGGCCTGCTGGCGGAAATCGCCATGGCCCGGGGCCTGCCGCCGGACACGCTCGCGGTCGGCGCCGGTTCGTCCGACCTGATCTTCAGGGCGTTCGGCCAGTGGCTGACTCCGGAGAGCAGGGTGCTGCTGATGGACCCGGGTTACGGCGAATACGCCCATGTCACGGAGCGGGTGATCGGATGCCGGGTGGACCGGTTCCGGTTGCGCCGCGAGGATGGCTGGCGCATCGATCCGGACCGGCTGTCCGCCGCCGTCGCGTCGGGCCGCTACGACCTC
Source organism: Streptomyces blattellae (assembly GCF_009709555.1). GTDB lineage: Bacteria > Actinomycetota > Actinomycetes > Streptomycetales > Streptomycetaceae > Streptomyces > Streptomyces blattellae. The sequence continues at coordinate 2,582 of NZ_WJBG01000116.1, read as the reverse complement.
GTGGTCGTGGTCAACCCGAACAACCCGACCGGCCGCCACGCCCCGGCCGCCGAGCTGCGCTCGCTGATCGCCGCCGCGCCGGCCCGGACCCGCTGGTGGATCGACGAGGCATACCTGGGCTACGTCGGCCTGGCCGAGTCGCTCGCCGAACTCGCGGTCGTGGACCCCCGCGTGGTGGTCTGCACCTCACTGTCCAAGATGTACGCGCTCTCCGGCATGCGGGCCGCATACCTGGTGGCCGAGCCGGCCACCGCAGCGCGGATACGTCGGTGGACTCCACCTTGGCCGGTCAGCCTCCCGGCTCAGCTCGCCGCGGTAGCCGCCCTGCGCGCCCCGGTGTACTACAGCGACTGCTGGCTCCGCACCCACGAGCTGAGGCGTCAACTGTCAGCCGACCTCGGCGGGTTGGACGGAGAGGCGCTGGTCGAGGAGGCAGTGGCGAACTTCCTCACCGTGACGCTGCCGACCGGTGGGCCGAGTGCGGCGGAGCTGGTGCGCGAGTGCCGGCGCCATGACGTGTACGTACGCGATCTGTCGCCGCTGTCGCCGCGGTACGAGGGACGTACCGTGCGGATCGCGGTCAGGGACACGGCGGAGAACGCACGCATCGTGGCTGCTTTCGGGGCCGCTCTGGACGCGCTGCGACCGCGGCGAGCATCACTCGCCACTCCGGCTGCCGCCACTCCGGCTGCCGCCACTCCGGCTGCCGTCACTCCGGCCGCCGGATCCGCTCGATGATCACTGTGGCCTCGCTGGCGCACGCCTGAACGACGCCGAAGGGCCCGGCCGGCGAACCGACGCTGTTGGTTAATTCGGGCCCGTGCGTGACGTCGGCTCCCAAGACCCGGTTGTGGTCTTGGGAGCCGACGTTGTCGTATGGGGTGGGTGTCGATGTCTATGCAGCCGAGCGGGCCGGGCGAGATTCCGGTGGAGACGGTGCGGGTGGCGCGGGCCGCGTTCCCGAAGGGGAGCCTGGCGATCCGCGTCCGGGACGAGCTGGGACCGTTGTTCACCGACGAGGAGTTCGCGGATCTCTTCCCTGCGCGGGGGAAGCCTGCCTGGTCACCGGGGCGGCTGGCGTTGGTGCTGGTGTTGCAGTTCGTCGAGGGTCTCACCGACCGGCAGGCCGCCGAGGCGGTGCGGGCGAGGATCGACTTCAAGTACGCCCTCGCGCTGGAACTGACTGATCCGGGCTTCGACTTCTCGGTGTTGTCGGAGTTCCGCGACCGCCTCATCGAGGCGGAGGCGGGCAGGCGGGTGCTGGACGGCATCCTGGCCGCGGCCCGGGAGAAAGGACTGCTGAAGACGGCAGGCCGGGCCAGGACCGACTCCACGCATGTTCAGTCCGCGGCACGGGAGCTGTGCTGGCTGGAGATGGTGGCGGAGACGCTCCGTTCGGCGTTGAACACGCTCGCGCAGGCTGCCCCCGACTGGCTGGTGGAGGTTGCCGAACCAGAGTGGTTCAGGCATTACGCCACCCGGGCCGAGGACTCCCGGTTCCCCAAGGGCCAGGTCGGACGGGAGGAGGTCGGCAGGCGGATCGGGGCTGACGGGATGCGACTGCTTGAGGCCGTCTTCTCGCCCCGGGCGCCGGCCGGGCTGCGGGAGCTGGAGCCGGTCCAGATTCTGCGGCAGATGTGGGTTCAGCACTTCCACCTGACCGGGGGCGAGGTGCGGCGGCGGGACCCAAAAGACCGCCCGCCGGGCGCGACGCGCCTGGTCACGCCCTATGACCCCGAGGCGAGGGGCAGCAAGAAACGCGACATCCTGTGGGACGGATACAAGGCCCATCTCACCGAGACCTGCGAGCCGGACACCCCGAACCTGATCACAAACGTGGCCACCACCGACGCCACCGTCCCGGACAGCGTGATGGCCGGCCCGATCCACGCCTCCCTCGCCGAACGGGACTGCCTGCCCGGCGAACACTGGGTCGATGCCGGCTACCCCAACGCCGCCCAGGTCGTGGCCGCCCGCAGCGAACACGGCATCGCTCTGCACGGCCCGATGGCGGCCAACACCACGGCCCAGAAGGACGGCCCCTACGGACAGGACGCCTTCACCATCGACTGGGACAAACAGCAGGTGACCTGCCCGGACGGTATTACCAGCACGCAGTGGCACCACCGGCACTCGCAGCACGGCCAACCCGTCATCCGGGTTCGTTTCAACCCGGCCGACTGCCGCACCTGCACCCACCTGCGTGACTGCGTCAGCTCACCGAAGGCCGAACGCCGGGAGATCACCCTGCGCCACCGCGCCGAACATGAAGCCGTCCAGGCCGCCCGGACCGAGCAGCAGACCGACGTGTGGAAGGAACGCTACAAGATCCGTGCCGGGGTCGAGGGCACCATTTCTCAAGGCCTCCAGCGCTGCGGCCTGCGCAGATCCCGCTACCGGGGCCTGGCAAAGACCAGTCTCCAGCACCAGCTCACAGGCGCCGCCATCAACCTCACCCGCATCGACGCCCACCTCACCGGCACACCACGAGCCCGCACCCGCACCAGCCACTTCGCAGCACTTCGCCCCGCCGACCAAGTCGACGGGGCGAAGCAACAGGGCCCGAATTAACCAACAGCGTC
>NZ_WJBG01000115.1 GCF_009709555.1 Streptomyces blattellae | reverse complement strand
CGTGTGTGCCCAGCATGGGCGATTGCTTGGGGGTGGAAGTCCCCTGGGGGAAGAGGTGGTGCTAACCCCGAGCCGGAGGCAAGGGCGTCATCGTGAGGTGGGGTCTGGAGGAAGCCCGAGGCGAGACCTGGGTACCGAGGAACGCGAATCGCGTATGAGGCGTACTGGTCGGGTGAGCCTGCACGAGAAGGCGATGCCCGTCACTGCCAAGAGGGCCAGTGCGTAAACGCGGCGGGGATCCAGGGACAGTGATCGTTCTTACCTGGGGAGATCTGTCCGGGTGTCGGTTGTGCTGAAGTTGTCGCCGCGCCGACGGTCCGTGCCGGGAGGCGCGGGCTGACCGGGCAGAAGTCAGCAGAGGTCGTAGTACCAGCCGGGATGGCTGCCGGTGCGTGGCGGGCTGGGAAGGGCCGAACATCGAGTGGAACGGGTGATGTGGTGGTTGCTCGTGCTGGTCACGTGGACCGCAGTAAGTCCGCTTCGGCGGTGCCGACCGGGAAGGGACCGGTGCATTCCGGAAGTGTCCTGGCGGAGCGTAGTGGCCGGTCGGCGCACTCCACGGAGGGCGTTCACCGGGAGCGGGAGTCTTCGCTGTGGGAGTTGATGCTCTCGAAGGAGAACCTGCTCGCGGCGCTCAACCGCGTTGAAGTCAACCGGGGTGCTCCCGGGGTGGACGGCATGACCACGGCTGAGCTGAGGCCGTGGATCGCGGTGCACTGGCCCGAAGTGAGGGCCGAACTCGACGCGGGCATCTACCGGCCGGCGCCGGTCCGTCAGGTGATCATCCCCAAGCCTGGCGGCGGTGAGCGGATGCTGGGGGTGCCGCGGGTGCTGGACCGCTTGATCCAGCAGGCCATCGCGCAAGTGCTCGTGCCCATCTTCGACCCGCAGTTTTCGGGGTCGTCCTTCGGGTTCCGTCCCGGCCGGTCCGCCCATCAGGCGGTCCGTGTCGCGCGGCGGGCCATCGAGGACGGACACCGCTGGGTCGTGGACCTTGATCTGGACCGGTTCTTCGACCGGGTTCAGCATGACGTCCTGATGGCGCGGGTGGCGCGCAAGGTCGATGACCGCAGGGTCTTGAAGCTGATCCGCAGGTATCTGGACGCCGGGATCATGGTGGGCGGCATCAGGATGCCGAGCGCGGAGGGGACCCCCCAGGGTTCCCCGCTGTCGCCGGTCTTGTCGAACATCATGCTCGACGACCTGGACCGGGAGTTGTTCAAGCGCGGTCACCGGTTCGTGCGTTACGCAGACGACGTTCGTGTCTTCGTGCGGAGCAAGCGAGCCGCTTGCCGGGTGCTCGCCTCGGTCACGGCCGTGGTCGAGCAGCGGTTGAAACTGAAGGTCAACCGGGACAAGTCGAAGGTGGTCCCAGCTTCTGTCATGACGATGCTGGGGTTCGGCTTCTATTTTGCCCGGCGTGGGAAGGTTGGGATCCGCGTCGATCCGAAGGCGGTCGTCCGTCTGAAGATGCGGCTGCGGGAGCTGACCTCGCGCCGGTGGAGCATCGCGATGAACGAACGTATCGCGAAGATCAACCGCTTCATCGTTGGCTGGATGGGCTACTTCCGGCTCGCGGACGGTGCGCATCTGTTCCGCGAGCTGGACAAGTGGCTGCACCGCAGGATGCGGCAGATCCGTTGGAAGGAATGGAAGATCCCCCGGGCCCGCCGGGCCATGCTGCGCAAGCTCGGGTTCAACGAGCAGTTCTCCCGTGAGTGGGGGAACAGCAGCAAGGGCTACTGGCGGATCGCGGGCTCCCCCGTCCTCGCGCGGGCACTGCCCAACTCCTACTGGGACGACCTCGGCCTGAAGACGCTCAAGCCGACCTGGCAACGGTTGAGATCAGCTTGGTGAACCGCCGGATGCGTGACCCGCATGTCCGGTGGTGTGGGAGGAGGGCCGGGCGACCCGGCCCTCCTACCCGATTGTCGGTGGCAGCGGATAGCCTGCACGAACTGGGGTACGCCCAGCGAAGCCGAGGAGATCGAGGGGAGTCCGGGGTGCGTGTGCTGGGGGTGGACCCGGGGCTGACGCGATGCGGTGTCGGCGTCGTCGAGGGCGTCGCGGGCCGACCGCTCACCATGCTCGGCGTCGGCGTCGTCCGCACGCCCGCGGACGCGGACCTGGGGCACCGTCTCCTCGCCGTCGAGCAGGGCATCGAGCAGTGGCTGGACGAACACCGGCCCGAATTCCTCGCCGTGGAGCGGGTGTTCAGCCAGCACAACGTACGCACGGTGATGGGCACGGCCCAGGCCAGCGCCGTGGCCATGCTCTGCGCGGCCCGCCGTGGCATCCCCGTCGCCCTGCACACCCCCAGCGAGGTCAAGGCCGCCGTCACCGGCAGCGGTCGCGCGGGCAAGGCACAGGTCGGCGCGATGGTCACCCGCCTGCTGCGGCTCGACGGGCCGCCCAGGCCCGCCGACGCAGCCGACGCGCTCGCACTCGCCATCTGCCACATCTGGCGCGCTCCCGCCCAGAACCGGCTCCAGCAGGCTGTCGCCCTGCACGCAGCAAGAACAACCGCCTCGAAAGGTCGCCCGGCATGATCGCCTTCGTCAGCGGCACGGTCGCCGCCCTCGCTCCCGACGCCGCGGTGGTCGAGGTCGGCGGCGTGGGCATGGCCGTCCAGTGCACGCCGGACACCCTGTCCACGCTCCGCGTCGGCAGGCCCGCCAAGCTGCACACCTCGCTCGTGGTCCGAGAGGACTCCCTCACCCTGTACGGCTTCGCCGACGACGACGAACGGCAGACCTTCGAACTGCTCCAGACCGCCAGCGGAGTCGGCCCCCGCCTTGCCCAGGCCATGCTCGCCGTGCACTCCCCGGACGCCCTGCGCCGAGCCGTCACGACGGCCGACGAGAAGGCGCTCACCGCCGTCCCCGGCATCGGCAAGAAGGGCGCCCAGAAGCTGCTGCTGGAGCTGAAGGACCGGCTCGGCGAGCCGATCGGTGCCCCCGCGGTGGGTACGGCGATCAGCACCGGCTGGCGAGAGCAGCTGCACGCCGCGCTGATCGGACTGGGCTACGCGACCCGCGAGGCCGACGAGGCCGTGGCCGCGGTGGCCCCGCAGGCCACGGCGGCAGACGGCACCCCGCAAGTGGGCCGGCTCCTGAAGGCCGCCCTCCAGACCCTCAACCGCGCCCGCTGACCCCCCGACCCCGAGGCATACGCAATGAACTGGGACGACCCGACCGACACCCCCGCCGCCGAGCGGCTGGTGGGGTCGGTCGCCGACCGTGAGGACCAGGCCGTCGAGGCCGCGCTGCGCCCCAAGGACCTGGACGAATTCATCGGCCAGGAGAAGGTGCGCGAGCAGCTCGACCTCGTCCTGCGCGCCGCACGCGCGCGTGGCGCCACCGCCGACCATGTGCTGCTCTCCGGCGCCCCCGGCCTCGGCAAGACCACCCTCTCGATGATCATCGCGGCCGAGATGGGCGCCCCGATCCGGATCACCAGCGGCCCCGCCATCCAGCACGCAGGCGACCTCGCCGCGATCCTGTCCTCGCTCCAGGAGGGCGAGGTCCTCTTCCTCGACGAGATCCACCGCATGTCCCGGCCCGCCGAGGAGATGCTGTACATGGCGATGGAGGACTTCCGCGTCGACGTCATCGTCGGCAAGGGCCCGGGCGCCACCGCCATCCCGCTCGAACTGCCCCCCTTCACCCTGGTCGGCGCCACCACACGCGCGGGTCTGCTGCCGCCCCCGCTGCGCGACCGCTTCGGCTTCACCGCGCACATGGAGTTCTACGAGCCCGCAGAACTGGAGCGCGTCATCCACCGCTCCGCGCACCTCCTCGACGTCGAGATCGAGTCCGACGGCGCCGCCGAGATCGCCGGCCGCTCCCGCGGCACACCCCGTATCGCCAACCGCCTGCTGCGCCGCGTCCGCGACTACGCACAGGTCAAGGCCGACGGCATCATCACCCGCGACATCGCCTCGGTGGCGCTGAAGGTCTACGAGGTCGATGCCCGCGGCCTCGACCGGCTCGACCGGGGCGTCCTCGAAGCGCTGCTCAAGCTCTTCGGCGGCGGCCCGGTCGGGCTGTCGACACTCGCCGTCGCGGTGGGGGAGGAGCGGGAGACCGTGGAAGAGGTCGCCGAGCCGTTCCTCGTCCGGGAGGGGCTGCTGGCCCGCACGCCCCGCGGCCGGGTGGCGACGCCCGCCGCATGGGCGCATCTCGGCCTCACCCCGCCCCGCCCGGCCGGGGCGGGAAACGGACAACAGGACCTGTTCGGGACGTGAGGGCGGCCTGACGGCGAGGGCATTGGCCCGACAGGAACCCCGGTGCCATGCTGAGCGTTGTTCCTTGCGCGCGGACTCGCTTAGACTCCGCCGATGCCGCCTTTGTCGGCGGCGTACAGACCCCCAGCCATCAGGCCGCTCACCATCGCGGTCGCATGAAGGAAGTACCGACCCGTGAGTCTCGTGACCCTCCTCCCGTTCATCGTGCTCATCGGGGCCATGTTCCTGATGACCCGGTCGGCCAAGAAGAAGCAGCAGCAGGCGGCCGACATGCGGAACCAAATGCAGCCCGGCAGCGGCGTCCGCACGATCGGGGGCATGTACGCCACGGTCAAGGAGGTCAACGAGGACACGGTCCTCGTCGACGCGGGCCCGGGCGTCGAACTGCTCTTCGCGAAGAACGCGATCGGTGCCGTCCTGAGCGACGACGAGTACAACCGCATCGTCCACGGCATCGAGCACGACCTGAAGAGCGACATCGTCCCCGATGACCCCTCCTCCCTCACCGCCCCGGAGTCCGCCGACTCCGACGACACGCCGGTCGACCTGGGCAAGAACGACGCGGACGAGGAGCCGGCCGCCGAGACCACGGCCGCCGAGACCAAGGCGGACGAGGAGCCGAAGAAGACCGACGGCGACTCCGACGCGAAGTAGTCATACGCCGGGGTGCGCGGGCCGCTCGCGCGCGCCCCGGAACATGCGAAGCTCGTTGGGGATCCCGACACCATGTCATGGCCGCCCGTCCGCCGCGCGGCACGAGGCGGCCCGAGAGGGAGTACGAGAAGGTGGCAGCACCTAAGAAGGGCCGGAGCGCGAACGCCCAGAGCAAGCCGGGGCGCTCGCTGGCCCTGATCCTGATCGCCATCGTGGCGCTCACCGGCGGAATGTTCGCCTCCGGACACACCACTCCGCGTCTCGGCATCGACCTGGCCGGCGGCACGAGCATCACGCTCCGCGCGGAGCCCGAGGACGGCGACCAGTCCGCGATCAACCAGAAGAACATGGACACCGCGGTCGACATCATGAACCGCCGTGTCAACGGTCTTGGCGTCTCTGAGGCAGAGGTCCAGACCCAGGGCTCTCGCAACATCATCGTCAACATCCCCAAGGGCACGAACTCCGAGGAGGCCCGGGAGCAGGTCGGCACCACCGCCAAGCTGTACTTCCGTCCCGTCCTGGCCACCGAGGTCTCCGGCGCCGCCGCAGCCAGCCCGTCGCCCAGCGCTTCCAGCAGCCCCTCGGGCAGCGCCTCCAGCAGCCCCTCAAGCGACTCCACCGCCGACGACAAGGCGTCCTCGTCCGCGTCCCCGTCCGCCACCCCCTCGGCGTCCTCCACCACGCAGGGACGCCCGGCCACCGACGCGCTGAAGGCCGACCCCACGCCCAGCGACTCCGCCTCAACGTCCGCCAGCGACTCCGCGTCGCCGTCCGCCAGCGCCTCCCCGTCCCCGAGCGGCAGTGCCTCGGCGGACGACGAAGCCAGCAGGATCCAGGCGGAGTACGACGCGCTCGACTGCACCAACGAGGAGGCCCGGTCCACGGCGGGCGAGGGCGCCAAGCCCGCCGCCACGACCGTGGCCTGCGGCCAGAACTCGCAGGGCCAGTGGCAGAAGTACATCCTCGGCCCCGCCGAGGTCGACGGCACCGACGTCGACAAGGCCGAGGCCGTCTTCAACACGCAGACCGGTGCGGGCTGGACCGTCACCATGGAGTTCACGGGTGCCGGTAGCGACAAGTTCGCCGACATCACCGGCCAGCTGGCCCAGAACCAGTCCCCGCAGAACCAGTTCGCCATCGTCCTGGACGGCGAAGTCGTCTCCGACCCGTACGTCGACCAGGCGCTGACCGGCGGCAGTGCGGAGATCTCCGGCAACTTCAACCAGGAGTCGGCCCAGAGCCTCGCCAACATGCTGTCGTACGGCGCCCTGCCGCTGACCTTCAAGGAGGACAGCGTCACCACAGTGACCGCCGCCCTCGGCGGTGAGCAGCTGCAGGCCGGCCTGATCGCGGGCGCGATCGGCATCGCCCTGGTCATCATCTACCTGCTGCTCTTCTACCGCGGCCTGTCGATCATCGCCATTCCGTCGCTGCTGGTCTCCGCGATCCTCACCTACGTGATCATGGCGCTGCTCGGCCCGGCCATCGGCTTCGCGCTGAACCTGCCGGCCGTGTGCGGTGCCATCGTCGCGATCGGCATCACAGCGGACTCGTTCATCGTGTTCTTCGAACGGATCCGGGACGAGATCCGCGAGGGCCGGTCGCTCAGGCCCGCCGTGGAGCGGGCCTGGCCGCGCGCCCGGCGCACCATCCTGGTCTCCGACTTCGTGTCGTTCCTCGCCGCCGCCGTGCTGTTCACCGTCACCGTCGGCAAGGTCCAGGGCTTCGCGTTCACACTGGGTCTGACCACCGTGCTCGACGTTGTCGTCGTCTTCCTGTTCACCAAGCCGCTGATGACGATCCTGGCGCGCAAGAAGTTCTTCGCGAACGGCCACAAGTGGTCCGGCCTCGACCCGAAGGCCCTGGGCGCCAAGCCCCCGCTGCGCCGCACGCGCGGTCCCGCCCGTCCCACCGCCGGCCCTGTCGACCCGAAGGAGGCGTGAGATGTCGAAGCTCGGCAACCTCAGCGCCCGGCTCCACCGCGGCGAGGTCGGCTACGACTTCGTCCGCAACCGCAAGATCTGGTACGGCCTCTCGATCCTGATCACCATCACCGCGATCGTCGGACTGGCGGTGCGCGGTCTGAACCAGGGCATCGAGTTCCAGGGCGGCGCGGTCTTCACCACCCCGAAGACCAGCGCCTCGGTCTCCCAGGCCGAGGAGGCAGCGGAAGGCGCGTCGGGTCACGACGCGATCGTCCAGGAGCTGGGAACCGGCGGCCTGCGCATCCAGATCGCCGGCATCGACACCGACAGGGCCGACCAGATCAAGACCGAGTTGTCCAAGGATCTGAAGATCAACTCGGAGGACATCAACGCCGATCTCGTCGGTCCCAGCTGGGGTGACCAGGTCGCCGACAAGGCCTGGCAGGGTCTGGCGATCTTCATGGTCCTCGTCGTGATCTACCTGGCGATCGCGTTCGAGTGGCGCATGGCCCTCGCCGCACTGGTCGCCCTGATCCACGACATCACCATCACGGTCGGCATCTACGCCCTCGTCGGCTTCGAGGTGACACCGGGCACGGTGATCGGTCTGCTGACCATCCTCGGTTACTCGCTCTACGACACGGTCGTCGTCTTCGACAGCCTCAAGGAGCAGACGAAGGACCTCACCAAGCAGACCCGCTGGACGTACAGCGACATCGCCAACAACTCGATCAACAGCACACTGATGCGTTCCATCAACACCACGGTGGTCGCGCTGCTGCCGGTCGCCGGCCTGCTGTTCATCGGCGGCGGCTTCCTCGGCGCCGGCATGCTCAACGACATCTCGCTGTCGCTCTTCGTCGGCCTCGCGGCCGGTGCGTACTCCTCGATCTTCATCGCCACGCCGCTCGTCGCCGACCTCAAGGAGCGCGAGCCGCAGATGAAGGCCCTCAGGAAGCGCGTCCTCGCCAAGCGGGCGCAGGCCGCCGCGCAGGGCGAGACCGTGGCCGCCGAGATCATCGACGGGCCGCCCGCCGAGGAGCCGGAGGACGCCACTCCGGCCGTCGTCGGCCCGCGCAACCAGGCCGCTCCCCGCAACCAGGCCGCGCACCGCAATCAGGCCGCGCACCGCAACCGGGGCCGCGGTGGCCGCCCCTCCGGGAAGCGCCGATGACCGACATCGAAGAGCTGCTGCTCAGCCGCATCCGTGATGTGGCCGACTACCCGGAGCCGGGCGTGATGTTCAAGGACATCACCCCGCTCCTGGCGGACCCGGCGGCGTTCACCGCCCTCACCGACGCCCTCGCGCAGGTGGCCGAGCGGACGAACGCGACGAAGGTCGTCGGCCTGGAGGCCCGCGGATTCATCCTCGGCGCCCCGGTCGCCGTCCGCGCCGGCCTCGGCTTCATCCCCGTACGCAAGGCGGGCAAGCTCCCCGGAGCCACCCTCAGCCAGGCGTACGACCTGGAGTACGGCTCGGCCGAGATCGAGGTGCACGCCGAGGACCTCACCGGGGCCGACCGCGTCCTCGTCGTCGATGACGTCCTCGCCACCGGCGGCACCGCCGAGGCCTCGCTCCAGCTGATCCGCCGCGCGGGCGCCGAGCCCGCGGGCGTCGCGGTCCTCATGGAACTCGGCTTCCTGGGCGGCCGCGCCCGCCTGGAACCGTCCCTCGCGGGCGCCCCGCTGGAGTCCCTGCTCAAGGTCTGACCACCGCTGCGACGAACGGCCGTCCCGGTCCACCGGGACGGCCGTTTCCCGTGCGTCAGTCGCCGACGAACCCCAAGGCTCTCCCCCCCACGCAAACCTCCGGACACCCACAGGACACCTCCCGGAATGCCGGCGGCAGCCCCTCGCGTTTCTTCGGTAGACGGCCCTCACACCGGCTGAGGGCGATCCTGTGGCTCAGGATCGCTACCATGGGGTCTCCGGAGCCTGACCGGGGGACCCGGATCGCGCACGAGGAGCCCTCTTGCCAGACGAGGCCCAGCACCTGACCGCCGCCAAGCCCGAGCCCGTCTCGGGCCCCGTGGCCAAGCCCGCGCCGAACACGTCGAACGCGAAGAACGACACCCGCGGGCCGGTCGAGCATGCCCAGTCCACGCCCGTCGGCAAGCCGGCCGAGCAGTCGCGCCCCAAGCCGTCCCCCCCTGAGCGCCCGTCCACGCCCGCGGTCCGCCCCAACACCGGCCAGCCCGCCCGCTCCGGCTCCTCCAACCGCGTCCGCGCCCGCCTCGCCCGTCTCGGCGTCCAGCGCTCCAACCCGTACAACCCCGTCCTGGAGCCGCTGCTGCGGATAGTGCGCAGCAACGACCCCAAGATCGAGACGGCCACGCTCCGGCAGATCGAGAAGGCCTACCAGGTCGCCGAGCGCTGGCACCGCGGCCAGAAGCGCAAGAGCGGCGACCCGTACATCACGCACCCCCTCGCCGTCACCACGATCCTCGCCGAGCTGGGCATGGATCCGGCCACGCTGATGGCGGGCCTGCTGCACGACACGGTCGAGGACACCGAGTACGGCCTCGACCAGCTCCGGCGCGACTTCGGCGACGCCGTCGCGCTGCTCGTCGACGGCGTCACCAAGCTGGACAAGGTCAAGTTCGGCGAGGCCGCACAGGCCGAGACGGTGCGCAAGATGGTCGTAGCGATGGCCAAGGACCCCCGCGTCCTGGTCATCAAGCTCGCCGACCGCCTGCACAACATGCGCACCATGCGCTACCTCAAGCGCGAGAAGCAGGAGAAGAAGGCGCGCGAGACCCTGGAGATCTACGCGCCGCTCGCCCACCGCCTCGGTATGAACACCATCAAGTGGGAACTGGAGGACCTCGCCTTCGCGATCCTCTACCCCAAGATGTACGACGAGATCGTACGGCTGGTGGCCGAGCGGGCACCGAAGCGTGACGAGTATCTGGCCATAGTCACCGACGAGGTCCAGCAGGACCTGCGCGCCGCCCGCATCAAGGCGACCGTCACCGGACGCCCGAAGCACTACTACAGCGTCTACCAGAAGATGATCGTCCGCGGCCGTGACTTCGCGGAGATCTACGACCTGGTGGGCATCCGCGTCCTCGTGGACACCGTCCGCGACTGCTACGCCGCCCTCGGCACCGTGCACGCGCGATGGAACCCGGTCCCCGGCCGGTTCAAGGACTACATCGCGATGCCCAAGTTCAACATGTACCAGTCGCTGCACACGACGGTGATCGGCCCCAACGGCAAGCCGGTCGAACTCCAGATCCGCACGTTCGACATGCACCGCCGCGCCGAGTACGGCATCGCCGCGCACTGGAAGTACAAGCAGGAGGCCGTCGCGGGCGCCTCCAAGATCCGTACCGATGTGCCGAAGTCGTCCGGCAAGGGCAAGGACGACCACCTCAACGACATGGCGTGGCTGCGCCAGTTGCTCGACTGGCAGAAGGAGACCGAGGACCCGGGCGAGTTCCTGGAGTCGCTGCGCTTCGACCTGTCCCGTAACGAGGTCTTCGTCTTCACGCCGAAGGGCGACGTCATAGCGCTCCCGGCGGGCGCGACGCCGGTCGACTTCGCGTACGCCGTCCATACCGAGGTCGGCCACCGCACCATAGGGGCACGGGTCAACGGCCGTCTCGTGCCGCTCGAATCCACCCTGGACAACGGCGACTTGGTGGAGGTCTTCACCTCCAAGGCGGCCGGAGCGGGCCCCTCCCGTGACTGGCTCGGCTTCGTCAAGTCCCCGCGCGCCCGCAACAAGATCCGGGCCTGGTTCTCCAAGGAGCGCCGGGACGAGGCCATCGAGCACGGCAAGGACGCCATCGCCCGCGCGATGCGCAAACAGAACCTGCCGATCCAGCGCATCCTCACGGGCGACTCCCTCGTCACGCTCGCGCACGAGATGCGCTACCCCGACATCTCCTCGCTGTACGCGGCGATCGGCGAGGGACATGTCGCCGCGCAGAACGTCGTACAGAAGCTCGTTCAGGCCCTCGGCGGGGAGGAGGCCGCCACCGAGGAGATCGACGAGGCGGTACCGTCCCCCCGCGGCCGCAGCCGCAAGCGGCGCAGCAGCCAGGACCCCGGTGTGGTGGTCAAGGGCGTCGACGACGTCTGGGTCAAGCTCGCCCGCTGCTGTACGCCCGTCCCCGGTGACCCGATCATAGGCTTCGTCACCCGCGGTAGCGGAGTATCGGTTCACCGCAGCGACTGTGTGAACGTGGAGTCACTGTCCCGTGAGCCCGAGCGCATCCTCGATGTCGAATGGGCGCCCACGCAGTCGTCGGTCTTCCTGGTCGCCATCCAGGTCGAGGCCCTCGACCGCTCCCGACTGCTGTCGGACGTCACCCGCGTCCTGTCCGACCAGCACGTCAACATCCTGTCCGCGGCCGTCCAGACCTCCCGCGACCGCGTCGCCACCTCGCGCTTCACCTTCGAGATGGGCGACCCGAAGCATCTCGGCCACGTCCTGAAGGCGGTCAGGGGAGTGGAGGGCGTGTACGACGTGTACCGCGTGACATCGGCACGCAGCCGCTCGTAACCGTCGTACGAGCAGGAAGAAGGGGCTCCCCGCGGGGAGCCCCTTCTCATGTCGGCCGGGTGCCGGCCGGTGCCAGCCGGGTCAGCCTCCGAACTCCTGCAGACCCTTCAGCGCCTGGTCCAGCAGCGCCTGGCGGCCCTCCAGTTCCCTTTCGAGCTTGTCGGCCCTGGCGTTGTTGCCCTGGGACCGCGCCTGCTCGATCTGGGACCTGAGCTTGTCCACGGCGGCCTGGAGCTGGCCGGTCAGACCCTCGGCACGCGCGCGTGCCTCCGGGTTGGTCCGGCGCCACTCGGCCTCCTCGGCCTCCTGGATGGCCCGCTCGACCGAATGCATCCGGCCCTCGACCTTCGGGCGCGCGTCGCGCGGCACATGGCCGATGGCCTCCCAGCGCTCGTTGATCGAGCGGAACGCGGCACGCGCGGTCTTCAGGTCCGTGACCGGGAGGATCTTCTCGGCCTCCTCGGCCAGTTCCTCCTTGAGCTTCAGGTTCTCCGACTGCTCCGCGTCCCGCTCGGCGAAGACCGAGCTGCGGGCGGCGAAGAACACGTCCTGGGCGCCGCGGAAGCGGTTCCACAAGTCGTCCTCGTGCTCGCGCTGGGCACGGCCCGCGGCCTTCCACTCCGACATCAGCTCGCGGTAGCGCGCGGCCGTCGGACCCCAGTCCGTCGAACCCGACAGCGACTCGGCCTCGGCGACCAGCCGCTCCTTGGCCTTACGGGCCTCCTCGCGCTGCGCGTCCAGCGACGCGAAGTGTGCCTTGCGACGCTTGGAGAACGCCGACCGGGCGTGCGAGAAGCGGTGCCACAACTCGTCGTCCGACTTGCGGTCCAGCCGCGGCAGGCCCTTCCAGGTGTCCACCAGCGCCCGCAGCCGCTCACCGGCCGCCCGCCACTGGTCGGACTGCGCCAGCTGCTCCGCCTCGGTGACCAGCGCCTCCTTGGCCTTGCGGGCCTCGTCGGACTGCTTCGCGCGCTGCTGTTTGCGCTCCTCACGCCGCGCCTCGACGGTCTCCACGAGCTTGTCCAGCCGCTTCCGCAGCGCGTCCAGATCACCGACGGCATGATGCGCGTCGACCTGTTCGCGGATGTGGTCGATGGCGACCTGGGCGTCCTTCGCGGAGAGGTCGGTGGTCTTCACTCGCTTCTCGAGGAGGCCGATCTCGACAACCAGGCCCTCGTACTTGCGCTCGAAGTAGGCCAGTGCCTCCTCAGGGGAGCCGGCCTGCCAGGAACCGACGACCTGCTCGCCGTCGGCCGTACGCACGTACACGGTCCCCGTCTCGTCGACGCGGCCCCACGGGTCGCTGCTCACAGCGCCTCCTCCACATGATGCCTGCGTAGGGCTTCCGCACCCCCGGGCATCGTCCACAGTTTCGTCACGGCCAACATAGGCGACCGGCGGGTTGCCTGTCCGCATCCCGCGCGACCGAAATTCGGCAGTTGACAGTCAGGATTTCGTGACAGTCGCCTTGTTGATCACGACGGTCGCGTTGGGTGCCGTGTTGCCCGTATTGGGGTCCGCGGCCTGCGCTCCGGCATCCGCGATCTTCTTCAGGACGTCCATGCCCGCCTTGGACACCGTGCCGAACGGTGTGTAGTCGGCCGGCAGCTGACTGTCCTGGTAGACGAGGAAGAACTGGCTTCCTCCGGTGTTCCGACCTTCCTTCGTCTCCGGGTTGTACTGGTTGGCCATCGCGACCGTGCCCGCCGGGTACACCCCGCCCTCAAGGCTCTTGTCCTTGAGGTTCTCGTCCGGGATCGTGTAGCCGGGTCCGCCGGCGCCGGTGCCCTGCGGGTCGCCGCACTGCAGCACGAAGATGCCGCTGTCGGTGAGCCGGTGGCACTGGGTGTGGTCGAAGTAGCCCTTGCCCGCGAGGAAGTTGAAGGAGTTCACGGTGTGCGGCGCGGCCGAGGTCTTCAGGTCGATGTCTATCTCACCGCAGGTCGTGGCGAGCTTCATCGTGTACTTCGCCGACTCGTCGATGGTCATCGCCGGCTCTTTCTCCCAGGTCGTCGTCTTGACCGCGCCCTCGGCCGGCTTCTCGCACGGATCGGGAGCCTGGCTGGTCGGCGAGGCGCTGGGCGTGACGTCCGTGCTCGCGCTGGTCGTCTCGTCGTCATCGAGGGCCCCGGTCGCAGACAGCGCCAGGCCGCCGATGAGGATCACGCCGAGCGCGGACGCGATCGACGCGTTGCGCATACGCGCCTTGCGCCGTGCCTCGGTGCGCCGTTGCTGCTGCCGCAGGAACTTCTCCCGCGCGAGCTGACGCTTCCGCTGTTCTTGGCTGACCACCGGATCTCTCCTCATGCGTCTCGTACGTCGACCGGTTACGCGTGCGTCGTTCGTGCCGACCGCGTGCGTGTGCCCGTACCGTATATGGGTTTCCTGAGGAATCGGCAGCGCCGGTAGGCTCTGGCCGCAGGCGCAGCTCATTCGCAAGCCCACCCGTACCGACACAACGAAGGACGATCGTGCTCATTGCCGGGTTCCCCGCCGGGGCCTGGGGGACGAACTGTTATCTCGTCGCCCCCGCCGCCGGTGAGGAGTGCGTGATCATCGACCCGGGCCACGAAGCGGCCCCAGGAGTCGAGGAAGCACTGAAGAAGCATCGGCTCAAGCCCGTGGCGGTCGTCCTCACCCACGGCCACCTCGACCACGTGGCCTCGGTCGTCCCGGTGTGCGGCGCACACGACGTGCCGGCCTGGATCCACCCCGAGGACCGGTACATGATGAGCGACCCCGAGAAGGCGCTCGGACGCTCCATCGGGATGCCGTTGCTGGGCGAGCTGACCATCGGGGAGCCGGACGACGTCAAGGAGCTGACCGATGGCGCGCGGCTGGAGCTGGCGGGTCTGGAGCTCTCGGTCGCGCACGCGCCGGGCCATACCAAGGGGTCGGTGACCTTCCGGATGCCCGAGACCGCCGACATCCCGTCGGTCTTCTTCTCCGGGGATCTGCTGTTCGCCGGCTCCATCGGACGCACCGACCTGCCCGGCGGTGACATGGCCGAGATGCTCGACTCGCTGGCGCGTGTGTGCCTGCCGCTCGACGACTCGACCGTGGTGCTGTCCGGCCACGGCCCCCAGACGACCATCGGCCAGGAGCGCGCCACCAACCCGTATCTGCGGCAGGTGGCGGGAGTCCGCCAAGGACACGGTGAGGGTGCGAGCACCCCTCCCCGACGAGGAATGTGACGAGAGAGTTCCGTGAGCACCTTCAAGGCCCCCAAGGGCACGTACGACCTGATCCCGCCGGACAGCGCCAAGTACCTGGCCGTCCGCGAGGCTATCGCGGCCCCGCTGCGCAATTCCGGCTACGGCTACATCGAGACGCCCGGCTTCGAGAACGTCGAGCTGTTCGCGCGCGGTGTCGGGGAGTCCACCGACATCGTGACCAAGGAGATGTACGCCTTCGAGACCAAGGGCGGCGACCGGCTCGCCCTGCGCCCCGAGGGCACGGCCTCCGTGCTGCGCGCGGCGATCGAGGCCAACCTGCACAAGGCGGGCAACCTCCCGGTCAAGCTCTGGTATTCGGGCTCGTACTACCGCTACGAGCGCCCGCAGAAGGGCCGTTACCGGCACTTCTCCCAGGTGGGTGCCGAGGCGATCGGCGCGGAGGACCCGGCGCTGGACGCCGAGTTGATCATCCTGGCGGACCAGGCGTACCGCTCGCTGGGCCTGACCGACTTCCGCATCCTGCTCAACAGCCTGGGCGACAAGGAGTGCCGTCCGGTGTACCGCGCGGCCCTCCAGGACTTCCTGCGCGGTCTGGACCTCGACGAGGACACCCTGCGCCGGTCGGAGATCAACCCGCTGCGCGTCCTCGACGACAAGCGCGAGTCGGTCCAGAAGCAGTTGACGGGCGCCCCGCTCCTGCGTGACTACCTCTGCGACGCCTGTAAGGCGTACCACGAGGAGGTCCGCGAGTTGATCACCGCGGCGGGCGTCGCCTTCGAGGACGACCCCAAGCTGGTCCGCGGGCTGGACTACTACACCCGCACGACCTTCGAGTTCGTCCACGACGGCCTGGGCTCCCAGTCCGCGGTGGGCGGCGGCGGTCGTTACGACGGCCTCTCCGAGATGATCGGCGGTCCCGCGCTGCCGTCCGTCGGCTGGGCCCTGGGCGTCGACCGCACGGTCCTCGCCCTGGAGGCGGAGGGCATCGAACTCGAACTCCCCGCGTCCACCAGCGTGTTCGCCGTCCCGCTGGGCGAAGAGGCCCGCCGCGTCCTCTTCGCCAAGGTCACCGATCTGCGCAAGGCGGGCATCGCCGCCGACTTCTCCTACGGTGCCAAGGGCCTCAAGGGCGCCATGAAGAACGCCAACCGCAGCGGCGCCCGCTACACCGTCGTCGCCGGCGAACGCGACCTCGCCGAGGGCGTCGTCCAGCTCAAGGACATGGATTCGGGCGAGCAGACGGCAATCGGCGTGAACGAGATCGTGGCCGAGCTGGAGGCGCGGCTGGGCTGAGGCGAGTGGGGTGCGGCCCAGTTTTCCGCCCCCGCCGCCCCTACCCGTCCCATCCCCCAGGGGGCTCCGCCCCCGGGACCCCCGCTCCTGAAACGCCGGACGGGCTGATTGTCGGCCCGTCCGGGTTCCCGTGGTGCGCTCTCCCGGCGCGCTTACGGGCCGTTGGCCAGTGCCTCCCGGCAGGAGCGCGGGGCGACCACGTCGGGACCGGCGGGCAGTGCCCGGTCAGCCGGAGATAGACGTCCTCCAGGGTGGGGCAGCTCACCCGAAGCCCCGGGATCTCGCCGTCGAAGTGGTGGTGCGTGGTCGCCGGGCCGCCGGATCGAACGCCCGCCCGACAGTGCCTTGATCCGGCTGCCCGCCTTGGACTCCAGACCCACCAGGCCGATGACCTCCTCGGGGTCCCGGGCCCTCGGGTAGTAGCGTGCGAAGTGCCGTACGGTCTCGCGGACCGTCAACTCGGCGGGCGCCGATTCGTCCTGCCGGACGATCCCGACACGCGAGCGCCACGCGCGCGTGCCCCTCGCCGGATCCGCCCCGAGCCACCGGGACCTCGCCCACGTCTTGGGTGCGACTGCCCTGGGGGATTTCCACCGTGGTGCTCTTGCCCGCCCGTCGGGCCCCAGCAGGCCGAAACCTCGCCCTGACGCATGAATGCCCAGGCCGATGCCGTCTACGGCGGTCACGTCCCCGTACTGCTCGCGCAGCCCCCGTACGTCCACCGCGAGTCCGTTCGCGTGTGTGGTCATGAGGATGAGTCCCGTCCGGAAGCGAACGGTGCGGGACGACCGTGCGTACCTCCCTGTGTCCACCGAACGATGGATACGCGCGCGTGCGGCACAATGTCCCTGCCGGAAGAAGCTCCACATCTCACGTGACGGAATCGGCGAAATGAGCAAGACGACAGTGACCGACGTCTCCACCGACCACGAGCCGGACCGCGTCGCCCCGTCGCGGCGCGCGGAGGGCGGCAGCCGTGCCCTCGCCCTGCTGCTGGTGATCACCGGTGCGGCCGGACTGCTCGCCGCGTGGGTCATCACGATCGACAAGTTCAAGCTGCTTGAGGCCAAGGCCGAGGGCAAGACCTTCACGCCCGCTTGCAGCCTGAACCCCGTCGTCTCCTGCGGCAGCGTCATGGAGAGCGACCAGGCCTCGGCCTTCGGGTTCCCCAACCCGATGCTCGGCCTCGTCGCCTACGGCATCGTCATCTGCGTCGGTATGAGCCTGCTCGCCGGCGCCCGCTTCCCGCGCTGGTACTGGCTCACCTTCAACGCCGGCACGCTCTTCGGCGTCGGCTTCTGCGCCTGGCTGACATTCCAGTCCCTGTACCGGATCAACGCGCTGTGCCTGTGGTGCTGCCTGGCCTGGGTCGCGACGATCGTCATGTTCTGGTACGTGACCTCGTTCAACATCCGCAAGGGCTTCCTGCCCGCGCCGAGCTGGCTCAAGGGCTTCTTCGGCGAGTTCACCTGGGTCCTGCCGGTCATGCACATCGGCATCATCGGCATGCTGATCCTGACCCGCTGGTGGGACTTCTGGACCAGCTGACGCCGGACCGGACTGTCAGTGCGGTGAATTAGGGTTTTCAGCGTGGAGCCCGACCTGTTCACCGCCGCAGCAGAAGAACGCCAGGAGAAGGACCCGTCCAGCAGCCCCCTGGCGGTACGGATGCGCCCGCGCACCCTCGACGAGGTCGTGGGCCAGCAGCACCTGCTGAAACCGGGCTCACCCCTGCGCAGACTGGTCGGCGAGGGCGCCTCCGGCCCCGCCGGACCCTCGTCGGTGATCCTCTGGGGCCCGCCCGGCACCGGCAAGACGACCCTGGCGTATGTCGTGTCGAAGGCCACCAACAAGCGTTTCGTGGAGCTTTCGGCGATCACCGCGGGCGTCAAGGAGGTCCGCGCGGTCATCGACGGCGCCCGACGTGCCACCGGCGGCTTCGGCAAGGAGACCGTCCTCTTCCTCGACGAGATCCACCGCTTCAGCAAGGCCCAGCAGGACTCCCTGCTGCCGGCCGTCGAGAACCGCTGGGTGACCCTGATCGCGGCGACGACGGAGAACCCGTACTTCTCCGTGATCTCGCCCCTGCTCTCCCGCTCCCTTCTCCTCACCCTCGAACCCCTCACGGACGACGACATCAGGAGCCTCATCGAGCGGGCGCTGTCCGACGAGCGAGGCCTCAAGGGCGCCGTCACCCTCCCCGAGGACACCGAGGCCCACCTCCTGCGCATCGCCGGCGGCGACGCCCGCCGCGCCCTCACCGCCCTGGAGGCATCCGCCGGAGCCGCGCTGGACAAGGGCGAGACGGAGATCGGCCTCGCCACCCTGGAGGAGACGGTCGACCGGGCGGCGGTGAAGTACGACCGCGACGGCGACCAGCACTACGACGTGGCCAGCGCCCTCATCAAGTCCATCCGCGGCTCCGACGTCGACGCGGCCCTGCACTACCTCGCCCGGATGATCGAGGCCGGGGAGGACCCCCGCTTCATCGCCCGCCGCCTGATGATCTCCGCCAGCGAGGACATCGGCCTGGCCGATCCGAACGCGCTGCCCATAGCCGTCGCCGCCGCCCAGGCCGTCGCCATGATCGGCTTCCCCGAGGCCGCCCTCACGCTCAGCCACGCCACCATCGCCCTGGCCCTCGCCCCCAAGTCCAACGCCGCGACGACCGCCATCGGCGCCGCCCTGGACGACGTACGCAAGGGACTGGCGGGTCCCGTCCCACCGCATCTGCGCGACGGGCACTACAAGGGCGCGGCCAAGCTCGGCCACGCGCAGGGGTATGTGTATCCGCACGACCTGGCCGAGGGCATCGCCGAGCAGCAGTACGCCCCGGACGCCCTCCAGGACCGGGAGTACTACACACCGACGCGGCACGGCGCCGAGGCGCGGTACGCGGACGCGGTCGATTGGACCCGCAAGCACCTCGGGCGTAAGCGGTCCTGAGCACCCTGTAGACTTCCTCGAAGTGCTGTGTCCTGTGCAGTCAGAACAGGACGGTCAGCCGGAGACCCGGTCCTCGCGGATCGGCTCCAGGAGCGTCGCGCACCGTCGATCAGGTGTCGCGGGCAGCCCACCACCACTCGTCGTCAGGACGGGACCGGCCGGTGGGCCACTCGCGTGCTGCACATATGTGCCCAGACCAGGGGAGCGGCTGCCCGGCAGGTCCATGTGCCTGTGGGGTTTCCCCGGCTGCGGATGCGACCTCCCTCAACCCTGACGAGCCGGCAAACAGGAAAGAAGAAGCAGTGGCGAACCAGTCCCGCCCCAAGGTCAAGAAGTCGCGTGCCCTCGGCATCGCGCTGACCCCGAAGGCCGTCAAGT
This sequence comes from Streptomyces blattellae, assembly GCF_009709555.1. Classification (GTDB taxonomy): domain Bacteria; phylum Actinomycetota; class Actinomycetes; order Streptomycetales; family Streptomycetaceae; genus Streptomyces; species Streptomyces blattellae. The sequence goes on along the minus strand of NZ_WJBG01000115.1, from coordinate 16,417 downwards.
ACTTCGAGGCCCGTCCCTACCCCCCGGGTGAGCACGGCCGTGGCCGCAAGCAGAACTCGGACTACAAGGTCCGTCTGCTGGAGAAGCAGCGTCTGCGTGCGCAGTACGACGTGTCCGAGCGCCAGCTCGTCCGCGCCTACGAGCGTGCCTCCAAGGTTCAGGGCAAGACCGGTGAGGCCCTGATCATCGAGCTGGAGCGTCGTCTCGACGCGCTGGTCCTCCGTTCGGGCATCGCCCGCACGATCTACCAGGCCCGCCAGATGGTCGTCCACGGCCACATCGAGGTCAACGGCCAGAAGGTCGACAAGCCGTCCTTCCGCGTCAAGCCCGACGACGTCGTGATGGTCCGTGAGCGCAGCCGTGAGAAGACCCTCTTCTCCATCGCCCGTGAGGGCGGCTTCGCCCCCGAGGGTGAGACCCCGCGCTACCTCCAGGTGAACCTCAAGGCCCTGGCGTTCCGCCTGGACCGCGAGCCGAACCGCAAGGAGATCCCGGTGATCTGCGACGAGCAGCTCGTCGTCGAGTACTACGCCCGCTGATCACCAGCAGGCCGTAGCACCTCAGCCCGCCGTCTCCCCGCCCTCCGGGTGGGCGAGGCGGCGGGCTGCGCATGTCTGCGGCGCCCGTCCGAGCGCGGGACCAGGCGGCGCCGGCATCGCCGGCATCGCCGGCATCGCCGGCAGATTCCGGTCGGCGGACCGCTGAAGCGCCCGGTGTCCACCGCCGCCTCGGCCGCCGAGATCCTCCCGGTCCATGCCGCCTCCGGTCGCCGAGATCCTCCCGGTCCATGCCGCCTCCGGTCGCCGAGATCCTCCCGGGCACCGCCTCGCATGCTTCCGACTCCGCCGGCTCCTGTCACGGTGACCGGCCGCCCGGCATCGGGCAGCCCGGCCAGAGCGCCGAGTTCAGCGGCACGGCTCAAGTCATGTGCGCACGGGCCGTAATCCGGTACGGAGGGGCATGCCCGGCGCGATAGGCTCGGCCCACGACTTTTTCGATGTAGAGGCACGTTTCAGGGAGCGGGTGCACACAGTGTCCGGTGGAGAGGTGGCCGGGATCCTGGTGGCCGTCTTCTGGGCGATCCTGGTCTCCTTCCTCGCCGTCGCACTGGTGAGGCTGGCCCAGACGCTCAAGGCGACCACCAAACTCGTCGCGGACGTGACCGACCAGGCCGTCCCGCTCCTGGCAGACGCCTCCGCGGCGGTGCGTTCCGCGCAGACCCAGATCGACCGGGTCGATTCGATCGCGTCGGACGTCCAGGAGGTCACGTCGAACGCGTCCGCGCTCTCGACGACCGTCGCCTCCACCTTCGGCGGCCCCCTGGTCAAGGTCGCGGCCTTCGGTTACGGCGTGCGCCGGGCCATCGGCGGCCGCAAGGACGACGTGCCCGCGAAGGCGCCCCGGCGTACCGTGATCGTGGGCCGCACCGTCCCGGCCGCACGGCGGGCGAAGCGGAAGAAGGACTGAGCGAAGCGATGTTCCGCCGTACGTTCTGGTTCACCACGGGCGTCGCCGCCGGTGTCTGGGCCACCACCAAGGTCAACCGCAGGCTGAAGCAGCTGACCCCCGAGAACCTCGCCGCGACCGCGGCCGACAAGGCGCTCGAAGCCGGTCACCGGCTCAAGGACCGCGCGGTGGGCTTCGCCCTCGACGTCCGCGACGGCATGGCCCAGCGGGAGGCCGAGCTGGGGGAGGCGCTGGGGATCAACGAGAACCCCGAACTCCCCGCACCCCGGCGCTTCGCCGCCATCGAGAACCGCAACAACCCGAAGTCCGTCGACAGCGACAGGACGACGTACTCGTACAACCGGAATGAGGACCACTGATGGAGTCGGCCGAGATCCGCCGCCGCTGGTTGAGCTTCTTCGAGGAGCGCGGTCACACCGTCGTCCCTTCGGCGTCGCTCATCGCGGACGACCCGACTCTGCTTCTCGTCCCGGCCGGCATGGTGCCCTTCAAGCCCTACTTCCTGGGCGAGGTCAAGCCGCCCTACGCCCGCGCCACCAGCGTGCAGAAATGCGTGCGCACGCCGGACATCGAAGAGGTCGGCAAGACCACCCGGCACGGCACGTTCTTCCAGATGTGCGGCAACTTCTCCTTCGGCGACTACTTCAAGGAAGGCGCCGTCAAGTACGCCTGGGAGCTGCTCACCAGCCCCCAGGACAAGGGCGGTTACGGCCTCGACCCCGATCGCCTGTGGATCACCGTCTACCTGGAGGACGACGAGGCCGAGCGCATCTGGCGCGACGTCGTCGGCGTCCCGGCCGAACGCATCCAGCGCCTGGGCAAGAAGGACAACTACTGGTCCATGGGCGTCCCCGGCCCCTGCGGCCCGTGTTCCGAGATCAACTACGACCGCGGCCCCGAGTTCGGCGTCGAGGGCGGCCCCGCCGTCAACGACGAGCGGTACGTGGAGATCTGGAACCTCGTCTTCATGCAGTACGAGCGTGGCGAGGGCACCGGCAAGGAGGACTTCGAGATCCTCGGCGACCTGCCGAGCAAGAACATCGACACGGGCCTCGGCCTGGAGCGCCTCGCCATGATTCTGCAGGGCGTGCAGAACATGTACGAGATCGACACCTCCATGGCCGTCATCAAGAAGGCCACCGAGCTGACCGGCGTGCACTACGGCGCCGCGCACGAGTCGGACGTGTCGCTGCGCGTCGTCACGGACCACATGCGGACGTCCGTGATGCTCATCGGCGACGGCGTCACCCCCGGCAACGAGGGCCGCGGCTATGTGCTGCGCCGCATCATGCGCCGCGCCATCCGCAACATGCGCCTCCTCGGCGCCACCGGCCCGGTCGTCAAGGACCTGATCGACACGGTCATCGGGATGATGGGCCAGCAGTACCCCGAGCTGATCACCGACCGCGAGCGCATCGAGAAGGTCGCCCTCGCCGAGGAGAACGCCTTCCTCAAGACACTGAAGGCCGGCACCAACATCCTCGACACCGCCGTCACCGACACCAAGGCCGCCGGCGGCACGGTCCTCGCCGGCGACAAGGCCTTCCTGCTCCACGACACCTGGGGCTTCCCGATCGACCTCACCCTGGAGATGGCCGCCGAGCAGGGCCTGACCGTGGACGAGGACGGCTTCCGCCGCCTGATGAAGGAGCAGCGGGAGCGCGCCAAGGCCGACGCCCAGGCCAAGAAGACCGGCCACGCCGGCGTGGGCGCCTACCGCCAGATCGCCGACACCGCGGGCGAGACCGAGTTCATCGGCTACACCGACACCGAGGGCGAGTCCACGATCGTCGGCATCCTCGTCGACGGCCTGTCCTCCCCGGCCGCCACCGAGGGCGACGAGGTCGAGATCGTCCTCGACCGCACGCCGTTCTACGCCGAGGGCGGCGGCCAGATCGGTGACACCGGCCGCATCAAGGCCGACACCGGCGCCGTCATCGAGATCCGCGACTGCCAGAAGCCGGTCCCGGGTGTGTACGTGCACAAGGGCGTCGTCCAGGTCGGCGAGGTCACCGTCGGCGCCAAGGCCCACGCCTCCATCGACGACCGGCGCCGCAAGGCCATCGCCCGCGCCCACTCGGCCACGCACCTCACGCACCAGGCCCTGCGCGACGCCCTCGGCCCGACGGCCGCCCAGGCCGGTTCCGAGAACCAGCCGGGCCGCTTCCGCTTCGACTTCGGTTCCCCGTCCGCCGTTCCCACGGCCGTGATGACCGACGTCGAGCAGAAGATCAACGAAGTGCTCGCCCGCGACCTCGACGTGCGCGCCGATGTCATGGGCATCGACGACGCCAAGAAGCAGGGCGCCATCGCCGAGTTCGGCGAGAAGTACGGCGAGCGGGTCCGCGTCGTGACCATCGGCGACTTCTCCAAGGAGCTGTGCGGCGGAACGCATGTGCACAACACCGCCCAGCTGGGCCTGGTGAAGCTGCTCGGCGAGTCGTCGATCGGCTCGGGCGTGCGCCGTATCGAGGCTCTGGTCGGTGTGGACGCCTACAACTTCCTCGCCCGTGAGCACACGGTCGTCGCCCAGCTCCAGGAGCTGATCAAGGGCCGCCCGGAGGAGCTCCCGGAGAAGGTCTCCACCATGCTCGGCAGGCTGAAGGACGCCGAGAAGGAGATCGAGAAGTTCCGCGCCGAGAAGGTCCTCCAGGCCGCCGCCGGTCTCGTCGAGTCCGCGCAGGACGTCCGCGGTATCGCCCTGGTGACGGGCCGGGTTCCGGACGGCACGACCGCCGACGACCTGCGCAAGCTGGTCCTCGACGTGCGCGGCCGTATCCAGGGCGGACGGGCCGCCGTGGTCGCCCTGTTCACCGCGGCGGGCGGCAAGCCGCTGACGGTCATCGCCACCAACGAGGCCGCCCGCGAGCGCGGTCTGAAGGCCGGCGATCTGGTCCGCACGGCCGCCAAGACCCTCGGCGGCGGCGGTGGCGGCAAGCCGGACGTCGCCCAGGGCGGCGGCCAGAACCCGGCCGCCATCGGCGAGGCCGTCGACGCGGTCGAGCGCCTCGTGGCGGAAACGGCCAAGTGAGCGGAGCCGGACACGTCATGCGCCGCGGCCGTCGCCTCGCGATCGACGTCGGGGATGCCCGTATCGGGGTCGCCTCGTGCGACCCCGATGGGATCCTCGCCACACCGGTGGAGACGGTCCCGGGACGTGACATCCCGGCCGCCCACCGCCGGCTGAGGCAACTCGTCGAGGAGTACGAGCCGATCGAGGTCGTCGTCGGTCTCCCTCGCTCCCTCAAGGGGGGCGAGGGCCCGGCCGCGGTCAAGGTCCGCGCCTTCGCCCAGGAGCTGGCCAGAGGCATCGCGCCGGTATCCGTCAGACTCGTGGACGAACGCATGACCACGGTGACGGCCGGTCAGGGACTGCGTGCCTCGGGCGTGAATTCGAAGAAGGGCCGGTCCGTCATCGACCAGGCAGCCGCTGTGATCATCTTGCAGCAGGCGCTCGAATCCGAACGGGTGTCAGGTAAAGCCCCCGGCGAGGGCGTCGAAGTGGTCATCTGATCGCGATACGGTAACGTTCCGCGCGATGCGGCGGTGTTCGAACAGCTGCCGCACAAAGAGAGGCGGGACGGAAGCCGAGCCGAAAGCCGCGCGACCGCCGCCTCGCGGCTCTAGGGGATCGATGACTGAGTATGGCCGGGGCCAAGGCTCCGAACCGTGGCATCCGGAGGACCCGTTGTTCGGGGACGGCGGATGGGAAGGGCAGCAGCAGGCCCACGCGGGCCAGCAGCCTGCCTACGGCGGCCAGCCGCAGCACTACCCGCAGCAGCCGCAGTACGGCGACTGGGGCACCGGCGAGCAGTCCGGGTACGGCCAGTCGCAGCAGTACCAGCAGCAGTACGACCCGCAGCAGTACGGCGGCCAGGGACATCAGCAGTACGACGAGAACGGCTGGCCCACCGGCACGCACGCGCAGGCCCCGTACCCCGACCCGGCCGACCCGTACGGCCAGCAGACCGTGGGCTACGACGGGCAGCAGCCCGACTACTACGGCACGCCCGACGCCTACCCGCCGCCCGAGCCGCCGAGCCGACGGAGCGAGGAGCCGGAGCAGCGGACCGACTGGGACCCCGGCCCCGACCAGGGCGAGCACGCCTTCTTCGCGGGCGGCGACGATGACGACGACTCCGACGAGCCGGGGGACGACAGCGGGCGCGGCGACCGGCGGGGCAGGGGCGGCAAGCCCAAGAAGCGCCGCAGCGGCTGCGCCTGCCTGGTGGTCGTCCTTGTCTTCGGCGGCGGCCTGTCCGGTGTCGGGTACTACGGCTACCAGTTCTACCAGGATCGTTTCGGCGCGGCGCCGGACTTCGCGGGCGACGGCACGAACGAGACGGTGACCGTCACCATCCCCAAGGGAGCCGGCGGATACGCCATCGGTCAGGAGCTGAAGAAACAGGGCGTCGTCAAGAGCGTCGACGCGTTCGTGGCCGCCCAGTCGCAGAATCCCGACGGCAAGACGATCCAGGCCGGCGTGTACGTCATGAAGAAGGAGATGTCCGCCGCCAGCGCCGTCGAGATGATGCTCGACCCCAGCAGCCAGAACAACCTGATCATCGCCGAGGGCTCGCGGAACACGGCGGTCTACCAGGAGATCGACAAGCGACTGGAGCTGTCGAAGGGCACCACGGCCAAGGCCGCGAAGGAGAACTACAAGGACCTCGGGCTGCCGGACTGGGCGTTGAACCACCCGAACCTGAAGGACCCGCTGGAAGGGTTCCTCTACCCCTCCAGCTACGCGGTCAGCAAGGGGCAGAAGCCGGAGGCCGTCCTGAAGGAGATGGTCGCCCGGGCCAATGAGAAGTACGAAGAGCTCGGTCTGGAGACGAAGGCCAAGAGCCTGGGTCTCGACGGCCCCTGGCAGCTGCTCACCGTGGCGAGCCTGGCGCAGGCCGAGGGCACGAGCCATGACGACTTCCGCAAGATGGCCGAGGTCGTCTACAACCGCCTTGAGCCCGGGAACCCCGAGACCTACGGCTCTCTGGAGTTCGACTCCACGTACAACTACATCAAGAATCAGAGCAAGATCGATCTGTCGATCGCCGAGCTGAGGCAGTACGACAATCCGTACAACACGTACTACGTCAAGGGGCTGCCGCCCGGCCCCATCGACAACCCCGGCGAGGAAGCGCTCAGGGGTGCGCTCAACCCGACGGACGACGGCTGGTACTACTTCATCTCGCTGGACGGCAAGACCAGCAAGTTCACCAAGACGCTCGCGGAGCACGAGGAACTGGTCGAGGAGTTCAACGCGTCGAGGAGCGGAGACTGAGACCGCGCACACGAGCGGCCACTTCAGGATCATTGTTCGATCGGTTCAAGGACAGGTTCAATGACACCTCGGGCAACTGACGCCCGCCGGGCCGCCGTGCTCGGTTCGCCCATCGCCCACTCCCTGTCCCCGGTGCTGCATCGCGCGGCCTATGCGGCACTGGGGCTGACCGGCTGGTCGTACGACCGGTTCGAGGTCGACGAGTCGACGCTGCCCGGGTTCCTCAAGGGGCTCGGGCCGGAGTGGGTGGGGCTGTCGCTGACCATGCCGCTCAAGCGGGCGGTCATTCCGCTGCTCGACGAGATCAGCGAGACGGCCGCCTCGGTCGAGGCGGTCAACACGGTCGTGTTCACCGAGGACGGCCGCAGTGTCGGCGACAACACCGACATCCCCGGCATGGTCGGCGCCCTGCGTGAGCGCGGGATCGAGCAGGTCGACTCCGCCGCGATCCTGGGCGCCGGCGCGACCGCTTCCTCCGCGCTGGCCGCGCTGGCCCGGATCTGCACCGGCGAGGTCGTCGCCTACGTCCGCAGCGAGGGGCGTGCCGCCGAGATGCGGCAGTGGGGCGAGCGGCTCGGCATCGAGATGCGTACGCGGGACTGGGCGGACGCCGCCGAGGCGCTGCGCCGCCCCCTGGTCATCGCCACCACCCCGGCCGGTACGACCGACGCCCTCGCCTCCGCCGTACCGGAACGGCCCGCCACCCTGTTCGACGTCCTCTACGATCCGTGGCCGACCGCACTCGCGGCGCGCTGGTCGGCGTACGGCGGGGCCGTCGTCAGCGGGCTCGACCTGCTGCTGCACCAGGCGGTGCTCCAGGTGGAGCAGATGACGGGGCGGGCTCCCGCGCCGCTGGAGGCCATGCGAAAAGCGGGCGAACGCATGCTCGACGCCCGCTGAGGCCCTTCCGGAATTTCGCTACCCGTGCACGGGGCGGCGGCGCAGTACGGGCAGGGGCGCGGCGCGGACTGCCTGGGGGCGTATGCCCCGTGGCAGGGGCTCCGCGTGATGTGTTCCCGGCCGCGTCCCGTCCGTCTGATGGACCAGCGGCCTGATCGGCGCCCCGGACGTGGGAGGATCGGAGGTGGCGGGCCAGGGCCGCGCACCTGGTCACGCCGTTGCCGTAGGCGAGGACGCGCGTACGCAGGGCAGTACCAGGGCGCGAGCATTGAGGAGCACCGTTGAGCAGGTTGCGCTGGCTGACCGCGGGGGAGTCGCACGGCCCCGCACTCGTCGCGACGCTGGAGGGCCTTCCCGCCGGCGTGCCGATCACCACGGAGATGGTGGCGGATCACCTGGCGCGACGGCGGCTGGGCTATGGGCGCGGTGCCCGGATGAAGTTCGAGCAGGACGAGGTCACCTTCCTCGGCGGTGTCCGGCACGGCCTGACCCTCGGCTCCCCGGTCGCGATCATGGTGGGGAACACCGAGTGGCCGAAGTGGGAGCAGGTGATGGCGGCCGATCCGGTCGACCCCGAGATCCTGGCCGGTCTGGCACGCAACGCCCCGCTGACCCGGCCGCGGCCCGGCCACGCCGACCTGGCGGGCATGCAGAAGTACGGCTTCGACGAGGCCCGGCCGATCCTGGAGCGCGCCTCCGCCCGTGAGACGGCGGCCCGGGTGGCGCTGGGCGCGGTGGCCCGGTCGTATCTGAAGGAGACGGCCGGGATCGAGATCGTCAGCCATGTCGTGGAGCTGTGCTCGGTGAAGGCGCCGCAGGGGGTGTACCCCACACCGGCCGACGTGGAGCGGCTGGACGAGGATCCGCTGCGCTGCCTGGATGCGGACGCGTCGAAGGCGATGGTCGCGGAGGTGGACCAGGCCCACAAGGACGGCGACACCCTCGGTGGCGTGGTCGAGATCCTGGCGTACGGCGTCCCGGTGGGGCTGGGCTCGCATGTGCACTGGGACCGCAAGCTGGATGCCCGTCTGGCGGGTGCGCTGATGGGTATCCAGGCGATCAAGGGTGTGGAACTCGGTGACGGCTTCGAACTGGCGCGGGTGCCGGGGTCGAAGGCGCACGACGAGATCGTGAGCACGCCGGAGGGGATCCGGCGGGTGTCGGGTCGTTCCGGCGGTACCGAGGGCGGCCTGACGACGGGGGAGCTGTTGCGGGTGCGGGCGGCGATGAAGCCGATCGCGACGGTGCCGCGGGCGTTGCAGACGGTGGACGTGACGACGGGCGAGGCCACGCAGGCCCATCACCAGCGCTCGGACGTCTCCGCCGTTCCCGCGGCGGGAATCGTCGCCGAGGCGATGGTGGCCCTGGTGCTGGCGGACGCGGTGGCGGAGAAGTTCGGCGGCGACAACGTGGCCGAGACCCGCCGCAACGTGCGGTCCTACCTCCACAACCTGGCGATCCGGTGAGCGCGGTGCCTGCGGTTGTCCTGGTCGGGCCGATGGGCGTCGGCAAGTCCACCGTCGGGCAGCTGCTCGCCGCGCGGCTCGGCGTCGGCTACCGGGACACGGACGACGACATCGTGGCCGCCGAGGGCCGGGCCATCGCGGAGATCTTCGTTGACGAGGGCGAACCGGTCTTCCGCGGCATCGAGAAGCGGGCGGTGCAGCGCGCGCTGGCCGAGCACGACGGCGTCCTCGCCCTGGGTGGCGGAGCGGTCCTGGACCCCGGCACCCGTGAGCTGCTGTCCCGGCATCGGGTCGTCTACCTCTCGATGGACGTCGAGGAGGCGGTCAAGCGCACCGGCCTGAACGCGGCCCGTCCGCTGCTCGCCATCAACCCGCGCAAGCAGTGGCGCGAGCTGATGGAGGCGCGTCGGCACCTCTACGCCGAGGTGGCCGCGGCGGTCGTGGCGACTGATGGCCGTACGCCCGAAGAAGTCACCCAAGCCGTCCTGGACGCACTGGAGTTGAAGACCGCATCTCCCGGGGGACAATCCCCGGGCCCCCGGCCGGAGGACGTCATGACTAGCCAGGTCACAAGAATTCAGGTCGGCGGCACGGCGGGCAGCGATCCTTACGAGGTCCTGGTGGGCCGTCAACTCCTCGGTGAACTCGGCGGGTTGATCGGCGACAGGGTCAAGCGGGTCGCCGTCATCCATCCCGAAGCGCTCGCGGAGACCGGCGAGGCGGTGCGCGCCGACCTCGCCGAGCAGGGCTACGAGGCCGTCGCCATCCAGGTGCCGAACGCGGAGGAGGCCAAGACCGCCGAGGTCGCCGCGTACTGCTGGAAGGCGCTCGGCCAGTCCGGGTTCACCCGCTCCGACCTCATCGTCGGCGTCGGCGGCGGCGCGACCACCGACCTGGCGGGTTTCGTCGCGGCGACCTGGCTGCGCGGGGTCCGCTGGATCGCCGTGCCGACCACGGTGCTGGGCATGGTGGACGCGGCCGTCGGCGGCAAGACGGGCATCAACACCGCCGAGGGCAAGAACCTCGTCGGCGCCTTCCACCCACCCGCCGGGGTCCTGTGCGACCTGGCAGCACTGGACTCCCTCCCGGTCAACGACTACGTCTCCGGGCTCGCCGAGATCATCAAGGCCGGCTTCATCGCCGACCCGGTGATCCTGGAGCTCATCGAGGCCGATCCCGAGGCGGCGCGCACGCCTGCGGGGCCGCACACCGCCGAGCTCATCGAGCGCTCCATCAAGGTCAAGGCCGAGGTCGTCTCCTCCGACCTGAAGGAGTCGGGCCTGCGGGAGATCCTCAACTACGGCCATACGCTGGCGCACGCCATCGAGAAGAACGAGCGCTACAAGTGGCGGCACGGCGCCGCGGTGGCGGTGGGTATGCACTTCGCCGCCGAACTGGGCCGGCTGGCGGGCCGTTTGGACGACGTGACGGCGGACCGCCACCGCACCGTCCTGGAATCGGTCGGCCTCCCGCTGCACTACCGCCACGACCAGTGGCCCAAGTTGCTGGAGACCATGAAGGTCGACAAGAAGTCCCGCGGTGACGTGCTCCGCTTCATCGTCCTGGACGGACTGGCCAAGCCGACCGTCCTGGAGGGACCGGACCCGGCCGTCCTGCTCGCCGCGTACGGCGAAGTGGGGGAGTAAGTCCCGCCGGGCGTCGTACGCCCGGTTTGCCTTGTGGACATGGGAACTTCGGACCGACCCGGCCGTTCACCAAACGGCGGCCGGGGACGGTACCGTTCGGTAGGGAGTGGGGTCAGCGCCCCGCTGCCAGCGCCAATTGCCTGTACGAGATGGAGTGGCACCGGATGCAGCACGCAGTGGGTTCTCCGCTGCCGCCGCCCCACCAGCCGGGGCACGGACCGGCCACCGGCTGGTCACCGGCCGCACACCACCCGGCCCCCCACCAAGGGCCCGCCCCGGTGCCCCCGCCACCCCCCGCCGGGGGTTCGGCGCCCGTGTCTCCGCCGCCGTCTGCTCCAGGTTCGGCCTCAGTGTCTTCGCCGTCTCCCGCTGGGGGTTCGGCGTCTGTGCCTTCGCCGTCTCCCGCTGGGGGTTCGGCGTCTGTGCCTTCGCCGTCTCCCGCTGGGGGTTCGGCGTCTGTGCCTTCGCCGTCTCCCGCTGGGGGTTCGGCGTCTGTGCCTCCGCCGTCTCCCGCTGGGGGTTCGGCGCCCGTGCCTCCGCCGTCTCCTGTTCCAGGCTCGGCCCCGGTATCCCCGCCGCCTCCCGCCCAGGGCTCGGCGCCCATGCCCCCGCCGCCTCCCGCACCCGGCTTCACCGCGCCGCGTCCGCCGCACCACACCGCCCCGCAGCACACGTCGGGCCCACCCGCGCCCGACACCACGGGCCATGTGCCGTTGCCGCCCGGCGGCCCGGTCGCGGTGCCCGCCGCACCGCCTGCCGCTGCCGCCCCCGATCCCACGAACACCACCCTCGCGGTGCTGCTCATCGGCCCGGCGGGCGCCGGCAAGACCAGTGTCGCCAAGTACTGGGCGGACCACCGACGGGTCCCGACAGCCCACATCAGCCTCGACGACGTACGCGAGTGGGTCCGCTCGGGCTTCGCCGACCCGCAGTCCGGGTGGAACGACCACTCGGAGGCCCAGTACCGCCTGGCCCGCCGCACCTGCGGCTTCGCCGCCCGCAACTTCCTCGCCAACGGCATCTCCTGCATCCTCGACGACGCCGTCTTCCCCGACCGCCCCGTCGTCGGCCTCGGCGGCTGGAAGCGCCATGTCGGCCCCGGCCTTCTCCCCGTCGTCCTCCTCCCCGGCCTCGACATCGTCCTGGAACGCAACGCCGAACGCACAGGCAACCGCCGCCTCACCGACGAAGAGGTCGCCCGCATCCACGGCCGCATGGCGGGCTGGTACGGCTCCGGCCTCCCCATCATCGACAACTCCCAGATGGACGTCCCCCAGACGGCCCGCGTCCTCGACGACGTGCTGGCGCGTTCCATTGCCAGCCCGCCCCAGTGGTAGTGGACCTGTAGGGGCGCGGGGAACTGCGTGACGGGTTCCTGCCGAACCCGTGCCCGGCAGGCGACCGTAGTGGCTCCTTGTCCTGCGAGCGGTTCTTCTCTGAGGGGCACTGTCCGGGCGGCCCGTGTCTGGGTGAGGTGCTGGCGCGTTCCATTGGCGGCCCGCCCGAGTGGTAGTGGACCTGTGGGGGCGCGGGGAACTGTGCGACGAGCCTCCGCCGAACCCGCGCCCGGCAGGCAAGCCCAGTGGCACTTCCTGCTCCGAACGGCTCTCTCTCAACCGGCACAAACCGGACGAGGCTCCTACGCTCGTGTCATGTCAGAGGTGTACGAGGCCCGCCGGGCTCGGTTGAGGGAACGCTGCAGCGCCGGCGGCAGCCAAGCCGCGCTGGTGTCCCGCCCTGCCAACGTCCGCTACCTGGCGGGCGCCGCCCCGCATGAGGCCGTCCTGCTGCTCGGCAAGACCGAGGACATGCTGGTGTGCGTGAGCCCGCCGGAGAGCCGGCCGACGGAGGGCCGGCCCGACGAGGCGCTCCGCATCCAGGCGCTGCCCGGAAGCGGTGGCGATCCATCGGTCGCGGCAGCCGGCCTTGCCGCGGCCCAAGGGGCTGACGCGCTCGCCGTCGAAGAGCACCACCTCACCGTGACCCGTCACCGGGCAATCCGCTCCGTCGTACCCCGCCTGCGCCTCACGGACCTCGGCGGAGCCGTGGAGCAGCTCAGGGTCGTGAAGGACGAGGAGGAGATCTCCTGCCTCCGCATCGGCGCCGAGATCGCCGACCAGGCCCTCGGTGAACTCCTGGAGTCCATCCTCGTCGGCCGCACCGAACGCCACCTCGCCCTCGAACTGGAGCGCCGGCTCGTCGACCACGGCGCCGACGGCCCCGCCTTCGCCACCTCCGTCGCCACCGGCCCGAACTCCGGCCGCCGGGCCCACCGGCCGACGGACCGCCGGGTGGAAGAGGGCGACTTCCTCTCCGTGTGCCTGGGCGCGACGTACCGCGGATATCGCTGCGAGATCGGCCGTACCTTCGTGATCGGCACCTCCCCCGCGGACTGGCAGATCGAGCTGTACGACCTCGTCTTCGCCGCTCAGCGCGCCGGAAGGGAGTCCCTCGCACCCGGTGCCGCCTACCGGGACGTGGACCGCGCCGCACGCCAGGTGCTGGACTCCGCGGGCTGTACGGAGGGCCTCGCCCCACTCACCGGCCACGGCGTCGGGCTCGAAATCGACGAGGACCCGCAGCTGGCCCCCGCAGCCATGGGTAAACTGGACGCTTGCGTGCCGGTCACCGTCGAACCCGGGGTCCACCTCCCGGGCCGGGGCGGCGTCCGGATCGATGACACGCTCGTCGTACGCCCCGAGGCGGACGGCGGACCCGAGCTACTCACCATCACGACCAAGGAGCTGCTCGCGCTCTAGCGATCGAGCTGTGCGCCTGCCCCGGGGTCGTCCACGTCAGTCCAGGAGATTCCGCAACCGTGGCTTCCACGAACGACCTCAAGAACGGCCTGGTGCTCAAGCTCGAAGGCGGCCAGCTCTGGTCCGTCGTCGAGTTCCAGCATGTCAAGCCCGGCAAGGGCCCGGCCTTCGTGCGCACCAAGCTGAAGAACGTGCTCTCCGGCAAGGTCGTCGACAAGACGTTCAACGCCGGCGTCAAGGTCGAGACGGCCACAGTCGACAAGCGCGACATGCAGTTCTCGTACATGGACGGCGAGTACTTCGTCTTCATGGACATGGAGACCTACGACCAGCTCATGGTCGACCGCAAGGCCGTCGGCGACGCAGCCAACTTCCTCATCGAGGGCTTCACGGCCACCGTCGCGCAGCACGAGGGCGAGGTGCTCTTCGTCGAGCTGCCGGCCGCCGTCGAGCTCGTCGTCCAGGAGACCGAGCCGGGCCTGCAGGGCGACCGCTCCACCGGCGGTACCAAGCCCGCCACCCTGGAGACCGGTCACCAGATCAACGTCCCGCTCTTCATCACCACCGGTGAGAAGATCAAGGTCGACACCCGCACGAGCGACTACCTCGGCCGGGTGAACAGCTAACCGTGGCTGCCCGCAACACGGCCCGCAAGCGCGCCTTCCAGATCCTCTTCGAGGGCGACCAGCGCGGCGCGGACGTCCTCACGGTCCTCGCGGACTGGATCCGGCTCTCCCGGACCGACACCCGGCAGCCGCCGGTGAGCGAGTACACGATGCAGCTGGTCGAGGGCTATGCGCAGCGCGCGAAGCGGATCGACGAGCTGATCGCGCAGTACTCGGTCGGCTGGACGCTCGACCGGATGCCGGTCGTGGACCGCAACATCCTGCGCCTCGGTGCGTACGAGCTGATCTGGGTCGACGCCACCCCGGACGCCGTCGTGCTCGACGAGATGGTGCAACTGGCGAAGGAGTTCTCCACGGACGAGTCGCCCTCGTTCGTCAACGGCCTGCTCGGCCGTCTGAAGGATCTCAAGCCGTCGCTGCGCCGGGATGACGAGGCATAAGGCGACAGACGAGGCAGGATGCGCCGGAGGGCCCGCAGCGAGACCGGACGCTGTTGGTTAATTCGGGCCCGTGCGTGACGTCGGCTCCCAAGACCCGGTTGTGGTCTTGGGAGCCGACGTTGTCGTATGGGGTGGGTGTCGATGTCTATGCAGCCGAGCGGGCCGGGCGAGATTCCGGTGGAGACGGTGCGGGTGGCGCGGGCCGCGTTCCCGAAGGGGAGCCTGGCGATCCGCGTCCGGGACGAGCTGGGACCGTTGTTCACCGACGAGGAGTTCGCGGATCTCTTCCCTGCGCGGGGGAAGCCTGCCTGGTCACCGGGGCGGCTGGCGTTGGTGCTGGTGTTGCAGTTCGTCGAGGGTCTCACCGACCGGCAGGCCGCCGAGGCGGTGCGGGCGAGGATCGACTTCAAGTACGCCCTCGCGCTGGAACTGACTGATCCGGGCTTCGACTTCTCGGTGTTGTCGGAGTTCCGCGACCGCCTCATCGAGGCGGAGGCGGGCAGGCGGGTGCTGGACGGCATCCTGGCCGCGGCCCGGGAGAAAGGACTGCTGAAGACGGCAGGCCGGGCCAGGACCGACTCCACGCATGTTCAGTCCGCGGCACGGGAGCTGTGCTGGCTGGAGATGGTGGCGGAGACGCTCCGTTCGGCGTTGAACACGCTCGCGCAGGCTGCCCCCGACTGGCTGGTGGAGGTTGCCGAACCAGAGTGGTTCAGGCATTACGCCACCCGGGCCGAGGACTCCCGGTTCCCCAAGGGCCAGGTCGGACGGGAGGAGGTCGGCAGGCGGATCGGGGCTGACGGGATGCGACTGCTTGAGGCCGTCTTCTCGCCCCGGGCGCCGGCCGGGCTGCGGGAGCTGGAGCCGGTCCAGATTCTGCGGCAGATGTGGGTTCAGCACTTCCACCTGACCGGGGGCGAGGTGCGGCGGCGGGACCCAAAAGACCGCCCGCCGGGCGCGACGCGCCTGGTCACGCCCTATGACCCCGAGGCGAGGGGCAGCAAGAAACGCGACATCCTGTGGGACGGATACAAGGCCCATCTCACCGAGACCTGCGAGCCGGACACCCCGAACCTGATCACAAACGTGGCCACCACCGACGCCACCGTCCCGGACAGCGTGATGGCCGGCCCGATCCACGCCTCCCTCGCCGAACGGGACTGCCTGCCCGGCGAACACTGGGTCGATGCCGGCTACCCCAACGCCGCCCAGGTCGTGGCCGCCCGCAGCGAACACGGCATCGCTCTGCACGGCCCGATGGCGGCCAACACCACGGCCCAGAAGGACGGCCCCTACGGACAGGACGCCTTCACCATCGACTGGGACAAACAGCAGGTGACCTGCCCGGACGGTATTACCAGCACGCAGTGGCACCACCGGCACTCGCAGCACGGCCAACCCGTCATCCGGGTTCGTTTCAACCCGGCCGACTGCCGCACCTGCACCCACCTGCGTGACTGCGTCAGCTCACCGAAGGCCGAACGCCGGGAGATCACCCTGCGCCACCGCGCCGAACATGAAGCCGTCCAGGCCGCCCGGACCGAGCAGCAGACCGACGTGTGGAAGGAACGCTACAAGATCCGTGCCGGGGTCGAGGGCACCATTTCTCAAGGCCTCCAGCGCTGCGGCCTGCGCAGATCCCGCTACCGGGGCCTGGCAAAGACCAGTCTCCAGCACCAGCTCACAGGCGCCGCCATCAACCTCACCCGCATCGACGCCCACCTCACCGGCACACCACGAGCCCGCACCCGCACCAGCCACTTCGCAGCACTTCGCCCCGCCGACCAAGTCGACGGGGCGAAGCAACAGGGCCCGAATTAACCAACAGCGTC
>NZ_WJBG01000114.1 GCF_009709555.1 Streptomyces blattellae | reverse complement strand
GGCCGAGCCGATTCCCGTACTGCCCGCGGATGCCTTCAAGATGGCGTTCCGCCTCTACCCGGGTGGCGTGTCGCTGATCACGGCCGACGCCGGCGCCGGCCCCGTGGCCCTGACCGCGACGTCGGTGTCATCGGTCAGTGCCGAGCCGCCGCTCATATTGTTCTCTTTGTCCGCCCTGTCCTCCAGCACGCCCACGCTCAAGGAGGCGGAGACGGTCGTCGTTCACCTGCTGAACGCCGACAGTCTCGACCTGGCCCGGCTGGGCGCCACGAGCGGTATCGACAGGTTCGCCGACACGACCCGCTGGGAACGGCTGGCGACGGGTGAACCCGTTTTCACGGAGGCTCCGGTGTGGATCCGCGCCCGCGTCCGCGACCGGATGGAGGTCGGCGGCTCGACGGTGATCGTGGCCGAAGCCCTCGAATCCAGTGTGCAGCCGGAGTCGTTCGACACGCTGGCCTCCAGTGACGGGCTGGTGTACGTCAACCGGACGTGGCACCGCATCGGGACCCACTCCCACATCACCTGAACGCAGCGCCCTTGCTCCCAGTCGGTCAGCGCGCGGAGAGGGCGGCGAACGCCTCGTCCAGGAGTTCCTCCAGGTCGAGGCGGCCGTCGGAGGCGGTCCAGTGGGCGAGGGCGATGTTGCGGCAGTCCAGCGCGGCGGCCGACTTCACCGACAGAGCCAGACTCTCCGGCTGCGCTGCCCGGTGCGCTCGGCGAGGGCCCGCCCCACGGTGGCGTCCCGCCGATGGTGTAGCCGGTCAAGTACGCGGAATGCGGAGGTCATCGCCCGTATCGACGTGGCTGGGAGCCGCCATTGGCGCTGACGGCAGGTCAGCCGCACACGGGGCGGGCGCCGCGTCCCCTGCGGCCGGCCGACGCGCGGCTTACCGGTACGCGTCGAGCAGGGTCGCTTACGCACGAGGCGGGACACGACCTGCCAGGAGGGGCCGCCATCTGAACTGCTGCTCCAGTTGCCGGGCGCGCAGCGCGGGAGTCTCCCGTATGAGCCGGGTCCTCGCCAGCCCGCCCGGGTCCTGGCGGCAGTGGCGGATGGCGGTGTCGATCGCGCCCCGCAGCGCCGTCCAGTCGTCCTCGCCGGCGGGACGGGCGCGTACGGCGTCGGCGACCTGCTCGCCGTGTGCGTCCACCGCACTGAGGACGGCGTCTTCCTCGGTGCCGAAGCAGCGCAGGATGGTGCTGCGCAGGAACAGTCCGAAGGCCACCTGCGACAACCCGGCCCGCACGGCCGCCCGGGCGATGTCGCTCGTTTCAGGAATCGAATGGAGAATCGGAATCATGACCAAGACCCTCGGACTCATCGGCAGCGGGATGATCGGCAGCACCGTCGCCCGGCTCGCCGTCGCGGCTGGTCTGGACGTCGTTCTGAGTAACTCGCGAGGCCCCGAGACCCTCGCCGATCTCGTCGCCGAACTCGGTGACCGCGCCCGGGCGGCGACGCCCGCCGAAGCCGCACAGGCCGGCGACCTGGTGGTGGCGACCATCCCGCTGCACGCCTACGACCAGCTCCCCGCGGGGGCCCTGGCGGGCAAGACAGTGATCGACACGCTGAACTACTACCCGGACCGCGACGGCCGCATCGCCGCACTGGACGCGCGCGAGACGACCTCCAGCGAACTGGTGCAGCGCCATCTGGTCGACTCCCATGTGGTCAAGGGGTTCAACAACATCGGTGCCCGCCAGCTGTTCACCCTCGCCCGCCCCGCCGGCGCCTCCGACCGCAGCGCCCTGCCCATCGCCGGTGACGACGGGGCGGCCAAGGCGCAGGTCGGGCAGCTGCTGGACGCGCTCGGCCACGACGCGGTGGACTTCGGCACGCTCGCCGACAGCTGGCGCAGCGAACCGGGCACCCCCGTCTATGTCATGTCCTACCTCGGTGAGCGGCCCGAGGGCCTGAGCCAGGAGGAGACCTTCCGCTGGATGTTCGAAACGCCTGGCGTCGCGGTGCCCGCCGACCGGGTCCGGGAACTGGTGGACGCGGCCGTACGGGGCGCCGAGAACCTGTCCTTCATGCAGCGGGACTGACGCTCCCTCAAGGGAAGCCGGGGGAATCCACGACGCAGGTCATTTGCTGTCTCCGGGGGCGGGCGGCGGCACGGGACCGCGGCCGGCCCCTCCGGTCGGGCAGGGCACCGAGCCCTCGGCGGTCACGTCCACGTACAGGTGGCCGATGCCTTCCACGGTCAGTTCGACGCGGTCGCCGTCCTCGATCGGGGCGACTCCGGCGGGGGTGCCCGTGGTGACCACGTCACCGGGCTCCAGCACGGTGACGGTGGAGGCGTAGGCGAGGAAGCGCGCCGCCGACCAGATCAGGTCCCGGGTGTTCGCCTTCTGCCGGAGCTCGCCGTTGACGCTCAGCTCCAGGTCCACGTCCTCGGGCGAGCCGAGTTCGTCCGGGGTGACGATCCACGGCCCCAGCGGGGTGAAGGTGTCGAAGGACTTGCGGGTCGAGCGGTCCTCGCCGCCGCGCATGGTGATGTCCATCAGGCCCGTGTAGCCGAAGACGTACCCCAGGGCCTCCTCCGGCGTGACGTGGCTGGCGCGGCGGCCGACGATGAGCGCGAACTCGGCCTCATGGTCGAAGCGCCGGTCCGTGTACGGCAGGCGGACGGTGCCGCCGGGGTCGAGGATCGAGGACGGCGACTTGAGGAAGAAACCGAGCGAACTCACGTGGGATGCCTCGTTCATCTCGGACTGGTGGTCGCGGTAGTTGACCGGGGCCGCGACGATCTTCGTCGGGTCGGCCAGGGGGGCCAGCAGCCTTACGTCCTCCAGCGGCAGGCCCGCGTCCGGGCCCAGCTCCGCGACCAGCTGTTCCAGCATCGGCCGTACGGCGGCGAAGTAGGTGATCAGCAGGCGGGGGAGGCTGGGGAGGCTGTGAGAGGCCTGATACGGCGGCGCGGCGAGCTGAGCGGCGATCTGGTCGGTGACGTCGAGGACACGGCCGTCGACGATCACGCCGATTCGGTCGTCGTTGAAACGGGCGATGCGCATGGGGAACTCCTAAACGGGGGCACTGTGGCAGGGGCAGGGGCAGGGGCAGGGGCAGGGGCAGGGGCAGGGGCAGGGGCAAGGACAAGGGCCGAAGCCGGGGCCGGGGCGGAAGCCGGGGCGGAAGTCGGGGCCGGGGTGGAAGCCGGGGCCGTGCGTCGAGGTCTGGGCCAGGTCGTCGGGGAGAGCGGCAGCACTCAGCCGGCGCCGGCCTCTGTCCGGTACAGGCCCAGGGCCTCCAGGACGGGGGCGTCGCTGACCGAGAACAGCTGCAGCGGCTCGTCCGCGCGGATACGTACGGACGTCCACGACGGGACGGCGATCAGGTCACCGGGAGCCAGGGACTCCACGACGCCGTCCAGTTCGACGGCGCCCGCGCCGCGGAAGACCGCGATCAGCGCCGAGCCGGTGCGGCGCTCGGCAGGAGCCGTGTGCCCGGGCAGATAGCGGTGCATCTCGCACCGCATGGTGGGCATCACGTCCCGCCCGCTGGTGGGGTCGGCGAACCGCACGTGCGCGTGCCCGGTCCGTGCGGCCTCGGAGCCCGGCTCGCCGAGCCGGCCGGTGAGGGCACGGTCGGTGTCCGCCCAGCGGTAGCGCAGCAGCGGGGAGTGCGCGGGGGCGGGTGCCGACGTGCCGCCGGGCAGCAGACCGGGTCCGCCGCCGAACCGGCGCTCGGAGGCGGAGAGTCCGGCGTTCGCCGAGGGAGCCGCACGCCCGTCGCCCGGCTCGAAGAACACCGCGTCCAGCGCCTCGACGAGCGGCAGGTCGAGCGCGTCGAACCACGTCATCGGCAGGTCACCGGGGTTGTGGTGCTCGTGCCAGGTCCAGCTCGGGGTCAGGATCAGGTCCCCGGCGGACATGTGCAGCGGGTCTCCGTCCACCGCGGTCCACACTCCCTCGCCGTCCAGTACGAAGCGCAGTGCGGCCGGGGTGTGGCGGTGCGCGGGCGCGGTCTCACCGGGGCCGAGGTACTGCACGGCGCCCCACAGCGTGGCGGTGGCGTAGGGGGCGCCGCCGAGGCCCGGGTTGCTCAAGGACAGCACCCGGCGGTCGCCGCCCCGGTCGACCGGGACCAGCTCTCCGGCCCGCTCGCCCAGCTCACGCAGCTCCTTGCCGAGCCAGCGGTGGGGCACGGCCCGGACGTTCGGGGTCGGGGTGAGCAGACCGCTGAGTTCCCACAGGGGCTGGAGGTCCTTGTCGGCGATGTCCTCGTACAAGGCGTTCAGTGCCGCGTCATCAGCCGCGTGGAAACGATGTGTGGCCATCTCCGACTTCCTTTCCCGAAGGGTTCGTGTAGTTACTAATTACCGAGGGGGGTGGGCCTGCCGTTCCGCCCCGTTCCGCCCCGTTCCGCCCCGTGCCGGCCCTATGCCTTGCTCAACCGTCCGAGCAGGGCGAGCAGCTCGTCGCGTTCGTCCGCCGTGAGGTCCTGGGTCAGGCGGCGCTGGACTTCCCGGGCCGCGGGCATCACCTCGTACAGCACGTTGAACCCCTTGCTGGTCAGGGTGAGCAGCTTGCGGCGGCCGTCGTGCGGGTCCGGTGTGCGCTGTACCTCACCGCGGGCGGTCAGCCGTTTGACGATCTCTCCGGCCGGTGCCTTGGGCAGAGCCACGCGTTCGGCGAGCGTCGTCTGGTCGATGCCCGGCTCACGGGCGAGCCGGTGGAGCACGCCCTGCTGAGGGGCGGTGAGGCGTGTTCCCACGGCATCCGCCCAGTACCGGGTGTGCCGCTGCTGAGCGACCCGGACCAGGTAGCCGGGGTTGTGCGCGGGGTCGGCGGGCAGCCCGATCAGCACCAGCGCGGGCGTCGTGGGGGTCCAGGCGCCGGGGATGACGCTGGTGACCGTCTGCATCAGGCGGAGGAACCGGCCGGTGTCCTGCGGACCCAGGGCCGCGGTGAGCCGCAACTGCACCTGGGCGACCCACGGGGCGAGGCCCGTGAATACGGCCCTGCCCGTACCGGTGAGCCGCAGCGTGTAGCGGCCGGCGTCGCCGGCGGCGCGCTCGCGGCCGATCAGCCCCGCCTGGTCCATCCGGGCCACGAGGTCGGCGACGGTGGCCTTGTCCAGGCTCAGCCCTTCGCCGAGGGTGCGCTGGTCGATGTCCGGACGCATCCGCAGCCGGTGCAGTACGGCGAACTGCGGTGAGGTGTACCCGCCGGGCACCAACTCCTGCCACAGCCGGTCGTGAACCTGCTGGACCGTGCGCAGCAGACCTCCCACGGCGAAGACCGCTTCGTCCGGCGGGTGGCTCTCGCCGCCCGCGGCAGTCTCGTCCGCGGCAGGGTGGCGGGACGGCCGCCGGGCGAGCGGGGTGGCCGGCCTCGTCGCAGCCCTGCGGGGCATGGCGCCCCTCCTTCCTGCGAGCCGTCGTCGGGAGACGACCGTATCCTGCCGCGGAGCAATAGTTCGTGTCGTTAATACTTTGGTCGACAAGTTGAGACCACGTCAACCCCTGCGCCCCGCTCGTCTGCGCAACGCGCCCTAGCGCGCCACGCGGTAGCGGAGATACACGACCCTTGAGCTGAAGGTGCGGGTCTCGACGAGTTCGAGATCCACCCGGCGCTCGTGCCGGGGAAAGAACGGAATGCCACCGCCGACCAGCACCGGGTGGACCATGGTCCGGTACTCGTCGATCAGACCCGACGCGGCCGCCTCGGCGGCGAGCGTCGCGCCGCCGATCGCGATCTCGCCCTCACCCGGCTCGGCCCGCAACCGCTCGATCTCCTCCGCGAGGCTGCCGGAGGCCAGGCGGGCATTGCCCTGCACGGCCGACAGCGTGGTGGAGAACACCACCTTCGGAAGCGGCTTCCAGAGCGCGGTCCACTCCAACTGGGCGTCGTCGAGCGACGGATCCTGGTCGGCGGTCTCCCAGTACAGCATCGTCTCGTACAGCCGTCGTCCCAGCAGGTGGACGCCGACCTGTCGGATGTCGTCGATCCAGAAGCGAAAGACCTCGTCGTCGGGCACCGTCCAGTCGAAGCGGCCGTCCGGCCCGACGATGTAGCCGTCAAGTGAGACGCCCATCGAATAGGTCACGTTGCGCATCAAAAGCCCTCCTCGGTGACGGGTTCGACATTACGACCGCCGGACGCCGCAGAACTCATCGCCGGGTCGAGCGTGCCGCGGCCGATCAGCCGATCGGTCGCTCACGAAGCGTTCGGCAAGCGCTCACGGAGCCTCACGGAGCGCTCACGAGGTGCCGCCCAGCGAACGCCGCTTGACCCTCGCCAGATGCCGGGTGAACACCTCATGCGTGTCCGGAGTGAGCGTGCGCAGCGCGACCAGTGCCGTGATGACCACATCGCACAGTTCCGACTCGACGTCCTCCCATGTGTGGGTCGTGCCCTTGCGGGGATTCTGACCGGTCGCGCCGATCACCGCCTGGGCGACCTCGCCGACCTCCTCCGACAGTTTCAGCATCTGCAGCAGCAGCCCCTCCTGGCCGCCATGTACCCGGTTCTCGTCCAGCCAGCTCCACAGGGCGTCGATGCCGGTCCAGAGGCCGGCGGGGTCAGAGCGGTCGGCGGGGCCGGACGGGCCGGCGGAGGCCTCGGTGGCAGCGAACTGGTCAGTCATACGGGCAGCCTGGCACGGCCGCTCCGCGAGCAGCGCCTGTTTCCACCGCCGCACCGGGGACACCCACCCGGCCCGCACGGACGGCTGTTCGGGTGGCGCGGTTCCGGGAGCGGTGTTTGTCTGGCAGTCATGACGATCCAGCCCAAGAACCTCAGCGAACCGGCAGTCCGGGACTTCGTCACCGCCGTCAACGCGCACGACCGCGACGCCTTCCTCGCGCTTCTCGCCCCGGACGCGACGATGGCGGACGACGGTTCGGACCGTGACCTCGACGAGTGGATCAACCGGGAGATCTTCGACTCCCACGGCCACATGGAGGTCGACCGCGAGTCCGACGGCGGCCGTGCCCTGGTCGCCCGCTACAGCAACGACACCTGGGGCGAGATGCGTACCCGGTGGCGGTTCGACGTCGACGACAGCGGCAAGATCCGGCGCTTCGAGACCGGCCAGGCGTGAGGGGACACCGGAACCCGCTCACCCGCTCCATGCGGCAGCCGCTCCACGGCCCGGTGCGTACCTCGCGGTCCCACGCGAGGCCCCCCACCCGGTGCCGTGGAACGGTTGCCGTCTCCCCCTCGTTGTGGCCGACGGGAGTCGAGCACTCCAACTGTGAAGCTCTGGTGGAGGAGAGTCGAGCATAAGTCCGCCATCGGCCGCATTGCAGCGGACTGTCACATTCCGGTTGTGCAAGTTGTGAAGCCTGGGCGCCAGGGTGCGATCGAGCCGGAAGAGGGGCGGCACCGGGTGCGATCGAGCCGGAAGAAGGAGCGGCGCCGGGTGCGCGCGATCGCAAGGCGCCGGAGCGTCCACGTGGCCTCGCGCTCTCAGGCTCTCAGCCTCAGGCCTCAGGCCGGTGTGGCGGCCGGTACGGCTTCCCGGCCGGCCTCGCCGGGGTAGCTCACGCCGATGCGGTCACGTATCGCGTCGAGCGTCCGCATCACGGCGAGGGTGCCGTCGAGCGGGACGAGCGGGGACTCGGTCTCGCCGGCCCGCAGGGCGCGCATCACCTCGCGGGCCTCGTACTTGAAGCTGTTGTGCGGGCCGGCGGCCTCGTCGTGGGCGAACACCTCGGGTTCACGGCCGTCCCGGTGCAGCAGAAAGCGGTCGGCGTGGAAGAAGCCGTACGGGATGTCGATGCGGCCCTGCGAGCCGGTGACCGACGCGGAGACGGACGTACCGCCCACGACAGAGCAGTGCACCGAAGCGAGAGCGCCGCTCTCCCACGAGAGCAGTGCTCCCGTCTGGAGATCGACGCCCTCGTCCGAGAGCACCGCTCGCGCCGCGACGTCCGACGGCTCCCCGAGCAGCAGCTGCGCGAACGACACCGGGTACACCCCGAGGTCGAGCAGCGCGCCGCCGCCCTGCGCGGGGTCACGCAGCCGGTGCGACGGCGGGAAGGGGCCGGCTATCCCGAAGTCGGCCTGCACGGTGCGCACTTCGCCGATCGCGCCGTCCTCGACGAGGGCCTTCAGGCGCCGGATCACGGGATTGCAGTACATCCACATGGCCTCCATCAGGAAGCTCCCGCGCGCCCGCGCCAGCGCGATCAGCTCCTCGGCCTCGCGCACGTTCAGCGTGAACGGCTTCTCGCACAGCACGCTCCGCCCGGCCTCCAGGCACAGGCCGGCGGCGGCCCGGTGCGCCGAGTGCGGGGTGGCGACGTACACGACATCGATGTCCGCGTCGGCCGCGAGGGAGCCCCAGTCGCCGTACGCCCGGGGAATCCCGAACCGTTCCGCGAATGCCTTCGCCGAGTCCGAGGAGCGCGAGGCCACCGCCACCACCTCCGCGTCCGGCAGATCGACCAGATCCGCCGTGAACGCGGCCGCGATCCCGCCGGTCGCCAGGATCCCCCACCGCACGTTCTCCGCCGTCATGCCGTCCCGCCCTCGTTCATGTGAGCCCAGCCACTGTGTTCGAACTGAGAGCATAGGGGCCGTATCGCGGAAAGAGGGAGGGCGCATGCCCGAGTACAGGGCATCCAAAGCACCCATATCGGAAGCATCGAACGAGACGCAGGCGGCCGTACCGGAACAGCAAACGGAACCGGAATCGAAACCCGAACCGGAATCGAAACCGGAACCGGCCGCCCGCGCCGTGCGCCGCACCGGCGTGCTCGTCACCCTCATCCTCGGCGGCCTGACCGCCACGCCTCCGCTCACCATGGACATGTACCTGCCGGCCCTCCCGGAGGTCACCGATTCCCTGCACGCGCCCGCCGCGACCGTCCAGCTCACGCTCACCGCCTGCCTGGCCGGCATGGCGCTCGGGCAGCTGGTCGTCGGCCCGATGAGCGACAAGTGGGGACGGCGGCGCCCGCTGCTCATCGGCCTCGCGGTCTACGTCGTCGCCACCGCCCTGTGCGCGCTGGCGCCCACCGTCGAGGCGCTGGTCGCCTTCCGGCTGGCGCAGGGGCTCGCGGGCGCGGCCGGGATCGTGATCGCGCGGGCGGTCGTACGCGATCTGTACGACGGCATGGCCATGGCCCGCTTCCTCTCCACCCTCATGCTGATCTCGGGGGTCGCGCCGGTCGTGGCGCCGCTGATCGGCGGGCAGATCCTGCAGGTGACCGACTGGCGGGGCGTGTTCGTCGTGCTCACGGTCCTGGGGGTGGCGCTGGCCGCGGTCGTCCGGGCGAAGCTGCCGGAGACGCTGCCGGCCGGCGAACGGCACGACGGCGGGGTGGGCGAGGCCCTGCGCTCGATGCGGCGGCTGCTCGCCGACCGCGCCTTCTCCGGGTACATGATCGCGGGCGGCTTCGCCTTCGCCTCCCTCTTCTCCTACATATCCGCCTCGCCCTTCGTGATTCAGGAGATCTACGGGGCCTCGCCGCAGACCTTCAGCCTGCTGTTCGGGATCAACTCGGTCGGACTGGTCGTCGTCGGCCAGATCAACGGCAAGGTGCTGGTCGGGCGGGTCGACCTCGACAAGGTGCTGGGCATCGGACTCGCCGGCGTCATCGCCGCCGCCACCGCGCTGCTGCTGATGTCGCTGGACGTGTTCGGCGAGGTGGGGCTGGCGCCGGTGGCCGTCGCGCTGTTCGTGCTGATGTCCGCGATGGGCGTCACCCTGCCCAACACCCAGGCCCTCGCCCTCCTGCGCACCCGGCACGCCGCCGGCGCCGCGTCCGCCCTGCTCGGCACGTCCTCCTACCTCATCGGCGCGATCGCCTCCCCGCTGGTCGGCATCGCCGGAGAGGACACCGCCGTCCCCATGGCCGTCGCCCAACTGGCGGCGGCACTGGTGGCAATGGCCTGTTTCATGGGAATGTGCCGTCCTTGGAACAGACGTGCGGATTCGGAGGGAGCAGGGAACTGAGCGCGCCGAGACTGCGCAGCGGCACACCGGAACGGGCCGGACTCGACCCCGGGGAACTCCGCCATCTCGTCCGCGAGGTGAGCGACCTCACCACCGGCGAACGCCCCTGGGCGGCAGGCGCCGTCGTGGTCGCCGGGCGCGGGCCGGTCATCGCCGTGGAGGAGGCGGCGGGCTGGGCCGTACGGTACGAGGCCTACGACGCCGGGAGCGACACCGGCGTGGAACTGCCGCCCGCCGAACGGGTCCCGATGACGATCGGCACCCCCTTCGACATCGCCTCCCTGACCAAGCTGTTCACGGCCGTCGCCGCGGTGCAGCAGATCGAGCGGGGGACGCTCGGCATCGACGCGCGCGTGGGCGCCTACCTGCCCGGCTTCCGGGCGGCGGCCGCACACGGCATCACGGTCCGCCAACTGCTCACCCACACCTCGGGACTACGCCCCGAACTCCCGCTGTACGACTGCGCCGACCCCGCCGAACGGCTGGCGCTGCTGCGGGCGGAGGTGCCGGTCGGCGTGCCCGGCACGTACTGCTACTCCGACCTGAATCCGCTGCTGCTGCAGCAGGTGCTCGAACGCATCACGGGCCGCACGCTCGACGTCCTGATCCACGACGGCATCACGCGTCCGCTGGGGATGACGGCGACGGGCTACGGCCCCTGCCCCGACGCCGCCGCCACGGAGGACCAGCGGCGGCCGTGGGCCAAGGCGGACCGGGGGATGCTGCGGGGCGTCGTCCACGACGAGAACGCGTGGGCGCTCGGCGGGGTGGCCGGGCACGCCGGCCTGTTCTCGACCGGGCGGGACCTGGCCGTCTTCTGCCGTGCGCTGCTGGCGGGCGGCTCCTACGGTCCCGCCCGCATCCTCGGCCCCGACTTCGTGGAACTGCTGCTGACCCCGCCCGGACTGGGCTTCGCGGTGAACCAGCCGTGGTTCATGGGGGAACTGGCGGGGGAGGGGGCGGCCGGGCACACGGGCTTCACCGGCACGTCCCTGGTCCTCGACCCGGCGACGGACACGTTCCTGGTACTCCTGGCGAACACGGTGCATCCGCGGAGGCGGACACCGGACAACGGGCCGAGAGCGAGGGCGGGGACGAGGCTGGCGCGTGCGGTGCGGGGCCGTGAGAATCAGCCCCTCCGGCGTTTGAGGAGCGGGGGTCCAGGGGGCGGGGCCCCCTGGAGGACGGGACGCGGGCGGGACGGGCAGGGGCGGCGGGGGTGAGACGGGGTGACGTACGGACCAGCGCCGGACGCGCTCGTAGAATCGGCGGGTGAACGACCCCGCTCCCCCCGTCGCCGAGACTCTCCGCGCTACCCTCGCCACCCTCCTCGACGGCCTCCCGCCCCGCCAGGCCGCGCAGGCCGTGGACCGGCTGATCTCGAACTACCGCGGCGCCACCCCCACCGACGCCCCCATCCTCCGTGATCGCGCCGACGTGGCGGCCTACGCCGCGTACCGCATGCCCGCGACCTTCGAGGCGACCCACTCCGCGCTGGAGGCGTTCGCGCGGGCCGTACCGGAGTGGACACCCGGCAGCCACCTCGACGTCGGCGGCGGAACCGGCGCCGCGACCTGGGCCGTCACCGCGACCTGGCCCGGCGAGCGCGGCGTCACCGTGCTGGACTGGGCCGAACCCGCGCTCACGCTCGGCCGGGAGATCGCCGCCGCCAACCCGGCCCTGCGGGCGGCCCGTTGGCACCGCTCTCGAATCGGAGCGGCGCTCACCATGGAGAGCACCGATCTCGTCACGGTCTCCTACGTCCTCAACGAACTCAGCGCCCCCGACCGCGCCGCCCTCCTCGACGCCGCCGCCACCGCCGCCCAGGCCGTCGTGATCGTCGAACCGGGCACCCCCGACGGCTACACCCGCGTCATCGAGGCCCGCGACCGCCTCATCACCGCCGGCTTCCACATCGCCGCCCCCTGCCCGCACAGCGCCGCCTGCCCCATCGTCCCCGGCACGGACTGGTGCCACTTCTCGGCCCGGGTCAGCCGTTCCTCCCTGCACCGCCAGGTCAAGGGCGGCTCCCTCGCCTACGAGGACGAGAAGTTCGCCTACGTCGCCGCCACCCGCCGCCCGCTCACCCCGGCCCCCTCCCGCGTCGTACGCAAACCGCAGATCCGCAAGGGCCAGGTCCTCCTCGACCTCTGCGAGACCGACCCCGCCCTGCACCGGACCACGGTCACCAAGCGCCACGGCGACCTGTACAAGGCGGCCCGGGACGCGCACTGGGGCGACGCGTGGCCGCCCGAGGCGGGGGACTAAGCCCGGCCAGGGGGAGGTGGCAGGGCTTCGCGCTGTTCCGGCGACTACATCGCGGGGCGATGCGCGGCCCAGATGCGGAGCATGATCCGTAGCAGGACCGGGTCGATCAGCTCGATGTCGTCGGCGTGGTCACGGTGGGCCCAGATGGTCCACCCCGGTCCGCTGTTGCCCAGATCATGGGCGACGGCGACCGCGTCGTCCGGGTCGGTGATCAGGCCATCGCAGGCACGGCAGACATGCAGCGGCG
The DNA here is from genome assembly GCF_009709555.1 of Streptomyces blattellae. Taxonomy (GTDB): domain Bacteria; phylum Actinomycetota; class Actinomycetes; order Streptomycetales; family Streptomycetaceae; genus Streptomyces; species Streptomyces blattellae. The sequence continues at coordinate 146,512 of NZ_WJBG01000114.1, read as the reverse complement.
TGGTCACGCGGGATCACCTCCCCGGCGGTGGCACGTGCAGCGGCAGCGGTGCACGAGGAGGATGCCGCGCGCGTGCGGCATCGGCACGTCCTCGGTCTGGCGGCAGTCGGCGTGCAGGTCCAGGTAGTCCGGCTGCCGGGCGAGCGTGCACTCGGCCGACAGCGTCACCTCCTCGGTCGGCGCGCTCACGGGCACTGACCCCGGCTCCGCGCGTTGGCCGGCGCCACGCCGAACGACAGTGCCTCCGTGACCGTCACCGTCGCGTGGCGCAGCGGGCCGTGCGCGTCCCACTCGCGACCACCGCCGGGCGGCCGGAGCCGCCAGCAGCCGCCCACGTGGTCGACGACCCTGCCGACCCTTCGCGTGGCGTTGTCCCACGCGAGATCACCGATGGCGGGGGCGTACGTGCTCATGCGCACCCTCGCCGGAGGACATCGGCGAGCCGGAGCGCGACGTCGGCGCGCACGCGGCCCAGGCTGATCAGATTCAGGGCAGGGGAGGCCGTGTCGGCTCCCAGGGACGGCAGGACGATCCCCGCCGCCGTCAGCGCTCCACGCAGCACCTCGACCGCCTCAACGGCTTCGGTCGCGCCCGACTTCTGTGCAGTGGTCATGAACTCAGCGTTGGGCAGTCGTAGTTGGACCTGCTAGCGGATATTCGCCGTTATTCTCGGGTAGCTACGACTTATGCCCGAGGATTCTCACGCAACGTCAGGGGGGCTATAGCGAGGCCGGACGCCCCGCCGCAATGATCAACCTACGGAGACAACCCGACGAGGGAGGGGCACATGACGCGCAACATCCGCTTCAACGGCACCGGCAGCGGTGACACCGGCTGCCCGTCGATTCACGAGGACGTCGACACCGGTCAGGTGATCGTGCACGGGCCGCCGCTGACCGACCCCGAGGACGTCGCCCAGCTTCAGCACCTCGGCCCCGGCGAGGTCGCGGTCGTGGTGCCGCGTGAGCTGATCACGGACTGGGCACCGAAGGACCGGAGCCGCCAGGCTCGCATCATCGATCTCGCCGCCTTCAACCGGCTGTTCGAGCTCTTCGAGCACACCGCCTGGCGGCTGGAGACCCGCCGCCGGTACGCGTCCGACGAGTCGACCGAGACCTATGCGCAGTTCCTCGCCGAGGGTCGTGTCGACTGGGACATGAGTACCTGGTACTGCCGCACCATCAGGAGCCAGACGGCTGCCGGGAAGACGGTCGCCCGTGTCCGGCTGGTCGACCACCCGCCGACCACGGGTCAGTGCTACCTCATGGTCAACGCCGAACGGAACACCGAGTTCGGCGAAGACATCCGCACCCTGTGCCGCGCGGACGCCGAGCGCCTGCGTCTGGGCAACGAAGACTTCTGGATCTTCGACTCACGCCTGGTCGCCCGGCTCAACTTCACCGAGGCTGACGAGCTGACCGACGTTGAGCTGATCACCGAACCGGCCGAAGTGATCCGCTACGCCATGCTCCGTGACGCCGCCTGGCATCACGCCGTCCCCTTCCAGCAGCTCGCGGCGGCCACGTCGGCAACCAAGTAGGCCGGCAGCGGGTACCGGTGACGACCGATTATCAGCAAGCGCGCGAGGCGCTCGGAGTGCGCCTGCGCGAGCTGCGCATGTCCGCGCCGGGCGGACGTCTCACCGGTACCCGCCTCGCTCAGCTTCTCGGCTGGCCGCAGCCGAAGATCAGCAAGCTGGAGAACGGCAAGCAGACCGCGACGCCGGACGACTTGAGGGCCTGGGCGGAGGCGACCGGCCAGCCGGAGGCATACAGCGAACTCCTGGCCCGCCTGCGGGGGTTCGAGTCCCACATTCGCTCCTGGCGGCGCCAGCTTGCCGCCGGGCATCAGCCGGTGCAGCAGACGATCGCCGCCGAGTACGAGCGCTCAGCCGTCGTCCACGGCTTCGAGAGCGTCACCGTGCCGGGCATCCTCCAGACGGCCGACTACGCACGGCACATCTTCAATCGCTACGCCGAGCTCCAGCGATCGCCCCGCGACACCGAGGAGGCCGTACGTGCCCGGCTGCGGCGGCAGGAGCTCCTCTACGACGCCCGCAAGCGCTTCGAGATCCTGATCGGCGAGACCGCGCTGCGGTCGCTGATCTGTCCGCCCTCAGTGCTCGCCGCACAGCTCGATCGTCTCGCCGGTCTGGTCGGCCTCGACACGGTCCGGCTGGGGGTCATCCCGTTCACGGCCTCGCTGAAGATTCCTCCGACCGGCGGCTTCTGGATCCACGACGAGCGCCTCGTCATGGTCGAGGTCTGGCATGCCGAGCTGTGGATCGACGACGCCGACTCGATCGCGCTGTATCTGCGCACCTGGCGCACGCTGCGCGAGTCGGCCGTGTTCGGGGCCGATGCCCAGAACCTGATCAGTCACGCGCGCCGGTCCCTCAGCGTCCTCTGACGCTGGGTCTGCCGACCGAGCCGGCGAGCACCGTGAGGGCACGGTGACTGCGACGGCCAGGCCCGCTGCCCCGCTGCCGAGGCCGTCGAGGTGCACAGACGTCGTCTCGTCCACGTGCGCATCGTGATTCCTCCCCGGCGTCGGCGGCCGCTTCAGTGCGGCGGCCCGACACCGGGGAGGGTCCCGCGGACAGGGGGGACGATCTCCCCCGGGCGGGGGCATGCGCGTTCACGACGAGGTGTCTGCCGTGCGTCCTCCCTCCTCGTGTTTCTCCTGGAGCCTGCGCAGCAGCTCCCGCTTCTGGGCCTGAGGGTCGACCGCCCCTCCGGTACGGCCGCCCCGTGCGCCGCCGCGCAGTGCGTCGCGCCCGAGGTTCCTCCGTGTGCCGCCGACTCCGAGCATGCTTCCGGCTCCGCCTCGCGTCATGGCGGACTCCTCTCCTGATGGACGTATTGCACGAGACGTATCGTCTCGCCATCGATGCTCACCACTGTCCGGCGAGACGCACCGTCTTGTCAACCTGGTAAATTCGCCCCATGGCCAAGAACCCCGCCCCCGCCCCCGACTCCACCCGCCGCAGCGAGAAGTCCCGTCGCGCCATCTACGACGCCGCGCTCGGACTCGTCGCGGAGGTCGGTTACCCCAGGACCACCATCGAGGGCATCGCCGCCCGCGCGGGCGTCGGCAAGCAGACGATCTACCGGTGGTGGCCGTCGAAGGCGGACGTCCTGCTGGAGGCCTTCCTCGATCTGAGCGAACAGGCGGCGCGGGAGGCGGGCTCGGCGGGGACGTACGCCATTCCGGACACGGGCGACCTCGCCGCCGACCTCAAGGCCGTGCTGCGGCTCACCGTCGACGAGTTGCAGGACCCCCGGTTCGAGGCCCCGTCCCGCGCCCTGGCCGCCGAAGGCGTGGTCAACGAGAAGCTGGGCCGGATCTTCGTGGCCAAGCTCCTCGCCCCGTCGCTCGACCTGTACGCGGACCGCGTGCGGGCCGCGCAGGAAGCCGGGCAGGTCCGCCCGGACGTCGACCCGCGCATCGCCCTCGAACTCTGGGTCTCGCCGCTCGCCCAGCGCTGGCTCCAGTACACGGGCCCGATCTCGTACGAGTACACGGACACCCTCGTCGACTACGCCCTGCACGGCATCGCGCCCCGGTAAATCCCCTCAAAACAGCTGATGGGCTGATTCGGGAGCCGCACACGGCTCGTCCCACCTACCCCGGATGTCAGCTCCGGCCCCCCAGGGCGCAGGATGGTGGGACCATAAGGCATGCTGTCCGCTACCACAGCGAGGCGAGGCGATAGATGAGCGCGGAGTTCGGCGGTCTTTCCGGCCGGCAGGGCAGACTCTCCCAGTGGCTGCGCGGACGCCGCCCGAAGGAGACGGCCGGCGACGACGGCCGTGAGGCCCTGCTGCTCGCCGCCGCCGGGGCGGGCCTGCCGCTCGCGCCCGCCGCCCACCCCGCCGCCGGCTACCGCTGTTCCTGCGACCGCATCGGCTGTCCCACCCCGGCCCGGCACCCGGTCTCCTTCGCCTGGCAGACGCAGTCGACCACCGACCGCGCGCAGATCGAACGCTGGGCCCGGCACCAGCCGCAGGCCAACTTCATCACCGCGACCGGCATGGTGCACGACGTCCTCGACGTCCCCCGGGAGGCGGGTCTGGAAGCCCTGGAGCGGCTCCTGGCCGCCGGTATCGAGGTCGGCCCGGTCGCCGAGAGCGACGACGGCCGCCTGCTGTTCTTCACCCTCACCCGCGGCACCCCCGTCGACGAGGACGAGTGGTGGCCGTGCGAGCTGGACTGCCACCCCGAGACGATGGACGAGCACCCCGGCCTGCGCTGGCACTGCCGGGGCTCGTACGTCCTGGTGCCGCCCGCCCAACTCCCCGGCGACGACGGCCAGACCGTGCACTGGCTGCGCGGCCCCGAGCACCCGCTCCCCGATCCGCTGAGCCTGCTGGAAGTCCTCACCGACGCCTGCGCCCGCTACGCCGGCGAGGAACCCGACCAGGTGACCGGGGCCTGGCCCCTGCGTCACTGACCCGCGCGACCTTCGGACCCGCGCGACCTTCGGACCCGCGCGCCACTCGGACCGCGACACTCGGACCGCGACACTCGGACCCGCGCGACACTCGGACCCGCGCGCCACTCGGACCGCGACACTCGGACCGCGACACTCGGACCCGCGCGCCATTCGGACCCGCGCGACACTCGGACCGCGACACTCGGACGACCTGCGCGCCTACTCGCCCTTCGCCGACGTAAGACCCTGGATCCGGCCGAGTATCGACACCTGGCCTGGCCCCTTCGGGTCCAGCGCCACCTCGTTGGAGACGAACTCCATCGTCAGTGACTGCTTGATCTCACCGGTCGTCAGCGCCAGCACGTCATCGCCGGGCGTCGGCACCGACGTACCCGCCGCTGCCGTCTCCTTCTCGTAGTGGCGGGTGGTGAAGAAAACCAGCGCCCCGCCGTCCTTCGTGCGCACCGCCAGCGGCGCGTAGTCGCCCTCCGTCAGCGGCTCGTCGATGTACTGGGTGGCCAGACCCGGCTTCTGGGCCTCCTCCTGCCGCTCCGTACGCCACCCGCTGGTGTGCGAACCCGCCGCGAAGACCGAATCCCCGCCGTCCTTGAGGTAGGTGGTGTACTGCTCGGCCAACTCCCCGGGCGCGGCGGCCAGTTCGGTGGAGTCCACCGGCACGGCCTCGGCGTGCCCGTCCTCGTTCTTCTTGAACTCCGGTACGTCGCCGGGGGCGACCAGCGTCAGATACGCCACCTCCCACGGCTCATCGAGCCCGCCGCGGGTGAACACGAGCAGCCAGCGCGAGCTGCCGCCCTTGTTGCCCGCCGCGTCGGCGATGAACCAGCGTGGCCAGCCCGCCTTCTCGACGATCGTGTACGTCACGTCCGTCAGCTCCAGCGGCGAGTAGTTGGGGTTGCCCTCGGGGCTGCCCGCCTGCCCGGCCTTCAGCCGCGCCGCGTCGATGTCACTGAGGGCGCCGGTCACATGGCCGGCGTCCAGGGAGCTGTCGTACGCCTTGTCGGCCGCGTTGTACGCGGTCGTGAACTGCTGGAGCGCCTTGGCGGCTTCGGCCTGCGTCGCCGCGGGAAGCACCTCACGCTCCCCGTGCACCACCACGCAACCGCTCGCGGTCAGCGACAAAGCGGTCAGCGAGGCTGCTACCAGTGCGCTCCGGTCAATCCTGCGAAGACTGCGAAGACTGCGAAGACTGCGCTGCTTTCGAAGGCCGCGTTCCCTGCTCATCGGCTGGCTTCACCTTCCCCTTCCCGGAGGCGAACCCTACCGGGGCGAAGAACAGCGCGAGCGTCGGGACCAAGTACAGCAGCCACACCGTGACCTGGAGGACGGTCGGGTCCGGCTGGAAGTTGAAGATGCCCTTGAGGAGAGTGCCGTACCAGCTGTCCGGCGGGATCGTGCCGCTGATGTCGAAGGCCTTGTCGGTCAGGCCCGGCAGCCAGTCGGCCTCCTGGAGGTCGTGGAAGCCGTACGCCAGGACGCCCGCCGCCACCACGACCAGCATGGCGCCGGTCCAGGTGAAGAACCTGGCGAGGTTGATCCGCAGCGCGCCCCGGTAGAACAGCCAGCCGAGCACGATCGCGGTGGCGATACCCAGGGCCACGCCGACCAGCGGGCGCGGCGTTCCGTCACCGGCCGCGCGCACCGACGCCCACACGAACAGGGCCGTCTCCAGACCCTCCCGGCCCACCGCGAGGAAGGCCGTCGCGACCAGCGCGCCCGTGCCCATCTGGAGGGCCGCGTCGAGCTTGCCGTGCAGTTCGGCCTTCAGGTGCCGGGCGGTGCGCCGCATCCAGAACACCATCCACGTCACCAGGCACACCGCGAGGATCGACAGGGAGCCGCCGAGCGCCTCCTGCGCCTCGAACGTCAGCTCCTGGGAGCCGAATTCGAGCGCGGAGCCGAAGCCCAGCGCGATCGCCACCGCGACACCGATGCCGAGCCAGATCGGCTTCAGCGCGTCCCTGCGGTCGGTCTTCACCAGGTAGGCGATGAGGATGCAGACGACGAGGCTGGCCTCCAGGCCCTCGCGCAGTCCGATCAGGTAGTTGGAGAACACGGGCTACGCCTCCTCGGAGAACAGCGCCCGGCCCCACCAGTCGTCCTTGTCGCGGACGCCGGGCGGGATCGCGAAGACCGCCGAACCCACGTGCTGGATGTACTCGTTGAGCGTGTCGGTCGCCAGGCTGCGCTGGATGGGGATGAAGCCCTCGCGGACGTCCCGCTGGTAGGCGAGGAAGAACAGGCCCGCGTCCAGGCGGCCGAGCCCGTCCGTGCCGTCGGTGAAGGAGTAGCCGCGGCGCAGGATCGTCGCCCCGTGGTTGGAGTCGGGGTGCGCGAGCCGGACGTGCGCGGTGGGCAGCATCGCCTTCAGGAACGGTTCGTCCCGTTCCTTGGCCTTGCCGACCGGGGCCCCCTCGCCCTTGTCGCGGCCGATGATGTCCTCCTGCTCCTGCAGCGAGGTCCGGTCCCAGGTCTCGATGTGCATGCGGATGCGCCGGGCGACGAGATACGAACCGCCGGCCATCCACTCGGGACCGTCCTTCCGGTCCACCCACACGAACTTCTTCAGCCGGTCCGTCTCCGTCCCCGCGATGTTGCGGGTGCCGTCCTTGAAGCCCATGAGGTTGCGCGGCGTCTGCTCCTCCGGAGTCGTGGACGAGGTCTTGCCGAAGCCGAGCTGCGACCAGCGGATGACGACCTTGCCGAAGCCGATGCGGGCCAGGTTGCGGATGGCGTGCACGGCCACCTGCGGATCGTCCGCGCAGGCCTGGATGCACAGGTCGCCGCCGCTGCGGTTGCCGTCGAGGTTGTCGCCGGAGAACCTCGGCAGGTCGACGAGGGCCTCGGGGCGGGCGTCCGCCAGCCCGAACTTCTCGAACAGCGACGGCCCGAAGCCGATCGTCAGCGTCAGCCGTGACGGCTTGAGGCCCAGCGCCTCACCGGTGTCGTCCGGTGGCGCCTCGGCGAGACCGCCGTAAGCGCCCTCGCCGACGGTCTGTCCGGCGGTCATCCGCCGCGCGGCCAGCGTCCAGTCCTTCAGCATCTGTACGAACTCGGCGCGGTCGTCGGTCTTCACGTCGAACGCGGCGAAGTGCAGCCGGTCCTGCACCGGCGTGGCGATGCCCGCCTGGTGCGTGCCGTGAAAGGCGACCGCCGCGCCCGACGCGGCACCGGCCGGGTCGACATCGCTGCCGGTGCCGGCCAGCGCCGCCGCACTGCCGGCCGCGGCGGCACCGAGCGCGAGCCCGGCACCGCCCCAGCCGATCAGCGCACGCCGGGACGGGGAGCCCGATGATCCCGAAGTTTCGGTCATGAGGGCGCCCCCCTACTTCACGACGACTGCGGCGGCCAGCTTGGAGAGGGGCTCGGCGAGCGCGTTCACGGCGTCCGACAGCTCCTTGCGGTCGGCCTCGCCGACCTTGTCGTACGAGGTGAAGTCGTACGACGTCTGGTCCGGCCGGTACTGGTCGAGCAGCGTGTTGAGCGCGGCGAACTGCTTGTCCAGCTCCGTCACCAGCGCCGGGTCGTTCTCCTCGGCGACGGACTTCAGCAGCTCGTACGACTTCTCCGCACCCTCGACATTGGCCTTGAAGTCGACCAGGTCGGTGTGGGAGTAGCGCTCCTCCTCGCCGGTGACCTTGCCGGTGGCGACCTCGTCGAGGAGTTCCTTGGCGCCGTTGGCCATGGAGGTCGGGGTGATCTCGGCCTTGCCGACCCGGTTCTGCCAGTCCTTCAGGTCGGTGATGAGCTGGTCGGCGAGTTCGGAGTCGCGGGCGGTGAGCTTGTCGTCCTTCCAGAGCGAGCGCTCCAGACGGTGCCAGCCGGTCCAGTCCGTCTCCAGGTCCTGGCCCTCCTCCAGACCGTCCTCGCGCAGGTCGACCTTGGGGTCGATGTCGCCGAAGGACTCGGCGACCGGCTCGGTGCGCTCCCAGCCGATACGGGAGGGCGCGTACGCCGCCTTCGCGGCCTCCATGTCGCCGTCCTTCACGGCCTTGGCGAAGGTCTCGGCGAGCGGCACCGTCTCGTCGGCCTGCGCCTGCACGTACTTGCGGTACTCGGCGACGGCCTTGTCGAGGCGCGGGTCGCGCTTGGCGGCGGTGCCACCGGTGACCTTGATGTCCTGGCGGATGCCGTCGCCCTTCATGCCGGGCTTGCAGGCGATCTGGTAGTCGCCCGCCTTCACTTCGGCGGTGACCCGCTGCTTGGTGCCGGGGCCTATGTTCTCGCGCTCGGTCACCACCCGGTCGTCCGGGAAGAGGATGTAGACCTCGTTGACCTTGGAGCCCTTGTTCTCGATGGCGAGCTCGACGTGCCCGGCCGGGACCTCGTTCTTCGACACCTCGCACTTGTCGTCCGTCGCGGTCACGTTGATCACGTTGTCGCCGCTGCCCGAACCGCCCTTCTCGGTGCAGCCGGTGACGGCGGTCAGGGCCGCGACGGCGGTGGCGGCGGTGACGACGGAGAGTCTGGCGGCGCGCATACAGGCTCCATGAGGGTGGCGAGAAATCGCTTACAGGGTTCACACAGAATGGCTAGGCTCACCTAACTTATCCGAGCCTTACCTGCGTAATACCCGGCCGTACCGTGATTCAGCTCTCATGGACGGTGTATGAGCACGAGGCGATCACGGTGGCTCAAATCGGACCCCACGGGACGGTCAAGGAAGGGTCAAGAGTCGCGCTTCGGGGTCACCAGGACCGCGCCCGTGCGGGGATGCGGCAGCACCTCGACCTCCTGGTCGTACACCTCCGAGAGCAGCCGGTCCGAGAACACCTCGTCGGGCGGGCCGTCCGCCGCCACCTTCCCGGCGCGCAGAATCGCGACCCGGTGCGCGTAGGCCGCCGCGAGCCCCAGATCGTGCAGCACGACCACCACCGCGTCCCCGGCCCGCGCCCGCTCCCGGCACAGGCGCAGCACCAGTTCCTGGTGCTTGAGGTCAAGGGCGGCGGTCGGCTCGTCGAGCAGCAGCAGCGACGCGCGCTGGGCGAGCACCCGCGCGAGTGCGACCCGCGCCCGCTCGCCACCGCTGAGCGCGGAGAACGGCCGGCCGGCGAACGCGGTCACCTCGGCCCGGGCCATCGCCTCGGCCACGGCCGCGTCATCCTCCTCGGCTCCGATGGCGGCCCAGGGCGCACGCCCCATCCGGACCACCTCCTCCACCGTGAACGGGAACGACAACTCCGCCGACTGCGGCAACACGGCCCGACGCAGCGCCAGTTCGGGCGCGGACCACTCCGACGCCGGACGGCCGTGAATCCGTACGCCCCCCTCCGCGACCGGAAGATCACCGGCCAGGGCGCCCAACAGGGTGGACTTACCGGCACCGTTGGGACCGACGAGCGCAAGCACTTCCCCCGCGCGGGCGGCGACGGACACTCCGTGGAGCACGACACGCGAACCGAGACGCACGTGGAGCGCTTCGGCCGCGGCGAGAACGTCTCCGGGCTCGGCGGGGGAGGGAGGGGTGGGACGGGGGCGGAGGAGTCTCATGGGCGGGGTCCTTGGGGGTTGGAGAACAAGGCTGAGATTGCGGACGGGGGCGGGTCGCCCACCCAGGGGCGCGGGGCTGTGTTGAATCTGCGGCTGCCGCCGCGATGGGGGTCCCCCCGCTCAAGCGAAGCCGAGAGCGGGGGAGCGACCAGCCCCCCCCCCCCCCCACACCGCCGCAGCCGGCATACGACCCCTCGTCAGGCCCAACCCCCTTGCTTCCGCCGGGTCCTCCGCAGCAGCCAGAAGAAGAACGGACTCCCAAGAAGCGCCGTCAGGACCCCCAGCGGCAACTCCGCCGGCGCCGCCATGGTCCGCGCGGCGAGATCCGCCCCCAGCAGCACCACCGCACCCCCCAACGCACTGCCCGGCACCAGGAAGCGGTGGCCGGGTCCCGCCGCCATCCGCAGCAGATGCGGTACGACCAGACCGACGAAGCCGATGACTCCGGCGACGCTCACCGCCGCCGCCGTCAGCAGCGCGACGACGAGGATCAGTACGATCCGCAGCCGCTCCACGTCGACGCCCAGATGCCGCGCGGGCCGGTCGCCGAGCGCGAGCAGGTCCAGGCGGCGCGAGTACAGCGGCGCCAGCAGCAGACCGATCGCCGCACACGGCAGCACCGCGAGCACCCTCTCCCAGGTCGCCTGGGAGAGGGAACCCAGCTGCCAGAAGGTGATCTGATTCACCGCCGCGGTGTCGGCGAGGAAGATGAACAGTCCGACCAGCGCCCCGCAGAACGCGTTCACCGCGATACCCGTGAGGATCAGCGTCACGACCTCCGTACGGCCGCCCGACCGCGACATCCCGTACACCAGCAGTACGGTGCCGAGACCGGCGGCGAAGGCCATGGCCGGGAGGGTCCAGTTGCCGAAGAAGGACAGGCCGAGCGAGATCGAGGCCACCGCGCCGACCGCCGCGCCCACGGAGACGCCGATCGTGCCCGGTTCGGCCAGCGGGTTGCCGAACACGCCCTGCATCAGCGCGCCCGCACAGCCCAGCGAGGCGCCGACGAGCAGCGCGAGCACGATCCGCGGGAAGCGGACGTTCCACAGCACCGATTCGGCGACCCGGTCCAACTCGTGGCCCCCGAGCCCGACTTTGTGCTGCACGGAGGCGAGGACGTCCGCCACCGGGATCGGGTACGCGCCGATGCCCGCCGCGACCGGGACGAGGACGAGGAGGCCGACGGCCATGCCGACGGTCAGCAGCCAGCCGGTGGTGCGCCGTCTGCGGGGCGGCACTTCGGCCGCCGCCTCCTGCTCCGTCTTCTCCAGTACGGTCATGCCGCATTCTCCTTCTCGTACAGCTGCTCCACGACCGACTTCAGGGCGCCGTGCGGGACCTCGCCGCCGATGAGGTAAGGCCCACTCTCATTTCCACTGGTCAAAGCTTAGGTTAGCCTTACTTCCACTCGCTACCGGCTGTCGTAACCGGAGGACCCCTTATGCCCGCGCGCCTTCGTGCCCTGATCACCGTGGTCTGCGCAGCCGTCCTGGGTGCCCTGCTGCCGGCGGCCGGCGCGCACGCCGCGAGCCGTGATGTGCGGGGCGGGCGGCTCGACTGGGGCATCAAATCGTCCTTCCAGAGCTATGTCACGGGGCCCATCGCCAAGGGGAGTTACTCGCTCACCGGCGGCGCGGCCACCGTCGGGGACAGCCAGTTCCGGTTCCACTCGGCCACGGGCACGTACGACGGCGGCACCGGCGCCTTCACCGCGGCCTTCTCCGGCGGGGTCCACTTCGTCGGGCACCGGACGGACGCGGGGGTGAACCAGCTCGACCTCACCATCAGCCGGCCCACCGTCCGCGTCTCCGGCTCCACCGGGACGCTGTACGTGGACGTCGTCAGCAAGGCGGAGGGCACCGGGACGGTCACGACGTCCCGTCAGGTGCCCTTCGCCTCCCTCTCCCTCGGCGGGATCGACATGCGGGGCGGCGGCGACACGGTCGTCCTCAACAACCTTCCCGCGACGCTCACTTCGGAGGGCGCGAAGGCCTTCGCCGGGTACTACACGGCAGGGACCGCGCTCGATCCGGTGAGTCTGTCGGCGGATGTGGAGGCGGGGGACGCGGGGGACGCGGGTACGCCTTCGCGTACGCCGAGTGCGTCGCGTACGCCGGGTTCTCCGGGTGCGACCAAGTCCGCGGAGCCGGCGGACGGCGCCCTTGTGGACGGCGCCGTCGACTGGGGGGTGCGCCGGACCTTCCGGGAGTACGTCACCGGGGACATCGCCAAGGGCAGGTGGACGCTGTCGGGCGGGGCCGAGGACGGGGGCGCTCTCTTCCGCTTCCCCGGTGGCGAAGGGACGTTCAGGGACGGCGAGTTGGACGCCGGCTTCGAAGGTGCCCTGCATTTCACGGGGGAGCGCGGACTCGATCTGAAGCTGAGCGGAGTCCGGGCGACTGTCGCCGACGGCAAGGGCACGCTCTACGCCGACGTGGCGAGTGACGACTACTCCGCGAAGAAGGCTCCGCTGGTCACGTTCACCGCGAGGGACTTGACGGCGAAGGACGGGCTCGTCGCCGTGACCGAGGCGCCGGCGAAGCTCACCGCCCAGGGCGCGAAAGCCTTCGACTCGATGTACCGGGCGGGCACGGAGATGGACCCCGTCTCGCTCGCGGTCGCCCTCACCGCGGACGCCGAACTGCCTGCTCTGCCCGATCTGGGCAGTACGCCGACGGTGAGCGCGACGCCGGAGACCGGGTCGGCGTCGCCGCGTTCGACCGAGGCCGAGCCCGTGGCGAGTGAGTCGGACGGCGACGACGGCTCGGTGGCACTGCCGATCGGACTGACCGTCGGTTCGCTGCTCCTCGTCGCGGCTACGCTCGTCGTCGCCCGCAAGCGCCGTGCGGCAACGGCCACCGCGTCCGAATCCCCCTCCGCCTCCACCTCGGACGGCGATTGAAACCCCTTACCCCACCTCATCCAAGGAGAACCACGGACATGACCTCGACCCCCGCCAGACCCCGCCGCCGTACCACCGCTCTCGCCGCCGCCGTGGCCACGGCCGCCGCGCTGGGTGCCACCGCGCTCGCCACGCTGGGCGCCCCCGCCGCCTCGGCCGCCGAAGTCCCGATCAGCGGATACGAGTTGACCTGGGGCATCAAGGAGTCGTACCGCACGTACGTGACCGGCGCGGCGGCCGGCGGCTTCACCGCGTCGGACGGGGCGTCGCAGGCCGAGAGCAATGGGGCGTTCACCTTCACCGGGGGTACGGGGACGTACGACTCGACCACGAACGCGGTGGAGCTGGCGTTCCAGGGCAGCCTGAGGATCAAGTCCGATCTGCACCGCTTCGACCTGACGCTGTCCGACGTGAAGTTCGACAGTGCCGCCGCCGAGATCACCGCTGACGTGACGAAGGACGGTGCGACGACCGACGACGTGCCGCTTGCCACCGTCACCGTCACGCGCGAGATGACCGACATGTCGACCAAGCTGACGAAGGAGGCGGCGGACACCTTCGGCAGCGCGAGCTACGAGGGGGCGGACGGGGATCCGCTGACGGTGGTGCAGAAGACGACTCCGTCGCCGACGCCGTCCGCCACCGCGTCCTCCTCGCCGACACCGACGCCTTCGGCCAGCGCGAGCCCGACTCAGAGCCCGAGTCCGTCGGCGAGCGCGACCTCCTCTCCCTCGCCGAGCGCCTCGGCGTCCGAACCGGCCGGGCCTCCGGCGGACGGGGAGATAGCGGACGGCACGCTGGTGTGGGGCGTGAAGGAGTCCTTCCGTACGTACGTGGTGGGCAACGTGGCGAACGGGGAGATCACGGCGTCGGACGGGGCGACCCAGGCCGCGGACAATGGGGTGTTCACCTTCACCGACGCGACGGGGACGTACGACACGGACGCGGACACGCTGAGCGCCGCCTTCGAGGGCTCGGTGAACTTCAAGGGCCATGAGGCGAACGGCACTTACGGTCTCGACCTCACCCTGGCCGACGTCAAGGTGAGCCTGGAGGACGGCAAGGGCGAGCTCACGGCGGACGTCACCAGCCTGGGCGAGGAGTCGGAGGACGTGGTGCTGGCCGATCTGACGGCCGACGAAGCGGACCTGGTGGCGGAGAACGACGTCATCAGCCTGTCGGATGTCACCGCGAAGCTCACCGCCGAGGGCGCGGAGGCCTTCGACGACTTCTACGAGGACGGCGAGGAACTCGACCCGGTGGACCTCTCGGTGGCCCTCACGGACGACGCGGAACTCCCCACCGACGACCCCACGCCCTCCACGACCCCCTCCACCGACCCGGCCGGCTCCACGACCGGCGGCACGGGCTCCACGACCGGCGGCACCGGCTCCACGACCGGCGGCATCTCCGGCGGCCTCGCCGCCACCGGCTCGGACGTCCCGGTGGCCGCCCTGGGCACGGCAGCCGCGGTGGCCGTGGCAGCGGGCGCGAGCGTGGTGTTCACGATGCGCCGGCGTCGCGCAGCCGAGTAGTCCGTCAGCCGAGTAGTCCGTCAGCCGACGGCCCGTCCGGGCGCCTCCCGCCGTAACGTCCATCATCTGCGGACAGGCCGTGATGCTTGAATGCCCCCGTGACTGATTACGACGTGCTGCGTGTCTTCTGCGGTGCCGGGGGCGGGTACGGGAACGAACTCGGTGTCGTGCGCGACGGCTCGCTGATGGTGGAGCGGGAGGAGCGGCAGGCGTTCGCGGCGAAGCTGGGGTTCAGTGAGACCGTGTTCGTGGATGATCCCGAGCGGGGGGTCATCGACATCTACACGCCCAGCGTTCGGTTGCCCTTCGCCGGGTATCCGTGCGTCGGTACGGCCTGGCTGCTCGATGTTCCCGAGCTGGTCACGCCCGCCGGTGTCGTGGGTGCCCGGCTGGACGGGGAGTTCAGCTGGATCGAGGCGCGGGTGGAGTGGGCGCCGCCGCGCACGCTCCGTCGGTACGGGAGCGCGGCGGAGGTCGATGCGTTGCCCGTGCCGCCGCCGGGGGAGTGGGTGTACGCCTGGGCCTGGGAGGACGAGGCGGCGGGGCGGATCCGTGCCCGTGGCTTTCCCGGTCGCGGTGACGGCATCAAGGAGGACGAGGCGACCGGGGCAGCGGCCATGCTTCTTACGGATCGGCTGGGCAGGGCCCTCAATATCGTGCAGGGCGCGGGGTCCCAGATACTCACCGCTCCGCAGCCGGGAGGCTGGGTGGAGGTCGGAGGACGCGTGTTCCTTGAGCGGTGAGTTGTGAGCGCTGAGTTGTGAGCGGTGAGTTGTGAGCGGTGAGTGCTATGCGCTCAGCGGGAACTCCTCGCCCAGGGCGTGGAACACCGCCGTGTTCAGTGCGAACGCCTTCTTGCACTCCGCGATGATCCGCTGCTTCTCCAGGTCGTCCGCGTGGACCGCGTCCAGCAGTTCCCGGTAACCCCGCTTGAAGGCCGCCGGGTTGGCGATCTCCTCGAACACGTAGAAGCGGACCCCGTCGCCCTTCTTCGCGAAGCCCCAGGTCCGTTCCGCCTTGTCGCGGATGATCTGGCCGCCGGAGAGGTCGCCGAGGTAGCGGGTGTAGTGGTGGGCGATGCAGCCCGCCGGCCAGGTGTCGGCGCACTCGGCGATGCGGGCCGCGTAGGCCTGGGTGGCCGGGAGGGCGGTCAGGGTCGCGCGCCAGTCGGGGCCGCGCAGGTGCTCCAGGTCCCGCTGCAGCGCGGGCAGGCGGAAGAGTCCGGGCTGGATGAAGGGGCCGGCCACCGGGTCCGAGGCCAGCCGCTCGGCACGGGTCTCCAGTGCCTCGTACACGAACCACAGCTGCTCGGTGTAGCGCGCGTACGCGTCGACGCCGAGCTTGCCGCCGAGCAGGTCGCTCATGAACGTCGAAGTCTCCGCCTCCACGTGCTGCTCGTGGGACGCGGTGCGGATGAGGGTCGAGAAGGAGTCCATGGGCCCAGATTTTCTATGGTTAGGCTTACCTAAGTCAACAGCTTTCCGACTGCTCGTCGGGAAAGTTTCCGACGCCCTGTCGGTAAAAGAGTACAAGAAAAGACCCGCCCCGAGCAGGGGGCGGGTCTCACCTTGCGGGTTACGGCAGCGTCAGGATCTCCGCCCCCGTCTCCGTCACCACCAGCGTGTGCTCGAACTGGGCCGTCCGCCTGCGGTCCTTCGTGACGACCGTCCAGCCGTCGTCCCACATGTCGTACTCGTGCGTGCCGAGCGTCAGCATCGGCTCGATCGTGAAGGTCATGCCGGGCTGCATGAGCGTGGTGGCGTGCGGGCTGTCGTAGTGCGGGATGATCAGGCCCGAGTGGAAGGACGAGTTAATGCCGTGGCCCGTGAAGTCCCGGACGACTCCGTAGCCGAAGCGTTTCGCGTACGACTCGATCACGCGGCCGATGACGTTGATCTGCCGGCCCGGCTTGACCGCCTTGATCGCGCGGTTCAGGGACTCGCGCGTGCGCTCCACCAGCAGACGGCTCTCCTCGTCGACCTCGCCGACCAGGTACGTCGCGTTGTTGTCGCCGTGCACCCCGCCGACGTACGCCGTCACGTCGAGGTTGATGATGTCGCCGTCGCGCAGGACGGTGGAGTCGGGGATGCCGTGGCAGATGACCTCGTTGAGGGACGTGCACAGGGACTTGGGGAAGCCGCGGTAGCCGAGCGTCGACGGGTAGGCGCCGTGGTCGCACATGTATTCGTGCGCCGCCTTGTCCAGCTCGTCCGTGGTGACCCCGGGGGCGATCAGCTTCGCGGCCTGAGCCATCGCCCGCGCGGCGATCCGCCCGGCGACGCGCATCGCCTCGATCGTCTCGGGCGTCTGCACCTCCGGGCCGGTGTACGGCGTCGGCGCGGGCTTGCCGACATACTCGGGGCGGCGGATGTTTCCGGGCACGGAACGGGTGGGGGACAGTTCCCCTGGTACGAGCAGCGACTGGCCAGACATGCCAGCGAGTCTAGACGGCGGGCATGGGGGAACATGTCCGTGGTGAAAGGAGCCGGTCATGGCCCTGTTCAAGAAGCGGACCGTCGGGAAGCCGGGCGAGTGGTACTACTGCCTGGAGCACAAGAAGGTCGAGGAGGGGCCGGAATGCCCCGCCAAGGACCGCTTCGGACCCTATGCCGACCGCGCGGAGGCCGAGCACGCGATGGCGACCGCCCGGGAGCGGAACCTGGAGTGGGAGACCGACCCCAAGTGGCATGACACCCCGGCGGGCCAGACCGACGACGACTGACCAGTGCCGCGGCGGGCGACCCCGCCGAGCGTCCAGCGGAAGGAGTTCAGCGAGGCCGCCGCGGGCAGCTGCTCGTGGGCCACGATCCGGGGCCAGAGGGAGTCGAGCGCGGGCCGCTGGACGGAGAACAGGGCGGAGGACAGGGCGGCGACGACGTACAGCGGCCAGACGGCGGGGCCCGGGAGGAGCGCGTTGACCAGCAGGGCCGCGCTGAGCAGACCCTGCCCGGCCTCCGTCCAGATGATCAGCTTCCGCTTGTCCCAGGCGTCCGCCAGCGCCCCGCCGTACAGCCCGAAGACCAGCAGCGGTACGAGCTCCACGGCCCCGATGGCCCCCACCGCCGCGGCCGACCCGGTCAGCTCCTTCAACTGCACCGGCAGCGCGACGAACGTCAGGAAGCTCCCGAAGTTCGAGATCAGCCCCGAGAACCACAGCCGCCGGAAGTCACGGGAGGCCCGCCACGGAGCGAGGTCGGGCAACAGTGCGCGAAGGCCGGAAGGAGGGTCGGGGGCGTCGTCGGTCACGGGGGCTCATGGTCGGGGACGCCGGGAGGCCGGGCAACCGGATTACCAGAGGACAGGGGACAGGGGATGGGGGCGGTGCGGTCATCACCAGGGCGTGGGGGGCGGCGCGGTCAGCTCGTCCGCCAGCCTCGACAGCCGGTCCCGCAAGCGCCGCCCGCCCCTCGGCACCGGCAGCGAACTCTCCCCGGCCGCCGCGCTCACCAGGTGCTGCACGGTGTCCAGGTCCAGCTCGGCCGCCTCGGGCACGGCCAGCCTCTCGTGCGCCATCGCCGCCAACTCGCCCTCCTCGGGGCCGAGCGCCAGCACCGTCGCCCCGGCCCGCCGGGCGTCGTGGACCCGTTCAAGCGTCGGGGGAGGGCAGGAATCGGCCGGTGAGACCACCAGCAACGTCTCTCCGCGCCGGGCCGCCGCGAGCCGGCCGAGCCCCACCGCCAGGTGCGCCGGATCCGAGGGGCGCGCGTCATGCCGTACGAGAGTCGGCGACAGCTCCGGCGTGCCCGACCACGCGGCCTCGTCGACGAGATGGGCGGCGAGATGCCAGGGCTCGTACCCGGGTGTGCCGACCAGCAGCAGTCCGCCGCCGTGCGACACGACGGAACCCCGCAGCACCCCCGCGAACCGCCGCGTGGCGCCCAACCACTCTGTCCCGGCGAGCACTTCGCGCAGCAGCGCGACCCGTACGGCATCCATGCGACGGCATCCTGCCGCAACCCGCCACTCGTGATGTGGAGTTCGCCGCGAATTCGCCCATGATGGGCAGGGGGGCCGGACCGCCATGACGGGCAGGGGCCGGACCACCGCCGAACACGTCACGAGGAGTTCCGCCGATGCCAGAGACCAGCGTCCCGTTCCGCGCGGGCGACGACGGCTACGCCAGCTACCGGATCCCCGCGGTCGTCGCCACCGCCTCCGGCACGCTGCTCGCCCTCTGCGAGGGCCGCGTCGACTCCGCGCACGACTACGGGCACATCGACCTCGTGCTGAAGCGGTCGACGGACGGCGGCCGCACCTGGGGGGCGCTGCAGGTCGTCGGCCGCAACGGCAGCGACCTCGCGGGCAACCCCGCCCCCGTCGTCCTCGACACCGGCCGGGTGCTGCTCGTCCAGTGCCGTTCCGCCGCCGACGCGGCCGAGAGCGCGATCCTGCGCGGCGAGGTCAAGGACGAGGACGGGCGCCGGGTGTGGGTGCAGCACAGCGACGACGAGGGGGAGACGTGGTCGGCGCCCCGGGAGATCACGCACCAGGTCAAGGAGCCCGGCTGGCGCTGGTACGCCACCGGGCCCGGCCACGCCCTCCAGCTGAGCACCGGCCGGGTCGTCGTCCCCGCCAACCACACCGTGCCGCCCACCGGTTCGGACGCCGGCGACGAGGCCCGGTACAACGGCGGCCACTGCCTGCTCAGCGACGACCGAGGCGAGACCTGGTACCTGGGCTACGTCGACGACAGCCCGACCGACTACCTCAACGCCAACGAGACCACCGCCGCCGAACTCCCCGACGGGCGCGTCTACTTCAACACCCGCACCGACTCCCGCTCACCCGGCAACCGCGCCGACGCCCACTCCGAGGACGGCGGCCGGACCCTGGCGAAGCCGTTCCGCCCACAGGCCGGCCTGACCGCCCCCGTCTGCCAGGCGAGCGTCCTCCAGCTCCGCGACCCCGACCTGCTCCTGTACTCCGGCCCCGCGCACGGCCGCGCCCTGATGACCCTGCGCACCTCCACCGACGGCGGCACCACCTGGCGCCCGGCGTACACCGTCGACGGTCTCCCGGCCGGGTACTCCGACCTGGTCCGCGTCGACACGTCCACCGTCGGCCTCCTCTACGAGACCGGCGACTTCGGCCCGTACGAGACGATCAGCTTCCGCCGCGTCCCCGTGACACGGCTCACCTGACCCACGTGACGCGGCTCACCTGACCAGTGGGGCCCGCGAGGGAGGACGCGCTGCACTGCCCCGGGAGATGATCCCCGGACCCCCGGCAGAGGAGCGGGTGGGCCGGGGACGACCGGCGCGGTCGGCCTGAGGCGAGCGTCAGTAAAGTCGGGCCCATGACCTCTACCGACAGTGCCGCACAGAAGCCCGCGAAGGCCCCCGCCAAGGACCCCTGGGACCTGCCCGACGTCTCCGGGCTCGTCGTCGGTGTGCTCGGCGGGACCGGGCCGCAGGGCAAGGGCCTCGCCTACCGGCTCGCCCGCGCCGGCCAGAAGGTGATCATCGGCTCGCGGGCTGCCGAGCGCGCGCAGGCCGCCGCCGGGGAGCTGGGGTACGGCGTCGAGGGCGCCGACAACGCCGAGTGCGCGCGCCGCAGCGACCTCGTGATCGTCGCCGTGCCCTGGGAGGGACACGGCGAGACGCTCGAATCCCTGCGTGCCGAGCTGGCCGGCAAGCTCGTCGTCGACTGCGTCAACCCGCTCGGCTTCGACAAGAAGGGCGCCTACGCGCTGAAGCCGGAGGAGGGCAGCGCCGCCGAGCAGGCAGCCGCGCTGCTGCCGGACTCCCGGGTGACGGCCGCCTTCCACCATCTGTCGGCCGTACTGCTGGAGGATCCGGAGATCGAGGAGATCGACACCGATGTGATGGTGCTGGGGGAGGAGCGGGCCGACGTCGAGACCGTGCAGGCCCTCGCCGGCCGCATCCCCGGCATGCGCGGCATCTTCGCCGGGCGGCTGCGCAACGCCCACCAGGTCGAGTCGCTGGTGGCGAACCTGATCTCCGTGAACCGCCGCTACAAGGCGCACGCGGGGCTCCGCGTCACGGACGTATGAGTGCATGGGGGACACTAGGGCCTGTTCTGAGTTTCCCCGCCTGCGCCCCGACGCCCGGCACGCACCCTCGCCGCACGCCGCCCCTGGACAGGTGGCTCCGCCACATGACCAGGGCCGTCGCACACCGAGGCCACGCACCGAACGCCGCTGCGCCCGTGCTCCGCACGGACGACGGGGAAACTCAGAACAGGCCCTAGAGCCGACAGCCGTCCGCAGTGTCCCCCGACAGGAGTCGACCCCGATGCCCCGCCTGGCCCTCTACGCCCTCACCGTCTGCGTCCTCGCCGTCGCCGCGGCCGTCATCTCCTTCGTGCAGGGGAGCTGGCTGGGTGTCGTGTGGGTGATGCTGGCGGGGCTGTCGTCCAACATGGCCTGGTACTACCTCAGGCGCGGCAGGGCCGCCCGGCGGCCTGAAGTCACGGGCTGACCTGGCAGAACTCGTTCGTGCCCTGCCAGAAGCGGTACAACTCCTGACCGCAGTAGGTCTCGAAGTCGGTGATCCCCAGGGCCGCGAGGATCGAGTCCACCGCGTCGAAAAACACGCCGTTGATCTCCGGCACCCACAGCAGCGCGAACACGAACAGCAGGCCGAACGGCGCGAACGGCTCCACCTGCCGCTTGACGTTGTGCGACAGCCAGGGCTCGATGACCCCGTAGCCGTCCAGGCCCGGCACCGGCAGGAAGTTCAGGATCGCGGCCGTGACCTGGAGCAGCGCCAGGAACGCGAGCGCGTACTGGAAGTCGCGCGGTACGCCGTCGAGCGCGTCGAGCCAGAAGGGCGCGGTGCAGACGGCGGCGAAGAGCACGTTCGTCAGCGGACCGGCCGCGGAGATCAGGCTGTGCCGCCAACGCCCCCGGATCCGCCCGCGCTCGATGAAGACGGCACCGCCGGGAAGGCCGATCCCGCCCATGATCACGAAGAGCACGGGCAGCACGATGCTGAGCAGGGCGTGCGTGTACTTGAGCGGATTGAGCGTGAGATAGCCCTTCGCGCCGACCGAGATGTCGCCGCTGTGCAGAGCCGTGCGCGCGTGCGCGTACTCGTGCAGACAGAGGGAGACGATCCACGCCGCCGTCACGAACAGGAACACGGCCACACCGGGCTGCTCCGCGAACCCGGTCCAGGTGGCCCATCCCGTGACCGCCGTGACGGCCGTGATCCCGATGAAGACGGGACTGATCCGCCGGTCACTGCGGCGGGTGCTGGCGGTGGTCATCGGGTTTCCTGGCCAATCTGCGATGGGCTGCGACTGCCCGACGGTACCGGGCCCGGGAGGAAAACGTCTCCCGGCCGGTCGAGGGTTCCGACTTCTCATAGTTCATGCGCGTGTAAACCCGGAGGCAGCGCGGGGGACGCAGCGGGGACAATGGGACCGTGCGCTATCGCATCCTCGGCACGACTCAGGCCACCCGCACCGACGGCACCACCGTCCCGGTCGGCGGGGCGCGGCTGCGTGCGCTGCTGACCGTGCTCGCGCTCCGGCCGGGGCGGACCGTGCCGGTGAGCGTGCTGGTCGACGAGGTGTGGGACGGGGAGGCGCCCGCCGACGCGACGGGGGCGGTGCAGGCGCTGGTGGGGCGGCTGCGCAGGGCGCTGGGGGCGGCTGCCGTCGAATCCGCGGAGGGCGGGTACCGGCTCGCCGCCGCGGCCGACGACATCGACCTGCACCGCTTCGAGCGGCTCGTCGGCGACGGCCTGCGCGCCCTCACCGACGGCGACCCCGCCAAGGCGGCCGTGGTCCTCGACGACGCCCTCACGCTCTGGCGCGGCCCCGCCCTCGCCGACCTCCCCGACCGCACCGCGGAGGCGGCCCGCTGCGAGACCCGGCGTCTTGACGCCCTCCGTGCCCGGCACGCCGCCGCACTCGCCCTCGGCCAGGCCGAGCAGTCCCTGCCCGAGCTGACCGCCCTGTGCGACAGCCATCCCCTGGACGAGCCGCTCCAGGCCCTGCGCATGCGCGCCCTGCGCGACACCGGGCGGGCCGCCGAAGCGCTGGCCGCCTACGACGACGTACGACAACTGCTCGCGGACCGGCTCGGGTCCGATCCCGGGGCCGAACTGCGGGCGCTGCACGGGGAACTGCTCCGCCCGGAGGAGGAGCCGGGCAGGCCGCTGGGCAATCTCCGGGCCCGGCTCACCTCCTTCGTCGGCCGGGAGGCCGACATCGAGGCCATCCGCGGGGACCTCGCCGCCGCCCGGCTGGTGACGCTGCTCGGGCCCGGTGGCGCGGGCAAGACCCGGCTGTCGCAGGAGGCCGCCGAGGCGGTGCGGCACGCGGCCCGGGACGGGGTGTGGCTGGCCGAGCTGGCGCCCGTCGACGACCCGGCCGCCGTACCGGAGGCCGTGCTCACCGCGGTCGGCGCCCGGGAGACCGTGCTGTACGGGGCCGGGGCGGAGGAGATACGGGCCGGCCTGGAGCGGCACGACGATCCCCTGGTGCGGCTCGTCGAGCACTGCGGCAGGCGCCGGATGCTGATCGTCCTCGACAACTGCGAGCATGTCGTCGAGGCCGCCGCCCGTCTCGTGGAGCAGTTGCTGGAGCGGTGCCCCGGGCTCACTGTGCTGGCCACCAGCCGTGAACCCCTCGGTGTGCCGGGGGAGTTGCTGCGGCCCGTGGAGCCGCTGCCGGAGCCGGTCGCGCTGCGGCTGCTCGCGGACCGGGGTACCGCCGCGAGGCCGGGCTTCCGCATCGAGGACGACCCCGGGGCCGCCGCCGAGATCTGCCGCCGGCTCGACGGGCTGCCCCTCGCCATCGAACTCGCGGCGGCCAGGCTGCGGATGTTGACGCCGCGTCAGATAGTCGACCGGCTCGACGACCGCTTCCGGCTGCTCACCTCCGGCAGCCGTACCGTGCTGCCCCGTCAGCAGACCCTGCGGGCCGTCGTCGACTGGTCCTGGGACCTGCTCGTCGCGGACGAACGCGACGTCCTGTGCCGGCTGTCGGTGTTCGCGGGCGGCTGCGACCTCGCCGCCGCCGAGGCCGTCTGCGGACCGGCCGCCCTCGACGCGCTCGGCTCCCTCGTCGACAAGTCCCTTGTCGTGGCGGCCCCTTCGGGAGAGGGCGGCGAGATGCGCTACCGGCTCCTGGAGACCGTCGCCGAGTACGCGGGCGAACGGCTCGACGAGTCCGGCGGGCGCCCCGCCGCCGAGCACGCGCATCTGACGTACTACCGCGAACTGGCCCGCACCACCGACCCGTTGCTGCGCGGCCCGCAGCAGCGCGCCGCCATCGAACGCCTGGAGCGCGAGTACGAGAACCTGCGCACCGCTCTGCGCCACGCCGTCGCCCTCCGCGACGAGCAGGAGGCGCTGTGCCTGGTGCTGTCGCTGGGCTGGTACTGGCAGATACGCGACCTGCGCATCGAGGCCCGCAACTGGTCCCGCGAGGTCAAGGACCTCGGCCCCGACCCCTTCGCCGCACTCGTGCGCACGGCCGAGCCGCTGTGGCAGCGCTGCACGGACCTGCCGCTGCCCTGGACCGGCCTGGTGCTCGACGAGGCGCGGCGCGGGGTCCACCTGATCCATCTCGCCTGCATGGACACCGAACTGGACGCCTGGCAGACGCCCGAGGCACAGGCGAAACTCCGGGCCATCGCCTCGACCTACCGGCCCGGCCTGCCGCAGACCTGCCGCACCCCCGGCATGTACTGGTTCTTCGCCGTGATGATGACCGGCGACATGAAGCGGGTGCGCCTGATCATCGACGCCTGCGTCGACACCTGCCGAAGCACTCCCGGCTACGAGTGGGAGCTCGCCGCCGGCCTCCACATGCGCGCCAACCTCCTGGCCAACCGCAGCGACTGGGCCGGAGACGCGACCCGCGACGCCGACGAGGCGCTGGCGATCTACCGGCGTCTCGGCGACGCCTGGGGCACCGCGGAGGCGCTCTCGGCCCGTGCCGAGTCCCGCGAGCGCGCGGGCGACCACCGCCTCGCCATCGTCGACTTCGAGGCGGCCGTCGAACACGCCGAACGGCTCGATGCCCGCGCCCATACGTCCGTGCTCCGCGCCCGGCTCGGCAGCGCGCTGCTGGAGGCGGGTGAGATCGAGCGCGGCGAACGCGTCCTGCGCGAGGTGATCGCCGAGCGCGACGGCTCCCACAACGAGGCCATGCCCGCCGCCCGGCTCCACCTCGCGGGCTGGCTCGGCATGACCGACCGCGTCCCGGAGGCGCGCGAGCACCTCCGGCTGCTGCGGGAGGAGTTCGCCATCTCCCACTTCGTCGTCTTCGACGCCTTCATCCTGGGGTCGGAGGCCTGGCTGGACGCGGTCGACGGCTGCCACGAGGACGCCCTCGACAAGGTCAGACAGGCGCTGGAGCATGCCCAGGACCCGCTCTCCGAGGCCATCGCCCCGCACATGCGCTCGGGGTATCTGACCACCGCCGCCGTCGCTCTGGCCGGCCTCGACGGTGGCCGCCGGGCCCGCGACGGAGCGCGCTTCATCGGCGCCGCCGACGCCGCGCTGCCGCCCCGCCATGTCCCGTCCGCCCTGGAGCGCACCTGCCGTGAACGGGCCGAGCCGGCGCTGCGTGAACTGCTCGGCGACGAGGAGTACGAGACGGCGTACGCGGAGGGCGGCGGCCTTTCCCCGGAGGAGGCCGCCGCCCTGGTGTGAGATGGGTCAGTTCTTGGTGCGGAACTTTCAGTTCTTGGTGCGGAACTTGTGGATCGCGACCGGCGCCATCACCGCCGTGATCGCCACCGACCAGGCAACCGTGACCCACAGGTCATGCGCCACCGGGCCGCCGATCATCAGCCCGCGTGCCGTGTCCGCCAGCGTGGACAGAGGGTTGTAGTCGGTGAAGGTCTGCAGCCAGTCCGGCATGGAGCTCGTCGGCGCGAAGATCGACGAACCGAACTGCAGCGGGATCAGTATCAGGAAGCCCGTCTGCTGCACGGCCTGCGCCTCCTTCATGATCACGCCCAGGGTGAGGAACCCCCACATGATCGACGAGGCGAACACGACGGACAGGCCCACGGACGCGAACATGCCGCCCCAGTTGTCGATGTCGAAGCCGACCAGAACGGCCACGATCATCAGCACGGTCATCGCGAATATCATCCGAGTGATCTCCACCGCGACCTTCGCGATGAGCACCGAGCCGCGCCCGATCGGCAGGGACCGGAAGCGGTCCATGACGCCGGAGTTGAAGTCCTGGCAGAACCCGGTGCCGACGCCCTGGGAGAGCGTCATGCTCATCATCGCGATCATGCCGGGGATGACGTACTGCACGTACTCGTCATGCCCGCCGCCCAGGGCCTGCCCGACCGAGCCGCCGAAGACGTACACGAACAGCAGCGTGAAGACGATCGGCATCATCACGGCGTCCATCATCGACTCCGGGTCCTGCCGGATCCACAGCAGGTTGCGGCGCATGAGGGCACCGGTGTGGCGCAGGTGGCCGCGCAGCGGGATGCGGGTGTCGGTGACGGTGGCTGCGGCGGCGCTCATACGGCGGCCTCCTCGGGCTCGGTGGGTACGGCGTCCTGCGGGGCACTGGCGCGGTGGCCGGTGAGGGACAGGAACACCTCGTCCAGGCTGGGCAGTTCGGTGCTGATGGAGCTGAGCGTGATGCCGCGGGCGGTGACGGTGCCGACCACCGCGGTCAGCTGCTCGTCACTGAGGATCGGGACGAGCACGGTGCCGCTCTCCGAGTCGACGGTCGTGGCGGCGAGGCCCGTGATGCCCTGCTTGTCGAGGATGTCGGCGAGCGGCCGCAACTGCAGCGGATCGGTGGGCCGCACTCGCAGGGTCCGCCCGCCGACCTTGGCCTTCAGCTCGTCGATGGCACCGCCTGCGATGACCTTCCCGTGGTCCACGACGGTCAGCTCGGAGGCGAGCTGCTCGGCCTCCTCCATGTACTGCGTGGTCAGCAGGACGGTCACGCCGTCGCCGACCATGGCCTTGACCTCGTCCCACACCTCGTTGCGGGTGTGCGGGTCCAGCCCGGTGGTCGGCTCGTCGAGGAACAGCACCTCGGGCCGCCCGATCATGGACGCGGCGAGGTCGAGCCGCCGCCGCATACCGCCGGAGTAGGTGTTCGCGGGCCGCTTGGCGGCCTCGGTGAGCGAGAACCGCTCCAGCAGCGCGTCGGCGCGCGACCTGGCCTCCTTCCGCGGCAGGTCGAGCAGCCGCCCGATCATGTACAGGTTCTCCCAGCCGGACAGCTTCTCGTCCACGGAGGCGTACTGCCCGGTCAGCCCGATCACCCGCCGCGTCTGCCGGGGCTGCCGTACGACGTCGTACCCGGCGACGCTGGCCTGCCCGGAGTCCGGGGTGATGAGCGTGGACAGTATCCGTACGAGGGTGGTCTTGCCGGCCCCGTTCGGCCCGAGCACACCCATCACGGTGCCCTCACGTACCTCCAGGTCGACGCCGTCCAGCGCCTTGGTCGCCCCGTAGTGCTTGACCAGCCCCCGCACGCTCACCGCGACTGTGGCGTTCTTGTCGATTCGCGTCATGGCAGTGACGGTGTCACGGCCCACCGACAAACGGCCGACAGGGTGCCGACAGCGGCCTGCAGATTGCCGACGCGCCCATGAACACCACAGCCCCGCCGACGGGGGAAGATCGGCGGGGCTGCTCGGTGGTGCCGCAGTGGCTCTTCGGGCCGGTGGTTCTTCGGGCCAGTGGCTCCTCGGGTCAGTGGACGGAGTGCTCCTCCAGCGGGAACGATCCGCCGACGACATCCTCCGCGAACGCCTTCGCCGCGTTCCCCATGACCTCACGCAGGTTCGCGTACTGCTTCACGAACTTCGGCACCCGGCCGCCGGTCAGCCCCAGCATGTCGGTCCAGACGAGGACCTGCGCGTCCGTCTCCGGTCCCGCCCCGATCCCGACGGTCGGGATGTGCAGCGTCCGGGTCACCTCGGCCGCCAGTTCCGCCGGCACCAGCTCCAGCACCACCGCGAACGCCCCGGCGTCCTGTACGGCCTTGGCGTCCCGCAGCAGCTGGTGCGCGGCCTCCTCGCCGCGCCCCTGCACGCGGTACCCCATGGCGTTCACGGACTGCGGGGTCAGCCCGATGTGCGCCATCACCGGAATCCCGGACTCGACCAGCAGCTCGATCTGCCGGTGCGACCGCTCGCCGCCCTCCAGCTTGACCGCCCCGACCCCGGCCTCCTTCACCAGCCGGGTCGCCGAGCGCAGCGCCTGCACCGGACCCTCCTGGTAGGACCCGAAGGGCAGGTCGCCGACGATGAGGGCGCGGGAGGTGCCCCGGACGACGGCCGCGGACAGCATGGTCATCTCGTCGAGCGTGACGGGCACGGTCGTCTCGTACCCGAGGTGGCAGTTGCCCGCCGAGTCGCCGACGAGCATGACCGGGATCCCGGCCTCGTCGAAGACGGACGCGGTCATCGCGTCGTAGGCGGTGAGCATGGGCCACTTCTCGCCGCGCTCCTTGGCGGTGGCGATGTCGCGAACGGTGATACGGCGAGTGCTCTTGCCCCCGTACAGCGCCTTGCTGCCGTCGGAAGGTTTCTGCTGAGCGGTCTGGGCAGCCGGAAGCTGCGTCATGGCACGGCTCCTTACGTCATCTCGAGGCGCCCTGACGGCGTCCCCGGACCACCTCCATGGTGGCACCTCGTGCCACCGGACGGCTAGAGGACCGTGTCACGTACGGGCGGGGCCGCGCCGGAACGGACCGTCGACGCGGTCCTCGACGCGGTCCCCCGACGGCGTACACCCTGTCAGTTCGCGACCCGCGTAACCCACACGTGCGTGTTGTGTCACAGAGCGCGCTTTCCGCGCCTGTCACCGGAACTGCCCGCGCCGACTTGTACGTCCTCGTGCCCGTACGGCCGTCAGAAGACGGCAGGAAGGGAGCCGATCATCCCCTAGTGTCTGTAGGAGACAGGGGGACGGACGGTGTGCACGGCAGGTAGTGAGGCGACGGTATGGCGCAGCAGGCATACGTGACGGAGACGGACGGCGACGGCTCGCGGCCCGAGTCGCACAGCTCCCGGTTCCGACGCCTGCTCGGCAGGGTGACCACCGGCTGGCGCGGCGATCCCCGGATCTGGCGCCGCGGCCTCGTCGTCGCCGGGCTCGCGCTGCTGCTCGCCCTGGTGATGGTGGCGCACTCGCGCATCCCGAACGCGGTCGGCAACCTCGGCAGCCTCACCGAGACCTTCCTGCCCTGGCTGGGGCTGTCCATCCCGGTGCTGCTCGTGCTGGCGCTGGTCCGCAAGTCGGCGACCGCGCTGATCGCGGTGCTGGTCCCGGCGAGCGTATGGCTGAACCTGTTCGGCGGCCTGCTCACCGACAAGACCGCCGCCGGCGGCGACCTCACGGTGGCCACGCACAACGTCAACGCCGACAACGCCGACCCGGCCGGCACCGCCCGTGACGTGGCCGCCTCCGGCGCCGACGTGCTGGCCCTGGAGGAGCTGACGGGGGCGGCGGTGCCGACGTACGAGGACGCGCTGGCGTCGACGTACAAGTACCACGCCGTGGAAGGCACCGTCGGGCTGTGGAGCAAGTACCCGCTCACCGGTGTCCAGCCCGTCGACATCAAGCTGGGCTGGACGCGCGCGATGCGCGCCACCGTGGCCGCGCCCGCCGGACAGGTCGCGGTGTACGTCGCCCACCTCCCGTCGGTGCGGGTGAAGCTGGAGGCCGGGTTCACCGCCCGGCAGCGCGACAAGAGCGCCGACGCCCTCGGTGAGGCCATCGCCGACGAGAAGCTGCCGCGGGTGGTGCTGCTCGGCGACCTCAACGGCACGATGAACGACCGCGCGCTGAACGCCGTCACCTCCCAGATGCGCTCCACACAGGGCGCGGCGGGCAGCGGGTTCGGGTTCAGCTGGCCGGCGTCGTTCCCGATGGCGCGGATCGACCAGATCATGGTCAAGGGCGTCGAGCCGATGACCTCGTGGACGCTGCCGGAGACCGGGAGCGACCACTTGCCGGTGGCTGCGCGGGTGCAGGTCGGCACGTCGTCGTAACCGGGAGGGACACCGGGCGGGGTGGGCCCGAGGATCGGACCCACCCTGCTGGGGACGGTGCCGCCGCGGTTCCGGTGGTGCGTCAGACGTTCGGCTCGATGGGCTCGATCGGCTCCAGCTCCGGGAGTTCCGGGAACCCCGGGTAACTGCTCTCGCTCACGACATAGGTGCAGTTGGTGTACGTGTAACCGGGATCGATGCGCATCCCGTCGGCCAGGTTCTCCACGTCCTCCGCGCCTGCGTCGGCGTACTTGACGAGGGTGTGGTAGTCGCCGGCGGGCAGGTCGAGGTAGTTGGTCGGGTAGTCGATGCTGCTGTCCCCGCAGGCGGCGCCTGCGGCCTCCGACTCGCTGGAGTACTCGGTGCAGCCGGTGCACGCCGGGATGTAGATCCTGCCGGTGACGGGGCCGGTGTAGAGGAACTCGACCGCGGTCGGGGAGTCGTTGCTTATCTCCAAGGTCATCCTGGAGCCGCCCGGGCTGCGGGACGGCGGCAACTTCCGGCCCGCTGCGGGCCGTTCCGCGGCGATCTCCGCGGCGATGGCGATCTGCCGGGCACGGTCGGCGTTCTGGTTGTCCTCGTACGTGTCGGCGAAGTCGTTGAGCGTCTCGGCCGCCGCGGCGAACTTGTCGTCCTCGAACTCGTCCACCCCGCAGGCGTAGGCGGCGGACTCCACCGCGTCGGCGGCGTCCGAGCGCAGCGCGTCACCGGGGCTGCCCGCGGGCAGGTCGACCATGGTCTGGCTGATGGCCTGCAATTCCTCGCCGGCCGGGCAGGGGTCGTCGCCGTTCAGGGCCCTGGACTGTTCCGAGATCTCCGCGCTCACGGCCGGTTCGACCTTGGCGGCCTGCGCCGAGTCGGGGAACGTACCGAGCAGTTCGGCCAGCGCGCCGCCGTTCGCGTCCGCTGCGGACACGGCGCCGGAGCCGAGGTTCGCGATGCCGCACTCGTAGAGCGAGGTGGCCAGGGGCTCCTCGGGCCAGTCGGCGAGGGAGCCGAGCCGCTCGCTGCCCATCGTGTCCGGCAGCTTCCACAGATACCGCAGCGGTTCCAGGGCCTCGCAGTACTCCTTCTCGCGGTACGGCGCGGCGACCGTGTCGTAGAACCGGCCGAGGCGGTCGGGGATGCGCTGAGCGGCCCGGCTGCCGGGGTGGTCGTCGCCGAGCGCACGGTAGTCCTTCATCGCCCGCTCGTAGTCGTCCTTGGCCTCGGCGAAGCTGTCCCGCCGCGAGGCCGTGGTGACCAGCCGGTCCGTCTCGTCGAGCCGGTCCAGCAACATCTGCTGGTACGCCTCTTCCCGCGCCGCCTCGTACCCCACCGCCCCACCGACCGGCACGACGAGCAGCACGAGACCGACCCCGGCGGCGACCGTCGACCGCCACGGCAACGTCAGCCGCGCACGGCGCGCGAGCCACGCCGCGTGGGCCGCGGCCAGCACCAGAAAGAGGATGTACCCCCACACCACCGCGCCCGGCAGCCCGTCAGGGTCCGCGGGCAGCGCGGCCACCAGCAGCAGGCTGGTCGCGACCCAGCACAGGGCGGCCTGCGGCCAGCGCTGCAGCAGCGCGTACCCCAGCCCGAGCCCGGTGAGGTTGAACAGCCCGGCCGCCGCAGAACGCCACCGATCCGCGGGCACGACATCCTCCGGCTCCTCCGGCAGCGTGTAGGTCAGCCACTCGGAGACCGGCGACTGCACGGTGGGCGGACCATCGGGCATCGGGGGCGGGGGAGGGAGCGGGGACGACGACGGGGGGTCGGGCGGGGGCGGGGGTGACGATGGAGGTTCCGGCGGGGGCGGGGGTGACGATGGAGGTTCGGGCGGCGACGAGGGCTTGGGCGGAGGCGGGGGCGCCGACGGGGGTTCGGGCGCCGACAGGGGTTCGGGCGGTGACGGGAATTCCGGCGGTGACGAGGGCTTGGGCGGCGATGGCGGTTCGGGTGGCGACAGGGGCTTGGACGGCGACGGCGGCTCGGGTGGGGTGGACGCAGGCTGGTCCGATCCCTCTCCCGTCCCACCGACCCCCGACGACTCTTCGGACCCACTCATACCGACTCACTCCCCCAACTGCCCTACGGGCAGGAGACTTTGCTCCCTCACAGATTCACAGATCCCTATAGTGCGGCACATGGCCGGGGAGGGGTCCCGAACGGACGGAAGAGGAAGTCTCCCGTCCGGTATATGGCCCCGGCCGCCGAGGCGAAGCTGACGCCGGTCATCGGTCTCCTTCTCAAGAGCGGCGGCGCGACCATCACCGTCCTGCTGGTCGGGCGCTGGTCGTCGAACCGGCTCTGCCGGATACAGGGGACTGGCTTGTCCCCGCACCAGACCAGGTCGGGTGCCTCGGCGGTGAAGTCGCGGCGCACGAAGTCCGGCGCGGCCGGCCGCTTCCCCGGTCGGGTCAATCCCCGCCGTCTGCGCACCTTCCGCGCGACCAGGCCCAGCCCGGCCATGATCTTCGCGATGGTGTTCACCGAGACCTGCCAGCCCTGCCTCACCAGCCTGATCCAGATCTTCGGCGAGCCGTAGGTGCCGCCGGAGTCGTCGAACTCCTCCTTCACTGCCTCGATCAGATGCTGTCTGCGCAGCTCACGCCGGGTGGGCCGATGGGTGCGGTGCTTGTAGAACCACGACTCACTCACACCCAGGGCGCGGCAGGAGACACGGTGCGAAATGCCGTGCTCGGTCCTGAAGTCGCTGATCACCCCGACGACGGACGCCGGGTCCGCCACGGCTACTTCACCCACAGGACCATGCAGCGTTTGAGGACATCACGCTCCATGACCAGTTCCTTGTTGTCCCGCTTGAGCTGGGCGTTCTCCCGCCGCAGACGCTCCAGCTCGTCGCTCCCACCAGCCGGTGCGGTCCCTGCCCGACGGGCACGGGAGACCCAGCTCGCCAGGGTGGTCTCGTTGATCCCCAGGTTCTCGGCGACCTCGGCGATCGTCTTGCCGGTCTCCGTGACGATCCGCACGGCACCCTCACGGAACTCTGGATCGAACTTCCGTCGCTTCTCCGCCATGACTCCCAACTTCCCCTGCAGTCACGGTCTTCACGCTACGAGGGGAGAGACAGGTGGTTGTCGGCCTTGGATGCAGGACGCCCGTGGTCCTGGGTGATCATTTCTGTTCTCTACGCAGAAGGATCACTGGGGAGCCACGGGCTTGGTCAACGATACGACGTTGCTGCTCGGCCTCGACGGGGTGTCCGTCATACGGGTCGAGCGGTGCGAGGACGGTGGCCGCCGGGTCCACCTGGCCACGGCGGATGCCTCGGCCCGGGCCTGCCCGGCTTGCGGGGTCTTCGCGTCCCGGGTGAAAGGCTCCGCGACCACCCGGCCCCGTGATCTCCCTTACGGCGAGCGCGGGCTGGAGTTCGTGTGGCACAAGCGGCGCTGGTGGTGCCGTGAGCCGGCCTGTCCCCGCAAGTCGTTCACCGAGCAGATCCCGCAGATCCCGGCCGGCGCCCGGATCACCGGGAGGCTGCGCAGTGCGGCCGGGCGCCGGATACGGGACGCCGACTCCACGGTCATCCAGGCCGCCCGCGATCTGCACCTGTCCTGGCCGACCGTGATGGACGCTTTCAAGGCCGCCGCCCGGCAGGTCGCCGAAGCACCGCTGCCCGAGGTCGAAGTGCTGGGCATTGACGAGGCCCGGCGTGGACGGCCTCGCTGGGAACAGGATCCGGACAGCGGCAAGTGGCAGCTGACCAGAGACCGGTGGCACACCGGGTTCGTCGACGCGCTCGGTGCCGGTGGCCTGCTCGGCCAGGTCGAGGGCCGCACCGTCGCCGACGTGCTGGCCTGGCTCGCCACCACACCCCTGACCTGGCGCAAGAACATCCGGCACGTCGCCATCGAAATGTCGGCCACCTACCGCGCCGCCCTGCGCACCGGCCTGCCCCACGCCACCGTCGTGGTCGACCACTTCCACGTCGTGCAGCTCGCGAACAAGATGCTGTCGGGTCGTGCCATGACTCAATCCTTTCACGGAATTGAGTCTCTACCTGACCCGGGGCGGTTCAGGGTGGCTGGGCCTACGGAGCATGGCGTCACGGCGGCTCACTCCGACGCCACCAGGCCACAGTCGCCGCCTCCCTCACCCTCGCGAGCCTCCCGCTGACATTCCTCGACGCGCCCCTCGCGGTCGGCGCCACCCTCGCCCTGACCGGACTCGCCGTGCCGGTCCTCCTGATCCTCACCTCCGTTCTCACCGAGTCGGCGGTTCCGCGCGCCGTCCTCACTCAGGCCTTTACCTGGGGCAGCTCCGCAAGCGCGGCAGGAATAGCAGGCGCCGCGGCGGTCGCGGGGCAGGTGGTGGACGCGGGCGGTGCGCACGGCGGTTTCGGGGTGGCGGCAGCGGCCGCGGCGGTGATGACGGTCCTGGCCCTCAGCGGTCTGCGAGGCTCAGCAACGGCCGCACCGAAGTCGTCCGCGCCCGAGGAGACCACGGAGTCGGCAGCAGACTCTTCTCCTTCGCAGGAGACCCCGCTGAGCTGAACGCAAGGACTTGACGGGGAACAGGGCGAACGTTGCCTGACGCGGCACCAGTCAGGAGATGGCGGTCTTGCGCTCGGACTGGTTCAGCGGCGGTCCTTGCAGTTGGGGCTTTCTCGGGCCGATGAGCATCGGGATGAGCATGTCGGGCGAGAACAGCCGGGTTGGGGGCTTCTCCAGGCTCATGACGTCCAGCAGGGCGCCCAGGGCGCGGGGGTTGGTTGCACCGGTTTCCACGGCGCGGTCGACGAACCGGGCGAGGAAGCGCTCCATGGCGGTGGGTGGGGTGTCGGTGGCGCCGGGGTAGAAGGCGTCCTGTCCGACGGCCAGGTCCCAGGCGGCGCTGACGGGGCGGGCCGCAGCTCGCTGGAGGCGCTGGGCGGTGCCGGGGGCGGTGAGGTGCGTGGTGTGCATGACGTCGCGGACGGCGAGGGCGCACTGCGCAGCGACGGTGAGCCCGTGGCCGTAGACGGGGTTGTAGCTGGCGACGGCGTCACCCAGGGCGACGAATCCTTCGGGCCAGCGTTTGGCCTTTTCGTAGTAGCGGCGGTGGTTGGCGGTGGAGCGGGTTGTTTCGACGTCGCTGAGTGGCTCGGCGTCTTTGAGGAGTTCGCCGATGATGGGGTCGCCGAGGCCAAGTGCGAAGTCGATGAAGGCGCGGGCATCTTTGGTGGGCTCGCCGCCGCGGGTGCCGCAGAGGGTGACGATCCACTGGCCGTCTTCGATGGGCAGGATGATGCCGCCTTGGCCGGGGGCCTTGGCGGGGTTGGCCTGGACATTGATGAGCGGGAAGTCGGTGCCGGCAGAGCTGTGAGGGGCGCGGAACAGACGGGTGGCGTAGACGAGTCCGGCGTCGACCTGGCGTTCGGTGACTTCGGGCAGTCCGAGGCCTTCCAGCCACTGGGGGGTGCGGGAGCCGCGGCCGGAGGCGTCGATGACAAGGTCGGCTTTCAATACGACGTCGTTGCTGCCGCTGGTGTCGTTGCTGCGGACACGGACTCCCGTGATGCGGGTGGCGTCGCCCTCCAGCCCCTGTGCAGTGGTGCCCTGACGCAAGGCGAGGTGCTCGACTGCACGGAGGCGTTCGCGCAGGACGGCGTCCAGCAGATTGCGGGAGCAGACGAGGTTGCGATGGTGCGTGGACAGGAACCGGCGGAACCAGACCTCGTTGGGGGCCCGGGAGACCATGTCGCCCATGATGTGGACGAGGCGTCCGCCGCGGGCTATGACATCGTCGACGATGCCGGGCAGGAGTTCGTTGAAGGCATGTACGCCACCGCTCCACACGAGGTGCGCGTGCCGGGCTTGCGGGACGCCGCGGCGGGCTGTGGGGCCGTCGGGCAAGTGGTCGCGTTCGACGATGGTGACGTCGGCGAATTCCGTGAGTGCGGCGGCGGCGAAAAGGCCGGTCGCGCTCGCGCCGATGATGACGACGTTGGGCCGACGGGTGGTAGCACTACGAGGCATGTGTGTTGACGCTTTCTGTGCTGGTCACCCGCTGGCGGATGCTGTCGACGAGGCGGGGACGGTGCAGGGCCTTGGAGATGGCGTCGATGTGCTCGTGGATGTCCGTGGCGAGTTGCTGTGCTGCGAGGCTTGTAGGGCCGGGCATTGCGCCGCGGTGGGCGTCGATGGCCGCGCGAATGGTGACGGCACCAGCGATGCCGCGTGTTCCCTGCTCGGTGCAGCCTGCCGGAACCGCGCGTCGCGCCGTGTCGTACAGGTCCCGGTCGAGGTACGGGGCAAGCACGCGTAGGGAGTCGTGGATGCGTTGCTGGCGCTGCACCAGGCGGAGGTCCAGGGGGACCCATAGGCCGAGCCGGGCCGGAGCTGCGGCGGGGGTGACGTCGCGGACGGCCGACCACAGAGGGCGCAGCCGCCAGTACTCGCGCTGGTCACGGAGCCACTTCTGCAGGAGTGGCCCTGCTTGGGGGACGATGAACCCGATGGCGACGAGGATGGCTTCCAGAAGAGCGAATGGCGGCGCTGCTTGGGTGCTGAGGACATCGAGGTCGTGGCCGGACCAGTGGGCGCCGAGCGCGGTCAGTTTCGCCGCGTCGAAGATGAGGCCGGAGGCGAAGCCGAGCTGCAGGCAGACCACGCCCGATTTCAGCCAGCGGTTTGCGACTTCGGGGAACCACTTCCACAGCATGTAGGTGGCGACCAGGGAGGACACCATGTGGGCCAGCAGATACAGCAGGATGTGCTCGCGCATCCAGGGTGTGCTGGCGTAGTAGGTGTCAAGGTCGTAGATCCGCGGTTCGGGCACGTCGGCCAGTACGAACGTCACCCACAGCGCCGCGATGATGCCGGCGTAGATCCAGTAGACGCGGCGTATCCGGCGTCGGCGGCGCTCGGAGGGTTCCTCCCGCCACCGCATGATCATAGTGAGGCCGGTTGCGCAGAACGCGGTCAGGAACGAGTAGGCCCAAGGCGATGCGATGTTCGGGATGCCGGTCAGCTCGTTGAGGAGTTCGATGTTGACGGGTGTGATGACGACGAGTACGGCTGTGGCGAAGGTCAGCAGGAGCGTGGTGGCGCGGACGTCGGGGTCGCGCCAGGCCCGAACGAGAGTGGGGAATTTGAGCAGGAGAGCTAAGGCCAGCAGCAGGGTGGGGATGGCGTAGGGAATGTGGAAGTAGGGGTTCACAGGATGCGTCCGCTGCGGTTGAGGAGGGAGAGGTTGATGCGTCCCTCGACGGTCGCGGCGCTGACCGGTCCTTCCGCGTACCGTCCCTTCATCCAGGGGCGTACTTCACGGCCGAAGAGCAGGCCGAAGGTCTCCGCGTCGACCTCGTGATCGGCGGCGGATTCCGCCCGGGGCGCCACGGTGAGGATGGCCTCGCGGGGCACTTCGTGTTCGTCGAGTATCTGCTCGACGGCCCGGCGAACGGCTTCCGGAGGCTGGGCCGCGGTGAGCGTGCGGGCGGCTGCCGGCAGCCCGGCCACGTGATGACCCCGGTCCTCTTCCTCTTCGTGCCACAGCTCGTGGCCGAGAATGACCAGCTGGGCCTCGGGCACAGTGCGGTCCTCGACGACGATGATGGAACGGTCCCCGAGGTCCAGGCGCATGCCCGACACCGCGATGTCCGGCGGGAAGGCGCGGAATGCGAGTGTGATGGGCCGGCCTTTGCGGACGCTCATTGCCCGGCAGAACTCCTCCATGACGTCCCGGGGGGCGGCAGGCCGCTGGAGCGACTTCGATGCTTCCTTGCCCAGGTCGCTCAGCAGGGACTTCATCGCCTTCGTGCTCATCGCTTGGTGTCTCCCTCCTCGGGCAGCACCGACCGCAGCACACTCTCCAGGATCCTCTCCAGTTGTTGACGTGGCATGGAGCCGTGCAGCCGCAGATCCGCGCTTTTCACGCCGTAGCGGTCCAGCAACGCCGCTACGGGGTCCGGCTCGGGGTTATCGAGCCGCCGCAGAATGGGCAGCAACACGTGGTTGAGTGCTTCGTCGGCCGACGCCGTGAAGAACGACTCGCCGCCCTTGATGCCGAAGTACCCCACCAGATGGTGCAGGAGTTCGATGTTGGGTGTCTTCTTGCCGTCGCAGACCGAGCGTGCCCAGACATCGGAGATTCCCAGGCGTTTGGAGATGTCGGCGGCCAGGTCCGACATGCGCCTACCGGTGCGGGCCAGATGGGCGTCGCTGACCGCCTTCATGCGGGCGCAGACTCGCTCACTGACCGTGTCGGCCGGTGCCGGGTGGCCTTTGAGCAGGCGGCGGACAGTACTTTCCGGCAGTGCCGTCCCGACTGCCAGTGCCTGCGGGCTGAGGATGTCCGATCGATTCAAGCCGCGCTCGCGGATGAGCTCATCGAGGCGCTGAAGCGTCTCGGTCAGTGACGTGTATGGCTCCAACGACGGTCTCCCTGAAGGCCCGGGGGGCGGCTCTCCTGCGTGTACGTGGCAGCGTACGCGCAACCCCGCCCACTCCACAACGATCGTTTACTGACCTTAAGCGATCGTTAGCATTCCGGCACGTTCACCCAAGAAAGGGACAGGCCTTTCGCCCCGGCAAGTGCCGGGCGGAAACGCCTCGCCTGCTCGCATTTATGAACGATAGTTCTGAACTCTAAAACGATCGTTGACACGTGGTGTTTGCGCGTAGCAATATCACCGAACAAGGGCAGCGGGTCATGCGGCACCAGCCCAGGCGCCGCAGGCAGAGATCCGGCGGCGTGAGCGGACCTGCCTGCGCTCGCTCCCACCGCGCCATTCCGCAGGAAGGATGTGCTTATGAGCAGTCCGTCGACGCACACCCGTACGCACGGCGGCAGCCCCGAACGTCCGTGTTGCCAGTGGCGCGCGCAGTCTCGGCGACGAGTGCGCCCATGACCGAGCCAGCCCGCCCAGCCGAGGAAGCGCCTCCCCACGCGTGAACCGCAGGCTGCCCTGTCCGCCATGGATCCGCAACTGCCGGATGAACGCTCGCCGGTGAACCTGTTCGGTGGGCCTGAGGACGGGGTCGTCAGTCGCTGCTTCGAACTGAAGCGGCTGCGCCTGATCGGCTGCACCGACGAACCACCGGAGGTCACACCATGACCACTGCCGCCCGGAGAAGCTGCCGGTTGTCGGCCGCTGACTGGAACCTGTGGACTGCAGCAGGCCCGCCGACCTCCGTCAGTCCCGCCGAGACCGAGCACTTCCAGGAGGCTGTCGCCGCGCGCACCGGCATGACCGCCATTGATCTCGCGTGCGGAACGGGCGCATGGACACGGCAACTTGCCGACTGGGGCATGACGGTGACCGGCTACGACTTCTCTGACGAGGCACTGCGGCAAGCCGAAACCGCAGGGCCGTGCGGCCGACTGTCGTACGCGCTCTGGGACATCGTCGCCGATCCCATCCCCGCCGAGCTTGTTCCCGGGACTCTCGATGTCGTGACCTGCCGCTACGGCCTCCCGTACCTGGAACCGGGCCGGCTCCTCACGGACGTGGGCCGGTGGCTGAGGCCGACGGGGGTGTTCTACGCACTCGTTCGCGTCGGCTCCGAGCACGGTCACAACGAGGCCCCTGAATGGCAGACCGACGACAGCGGCCCGTCCGATGAGGCCCCGCTTCACCTGGAGCTCACCGACGCCCACCTCAGCGATCTCGGCACCGGATGGGCGCGACGGGAAGTGCACCAGCTCAGCCGGTGCCATCGAACACTCGTCCTGAGCGGATACGGCTGCACCGAACCAGCACGCGCTGCAATCGACACTCACCGAACCGGCTCCAGCATTCCCGCCACCCGGCCGATCACCTGACGACAACTCATGCACTCGACGGTCACCCAGCCGACCCGTGCAGCGGGCGGCCGCGCACACGGAGAGTCCTTGAACACGCCTCCATTCGCACTTGCCCATCGCCCCAGGTGCGCAAGCTAGTCCCCACGACTCGGGACCGGTCCCGGACCGGCACACGAAGCGGCTACGCAGCACCTGTGGTCGCGTGCTGAAAGCCATTCCGGGGTGTGTGCCCGAGTTCCGTTGGTCAGGCCCCGCCGGTGACACCACCGGTGAACCCGCACCTCAACGCCCACCCGGATGTCGCCGCCTTCCGTGACCCGATCACGCTGGCCTGGCCGCGTTCCGCCGTCGGCTCGCCTACGCCGTCTCCCGCCACCCGTTCGTGATCGGCAGCCGCCGGTCCTTCCCGAAGCCCTTCGGGGAGATCTTCGTCCCCGGCGGATACTGCCGCCGCTTGTACTCCGCGGTGTCGACCATGCGCAGTGTCCTGGTGACCAGCGCCCGGTCGAACCCGGCGGCGACGATGGTGTCGGCGCCCTCGTCGCGGTCGACGTAGCGTTCCAGGATCGCGTCGAGGACGGGGTAGTCCGGCAGGGAGTCCGTGTCGACCTGTCCGGGGCGGAGTTCCGCGCTCGGCGGCTTGGTGATCGAGTTCTCCGGGATCGGCGGCGTCTGCCCGCGCTCGGCGGCAGCCCGGTTGCGCCACTCGGCGAGGCGGAAGATCGACGTCTTGTAGACGTCCTTGATGGGGCCGTACGCGCCGACCGAGTCGCCGTACAGCGTCGAATAGCCCACCGCCAGTTCCGACTTGTTGCCGGGGGCGAGAACGATGTGGCCCTCCTGGTTGGAGATCGCCATCAGCATGGTGCCGCGCAGCCGGGACTGGAGGTTCTCCTCGGCCAGGCCGGACAGGCCCAGCGAGCCCATGTACGCGTCGAACATCGGCTCGATCGGCACGGTACGGAAGTTCAGCCCCGTCCGCCGCGCCAGCTCCGCCGCGTCGCCCCTGGAATGGTCGGAGGAGTACTTGGACGGCATGGAGACGCCGTACACGTTCTGCGCGCCGAGGGCGTCGCAGGCGATCGCCGCCACGAGGGCCGAGTCGATGCCACCGGAGAGACCGATCAGGACCGACGTGAAGCCGTTCTTCGCGGCGTAGGCCCGCAGGCCCACCACCAGCGCCGAGTACACCTCCTCGTCGTCGTCCAGCCGGTCCGCGTAGCCGCCGGTCAGTTCCGGCTCGTACGGGGCGAGGGGCTCCTCGGACAGCACCAGCCGGTCGATGCGCAGGCCGTCGTCGACCACGCCGGTGGGTGCCTGGGCCGACGCCGCCGGCAGGTCCAGGTCCAGGACCACACAGCCCTCCGCGAACTGCGGCGCCCGTGCGATCACCTCTCCGTCGCGGTCGACCACGATCGAGTCGCCGTCGAAGACCAGCTCGTCCTGCCCGCCGATCATGGCCAGATACGCCGTGGTGCAGCCCGCCTCCTGGGCGCGCTTGCGGACCAGTTCGAGGCGGGTGTCGTCCTTGTCGCGCTCGTACGGCGAGGCGTTGATCGACAGCAGCAGGCCCGCCTCGGCCGAACGCGCCGCCGGCACCCGGCCGCCGTCCTGCCAGAGGTCCTCGCAGATGGCGAGGGCCACATCCACCCCGTGCACCCGCACGACCGGCATGGTGTCGCCGGGCACGAAGTAGCGGAACTCGTCGAAGACGCCGTAGTTGGGGAGGTGGTGCTTGGCATACGTCAGCACGACCTCGCCGCGGTGCAGCACCGCCCCCGCGTTGCGCGGGGCCCCGGCCGGCTGGCCGAACTTCGGCCGGGCGGCCTCCGAACGGTCGAGATAGCCGACGATCACCGGCAGCTCCCCGAAGCCCTCGTCGGCGAGGCGCGCGGCCAGGTCGCGCAGGGCGGCGCGGGAGGCCTCGACGAAGGACGGTCGCAGGGCCAGGTCCTCGACTGGATAGCCGGTCAGCACCATCTCCGGGAACGCCACGAGATGCGCCCCCTGCTCGGCGGAGTGCCGGGTCCAGCGGACGACCGTCTCGGCGTTCCCGGCGAGGTCACCGACGCGTGAGTCGATCTGGTTCAGAGCGAGACGAAGTTGAGGCACGCGCCCAGTGTAATCGTCAGAGCGACGCGATGGGGTGGCGCGGGTTGTGGCGCACCCCACGCCACCCCACGCCACCCCACCTCATCCGTCAGTCACCGCCGATCGACCAACCGGTCACCGCCGATCGACCAACCGGTCACCGCCGATCGGTCCATCGGTCACCGTCGGCGGTACGACTCCACATAGCCGCCCGCGGGCGTCCCCACGCCCGTCACGTCGTCGTACCCCTTGACCGCCTTCAGCGAGCTGTCCGCGCCGAGGGTGCGCACGGACGTGGTCAGGCCGCCGCTCGCGTCGTAGCCGTTGACGAAGTCGACGCGGGCCACGGCGAGTCCGGAGCCGGTGGGGGCGTCCGTGACGTCGTGGTACGCCGTCGAGCCGTACCTGGCGTAGATCGCCGGGTTGGCGAACCCGATCGCCGCACCGCCGCGCGCCTCCTGCGCCAGCGCCTGCACCGCAGCGATGACCGGCGCGGCGAGCGAGGTGCCGCCGATGCGGTACTCGCTGTACTGCTGCGATCCGTCCGGGAAGGTCTGCGTCTGGCCGACGAGGAACCCGGTGTTCGGGTCGGCGATGGCCGCGATGTCCGGGACGACGCGGTTGCCGGCGGAGCTGTTCGCCTGCGCCAGCGAGGACGGCACGGCACCCTGCTGGTAGAAGGGCTCGGCGACCGTCCTGCTGGTGCCGCCGCCCGCGCCCGAGGTGAACGCGCCCGGGAAGCCCGCCCAGCTGGTGCCGTCGTCCGACAGCGCAGCCCGCTGGGTGCCCCAGCCGGTCTCCCACAGATACGTGTCGCCCTTGCCGACCGCCAGCGACGTACCGCCGACCGCCGTCACCCACGCCGAGTCTGCCGGGGTGTCGACCTGCTTCGTACCGGTCGCGGCGACCTCGTCGCCGTTGTCGCCGGAGGAGAAGTAGAAGCCGATGCCCTCGACCGCGCCGAGCTGGAAGACCTGGTCGTAGGCGGCCGCGAGGTCCGGCGTCTGACTGGCCTCGGTCTCGCCCCAGGAGTTGGAGACGATGTCGGCGAGGTGGTTGTCGACGATCTTGCTGAGCGAGTCGAGCAGGTCGTCGTCCTGGCAGGACGCGGCGCCCACGTACGTGACGTCCGCGTCCGGCGCGACCGCGTGCACGGCCTCGACGTCGAGGGTCTCCTCGCCGTACCAGCCGGCGGCGTCGCACTCGTCGGCGCCGGTGTGCGTGTACTTCTCGGGCAGCACCTGGCTCAGCCGGCCGGCCTTCCAGGCGGCGTCGCCGTGCTTCTTCGCGTAGGTCGACGCGTCCTGCGCGATGGTCGGCGAGGCGTACGCGTCGGTGATGGCGACCCGCACCCCCTTGCCCGTGTGCGAGCCCGCGCCGTACGCGGCCCGCAACTGCTTGCCGGTGTAGCCCTGGACGGCGTACGGGATCTTGGTGCCGTACGCGTCCGGCAGTGTGCTCGCGAGGTTCGAGCCGTAGTACGAGGAGAACGGCCCGGCGTTCTTGAACACCGTGGACGGCCCGGGCAGCTGGTCGTGGTGGCTCGCCCGGTGCGGGGCGTCGTCCAGGCCGGTGACGGTCAGGACGGCGCCGTTCAGACTGCCGGGCACGGACGCGGCCTTCGCGGGCGCGCGGTAGGTCTTCGCGCCCTTGGCATAGGTGCGCAGCTGGGTGCCGAACGCCTTCTCGGCGGCGGCCACGTCACCGGTCACGGAGACGTAGTGCTGTGTGACACCGGTGACCTTCAGTCCCGCGGACGTCAGCCACGCCTTGACGGCGGCGGTCTGCTCCGCGGTCGCACCGAAGCGGGCCTGCGCCTGATCAGCGCTCAGGTATGTGCCGTACGAGGCCGAGTGCGGGTCGGACACGGCCTTGGCGTACGCGGCAAGGCCGGCGGCGTCGCGGCCGGCGAGGTAGACCCGGGCGGAGACCGCGGAGCTGTCCGGCGCGGCCCCCTTGTCGGCCTTGGTCGTGGCCCACGAGGGCTTGGTGCCCGCGAGCAGGTCCCGGCCCGGGTTGTCCGCGGCGTGCGCCGCGGGTATGCCGAAGGCCAGCGCCCCGGCGAGCATCGGCAGTGTCGCCGCGATGCCCGCCACGGCGCGTGCCCTGGCGCGGTTGGATCTCATGGAACCCCCTGGATGCGGTTCGTCGCGAGTGATCACTCGACGGTGGCCACTCTCGCGGTGAACCGTTCATGCCAGGGGAATCCGGGGGGAATGGCTGGTCCAAGAAGCACCCAAGGAACCGTATACGCAAGGGATTTGCGGCATACGTCCCCCCGGCACACGTCCCCCCGGCACACGTCCCCTCGGCGGAGGTCAACGCGCCTGGGCGCCACGCTCCTTGAGCAGATCCGCCATGAGCTGGATCTCCGACTCCTGCGCGTCCACCATGCCCTGGGCGAGATCCTTCTCCGCCCCGACCGCGCAGCGCTCCACGCACCCCTCGGCCATGTGGACACCGCCCTGGTGATGGTCCGTCATCAGCTGCAGGAAGAAGATCTCGGCCTGCTTGCCGTTGAGCTTGCCCAGCCGCTCCAGCTCCGTGTCGGTCGCCATGCCGGGCATCAGCGCGCCGTCCTCGCCGGAGGCCATGCCGCCCATGTCCATCCAGGTCATCGGCGGGTCCGACGACACCTTCGGCAGATTCCACAGGGTCAGCCAGCCCAGCAGCATGCCGCGCTGGTTGGCCTGCGTCTGTGCTATGTCATACGCCAGTCGCCGCACATCCGGATCGTCGGTGCGATCGCGCACGATGTACGACATCTCCACGGCCTGCTGATGATGTACGGCCATGTCGCGCGCGAAACCGGCGTCCGCCGAGTCGGCGGCGGGCGGCTCGACACCGGAGTTGCCGTCCCCGGCCACCGCGTAGGTGATCGCGCCGGCCGCGACGAGCACGCCTGCCGCGGCCCCCGCGATCCAGCCGAGCTGCGCCCGCCTCACTCTG
The DNA here is from genome assembly GCF_009709555.1 of Streptomyces blattellae. Classification (GTDB taxonomy): domain Bacteria; phylum Actinomycetota; class Actinomycetes; order Streptomycetales; family Streptomycetaceae; genus Streptomyces; species Streptomyces blattellae. The sequence continues at coordinate 102,395 of NZ_WJBG01000114.1, read as the reverse complement.
CCAGCCCACCCGTGCAGGCGGCGCCCGGCTCGGGCGTCTGCTCACCCTGGACGTACTTCTCGAAGAACTTGTCGACATTCGGGTCGTCCGCGCTCGTCACCGTGCGCTGGACGCCCCACGCCGAGAGCATGATCGGGTCCTTCTGGTTCTCGTACGGGCTCATCAGCGTGTACGGCGTCTGCTTCACCTTCTCCGTCAGCGCGTCCACGTCCTCCTTGGCCGCCTTGCTGGTGTACGTCACCCAGACCGCGCCGTGCTCCAGCGAGTGCACGGCGTTCACGTTGGTGAGTTCCTCGGTGTAGACGTCGCCGTTGCAGTTCATCCACGCCTGGTCGTGGTCGCCGCCGACCGGGGGCTCCATCGGGTAGTCCACGTTCTCGGTGACGTGGGTGCGGCTCAGCTCCGCGTCCCAGGTCTTCACGCCGTCCGAGCCCGTGACGAACTTGCCCGTACCCTTGGAGTCGCTCGCCGTGGAGTCGTCGTCGGACTGCGACTGCACCAGCACGACACCGCCGACGACGAGACCGGTGACGACCACTACGCTCGCGGCGATGGTGAGGATGCGGTTACGGCGCTCGCGGGCACGCTCAGCGCGCCGCATCTCCTCTATTCGCGCCTTGCGCTCTGCGGAGCTGCTCTTCTTGGCGGAGCCCATGGGGTGTGTCCTTCTAGGCAAGGGAATGGTCGGGTCTGCTGATCGTAAATCGGTTCTACTGATCGTAATGGGGAGCGGTGACCTCTCGTGGAGAGGTCGCAGGAATTACGGATGTCGGTGGCAGCAGGCAGTATGGGCACTGAGCAGTACACCTGCCGTACCGGAGGCGTTCACGCCGAGGCCGGCCGGGTGATCATGGTCCGCAACGCGCACGAAACGCTGTTGTGGTGTGATGCTCAGGTGCCCGACCGCCTCGCACGGTTTCCGGGGCAGGCGGCCTGACCAGCAAGGATGGGGAAGCGGAAGATGGACAAGCAGCAGGAGTTCGTGCTCCGGACGTTGGAGGAGCGCGACATCCGGTTCGTACGGCTGTGGTTCACGGACGTGCTGGGCTTCCTCAAGTCCGTGGCCGTCGCCCCGGCCGAGCTTGAGCAGGCCTTCGACGAGGGGATCGGCTTCGACGGCTCCGCGATCGAGGGCTTCGCCCGTGTATACGAGTCCGACATGATCGCCAAGCCGGACCCGTCGACCTTCCAGGTCCTGCCCTGGCGCGCGGAGGCCCCCGGCACCGCCCGCATGTTCTGCGACATCCTCATGCCGGACGGCTCCCCGTCCTTCGCCGACCCGCGCTACGTCCTCAAGCGCGCGTTGTCCAAGACCTCCGACCTGGGCTTCACCTTCTACACCCACCCGGAGATCGAGTTCTTCCTGCTGAAGGACCGCCCGCTGGACGGCTCCCGCCCCACTCCCGCCGACAACTCGGGCTACTTCGACCACACCCCCACCCACGTCGGCCAGGACTTCCGCCGCCAGGCGATCACGATGCTGGAGTCGATGGGCATCTCGGTCGAGTTCTCCCACCACGAGGGCGCCCCGGGCCAGCAGGAGATCGACCTCCGGTACGCCGACGCGCTGTCCACGGCCGACAACATCATGACGTTCCGCCTGGTCATGAAGCAGGTGGCGCTGGAGCAGGGGGTCCAGGCGACCTTCATGCCGAAGCCGTTCTCCGAGCACCCCGGCAGTGGCATGCACACGCACCTCTCGCTCTTCGAGGGCGACCGCAACGCGTTCTACGAGTCGGGCTCGGAGTACCAGCTCTCCAAGGTCGGCCGCTCCTTCATCGCGGGCCTGCTGCGGCACGCGGCGGAGATCTCCGCGGTCACCAACCAGTGGGTCAACTCCTACAAGCGCATCTGGGGCGGCTCCGAGCGCACGGCCGGCGCGGGCGGCGAGGCGCCGTCGTACATCTGCTGGGGCCACAACAACCGCTCGGCCCTCGTCCGCGTCCCGATGTACAAGCCCGGCAAGACCGGCTCCGCGCGCGTCGAGGTCCGCTCACTGGACTCCGGCGCGAACCCGTACCTCGCCTACGCCGTCCTTCTCGCCGCCGGCCTCAAGGGCATCGAGGAGGGCTACGAACTGCCGCCGGGCGCCGAGGACGACGTCTGGGCCCTCTCCGACGCCGAGCGCCGCGCGATGGGCATCGAGCCGTTGCCGCAGAACCTGGGCGAGGCCCTGACGCTGATGGAGCGCAGCGATCTGGTCGCCGAGACGCTGGGCGAGCACGTCTTCGACTTCTTCCTGCGCAACAAGCGCCAGGAGTGGGAGGAGTACCGCTCCGAGGTGACCGCCTTCGAGCTGCGGAAGTCTCTGCCGGTTCTGTAGGAGGTGTTGAGGACGCCGTTTCCCCCGGCGCTGAGGGTGCCGCCCGGCGCTGATGGCGGCCGTCGGCGGCGGGGCGGTTGATCACAGGGCGTCGACCGCGATCACATCGGGCGCAGGCAGCGGTGGAGGGCCGTACTGTGCGCCAACTCCATCGCTGTCCGACCGCCTCTCCGAGCGCCTCTCCGAGCGCAAGCAGGAGCTTCTGCGAGGCAGCGGCCTGGTGGGACCGGCTGCACAAAGCGCTGGCCATGAGTGTGACGGCACGTGGACGCGTCCTGACGGTCGAAGGCCGTATCGCGGAGGGCTTCGGAGGGCTGGACGGCAAGGGTGCCGACGCCCTCGCACTCCGGCTGTGCTTCTTGTCAGCCGGCGTGGTTCAGCCGGCGACCCGCACCGCCTACTGGCGTCCGCCGGCCAGATCTGCCAGGGCCTTGTGCAACGGCTCCGTGGCCCTGCGCCGGTACTCCTGGATCGACCAGCCGTTGCCGTCCGGATCCGTGAAGTACATGAAGGTCGCGCCGTCGTCGGGGGAGTACTGGGTCGGCTCGGAGACCTCCAGGCCGCGTTCGCGCAGCTCGGCGTGGGCGGCCTTGATGTCGGCGACGCACAGCTGGAGGCCCTGGTAGGAGCCGGGTTCGGGTCTGGTCCCGCCCTTGGTGAGGTCCCAGATGCTGTCGCCGAGGGCGATGGAACAGCCGGAGCCCGGCGGGGTGAGCTGGACGATGCGCATGCCCGGCATGACCTCCTGGTCGATGTCGACGTGGAAGCCGACCTGGTCGCGGTAGAAGTCGCGGGCGCGGTCGATGTCGCTCACGGGCAGCGGGATCACTTCGAGCGTGAAGTCCATGGCTACGCCTCCTCGTCACCGCCGAACCGCCAGCGGGTCTGGCCGAACGGCTCCCCTTTACCGAAGCCGAAAACAGTGACCGGCGCCACCGAGAAGACGTACGCGTGCCCCGGCTTGTGGTCGAAGCAGCCGTTCCGTACCTCGAAGTGCCAGAAGGAGCCGTATTTCGTCTCCCAGCGGGCCGCGAGTTCGCGCAGCGCCGCGTCGTCCGTGACGCGCCGCGCCACGCCCTCGACCACCAGGTCGTAGCCCTTGTTCCAGGTGTTCGTGCCCGTGGTGAGGACGACCTGCGGGTTCTCCGCCAGGTTGCGGGCCTTGCGCTCCTCGGGGCCGGTGCAGAAGTGCAGTGCGCCGTGTGCCCGGACCGCGGGGAGCGGGGATGGGGGTCCCCCATGCCCTTAAGGCTATGGGGGAATGCGGGCGCCCGTCCGGTCGTACGGTCGAGATCCAGAACAGCTCGGCCTCGGTGAGCTGCTTGTCGGCCTCCGGCCAGGGGACCGCGGTGGCCGTCTCGTCGCTGTAGCGGGTGTCCAGTCGGGTCTGCGGGCCGGTACCGATGTCGGTACCGGTGTCGGTACCGGTGTCGGTGTCGGTGTCTGTGTGGGGCATGAGCTTCCTCCAGCCGCCGGATGTCCGAACCTCTGCAGGGCAGACCCCAGGCGGCGGCAGAACTCATCGGCGCTTCTCCGCGGCTCTGCGGTTAGGCTCAGGCGGGAACGACCTTGATCCGACAGGAGGCGGGGCATGACGGCGCCGGGGCGCAGGAGCAGCACCTTCACTCGGCTGCTGCGGCACGGTTTCACCGATCCGTCGGCCGCAGAGCGGCTTCTGGACAGCGTGGAGCTCGCGTCCCTGCGCAGCGACCCGGTGCTGCTGGAGGCGCTCGGCGCGACCGCCGACCCGGATCTCGCGCTGCACGGTCTGGTCCGGCTCGTCGAGGTGCAGCCAGGGCCCCTGGCACGGCAGGAGCTGCTCGACACGGTGATAGCGGCGAAGCCGCTGCGGGACCGGCTGCTCGGTGTGCTCGGGGCCTCCGCCGCGCTCGCCGACCACCTCGCCCGGCATCCCAGGGACTGGCAGGCGCTCGTCATGTACGAGCCGCGCGACCTCCACCCCGGGGTGGCGGAGTTCGAGCGCGGTCTCGCCGAGGCCGGCGACCCGGTCGCCCTGCGCGTCGCCTACCGGCGCTGTCTGCTGTCCATCGCGGCCCGCGACGTGTGCGGCACCACCGATGTCGCCGAGACCGCCGCCGAGCTGGCCGACCTGGCCACCGCGACCCTGCGCGCCGCCCTCGCCATCGCCCGAGCCGCCGCGCCCGACGACGCCGCCGCGTGCCGGCTCGCGGTGATCGCGATGGGCAAGTGCGGCGGCCATGAGCTGAACTACGTGTCCGACGTCGACGTGATCTTCGTGGGCGAAGCCGTCGACGGCGCCGACGAGGGCAAGGCGCTGCGCTCCGCCACCAAGCTCGCCTCGCACATGATGCGGATCTGCTCCGAGACCACCGTCGAGGGCTCGATCTGGCCCGTGGACGCCAATCTGCGGCCCGAGGGCAGAAACGGTCCCCTGGTGCGCACGCTGAGCAGCCATCTCGCCTACTACCAGCGCTGGGCCAAGACCTGGGAGTTCCAGGCGCTGCTCAAGGCCCGCCCGGTGGCCGGGGACATCGAACTCGGCGAGGAGTACGTCGCCGCCCTCGAACCGCTCGTCTGGAAGGCCGCCGAGCGCGAGAACTTCGTCGCCGACGTGCAGAAGATGCGCCGCCGGGTCGTCGAGAACATCCCGGTCGCCGAGGTCGAGCGGGAGCTGAAACTCGGTCCGGGCGGGCTGCGCGACGTCGAATTCGCCGTACAGCTGCTGCAGTTGGTGCACGGCCGGGCCGACGCGTCCCTGCGCAGCGGCACCACCCTGGACGCGCTCCAGGCGCTCGCCGCCGGCGGGTACGTCGGCCGCGCGGACGCCGTCCAGCTCGACAGCGCCTACCGCTTCCTGCGCTCCATGGAGCACCGCATCCAGCTCTACCGGCTGCGCCGCACCCACCTCGTCCCCGACGACGAGGCCGACCAGCGCCGCATCGGCCGCTCGCTGGGCCTGCGCACCGATCCGGTCGCCGAGCTGAACCGCGAGTGGAAGCGGCACGGGAGTGTCGTACGACGGCTGCACGAGAAGCTCTTCTACCGGCCGCTGCTCGACGCCGTCGCCCAACTCGCCCCCGGCGAAGCACGGTTGAGCCCCGAGGCGGCCCGCGAACGGCTGGTCGCCCTCGGCTACGCCGACCCGGCCGCCGCCCTGCGCCATCTGGAGGCGCTGGCCTCCGGCGTCACCCGCAAGGCCGCGATCCAGCGCACCCTGCTGCCGGTGCTGCTCGGCTGGTTCGCCGACTCCGCCGACCCGGACGCGGGACTGCTCAACTTCCGCAACGTGTCGGACGCGTTGGGCAAGACGCCCTGGTATCTGAGGCTGCTGCGCGATGAAGGCGCCGCCGCCGAGAATCTCGCCCGTGTGCTGTCCGCCGGCCGCCTCGCGCCCGACCTGCTGATGCGTGCGCCGGAAGCGGTGGCGCTGCTCGGCGACGGTGACGGCGGTGGCCTCGACCCCCGCTCCCACGCCCACCTGGAACAGGAGATCCTCGCCGCGGTGGGCCGTGCCGACGGCGCCGTCCAGGGGGTCACGGCCGCCCGCGGCGTCCGCCGCCGCGAGCTGTTCCGTACGGCCGCCGCCGACATCGTGGGCTCGTACGGCACCGAGGCCCAGCCCGCCGAGGCCGATCAGGGCGCCCTGGTGGACCGGGTCGGCGGCGCGATCTCCGACCTCACGGCCGCGACCCTCGCCGGCACTCTGCGGGCCGTCGTCCGCGAGGGCTGGGGCGACGAACTGCCCACCCGGTTCGCGGTCATCGGCATGGGCCGCTTCGGCGGGCACGAACTCGGCTACGGCTCCGACGCGGACGTCCTGTTCGTGCACGAGCCCCGCGCGGGCGTCGAGGAGCGGGAGGCCGCGGACGCCGCGAACAAGGTCGTCTCCGAGATGCGGCGACTGCTCCAGATCCCGAGCGCCGATCCGCCGCTGCTGATCGACGCCGACCTGCGACCGGAGGGCAAGTCCGGGCCGCTCGTACGGACGTTGAAGTCGTACGAGGCCTACTACCGCCGCTGGTCCCTGGTCTGGGAGTCGCAGGCGCTGCTGCGGGCCGAAGTCGTCGCCGGTGACCAGGACCTGGGGCGGCGCTTCATCGAGCTGATCGACCCGCTGCGGTACCCGGCGGAGGGACTCGGCGACGACGCCGTCCGTGAGATCCGGCGCCTGAAGGCCCGTATGGAGTCCGAGCGGATGCCGCGCGGAGCCGACCCGAAGCTGCACACCAAGCTCGGGCCCGGCGGCCTCTCCGACGTCGAATGGACCGTCCAGCTCTTCCAGCTGCGGCACGGCTGGGCCGAGCCGGGCCTGCGCACCACCCGCACCCGCGAGGCCCTCGCCGCCGCCTGCGCCGCCGGACTCGTCTCCGGCGAGGACGCGGCCACCCTGGACGAGGCGTGGGTGCTGGCGACACGGGTGCGGAACGCGGTGATGCTGGTGCGCGGGCGAGCGGGCGACACGTTCCCGTCGCACGGGCGGGAACTGGCGGCGGTGGGGCGCTACCTGGGGTATGGGCCCGGACACGTCGGCGACATGCTCGACGCGTACCGGCGTACGGCGAGGCGGGCGCGGAGCGTGGTGGAGGAGCTGTTCTACGGGGCGTGACCGGCCCGTAGCCCACGGCGGGGACGCCGGGCTGGGGTGGCGGCCACGGCGACCGCGCTGACCGGTGTGGCTGCGTTTCGCGTCCTGAGGCTGTGGGGGCGGCGGCTGCCTGCCGGCACCGTGTTTCGCGCCCTGGCGCATGCGGGAGCGGACGCCGACGGCCTGGTGCCGGGCTGGTCGCCGTGCAGGGCCTGGCCGGCGGCACGGGTGGGTCGGCCGGGTCAGGTACTCCAGTTCGGGACCGTCGAGGGCGGCAAGGCGTGGCTGGAGCGCGCGGACTGGCACGGGCAGGGGACGGCAGGACGGCGTTCTGGCCGGGTCCGGCCGCGGCCGCCGGCCGCCGTACGGCAGCGGCGTGGACCCGGCGACCGCTCCCGCGGACGAAGTGGCTCAGGCTCCCGTACGACTGACGGTGACCGGCGGTCACGTCATGTACCGGGCCTGAGCGGACTTGGTGAAGTGGAACTGCGGTTCGGCAACGCCCAAGGGGCGCGGGGAACTGCGCGACCAGCGACGACGGGCCCGCAGACGCACGACGGCATAGCGCGGCACTTCCAGCGGAACGCCTGGCGGACAGGCGGGTGCCGCTACACCTTGCCGGGCAGCAGTGCCCGGCGCGGCGGCACCAGCCGCGGCAGGGAGTACGGCAACGTGCCGTACCAGACCCGTGCCACCGTGTAGCCGAAGGCGAGGCACATCAGGCCGCCGACGGCGTCCAGCCAGAAGTGGTTGGCGGTGGCGACGATCACGACGAGGGTGGCCATCGGGTAGAGCAGGCCCAGGACCCGGACCCACGGGACCGAGGCCAGCGCGAAGATCGTCAGGCCGCACCAGACCGACCAGCCGATGTGCATCGACGGCATCGCGGCGTACTGGTTCGACACGTTCTTCAGGTCGCCGGAGGCCATCGAACCCCAGGTGTCGTGGACCATCACCGTGTCGATGAAGCTCTGGCCGTTCATGAGCCGCGGCGGGGCGAGCGGATACAGGTAGTAACCGACGAGGGCCACGCCCGTCGTCGCGAAGAGCACCATCCGGGTCGCCGCATAGCGGCCGGGATGACTGCGGAACAGCCACACGAGGACACCCAGAGTGACCACGAAGTGCAGTGTCGCGTAGTAGTAGTTCATGCCGACGATGAGCCAAGTCACCGAATTCACGGTGTGGTTGACCGATTCTTCGACGGCGATGCCGAGGTTTTCCTCCAGCCGCCAGAGCCAGTCGGCGTTGCTCAGAGCCTGTCCCCTTTGTTCCGGGACGGCGTTGCGGATCAGTGAGTACGTCCAGTAACTCACCGCGATCAGAAGGATCTCGAACCACAGCCGGGGCTGACGCGGAACGCGCAGGCCGCTCAGCCGCCCGGGCCTCGTTTCGACCGTGACAGGGTGCGGAACGGCCTCCTCGCGGCCTTCCTCTGCGGTCGTCACGGTCGTGTCACCCATGGGCACAAAGTCTGCCAGAAAAGCCACCCCCGTCCGATCATCCCCCGGTCGGGTTCAATCCGCACGTTCTACGACGACCGTAGGCCGCTCTCTCCTACCAGCGCACTGCCACTGAAGGCAGTTCTCCGACTCAGGGACGATTCCGGTCCCCGGTCCTCTCCCCAGGCGCCGAAGCCGTGGAACCGCGCACCACCAGCTCCGGCATGAACACGAACTCACTGTGCGGCGCGGGCGTCCCCCCGATCTCCTCCAGCAACGTCCGCACCGCAGCCTGCCCCATCGCCGGGACCGGCTTGCGGACCGTTGTCAGGGGCGGGTCGGTGAACGCGATCAGCGGGGAGTCGTCGAAGCCCACCACCGAGATGTCCCGGGGGACTTCCAGGCCGTGCTGCCGTGCCGCCCGTATCGCGCCCAGCGCCATCATGTCGCTGGCGCACACCACCGCCGTACAGCCGCGCCCGATCAGCGCGGTGGCCGCCGCCTGGCCGCCCTCCAGCGTGTAGAGGGAGTGCTGGATCAGCTCCGACTCGATCGTGTCCGCGGCCAGCCCGAGCTGGTCCTGCATCGCGCGGACGAAGCCTTCGATCTTCCGCTGGACCGGCACGAACCGCTTGGGGCCGAGCGCGAGACCGATCCGGGTGTGGCCCAGCGACACCAGATGCGTGACCGCCAGGGTCATCGCCGCGCGGTCGTCCGGCGAGATGAACGGTGCCTGCACCTTGGGGGAGAAGCCGTCGACGAGCACGAACGGCACGCCCTGCGCGCGCAGCTGCTCGTAGCGCTGCATGTCGGCGTTGGTGTCCGCGTGCAGTCCGGAGACGTAGATGATCCCGGCGACGCCCCGGTCGACGAGCATCTCGGTCAGCTCGTCCTCCGTCGAACCCCCCGGGGTCTGGGTGGCCAGGACCGGTGTGTAGCCCTGCCGCGTCAGCGCCTGGCCGATCACCTGGGCCAGGGCCGGGAATATCGGGTTCTCCAGCTCCGGGGTGATCAGGCCCACCAGGCCCTCGCTGCGCTGCCGCAGCCGCACGGGACGCTCGTAGCCGAGTACGTCCAGTGCGGCCAGCACGGACTGGCGGGTGGTGGCGGCGACGCCCGGCTTGCCGTTGAGGACGCGGCTGACGGTCGCCTCGCTCACCCCCGCCTGAGCGGCGATGTCGGCAAGCCGTGTGGTCACGGGAGTGGACTGTACCGGCCGCCCCTCGCCTTGCGCACCAATCAGGCGCCGGGCGCGGACGGTTGACCGGCGCGGTGCGGGTTGCTGCGACATGGCGTCCTCTCGGGAAACGAACGGCAAGAGCTTGCAGAGTCTTGCACAACACTGTGCGTGCCCGCTCAACCCCGCAGAACAACAGTCTCACAACGGTCTCGCAGCGGTCGACGGCAGGTCACATCCGGGTAACTGCGGAGATGTCTTGCACTTTTTTGCTGCAAGACCTTTCGCCGCGCTTACATCGCTGTTACGTTCTCGACGCCCGGCCGCCGCGACGGCGCAGTCGGCAAGTCGGCTCGGCAAGTCGGCAAGTCGGCAGGAGCGGCAGACGGGACCGCCCCTGCGGCCCCGTCGACCCACTCGGGCTCAACCCTCAAGGAGAACTCATGCGGCGTGGCATAGCGGCCACCGCGCTGGTGGCGTCTTTCGCCCTCGCGGCGACGGCCTGCGGCGGAGACAGCGACAGCGGCGACGAGGCCGACGGTCCGGTCACCATCACCTGGTGGGACACCTCCAACGCCACCAATGAGGCGCCGGCGTACCAGGCCTTGGTCAAGGAGTTCGAGGCCGCCAACAAGGACATCAAGGTCAACTACGTCAACGTCCCCTTCGACCAGGCGCAGAACAAGTTCGACACCGCCGCCGGTGCCAGCGGCGCCCCGGACGTGCTGCGCTCCGAGGTCGGCTGGACGCCCGCCTTCGCCAAGAACGGCTACCTCCTGCCGCTGGACGGCACCGAGGCCCTCGCCGACGAGAGCGCGTTCCAGCCCAGCCTGATCGAGCAGGCCAAGTACGAGGGCCAGACGTACGGCGTGCCGATCGTCACCGACACCCTCGCGCTGGTCTACAACAAGGAGCTCTACGAGAAGGCGGGCGTCGAGCCGCCGAAGACCTGGGACGAGCTGAAGACGTCCGCCGCCACGATCAAGGACAAGACCGGCGTCGACGGCTACTGGGGCTCCACCCAGGCCTACTACGCCCAGTCGTTCCTCTACGGTGAGGGCACCGACACGGTCGACGCCGAGGCCGAGAAGATCACCGTCGACTCGCCGGAGGCGCAGCAGGCGTACGGCACCTGGCTGGGCCTCTTCGACGGCAAGGGCCTGCACAAGGCCGACACCACCGCCGACGCCTACGCCCACATCCAGGACGCGTTCGTCAACGGCGAGGTCGCCTCGATCCTCCAGGGCCCGTGGGAGATCACGAACTTCTACAAGGGCTCCGCGTTCAAGGACAAGGAGAACCTGGGCATCGCCACCGTCCCGGCCGGCTCGACCGGCAAGGCGGGCGCCCCGACCGGCGGCCACAACCTCTCCGTGTACGCCGGCTCCAGCGAGTCGAAGCAGCAGGCCGCGCTGAAGTTCGTGAACTTCATGACCTCGGCGAAGTCCCAGGAGACCGTCGCCCTGGCGAACTCCACCCTGCCGACCCGCGACGACGCCTACACCGCCGAGGTCAAGGCCGACCCGGGCATCGCCGGCTACCAGAGCGTCCTCCCCGCCGCCCAGCCGCGCCCCGCGCTGCCCGAGTACAGCTCCCTCTGGGGCCCGCTGGACACCGAGCTGCCCAAGATCGCCAGTGGCAAGGAGTCCCTGGACGAGGGCCTGAGCACGGCCGAGACCGCGATCGCCAAGCTGGTGCCCGACTTCAGCAAGTGACCCCGGGTGGCCGTCGGATCCGCCTGACGCGGGGGACGGATCCGACGGCCACCGGCCTGTGCGTCGTAACCTTCGAGCTTCCAGAAAGTGCCGAACATGACAGTCGCCGTCCAGCGCCTGAAGCACAGCTACCAGAAGTACTGGTACGCCTACGCCATGATCGCCCCCGTGGTGATCGTGCTCGGCGTCCTCGTGCTGTATCCGCTCGCGTACGGTTTCTACCTGACGCTCACCGACGCCAACAGCCTCAACACCGGGCGCACGATCGGCGTCAACGAGATCGAGGCCACCTACAAGTTCATCGGCTTCGACAACTACGCCGACATCCTGTGGGGCGAGACCGCCTACGACCGCTTCTGGTCGCACTTCATCTGGACGGTCTTCTGGACGGCGGCCTGCGTCGCCCTGCACTACAGCGTCGGCCTCGGCCTGGCGCTGCTGCTCAACCAGAAGCTGCGCGGCCGCACCTTCTACCGGCTGATCCTGATCCTGCCGTGGGCCGTGCCGACCTTCGTCACCGTCTTCGGCTGGCGGTTCATGCTCGCGGACGGCGGCATCATCAACTCCGCGCTGGAGACGCTCCATCTGCCGACGCCGCTGTGGCTGGAGGACACCTTCTGGCAGCGGTTCGCCGCGATCATGGTCAACACGTGGTGCGGTGTGCCGTTCATGATGGTCTCGCTGCTCGGCGGACTGCAGTCCATCGACTCGACGCTGTACGAGGCCGCGGAGATGGACGGCGCGAGCGCCTGGCAGCGGTTCCGGTACGTCACCCTGCCCGGCCTGAGGTCCGTCAGCTCCACCGTCGTACTGCTCGGCATCATCTGGACCTTCAACCAGTTCGCGATCATCTTCCTGCTGTTCGGCGACACCGCCCCGGACGCCCAGATCCTCGTCACCTGGGCCTACTACCTCGGCTTCGGACAGCAGCCGCGCGACTTCGCGCAGTCGGCGGCCTACGGCATGCTGCTGCTTGCCATCCTGATCGTCTTCACCTCCTTCTACCGCCGCTGGCTGAACCGCAACGACCAGCAGCTCGCGATCTGAGGCGGGAGCCCTCATGAGCACTACGACCGTCAAGACGTCCGCTCCGGCCGATCAGCCCCCCACGTCCGGCACACCCCGCTCGGTGCGCCGGCGCGGCGAGCGCGGTCGCGGCGCGTCCCTCGCGTCCCACGGCATCCTGATCGTCGCGAGCCTGATCGCGCTCTTCCCGATCGCCTGGCTGGTCTTCCTCTCCCTCGGCCCGGACAAGGACGACTATCTGCACCCCGGGGAGATCTGGGGGAAGATGACGTTCGACAACTACTCGTTCGTCCTGTCGGACACGAACTTCTTCGACTGGCTGCGCAGTTCGCTGATCGTCTCGCTGGGCGCCACGGTGATCGGTGTGCTCCTCGCCGCCACCACCGGGTACGCCGTCTCCCGGATGCGCTTCCCCGGCTACAAGAAGTTCATGTGGGTGCTCCTGGTCACCCAGATGTTCCCGGTGGCCGTGCTCATGGTGCCGATGTACCAGATCCTGTCGGAGCTGAAGCTCATCGACAGCTACGGCGGCCTCGTCCTCGTCTATTTGACGACGACGGTGCCGTACTGCGCCTGGCTGCTCAAGGGCTACTTCGACACCATCCCGTTCGAGATCGACGAGGCCGGACGCGTCGACGGGCTGACCCCCTTCGGCACGTTCGCGCGGCTGATCCTGCCGCTCGCCAGGCCGGGGCTGGCCGTGGCCGCGTTCTACAGCTTCATCACCGCGTTCGGCGAGGTCGCGTTCGCTTCGACGTTCATGCTGACCGACACGAAGTACACGCTGGCGGTCGGGTTGCAGAGCTTCGTCAGCGAGCACGACGCGCAGCGGAACCTGATGGCTGCGACGGCTGTGCTGATCGCGATACCCGCAGCTGCGTTCTTCTATCTCGTGCAGAAGCACCTGGTGACCGGGCTTACCGCCGGTGGCACGAAGGGGTGAGCCCTGCCGTCGTGTGGCCGCGGCGCCGTTGCGGCTGGTCGCGCCCACGCGGCGGAGCCGCATATCGGTACAGCCCCGCGCCCCTTTGGGGCGCGTTGCACCACCCGGAAACCCGAGGCGGCCGCGGTGTCCTTCCGACCCCGCCGGCACCGCGGCCGTCTCGTCATACACGCCCGATGACCCCGTTATCGATCAAGGACGCCATGAGCCAGTACTCCGCCGACCCGGCCGACAACTCCGCCCTCGCCACCGTCGCCCAGCGCAGCGACTGGTGGCGGGACGCGGTGATCTACCAGGTCTATCCGCGCAGCTTCGCCGACAGCAACGGCGACGGCATGGGGGACCTGGAGGGCGTACGATCCCGGCTGCCGTATCTGCGCGATCTCGGCATCGACGCCGTGTGGTTGAGCCCCTTCTACGCCTCCCCGCAGGCCGACGCCGGTTACGACGTCGCCGACTACCGGGCCGTGGACCCGATGTTCGGCAATCTCCTCGACGCCGACGCCCTGATCCGCGACGCCCATGAGCTGGGAGTCAGGATCATCGTCGACCTGGTGCCCAACCACTCCTCCGACCAGTACGAGTGGTTCAGGCGGGCGGTCGCGGAGGGGCCGGGTTCCCCGCTGCGGGACCGGTACCACTTCCGCCCGGGCAAGGGGGAGAACGGAGAACTCCCGCCCAACGACTGGGAGTCGATCTTCGGCGGGCCCGCGTGGACCCGGGTGCCCGACGGTGAGTGGTACCTGCATCTCTTCGCGCCGGAGCAGCCCGACTTCAACTGGGAACACCCGGCCGTCGGGGACGAGTTCCGCTCGATCCTGCGCTTCTGGCTGGACATGGGCGTCGACGGCTTCCGTGTCGACGTGGCGCACGGGCTGGTGAAGGCGGACGGACTGCCGGACCTTGGTGCCCACGACCAAGTGAAGCTGCTGGGCAACGATGTCATGCCGTTCTTCGACCAGGACGGCGTGCATGTGATCTACCGCCAGTGGCGGACGATCCTGGACGAGTACGCGGGGGACAGGATCTTCGTCGCCGAAGCCTGGACGCCGACCGTCGAGCGCACGGCGAACTACGTCCGCCCGGACGAGCTGCACCAGGCCTTCAACTTCCAGTACCTGAGCACGGGTTGGGACGCGGAGGAACTGCGCACGGTCATCGACCGCACCCTTCAGGCCATGCGTCCGGTGGGCGCCCCCGCCACCTGGGTCCTGTCCAACCACGACGTCACCCGCCATGCGACCCGCTTCGCCAACCCCCCGGGTCTCGGCACCCAGATCCGCTCGGCGGGCGACCGCGAACTGGGTCTTCGCCGCGCCCGCGCCGCCACCCTGCTCATGCTGGCGCTGCCCGGTTCGGCGTACGTCTACCAGGGCGAGGAGCTGGGACTCCCGGACGTCGTCGACCTGCCCGACGAGGTCCGCCAGGATCCCGCCTACTTCCGCGGCGCCGGCCAGGACGGCTTCCGTGACGGCTGCCGGGTGCCGATCCCGTGGACGCGTACGGGACCGTCGTACGGCTTCGGCGCGGGCGGCAGCTGGCTGCCCCAGCCCGACGGATGGGGGGAGTTGAGCATCGAGGCCCAGACGGGCGTCGCCGGCTCGACCCTGGAGCTGTACCGCGCCGCCCTCGCCGCCCGCCGCGAACAGCCCGACCTGGGCGCGGGCGACGCGGTGGAGTGGCTGCGCGCGCCCGAGGGCGTCCTGGCCTTCCGGCGCGGGGAGTTCGTGTGCGTGGCCAACACCGGCGGTGAGTCGGTGACGGTGCCCGCGCACGGTCGCGTGCTGCTCGCCAGCGGTGAGGTGACGGAGACGGACGGCGAGGCGAAGGTGCCGGGGGACACGACCGTCTGGTGGACCACCGCCTGACGGCTGCCGTCCGACTGCGCTGAAAGTTCTTGCATCAACTTCACACGGCCCGCTGCCATTTCAGGCAGCGGGCCTTTAACATCTCCGTCACCCGCAAGTTGCTGAAAGATTCAGCAACTTCCTTCAACGGAGAAGGACCCCCACATGGCAAAGAGCAGAACACTTTCAGGCGCGCTCGCGCTCGCCGCCGCAGCCGCCGTCATGGCGACCCCCGGCACCGCGTACGCCTCCCCGCCCGGCACCAAGGACGTCACCGCGGTGATGTTCGAGTGGAACTTCGCCTCGGTGGCCCGGGAGTGCACCAACACCCTCGGCCCCGCCGGTTACGGCTACGTCCAGGTCTCCCCGCCCGCCGAGCACATACAGGGTTCGCAGTGGTGGACGTCGTACCAGCCGGTGAGCTACCGGATCGCGGGACGGCTGGGTGACCGCGCCGCCTTCCAGAACATGGTCGACACCTGCCACGCGGCGGGAGTGAACGTCGTCGTCGACACGGTGATCAACCACATGTCGGCGGGGAGCGGCACGGGCACCGGCGGCTCGTCGTACACGAAGTACGACTACCCGGGCCTGTACTCCTCACCCGACTTCGACGACTGCACCTCCCAGGTCTCCAACTACCAGGACCGCTGGAACGTCCAGCACTGCGAGCTGGTGGGCCTCGCCGACCTCGACACGAGTGAGGACTACGTCCGCGGCGCCATCGCCGGCTACATGAACGACCTGCTCTCGCTCGGCGTCGACGGCTTCCGCATCGACGCGGCCAAGCACATCGACGCCGCCGACCTCGCCAACATCAAGTCACGGCTGAGCGATCCGTCGGTGTACTGGAAGCAGGAGGCCATCTACGGCAGCGGGGAGGCCGTCCAGCCCACCGAGTACACGGGCAACGGCGACGTCCAGGAGTTCCGCTACGCCTACGACCTCAAGCGCGTCTTCAACAACGAGAACCTCGCCTACCTGAAGAACTACGGCGAGGGCTGGGGCTACATGAGCAGCGGTGTCTCCGGTGTCTTCGTCGACAACCACGACACCGAGCGCAACGGCTCCACCCTCAGCTACAAGGACAACGCGAACTACACGCTGGCCAACGTATTCATGCTCGCCTACCCCTACGGCGCCCCGGACATCAACTCCGGCTACGAGTGGTCGGACACCGACGCGGGCCCGCCCAACGGCGGTTCCGTGAACGCCTGCTGGCAGGACGGCTGGAAGTGCCAGCACGCCTGGCCGGAGATCATGAGCATGGTCGCCTTCCGCAACGCCACCCGCGGCGAGGCCGTCACCGGCTGGTGGGACAACGGCGCCGACGCGATCGCCTTCGGGCGGGGCGCCAAGGGGTACGTCGCCATCAACCACGAGTCGGGCAGCCTGAGCCGGACGTACCAGACGTCGCTGCCGGCCGGGACGTACTGCGATGTGCAGAGCGACACGACGGTGACCGTGAACTCCAGCGGCCAGTTCACCGCCACCCTGGGCTCCAACACCGCCCTGGCGATCTACGCGGGCAAGTCGAGCTGCTGACCACCGCAGGACAGGGTGCGGGTCCGGAGGCCGTCAGGGGCCTCCGGACCGAATCACCGCTCGTCGGCGCCGACCAGCGCACGGACCTCGAACTCCTGGTACACCTGCGGTTCCTGGGGTCTGCTCAGCACGGACCCGAGCCAGCCCAGCAGGAAGCCCGCCGGGATCGACACGATGCCGGGGTTCTGCAGCGGGAACCAGGCGAAGTCGGAATCCGGGTAGACCGAGCTGGGGGTGGAGGAGATGACCGGCGAGAACACCACGAGGAGCACCGAGCAGCTCAATCCGCCATACAGGCTCAGCAGCGCGCCGCGTGCGGTGAAGCCCTTCCAGAACAGGCTGTAGACGATCGTCGGCAGGATGGCGGACGCCGCGATCGCGAAGGCCAGGAACGCCAGCGTGGCGGTGCTCGTGCCCCAGGACAGCAGGGCCAGCATCATGCCCATGATGCCGATGGCGGCCGCTGCGAGCCGGGCAACGGTCACCTCCTCCCGCTCCGTCGCCTTCCCCTTGCGGATCACCGCGCCGTAGAGGTCGTGGGCGATGGAGGAGGCCCCGGCGAGTGTGAGTCCGCCGGCCACTCCGAGCAGCGTGACGAAGGCCAGGCTGGACAGGAGTGCCGCGAGTACGGGGCCGCCGAGTTCGTACCCGAGCAGCAGCACCGCCGCGTCGCCCTTGGGGTCGACGTCCACGATCTCCCCCCGGCCCACGACCGCCGTGGCGCCCAGGCCCAGCACGCCCGCCATCAGACAGACGAAGCCGATCAGTCCCACGGCCCATACCACCGAGCTGCGCAGGACACGCGTTTTGCGCGGGGCGAGCAGCCGCATCATGATGTGCGGCAGCGCGGCGAGACCGAGCACGATGGCCAGTTGCAGGCTGAAGAAGTCCAGCTTGTTGGTGGTGGTCCCGCCGTATCGCAGCCCGGGGCCGAGGAAGCGGTCGCCCAGGGCGCTGTTGCCGGCGGCGGACGACAGCAGGTTGTCGATGTTCCAGCTGAAGTGGTGCAGGACCAGGATGGCGGTGCCCCCCACCCCGGCGACCAGCATCACGGCCTTGACCACCTGGATGACCGTGGCACCCGGCATACCGCCGATCGCCGCGTACACCACCACCATGGAACCGATGACCACCACGCACATCGTCCGGACCGTCCCGCTGGGGGCGCCGGTGAACTGCGCCAACAGGGCTATGCTGCCGACGAGTTGGGCTACCAGGTACAGAAGGCAAACGGCCAGTGTGCACAAAACGAGCGCCAGGCGGACCGACCGCTGTCCCTGCGACAGCCGCAGCGCCAGGTTGTCGCCCAGCGTGAACTTGCCGGAGTTGCGCAGGGGTTCCGCGATCATCAGCAGTGCCATCATCCAGGCGACCACCGTGCCGCCCAGATAGAGCAGACCGTCGTAGCCGGTCAGCGCGACGACTCCCGTACTGCCCAGCAGTGTCGCGGCCGACAGGTAGTCACCACACATGGCGAGCCCGTTGCGCAGCGGCGACATGTCACGGTTGCCGAGGTAGAACTCGCCGATCTCGTCCCGCTGCGGGGCCGTGAGCAGCACCGTGAAAAGGGTGATCACGGCGACAGACATGAACAGGACGAGCGTCAGCTGCTGAGTGGCCTCGTCGGTGACGCCCGCTGCGTGATTCACCAGTTGACCGGCTGTATGCGTCACCACGTGCGGGGCCGCCTTCCGGAGGGGGCGTGGCGCGGCCCAGCCTGTGCCCGCGCCTGTGCCTGTACCTGCGCCTGTGCCCTTGTCCTGTTCTCGCGCAGTTGGGCCCGCAGACGGTGAGTGACCGGGTCGACGCGCCGACGCATGTGCCGGACGTAGAGCCAGATCGTCACGCCCATGAGGACGAACTGGCCAAGACCCAGAGCCAGCCCGATCGTCAGCCGGCCGATCAGCGCCTGGTTCATCAGACCGGCGGCGAAACTCGACAACAGGACGTACGTGAGGAATCCGCCCACCGAGACAAGCGTCGCCATAGTGCTGAAGGAGCGGTACGCGCTGCGCATTGAACGGAATTCAGGGGAGAGGTGTATCGACTCCGGACCTATGGGTTCAACTCCTGCTGGATGGGACGGGTAAAAACCTTGGTTCGGCGGTAGTTGTGGTGACATGACGCACCTTCTTCGCTGCGTTGTGTCGGGCGCCTGCTCGACCGCCCTGAGCTGCGGAAATATGCCGCGGGGATAACCCTGGGGGACGTTTCGGTCACGGACCGTGGGTCGCGGGGAACCGGAGTATTGCAGTGCCGCCCTTGAACCATCAACCTGTTCGGCGCAATGGAAATCGCGCTGTTCAGATTCTGCTTTGCGGCTGCTGCCTGGTGGTCCTATCCGGATTGTGATGTGAGGTCGGATCGCGGAGGGGGGGTTGACGTGTTCCGGACATGGCTTTACGTTCCGCTTCGGGGGTGGGAGCGCTCCCATGACGGGCGGATCACGGCCCGCCCGGGCCGGCCCACTCCCTCGTCACCCACACCGCCAAGCGACAGGAGTCATGATGCGCGTGACAAGAATGCTCGGTGTTCTGGCCGCCGGGCTCGGCCTCTTGATCGGCGTGATGGCCTCGCCGTCGGCCGCCTTACCCGGCAGCTTCCAGTGGAGGTCGAGCGGGGTGCTGATCTCCCCGAAGTCGGACGCCACCCACAGCATCGCCGCGGTCAAGGACCCGTCGGTCGTGTACCACAACGGGCGTTGGCATGTGTTCGGGTCCACCGCGAGCACCAGCGGCGCGTACAGCATGGTGTACATGAACTTCACCGACTGGTCGCAGGCCGCGAGCGCCCAGCACCACTACCTGGACCGGACGGCGATCGGCACCGGGTACAAGGCGGCGCCGCAGGTGTTCTACTTCGCGCCGCAGGGCCTGTGGTACCTCGTGTACCAGACCGGGGACAACGCGGCGTACTCGACGACCACGGACATCTCCAACCCCTCGTCGTGGAGCGCCCCGAGGAGGTTCTACGCGAACGGCATGCCGCAGATCATCAGGGACAACATCGGCAGCGGCTACTGGGTCGACTTCTGGAACGTCTGTGACGCGGCCAACTGCTATCTGTTCTCCTCCGACGACAACGGTCACCTCTACCGCTCGCAGACCAGCCTCGCGAACTTCCCCAACGGCTTCACCAACACGGTCATGGTGATGCAGGACTCCAACAAGTACCGCCTGTGGGAAGCCGCCAACGTCTACAAGCTCAGCGGCTCCAACACCTACCTCATGCTCGTCGAGGCGATCGGCGGCAACGGCAAGCGGTACTTCCGGTCCTGGACGTCGAACAGCATCACCGGCACCTGGACCCCGCTCGCCGACACCGAGGCCAACCCCTTCGCGCGGTCCACCAATGTCACCTTCGACGGCACCGCCTGGACCCAGGACATCAGCCACGGCGAGATGGTCCGGGCCGGCGTCGACCAGACCCTCACCGTCAACCCGTGCCGCATGCAGTACCTGTACCAGGGCCTGGACCCGGCCGCCTCCGGGGGCCCGTACAACACCCTGCCCTGGAGGCTCGGTCTGCTGACCCAGACCAACTCCGACTGCTGAAAGTTCTTTCCAGTAGTTTCAGGACTCTTGCTGCAAACCTTACGGCGGCGATACGGTCGCGCGGGGTCGGACCCATGAGAGCCGTCATCGCAAGGAGTCCACGTCTTGATACCAAGATGGCCGGTGCCGTTCAGGCGCCGCACCGCGCACACCCGACGGGCCGCTGCGGTCACTGTTGCCGCGCTGGCCGCAGCGCTCGTCCAGCCCCTCGCCGCCCGTGCCGACACCCCGCCTCCGCCGCCGTCGGACGCGGCGCTGGCGAAAACCCCGGCCCGCCACGACCTCACCCGCGAGCAGTTCTACTTCGTCCTCCCGGACCGCTTCGCCAACGGCGACACCGGCAACGACAAGGGCGGGCTGACCGGTTCCCGGCTCTCCACCGGCTACGACCCCACCGACAAGGGCTTCTACCAGGGCGGCGACCTCAAGGGCCTGACGAAGCAGCTCGACTACATCAAGGGCCTGGGCACCACCGCCATCTGGATGGCCCCGATCTTCAAGAACCAGCCCGTACAGGGCACCGGCAGCAACGCCTCGGCCGGCTACCACGGTTACTGGATCACCGACTTCACCCAGGTCGACCCGCACTTCGGCACCAACAAGGACCTGGAAACCCTCATCTCCAAGGCCCACGCCAAGGGCATGAAGGTCTTCTTCGACGTCATCACCAACCACACGGCGGACGTCGTCGACTACGAGGAGGAGTCCTACGACTACCTCTCCAAGGGCGCCTTCCCGTACCTGACGAAGGACGGCGAACCCTTCGACGACGCCGACTACGCGGACGGCACCCAGGACTTCCCGGCCGTCGACCGGGACTCCTTCCCGCGCACCCCGGAGGTCGCGGAGAACACCAAGGTCCCCTCCTGGCTCAACGACCCGACGATGTACCACAACCGCGGCGACTCGACCTTCGCCGGCGAGAGCTCGACCGAGGGTGACTTCTCCGGCCTCGACGACCTGTGGACCGAGCGTCCCGAGGTGGTCAGCGGCATGGAGAAGATCTACCAGCGCTGGGTCAGGGACTTCGACATCGACGGCTTCCGCATCGACACCGTGAAGCACGTCAACACGGAGTTCTGGACCCAGTGGGCCACGGCCCTCGACTCCTACGCCGCCAAGCAGGGCCGCGACGACTTCTTCATGTTCGGCGAGGTCTACTCGGCGGACACGGACATCACATCGCCGTACGTCACCGAGGGCCGTCTAGACTCCACGCTCGACTTCCCCTTCCAGGAGGCCGCCCGCCAGTACGCCTCCCAGGGCGGCAGCGCGCAGACCCTCTCCAGGGTCTTCGGCGACGACTACAAGTACACGACCGACAAGGCCAACGCGTACGAGCAGGTCACCTTCCTCGGCAACCACGACATGGGCCGCATCGGGTACTTCGTGAACCAGGACAACCCGAACGCCACCGAGGCCGAACTGCTCGCCAAGGACAGACTCGCCAACGAGCTGATGTTCCTCAGCCGCGGCAACCCGGTCGTCTACTACGGCGACGAGCAGGGCTTCACCGGCTCCGGCGGCGACAAGGACGCCCGCCAGACGATGTTCGCGTCCGCCACGGCCGACTACCTCGACGACGACCAGCTCGGCACCGACCGCACCCACGCGAGCGACGCCTACGACACCAGCGCCCCGCTCTACCGGCAGATCAGCACGCTCGCCGAGCTCCGCAAGGCCAACCCCGCCCTCACGGACGGCGTCCAGACCGAGCGGTACGCGGCTGAGGGCGCCGGCGTCTACGCCTTCTCCCGTACGGACGGCAAGACCGGCACCGAGTACGTCGTCGCCTTCAACAACGCCGACACGACGAAGACCGCGACCTTCGCGACCGGTTCGGCCGGCATGGCGTTCCAGGGGATCTACGGCAGCGACGGCTCCGCGACCAGCGACGCCGACAAGAAGCTCACCGTCACCGTCCCGGCCGGTTCCACCGTCGTCCTCAAGGCAGCCGGCCCTCTCGCCGAGCCCGCCTCGAAGCCGGTCATCACCCTCGACGCCCCGGCCGCCGGCGCCACCGGCACGGTCGAGATCGGCGCCGATGTCGACGGCGGACAGCTCAACCGCGTCGTCTTCGCCGCGCAGGTCGGCGGCGGGAAGTGGCAGACGCTCGGCTCCGCCGACCACGCGCCGTACCAGGTCACCCAGACCATCGGCAAGGACGTACCAGCCGGAACCGCCGTGCGCTACAAGGCGGTTGTGGTCGACTCGGCGGGCCGTACGGCCGGCGCGACAGCGGCCTCCACCACCGGCACCCCGCCCGCCCCCGAGACCCCGACCGCGTCCTCCCGCGACTACGCGATCGTCCACTACAAGCGCACCGACGGCGACTACGACAACTGGGGCCTGTACGCCTGGGGCGACCTCGCCGACGGTGAGGCGACGACCTGGCCGGACAGCCACCCCTTCACCGGCCGGGACGCATACGGCGCCTTCGCCTACGTCAAGCTGAAGCCGGGCGCCTCCGACGTCGGCTTCCTGGTGATCGACGAGGACGGCGACAAGGACGTCTCCGCCGACCGCACCATCGACGTCACCCGGACCGGCGAGGTCTGGATCGAGCAGGGCAAGGAGGCCGTACAGACCGAGCGGCCCGAGTATCCGGCGCAGGACGAGACCAAGGCCGTCCTGCACTACCAGCGCGCCGACGGGAACTACGACGGCTGGGGCCTGCACACCTGGACGGGTGCCGCGAACCCCACCGAGTGGTCGAACCCCCTGAAGCCGGTGAAGACTGATTCCTATGGCGCGGTCTTCGAGGTACCGCTCACCGAGGGTGCCACCAGCCTCAGCTACATCATCCACAAGGGCGACGAGAAGGACCTCGCCGCCGACCAGTCGCTGGACCTCACGGCGAACGGCCATGAGGTGTGGCTGTTGAACGGCCAGGAGAAGTACCTGCTCCCGCAGCCCGCCGGCTCTGCCGCCGCACTCGACCTGACCGCCTCCAACGCGGTCTGGATCGACCGGGACACGGTCGCCTGGCACGGCTCCGACGCGGCCGCCTCCACCCAGCTGCTGTACTCCCGCACCGGCTCGATCACCGTCGAGGACGGCACCCTGACCGGCGACGACCAGAAGTGGCTCCGCCTCTCCAGGACCACCCTCACCGACGCCCAGAAGGCCGAGTTCCCGCACCTCAAGGACTACACCGCCTGGTCCGTCGACCCCCGCGACCGCGACCGGGTGCGCGAGGCGCTGCGCGGCCAGGTCGTCGCCTCCCAGCGGGCGGCGAACGGTGCCGTGCTCACGGCGACCGGTGTCCAGATCGCCGGAGCGCTCGACGACCTCTACTCCGCCGCCACGACGGCCGACCTCGGCCCGACCTTCGACCGGGGCCGTCCCACGCTGGCCGTCTGGGCGCCGACGGCCCAGTCGGTCGCCCTCGAACTGGACGGCGCGCTCAAGCCGATGCGCCGCGACGACACCACCGGCGTCTGGTCCGTCACCGGCCCCAAGTCCTGGAAGAACAAGCCCTATCGGTACGTCGTGAAGGTCTGGGCGCCCAGCGTCGGGCAGATCGTCACCAACAGGGTCACCGACCCCTACTCGCTCGCCCTCACCGCCGACTCCGAGCGCAGCCTCGTCGTCGACCTCGCCGACAAGGCCCTCGCCCCCAGCGGCTGGACGTCACTGAAGAAGCCGGAGGCCGTGCCGCTCAAGGACGCCCAGATCCAGGAGCTGCACATCCGCGACTTCTCGGTGGAGGACAGGACGGCCGAGCACCCCGGCACCTACCTCGCCTTCACCGACCGGGCGAGCGACGGCTCCCGGCACCTGCGACAGCTGGCCGAGGCGGGCACGTCGTACGTCCACCTGCTGCCCGCCTTCGACATCGCCACCATCCCGGAGAAGCGGTCCGACCAGGCGACCACCGACTGCGACCTCGCCTCCTACCCGGCCGACTCCGGCCGGCAGCAGGAGTGCGTCGGGCAGATCGCCGCGAACGACGCCTACAACTGGGGCTACGACCCCTACCACTACACGGTCCCCGAGGGCTCGTACGCCACCGACCCGGACGGCACCGGCCGTACCGTCGAGTTCCGGCAGATGGTCAAGGCGCTGAACGAGGACGGCCTGCGGGTCGTCATGGACGTCGTCTACAACCACACGGCCGCGAGCGGTCAGGCGGAGACGAGCGTCCTCGACCGGATCGTGCCCGGCTACTACCAGCGGCTGCTCGAAGACGGTTCGGTGGCCAACAGCACCTGCTGTGCCAACACGGCCACCGAGAACGCCATGATGGGCAAGCTCGTCGTCGACTCGGTCGTCACCTGGGCCAAGGAGTACAAGGTCGACGGCTTCCGCTTCGACCTCATGGGCCACCACCCGAAGGAGAACATCCTGGCGGTCCGCAAGGCCCTCGACGAGCTGACCCTGGAGAAGGACGGCGTCGACGGCAAGAAGATCATCCTCTACGGCGAGGGCTGGAACTTCGGCGAGGTCGCCGACGACGCCCGCTTCGTGCAGGCCACGCAGGCGAACATGGCGGGCACCGGCGTCGCCACCTTCTCCGACCGGGCGCGGGACGCCGTACGCGGCGGCGGGCCCTTCGACGAGGACCCGGGCGTCCAGGGCTTCGCGTCCGGGCTGTACACCGACCCCAACTCGTCGACGAGCAACGGGAGTACGGAGGAGCAGAAGGCACGTCTGCTGCACTACCAGGACCTGATCAAGGTGGGGCTGTCCGGCAACCTGGCGTCGTACCGCTTCGTCGACACGGCAGGGCGTACGGTGACGGGCGCCGACGTCGACTACAACGGCTCACCGGCGGGCTACGCTGCCGCGCCCGGCGACGCCCTCGCCTACGCCGACGCGCACGACAACGAGTCCCTGTTCGACGCGCTGGCCTACAAGCTGCCCGCCACGACCAGCGCGGCCGACCGCGCCCGGATGCAGGTCCTCGGCATGGCCACGGCCACCCTCTCGCAGGGCCCGGCGCTCTCCCAGGCGGGCACCGACCTGCTGCGCTCCAAGTCCCTGGACCGCAACTCCTACGACAGCGGCGACTGGTTCAACGCCGTCCACTGGAACTGCGCGGACGGCAACGGCTTCGGGCGCGGGCTGCCGATGGCGGCCGACAACGCGTCCAAGTGGCCTTACGCCCAGCCTCTGCTGGGGACGGTGCAGGTCGGCTGCGAGCAGATCGAGGGCGCCTCGGCGGCGTACCAGGACCTGCTGAAGATCCGTACCACCGAGCAGGTCTTCTCCCTCGACACCGCCGGGCAGGTGCAGTCGGCGCTCTCCTTCCCGCTGTCCGGCAAGGACGAGACGCCCGGAGTGATCACCATGGCGCTCGGTGACCTTGTCGTCGTGTTCAACGCGACGCCCGAGGAGCAGACGCAGCGGATCGAGTCCTCGGCCGGGACCGGCTACCGGCTGCATCCGGTGCAGGCGTCGGGAGCTGACCCTGTCGTCAAGTCGGCTTCCTTCGAACGGGCATCGGGCAGCTTCGCCGTTCCGGGGCGGACCGTGGCGGTATTTACCCGGACTTCCTGACAAGAGCATTACCTTGGTGGGGCAGACCGTGCATGCTGGTCTGCCCCACCGGTGCTGTCCCAAGGGCTGACCACATGGACGTCATGGGCAAGCGAAGCGACACCACCGTGCTGGTCGTCGACGACGTGGCGGCCAGCCGGTACGCCCTGGGCGCCATGCTGCGCCGCGCCGGTCACCAGGTCGTCCCGGTCGCCACCGGCCACGCGGCGCTCGTCGAACTGGACGTACGGCTGCGCAAGGGGATGCTGCCCGATGTGGCCCTGATCGACGTGGACCTGCCGGACATGAGCGGCTTCGAGCTGTGCCGCCGGATCAAGGCCCGGGCGCACATGGCGGGCCTGCCCGTGGTGCACTTCTCGGCCGCCGCCGCCATGGAGGACCGCCGCCGGGGTCTCGAAGTGGGCGGGGAGGCGTATCTGACGGTGCCCGCCGCGCCCGAGGAGATCGACGCGGTGCTCCGGGCCGCGGTGCACGCGGCCCGGCTGCGGGCCGGCGACCAGGCACAGGCCCGGCGGCTGATGATGCTGTCGGAGACGATCGTCACCATCCAGGCGGCCCGCTCCCTGCAGGAACTCGCCGACGCCGCCGCCGACGGCACCGCGCGGTTCACCGGCTCGCCGGCCGCCGTCTTCGTCCTCGGCCCGGACGACGAGCTGTACCGCGCCACCTCCCGGGACCGCACCTCCCTCGCGCTGCCGGACGAAAGCGCCCACCGGACCGTGGGCACCCTGCTGCGGCGGCTCACCCGGGGGCAGGACGGGGTACGGATCACCACCGTGCCCGCGCCGCTGTGGCCCGCCGGGTTCTTCCGGCCCGGTGTGCAGCACGACGCCCGGCTGGCGCTGATCCGCACCCAGGACGGCAAGGCCGCGGTGTGCCTGGCCATGCCCACCCGCGGGATGAAAAGGGTGAACCCGGCAGACGAGACCCTGGTGGCGCGGCTCGCCCAGGCCACCGCGCTGGCCGCCGAACCGCTGCTCATGTACCAGGTCGAGCGGCATGTCGCCCTCACCCTCCAGCACAGCTTCCTGCCCCAGCCGCACCGGCTGCCCGAGCTGCCCGGCATCGACGTCGAGGTCCGCTACGTGCCCGCGTCCCGGCAGACCGAGATCGGCGGCGACTTCTACGCCGCGCTGCGCACCCAGGAGGGCGTGCTCGCCGCCGTCGGAGATGTCGTCGGTCACTCGCTGGAAGCCGCCACCGTCATGGTCGAGATCCGGCACGCGCTGCGCGCCCACTGCGTCGAGGAGAGCGACCCGGCCGTGCTCGCCCAGCGCCTCGACCGGATGCTCCAGCACTACCACCCCGAGGTCACGGCCACCGTCTGCCTGGTCCTGATCGACCCGGGCACCGGGCGCACCCGGATCGCCAACGCCGGCCACATCCCGCCGCTGCTCATCCGGGACAACGACAGCGCCGACTACGCGAAGGCGTCCGGGCCGCTGCTCGGCGTAGGGCTGCACCACCCGCCGCCGACCGAGCTGATCCTCGACCCCGACGACCGGCTGCTCATGGTCACCGACGGCCTGATCGAGACCCGGGGAATCGACCTGGAGGCCTCGATGGAACAGCTCCGCGCGGCCGCCGCGGGGGCCCCGCCCGGCCTGGACGCCCTGTGCGACACCCTCCTGGCCTGCTTCGGCCACGATCGCGAGGACGACATCGCGATGCTGGCGCTGCGGCTAGGCTGAGCCCTGCCGATCCAGAACAGGAGTGCCCATGCCGCAGATCACCGTCGACTACTCGGAGCAGCTGGCGGACGGCTTCGACCGCCCCGGTTTCGCTCAGGCGCTGCACACCGCCGTGGTCGAGATCGCGGCCGCGAAGCCGCCGGCGTGCAAGACGCAGTTCCGCCGCACCGAGGACACCGTGGTCGGTCCCGACAGCGACGGGCACGCCGTCGTCCATGTCACCCTCGGTCTGCTCGCCGGGCGCACGGAGGTCACGAAGGCCCAACTCACCGAAGCGGTCCTGGAGTTGCTGAAGCAGTATGTGAAGCCCGCGGAGGGTCTGGCGCTGCACGCCTCCGCGGAGGTGCGTGACCTCGACCCGTCCTACCGGAAGTTCGAGAGTTAGGACGCCAGGGCGATGAGCCGGGCGACCAGGTCGCTGAAGGGGCCGTCGGTCGGCTCGTCCTTGAGCATGCGGCGCAGCAGTGTGCCCATCTCCTCGTCGTAGGCGGCGCTCACGGCGGCCAGCGCGGCGAAGTCGTGCACGAGCTGCGCCTCCAGCTCGGCCCGCGCAATGCGCCGGCCGTCCAGCCAGATCAGGGCCGTCGACTCGGCGAGCGAGATCCAGGAGCGGACGACCAGTTCCAGCCGCGCGGGCGGATCCTCGACGCGCAGATGCGAAAGGATCTGGACGTACGCGGCCTGCCGTACGGAGTCGATGAGCGCGTTCGTCGTCGATGAGCCGACCGCCGGGCCGCCCCGCATCAACGCCGAGAAACCGGGCCCGTGGTCCTCCACGAAGTCGAAGAACCGGCGCATCACCCGCAGCAGCCGGTTCCCCAGCGGACCCTCGTGCGGTTCGATGAAACGGGCCGACAGGTCGTCCGCCGCCCGCCTCAACGCGGCTTCGTA
This sequence comes from Streptomyces blattellae, assembly GCF_009709555.1. Classification (GTDB taxonomy): domain Bacteria; phylum Actinomycetota; class Actinomycetes; order Streptomycetales; family Streptomycetaceae; genus Streptomyces; species Streptomyces blattellae. The sequence goes on along the minus strand of NZ_WJBG01000114.1, from coordinate 74,172 downwards.
CAGGCTGAGTTTGCCGGGAAAGTAGTGGTAGACCAGCGGTCGTGAGATGCCCGCGGCCGACGCTATGTCGTCGATGGACACCTCGTCGGGCGAGCGGCTGCTGAAGAGTTCGAGAGCGACCCCGATCAGCTGCTGCCGTCGCTCCTCGACGCCCATTCTTCGGCGCACCCCGGTACTCATGCGAACACCCTACCGATCGGATCCGGCCCGGAACGGACCGGATCGACCGCGGAGTTCACAAGAACCACCCGTCACATGTCAAACACCGGCCGGCCGTGTCCGGCGGAGCGCTCAGTGCAGGCCGTCGACCGTCCTTCCGTCGTGCAGCGTCCCCTTCAGCCTGGCCTGTGCCCCCTGTTTCGCCTCCGTCGCCAGCAGATAGCCCTTCGCGGACCCGCTCACCCCGCCGGTCACCTCGATGGAAGCGGTGTCCCTGCTCCCCGCGGCCAGCAGGTACCAGGCTCCCGCCTGCGACCGCCACAACACCCCGGCCAGCACATGAGGGTCACGCGGGCCGCACGCCGGAGAGTTCTCGGCCTTCGCCGCCACCGCCCCGTACCTCCCGCCCGGGGTGTGGAACTGCGCGAGCACCCTGGCCCCGCCGCCCCGCCAGGTCTCGGCCCGCGTGCACACCCACGCGGCGGATCCGCTCGCATCCGGCAGCGACTGCCGCGCGTACTCCCAGGCGTTCACCGACCGCACGCCCTGCGACCGCACCGCCTGCAGCGAGCAGGCCATCGGCGACCAGGCGCGCAGTGCCTGCGCGGTGGACGCCTCCTTCGTGTACCCGGGCTTCCCGGTGGTCAGACGGGCCGGGACCAGCTCGCCGAGGTCGGTCATCAGCCGGGTGCCCGAACCGTCCGTCACCTGCAGCACGTTCCACGAGGTGCACGCGCCGTTCTGCCCGCCCGGGCTCGCCAGCGGCGCGGTCACACCGTCGGTCAGACCGAGGTCCATCACCCCCGAGCGCGGCTGCATCAGGTCCCGCTCGGCTGCCTCGGTCACCCAGGGAGCCGTCAGATAGCGGATGTTGCCGTCGGTCCGCGCGAGCACCACCGCGCCCGCCTCCGCGCGGGTCGCGCCGTCGGCCCGCCCGAAGTCGAGGACGGCGCCGCTCGTGCCGTCCTTCGGCTCGGCGTACCGGACGACGCGCAGACCGTCGTAGAGGAGCACCACGTGCGCACCGTCGACGGTTCCGGCGTAGAGCAGCTGGGGCGGCCCGGCGGGGCCGCCGGTCGGGGTGGCGGGGGTGGCCGAGACGCGGACCCGCTCGCCGGGGCGGGCCCAGACGGCGAGGGCACGGCGCAGCAGCGCGCTGTCGTCGGTGCGGTCGCCGCGTGCGGGCCAGACGGAGAAGTCGGTGCGTGCCGAGGACTGCCAGGCGACCGGATCGGCCTTCGTCAGCTTGGCCGGGTCGAGTGCGGCCTGCGCGGACGGGTTCTGCGCGTACACGGGTGCGGCGGCGCCGTCGGGGGCCCAGCCGTCGCCGGGCAGCCCGAGCAGCGCCCCGCACACCGCGAACGCCGCCGCGGCGACGAGCGCGGCCTTGGTGTGCTGTCTGCGCCGCATCAGATCGGTGGGCCGGGCCTGGAGCGAGCAGGGGTCGAACTCGGGGGAGTCCAGCAGCGCGTTCTGCGCCCGCACCTCGTCGGCCTCGCTCAGCGCGGCGTCCGGATCGGTGACACCCGACGCGGTCAGCACCTGGTGTACGTCGCCGTCCGCGAGCCGTTCCAGGCCGCGCAGTACGTACGCGGCACGGGCCGGGGCGGACAGGGCGGACAGCCGCTGGTCCAGGGCGAGTTCATCGGCGCCGCCCGAGCGGGGGAACAGGCGCAGGCCCCACACCTGGGGGAGCAGCGGGGGCAGCTGGGAGCGCTTGGGCCACGCCTTGAAGGTGAGCGGCAGGCCCGCCTCCAGCGCCGTGCGCAGCACCTGGAGGCGGACGTAGGCATAGCCGGGGTCGCCGTCCCGTCCGGTCGACTGGGCCGGGATCACGGACGCCGAGGCGCGGCCCCGGGGCAGGGCCCGCTGGGTGAGGGCGTGGGCGGTCAGGACGCGCCGGTTGCGGCCGAGGCTCGGCGGCAGCACCAGGTAGGCGAGGCGGACCAGCCGCGGATAGTGCTCGACGAGCGCGGCCTCGGCCTGCTCGACATCGACGACGGGCCCGTCGGACGAGCCGGAGGGGGTGGGGCGCGGGGCGACATCCTGTGACTGCACGTTCAGCAAAACGAGCGAATCGGCGCCTGGTTACCACGGAGCGCAGCGCTCCGCCGGGGGTGCCGCGATCGGTTGTCGTTCCGGTGCGGCGCCGTGGGGGCCGGTCGCGCAGTTCCCGGCGCCCCTGAAGGGCGCTGCCGAATCGTGGTGGACTCCGTCCCGCAGGTGCGTCACCGCACCCCTAGCGGAGTGCCGCCGCATAGTTCGCCATCGACCGTTGGTACCGCGGCAGGTGCGGTGCCAGGGCGCCGAGGACGAGGGACAGCCCCTCCCGGTCCCGGCCGAGACTGGACAGGCACAGTGCCAGGGTCGCTCGTACGGCGTCGTCCAACTCGTCCGATTCGGCGTCCAGTTCCGGCGTCAGCAGCTTGACGCCCTCCTCCGCCTGTCCGGTGTTCCGCAGCGAACTGGACAGCTGGATCTTCGCGCGACGGCTCTTGTAGCCGCTGAGCCCGAGGGCCAGCGCCTCCCGGTACAGCGGCACCGCCCGGTCCGGGTGGCCGGTTGAGTCCCAGGCGCAGGCCCGCTCGAAGGGGCCCAGCGGACTGCCGGGGGGCAGCTCGGCGACGAGCGCGTCGATCAGGGACCGGAAATCGGCGGCCCGGTCTTCGGTGTGGTCGTCGAAGCCGGCCCACGCGGCGGCCACACGTTCTTCCCAGTCCTCGTTCACCGGCATACCTTCGCACGGGTGTGTCCGGTGCGACACCGGTATTTTTGAGTGCTTCGCGCGCGGGAGCCGTATCCGACTTCGGCATGTGCCCTACCTATGCCCGGACCGGAGGAACAGATGAGGTTGACCCGACCGATGCTCGCGCTCGTCGGCGCGGCGGCGGCACTGGCGCTGGCGGGCTGCGGCTCCGGTGACGACCAGGCGGCCGTACCGGAGACGGCGACCGGGAGCCTGGAGCACCTGGCCGCCGAGGCGAAGTGCAAGCCGGACATGCAGACCGACGCGGACGAAATCCGCCAGGCCCTCTGCAAGAACGGCAAGGAGCAGTACGTCCTCGCCACGTTCGCCACCGACCGCGGCCAGCGCGAGTGGATCAACGGGGCGAAGGACTACGGCGGCTACTACCTCGTCGGCCGCAAGTGGGTCGCCGTCGGCGAGCAGCAGACGGTCACCGCGCTGCAGACCACGCTCGGCGGGACCATGGAGGAGGGATCCGCGCACATGAACAACCACGGCGGGGGCAGCGAGTCCACCGACTCCTCCACCCACTCCTCCACCCACTCCTCCGGTCACGACGGCTGACCGCGCGGCAGAATACGCGGGCAAGCGAAAGCCGGCGGTGGGAAATCCCACCGCCGGCTTTCTACTGTTGCCGGGTCCGGACTACTGGCAGTCCTGGCCGGTGTTGATGCAGTCGACCATCTGGTTCATCGTGTTCTCGTCGAAGAAGTTGATGAAGTCGTTGTGGTCGGTGATCGGCTTGTGCAGCTGCTCCGGGAAGGAGTCCACCGCGAACGCGTTGGTCACCTGCCCGTTCTCGATCTGCGGAGCCTGGACGTCGTAGACGAGACGGACCTGCAGCTGGGGGATGGCCTGGAAACCGTTGGCACAGCTACCGTCGGCCTGGACGAAGGCCACGTGCGTACGGTGGTTGGCGCTGTCGGTGTTCTGGCCGTCCCAGCAGCTCTGGAAGTTGGACGTACGCACCACGGAGCTGCCCTGGGGGCAGATCGGGTACTTGTCCGTCACCTGCCGGTCCTCGAAGCCGGTGCAGCTCCAGGACGTGTTGGCGTTCGCCAGACCGTTGGTGAAGGCCTTGGCGTCACCGGTGATGATGCGCAGGGCCGACGGCATCGCGACGACCTCGCTCGTCCGGTTGCCGACGAACGTCAGCTGAGCCTCGCTGGCCTGCTGGATCGTGCCGACGTTGCTGTCCTGACCGCCACCGGGCGCGTTCGCGTCGATGTCGTTCTGGCCGTCCTGCACGCGCAGAACCGGCCAGAAGTAGGACGACCTGTCACCCTGGTTCTGGCAGGTGGTCTGGCCGTTGGCCAGGTCCTGGTCGCTGGCGAAGGCGTTGTTGTTCTGGTTGCCGACGTAGTCGTGCTGGTGCTGCGCACCGTTGCTGACACCCGGAGCGACGATCACGTTGTCCGAGTTGCGGTTCTCGTTCTCGTTGGTGCCGCAGTTGGTGGTGAAGCTGCCGGTGGAGCCGGTGTCGCCGTTGGCGGCGAGGCCGTTCGGCAGGTTGCGGGAGTTGGGCTGGACGTTTTCGATGTTGACGAAGTCGTCGGCCACCGGGCCGTTGCCGGCCTGACCGCCGTTGCCCTGGTCCTGACCGCCGTCCTGGCCCTGGTCCTGACCGTCACCCTGGTCCTGACCGCCGTCCTGGCCCTGGTCCTGACCGTCGTTGTTCTGGTCATCGCCCTCGCCGACATTGGTGTCCGGCTGCTCGGCGGGGACACCCTCGCACTCGGCGAGATCGCCCATCTGCGGAGCCTTACCGCCCGCGCGGTTGATGTTGATGCCGATCCGGTCGAGGGTGGCCGTCCGCTTGGACTTCAGCGGGCCGAGGATCGCGTTGTTGACGTAGCTCGCGTCCCCCGCCTGGGCCTGGCGCGTCGAGGCGAGACGCGTGTAGGCATCCGTGATCTGCCGGTCGAGCAGCGCCAGCTCTCTGGCGACACCTCGGCGGGCGCTCCTCGGCACGTTCGTCAGCTGCTGACCGACGTCAGGACAGTTGATCGTCGCGACCTGGGCGGCGCCGGCTGACCTGGTCTGGTTTCCGTATGAGCTCTCCTCATCCGCGGATGCGTAGAAGTTTGCCCAGATCAGCCCGCCCCCACCGAGCGCTAGGGCCGCCGATGCGGCTATGGCCTTGGTGGCCAGCGGCGTACGGCGTTTTCGTGTGTTGCGTCCCATGGAACTCCTCTGACTTCCTTGCGGGGCAGCGAGACGCCCGACAGGAGTGAAGCGGCGCCTTTCCATACGCAGGAGGTCCCAGGAGTGTTCAGCCGTCTCAGAAATTGATGAGAGCCTGGTGAGACAATTCGTCCTCAACTCCCCCACAATGCATGGGAGTTGTGATCACCCAGGATCAGTTGCCGTGGTCCAGATAGGCGAGAACCGCCAGGACACGGCGGTTGTCGTCGTCCGAAACCTCAAGTCCCAGCTTCGCGAAGATATTTGAGGTGTGTTTGGCGATCGCCCGCTCCGTCACCACGAGCTGTGCCGCGATCGCCGCGTTCGAGCGGCCCTGCGCCATCAGCTCCAGCACCTCCCGCTCCCGGGCGGTGAGCCGCCCCAGTGGCCGGTCGTCGGCCTCCCGCCGTGCCAGCAGCTGCTGGATCACCTGCGGGTCCATCGCCGTACCGCCCGCCGCGACCCGGCGTACGGCGTCCACGAACTGCCCCGCGTCGAACACCCGGTCCTTCAGCAGATAGCCCACTCCGCCGGTGCCGTCGGCGAGCAGTTCACGCGCGTACAGCTGCTCCACGTGCTGGGAGAGCACCAGTACCGGCAGCCCGGGTCTGTCCCGCCGGGCCTTCAGGGCGCACTGCAGGCCCTCGTCGGTGTGCGTCGGGGGCAGGCGTACGTCGACGACGGCGACGTCCGGTTCCAGTTCGGCCAGCGCGCGGGCCAGCTCGGGGCCCGTCTCGACGGCCGCGGCGATCTCGAAGTCGTAGGCCTGCAACAGCCGGACCAGTCCGTCGCGCAGCAGGAACAGGTCTTCGGCTAGGACAACACGCAAGGGATCTCCATGGTGACCATGGTGGGACCGCCCGCGGGGCTGCTGACGGCCAGGACGCCGTCGAATGTACCCAGTCGGCGCTCCACTCCGGCCAGACCGGAACCGGCGCCGATCGCCGCGCCGCCCTTGCCGTCGTCGGTGACCGAGATCCGCAGCATGCCGTCGGCGTGGTGGAGGTCGACCTGGATCCGGTCGGCGCCGGCGTGCTTGACCGCGTTGGTGAGCACCTCGCTGATCGCGAAGTAGGCCGCCGACTCGACGGGTTCGTCCGCCCGCCCGGGCAGCTCCACCGTCACCTCGGCCGGCACGGGCAGCCGCAGCGCCAGCGCCCGTACGGCGTCGCCCAGGCCACGCTCGGCCAGCACCGGCGGATGGATGCCGCGGACCAGGTCGCGCAGTTCGGCGAGGGCCTCGACGGAGGACTTGCGGGTCTGCGCGAGAAGCTGCCTGGCGTGCTCGGGGTCCTTGTCGAGCAGCATCTCGATCGTGCCCAGGTCCATGCCCATGGCGACCAGCCGGGCCTGCGCCCCGTCGTGCAGGTCGCGTTCGATGCGGCGCAGCTCGGCGGCGGAGGTGTCGACGGCGTTCCGGCGGGTCTCGGTCAGGACCCGGACCCGTTCGGCGAGTTCGTCCTGGTTGGAGGCGAGGACGGCCCGGGTGAGCGTGAAGTGGGCGTGCAGCAGCCGAGTGCTGTAGAGGTGCGCGAGCAGCAGGAACACGGCGGCCAGGACGGCGGCACCGAGCGCCGAGGCCTGCCCGGTGACCGGCACGAACCCGTACCAGTACCCGTCGGGGAAAACCCGCCACAGCCCCGCCGCCAGCGCGAACCCCTCCAGCGGATACAGCACGAGCACCGCGGGCAGCAGCGCCGTGACGAACCCGGCCGTCATGTCCACCGGCAGCCACCGCAGATCCCGCCAGGTCGCCGGGTCCCGCAGCATCCCGAAGGTGCGCGCCCACGGATTGGCGTCCTTCGGGATCGGCCGGTACGCCGACGGAATCCGCACCCCGCACCACTTGGCCGCGAGGACGCGCCGCCAGTCCGCGAAGGCCCGCACCGCGGTGAGCGCCCAGGGCGTGGTGACGATGCCGACGCCGATCGGGATGAGCGCGATGGACACCGCGGCGAGTACGAAGCAGAGGACCGCTCCCGGTAGCACCACCAGGCAGAGCCCGAGCCCCCGTATCGCGGCCAGTCCCATGCCCCGCGCCCGAGAGCGCACGGCACCGTTCTTCGTGCTCGTGTCCATGTCCATGCCTGTCAGTCTGGCCGAGCGGGATGGGCCGGTCACTGGGGTAAAGGCCCGGACCAGGAGGTGGTGCCAGGTACACCTGCGTGGCTGCGGGCCGCCGAGGGTCTTCGCAACGCGAGGGGGCGCCCACCGTGCCTGACGGTGGGCGCCCCCTCGGGAACTGCTGGGCGGATCAGACCTGGCCGGCCTTCTCCAGCGCGGAGCAGCACGTGTCGACGAGCAGGCGGGTCACCACGTACGGGTCGACGTTGGCGTTCGGGCGGCGGTCCTCGATGTAGCCCTTGCCGTCCTTCTCGACCTGCCACGGGATACGGACCGAGGCGCCGCGGTTGGAGACGCCGTAGGAGTACTTGTCCCACGGGGCGGTCTCGTGCAGGCCGGTCAGACGGTCGTCGATGCCGGCGCCGTAGTTCTTGACGTGGTCGAGCGGCTTGGAGCCCTCACCGAGCGACTCGCACGCGGTGATGATCGCGTCGTAACCCTCGCGCATCGCCTTGGTGGAGAAGTTGGTGTGCGCGCCGGCGCCGTTCCAGTCGCCCTTGACCGGCTTCGGGTCGAGGGTGGCGGCGACGCCGAAGTCCTCGGCGGTGCGGTAGAGCAGCCAGCGGGCCACCCACAGGTGGTCGGAGACCTCCAGCGGGGAGACCGGGCCGACCTGGAACTCCCACTGGCCGGGCATGACCTCGGCGTTGATGCCGGAGATCGCGAGACCGGCCTTCAGGCAGTTCTCCAGGTGCGCCTCGACGACGTCGCGGCCGAAGATCTCGTCCGCGCCGACACCGCAGTAGTAGCCGCCCTGCGGGGCCGGGAAGCCGCCCTTCGGGAAGCCGAGCGGGTAGCCGTCCTTGAAGAAGGTGTACTCCTGCTCGATGCCGAAGATCGGCTCCTGAGCGGCGAACTTCTCGGCGACCTCGACCAGCGCGGCACGGGTGTTGGAGGCGTGCGGGGTGAAGTCGATGTTCAGGACCTCGCACATGACCAGGATGTCGTCGCCGCCGCGGATCGGGTCCGGGCAGGAGAAGACCGGCTTGAGCACACAGTCCGAGGCGTGGCCCTCGGCCTGGTTCGTGGAGGACCCGTCGAAGCCCCAGATCGGCAGCTCGGCACCCTTGGCGTCGTCGGCCATGATCTTGGTCTTCGAACGCAGCTTGGCCGTCGGCTCGGTGCCGTCGATCCAGATGTACTCAGCCTTGAAGCTCACGGGCCACATCCTTCGGGGTGGGTCTCTAGGCGCACTTGCGGGTGCTGCGGCGCTGCGGCACTGGGGCGCCGCTCCTGTTGCCCGCGAGCCTGTCAACAGGCGATTTCCCGATCATTGCTCGAATGTGAACCCCGTGTTACCTGGTCGCACTGTGGTGCGACTCACGGTGTGAGGGCGCCCGCGGCGCGGAAGGGGACGGCGGGCCGGGCTCGTATGCGATGGGGTTGAGCGGCGCCACGACGGGTGCCACGACGGGCGGCCCGAACATGCCGGTCCTGCTGCTCCTGGCCGGGAGCAGCAGGACCCATGACACGTACGAGGTGGCGGAGCGGGCGGTTGCGCTGCTGCCGCATCTGCGCTGCCGCAGGCGGCACCCGTCGAACTGATCCGCCGCCTCACTGAATTCCTGCGCTCCTGAGCATCACCCCACCCTCTCGATCACGGCCCGGCGGATCAGGAACTTGCCGGGCTCACGGACCTGCTCGAACGCCGCGTCGTTCAGCAGCACGCAGCTGCCGGAGGCCGAAGTGACCTCCACCGTCGTGGACTTGTTGTTGTCCAGGTTGGTGACCTTCAGCTTCGTTCCCGCCGGGAACTGGTTGCTGGACGCGGCCGGGGCGCCGGCCTCGCCGGAGAGGGTGACGGTGGAGCCGTTGCACACCTGCTCACCGGATGCGGGGGCGGTCGCCGTCTGTGCGGGCTGTGCGGCCTGCTGGCCGTTCTGCGCCGGCTGCGTCGCCTGGGAGCCCTGAGCCGACTCCCCGACGACGCAACCGGACGCCTCCTGCTGCACCTTGATCTGTGCGACGACCGCCTCGCGGTTGGCGATCCGGGCCTCGGACTGCGCGTCCGGGGCGGCCTGCTGCCCCGCGATGAACCGTTCGTTGTTGCCGAGGGCGGTGGCGAGGCCCTGGCAGACACTCGACTCGGCGGCGGTCTGCGCGGCGTTCGAGGTGCTCGCCATGACGAAGGCCCCGCCACCCGCCACGGCCGCCGCGCTCACCAGCAGGGCGAGCTTCTTCCTGGTACTGAGGGATCTCCTGCGCGACATGCGCGCCTCCTGAAGAGGTCGGGGAGCGTACGCCGTTATGTACGAGATACCGAACGATGTTACTCAGCGGTTACAGGAGTCACCTGAAGTGGCGTGCGTCACAGGGTTTGGTGCGCCCGGCCACTGCTGTGCCGCCTGTGTGTTGCACCCCCGAACAGCCTTGTGGCCAGGGCCTTTTGTCAGTGGCGGGCGGTAGAATAGAACGGTGTTCGAGGGTGCCGCCCGGGGCCGCCGAAGTCCCCGGGCGAGGCCCTGACCGCGACAGGAGGATGCCTGTGCCCGCTGCCGCACTGAAGCCGAAGCCGACCCAGTCCACCGCGAAGCGCCCCGTCCTGCTCGATCTGCCGTACGAACCCGTGGAGAAGCGCCCCTTGCCGCCGGGCCGCCCTCGCGAGTGGTACGTCACCCACAACCGCCGCCTCAAGGCCATGCGCCTCGCCATCGCCCTGCTCGACTCGGGCGTGTACCTGCCCAACCAGGCCCGCAACGAGACGATACGGAGCACCGCGGCACTCATCGGCGTCCACCCGCCGTCGGACACGACGTGCCACATGGTCCGGGCGTTCATGCGTTACAACCGGTGAGGTCGGGGCCGGGTGCCGTGTGTTCGCGCGGCGCCCGGCACTGACATGCCGTCTCTCTGCGTTCTCCTTGCTACGCCGCCAACTCCCTCTCCAGCGGCGTCCGGAACCGCGGCGTGACCCGAGTCGTCCCCACCCACCCCCGCACCCGCTCCGCCTCCGCCGCGATCGCCGCCTCCGCCTCGCTGCCGACGCCCTCCCCGTCCAGCACGCGCCACACGACCTCGCCGTCGGCCCGCTGGGCCCAGCCCCCGATCACCCGCCCGTTCCACCACACCGTCGGCCCTATGTTGCCGCTGCGGTCGAAGAGGCTGGGGCGCAGGGCGGGGGAGAGGTACCAGTCGCGGTGCTGCCAGCCCATCGCCGTCGGGTCGAGGGCGGGCAGCAGCGCGGCCCACGGTTCGGCGGGCCCGGCCACGGGGTCGGTGTCACCGGCGGCGACGTGGCCCGTGCCCTCGTCGAGCCGCACCTCCTCCGCGCCGATCGCCTTGAGGGCGCGGCGTACCTCGGTCACCTTCCAGCCGGTCCACCACTTGAGGTCGGCCTCGGTGGCCGGGCCGCACGCTGTCAGCCAGCGGCCGAGCAGGGCGGCCTGGGCCTCGGCGACGTCCAGTTCGGGATGCGTGGGCGCCGGAGCCCAGCGGAACTGGGACGACGTCCAGGACCCGAGCGGCCGCCCGCGTACGACCCTCCCCTCCTGACCCAGCAGCCGCAGCAGCCGGGTCGAGACGGTGTGCACCCCCTCGTAGCTCTTCCCGGCGCCGTACAGGAACCGCTCTCTCAACCGCGGCTCCTCCTGCGCCAGTTCGGCCGCCGTCGCCTGCCCGCGACGCGCCAGCACGGCCAGCGTGGACTCCTCGACCTCCTTGAGCCAGGCCGCGTCCGGCGCCCCGCCCGCCGCCATCTGCTTGAGCAGGTTGGCGCGCTCACGGGCGGCGACGGCGATGCCCGTGGAGGCGTGCACGATCGCGGTCAGGTCGGACGGGAACACGAAGACGGTGTGCCGCATGCCGTGCATCCGGACCAGTGCGCGGTCCGTGTAGAGGGCCCGCTCGGTCTCGGGCACCGTCATCGCCGGCTCCCGGAGCCGTGCGCCCACCGCCAGATACACCGTCGCCGGGTCGGTGCCGTGCAGCGCGACCAGCGACCGGGCGATCTCCTCCGGCGTCACCGCCCGCGCCGCACCCGCCAGCCGATGCCGCAGCCCCACCCGCGCTCGCCGCTGCACCGCATCGACGTACCGCCGCCCCTCACCCATCCGGCCTCCACCCGTCACCTCACGTCCGTGAACGCATCATCGCGGACGCCACTGACAATCGGGGGCGGCGTCAGCACCGCGTCCACGAACCTCCCCCGGTCGTCGGCGTGTTCGCGGAACCACTGGCCCAGCATGTGGTCCGCGTCGGGCAGGTCGAAGCGTGTGAACTGCGCGCGCGTGGCCAGCGCATCCTGGACCGCCTCCGTCACGGCGGGCGGGATGACCGCGTCCGTGCCAGGAACCGCCAGCACCGCCCGGCCCTCGTACGCACGAAGGGCATCCAGCGCGGGGGAGGCACACCAGCTGTCGGGCGTACGGATGATCGTGCTGAAGGGGCCGTCGCCGACTCCGAACGGAACGTCCCATGCCGCGGCCGCGTATACGGCGGGTGCGCACAGGCCGAGGGTCACGACCCGGTCGCCGTAGTGCCGGGCGAGGTCGGCCACCGTCTGGCCGCTCATGCTGAACCCGACCAGCACCAGCGGGCCGCCCGCGCGCGTGTCGATCACGGACACGGCCTGCTCGAAGCGCCGGCGCAGGCTCAACTCCCGCAGCTCGCCCGTGCTTTCGCCGTGCCCCGAGAAGTCGAAGGCGATGCCGTGGCAGCCCCGGGCGACGAACTCGCCCAGCAGCGGGAGCAGTCGCTCCTTGCTGCCGAGTACGCCCGCGCCGTGCAGCAGAACGACGGTGGCCCGCTCGTCCGGGCCACCGTCGCCGTCACCGCCGTAGATCCCTCTGAGAAGTTCACCGTCGTACTCGTCGACGAAAGGCGCGAGGGACAAGGGGGAAGCTCCTCTTTGTATCTGTAGACACCCTCGGGTGAAGGTTCAGTCGATCAGCCCCGGTGCGTCCCAGAGCGGGAACCAGCGCGCCTTGTCCTCCTCGATGCGCAAGTCGTTCTTCAGCAGTGGGGCTACCTGCAGTTCCAGTGCGTTGTCGCGTCTGTGCTGGCCAGGGAGCATACACAGTGGGTAGAAGGTGCCACGCTTGTAGAGGTAGACCAGCGCCAGCGGCCGGTCGTCGGCCGTGTGGCGGAAGCTGGCCAGGGAGCACAGCAGCTGCGGCCCGAAGCCGTTGACCTCCATCGAGGTGTTCACCGCATGCAGGTCGTTGACCAGGAGCGGCAGCTCGTCGGGGGCGCGGTGCGAGATCAGCCAGGAGTAGCCGTACCTGTCGCGTCGCAACTCCACCGGCAGTCCGTCGCGGCCGGCGTCCGCGTCCAGCAGCGCCTGGACCTCGCGGTGCGTCTGCTCGAAGGCCGCCCCCTCGACCGTGGCGAAGCACACCGCCCCCCGCCCGGTCGGTGTGAAGGAGGCCGCAGCCTGGAGCGTCACCGCCGCCGACGGCAGTGCGAAGAGCTGGTCGAGGTCGGGCGCGACCGGCTTCGTACGACCGAGGAGGATGTCCAGCAATCCCATGCTCACCCCTTTCCGGGAGCCGCCGCCTCACCCAACTCGGCGGAGATCCGTGCCAGTTGGTCGATCCGCTGCTCCAGGCTGGGGTGGGTGGAGAAGTAGCGGGCGATGCCGGGCTCCTTGCCCAGGGCCGGGGTGAAGTAGAAGGCGTTGAAGGCCTGCGCCGTCCGCAGGTCCTTGGTCGGGATCCGGGCGATGTCGCCCGACACCTTGGTCAGCGCGGACGCCAGTGTCGAGGGGCGGCCGGTCAGCAGCGCCGCCGCCCGGTCCGCCGCCAGCTCCCGGTACCGGGACAGGGACCGGATCAGCACGAAGCTGATCGCGTAGACGGCCGCGGAGACACCCATCACCGCCATGAAGACCACCGCGGTGTTCTGGTCCCGGCGCCCGCCGCCGAAGAGCTGCGAGTAGAACGCGAACCGCACGATCAGCCCCGCGATCACACCGAGGAACGACGCGATCGTGATCACGGCGACGTCCTTGTGCGCCACATGCGACAGCTCGTGCGCCAGTACGCCTTCCAGCTCGGCCGGCTCCAGACGTCGTAGCAGACCGGTGGTCACGCAGATCACGGACTTGTCGGCGTTGCGCCCGGTGGCGAACGCGTTCGGCATGTCCATATCGGATACGGCGACCGTCGGCTTGGGCAGGTCCGCAAGCGTGCACAGCCGGTCGATCACCGCGTGCAGCTCCGGGTATTCCTCGCGCTCCACCACCCGCCCGCGCATCGCGAACAGCGCGATCCGGTCGGAGAACCAGTACTGAGCCCCCAGAATGGCCGCCGCGACCACCACGACCAGGACCCAGGACTTCAGCAGCGCGATCAGCGCGGCGACAAAGGCCACGTACAGCAATCCGAGCAGAAAAAGCGTGGCCGTCATCCGCACGGTCAGGCGCCGGTCGCTCTGGAATCGGCTCTGCATCTGCATCACCTCGGCAGTCAGGCACTCGCCCCACTGCCAGTGTGCACCCGGCCACGCCATGACGCGGTCGCGATCAGTTCTAGGAGCCGCAAAGCCCGCAGAATCAGGAGCCGCGAAGATCCTTACCAGGGAGCCCGGAAGTCGGCGTAGCCCAGGAGGACGATCACCGCGGCCACGCAGCCGAGCACCACCGCCGTCGATATCCACGGCGAGCGCCCACGCCGACGCCTGCGCACCGGATCGGCGTCACCACGGAACGGCACGGGACCGGGGGGATTCTCCTTCCAGCGCGCGGCCAGCATCCGGGCCCGCGCGGAGGGCTCCTTGTGCTCGGCCGAGTCCGCCCACCTCAGGTCGTACTCCCGCTCCCCGTCGTGCTGTTCGGCCATCCCCGTTACCTTCCTCGAACAGTCGTACCCCCAAGATACGACGGCGCCCCCGCCCTGAGAACCAGGAACGGGGGCGCCGCCGGAGGCACAGACGCCGATCACACGCCGATCACACGTCGAAGTACAGCTCGAACTCGTGCGGGTGCGGACGCAGCTGCAGCGGCGCGATCTCGTTCGTGCGCTTGAAGTCGATCCACGTCTCGATCAGGTCGGCGGTGAACACGTCGCCCTGGAGGAGGAACTCGTGGTCGCGCTCAAGGGAGTCGAGGACGGCCGGGAGGGAGGTCGGGACCTGCGGGACGCCCGCGTGCTCCTCGGGAGCCAGCTCGTACAGGTCCTTGTCGATCGGCTCGGCCGGCTCGATCTTGTTCTTGATGCCGTCCAGGCCCGCGAGGAGCAGGGCCGAGAAGGCCAGGTACGGGTTGCCGGAGGAGTCGGGCGCGCGGAACTCGACGCGCTTGGCCTTCGGGTTGGAGCCCGTGATCGGGATACGCATGGCCGCGGAGCGGTTGCGCTGCGAGTACACCAGGTTGACCGGCGCCTCGAAGCCCGGGACCAGGCGGTGGTACGAGTTCACCGTCGGGTTGGTGAAGGCCAGCAGCGACGGGGCGTGCTTGAGGATGCCGCCGATGTAGTAGCGGGCGGTGTCCGACAGGCCCGCGTAACCGGCCTCGTCGTAGAAGAGCGGGGAGCCGCCGGCCCACAGGGACTGGTGGACGTGCATGCCCGAGCCGTTGTCGCCGAAGATCGGCTTCGGCATGAAGGTCGCGGTCTTGCCGTTGCGCCAGGCGACGTTCTTCACGATGTACTTGAAGAGCTGGAGGTCGTCGGCGGCGTGGAGCAGCGTGTTGAACTTGTAGTTGATCTCCGCCTGGCCGGCGGTGCCCACCTCGTGGTGCTGGCGCTCGACCTTCAGGCCGGCCTTCTCCAGCTCCAGGGTGATCTCGGCGCGCAGGTCGGCGAAGTGGTCGACCGGCGGGACCGGGAAGTAGCCGCCCTTGTAGCGGACCTTGTAACCGCGGTTGTCCTCGATGGCGCCGGTGTTCCAGGCGCCGGCCTCGGAGTCGATGTGGTAGAAGGACTCGTTCGCGCTGGTCGCGAAGCGGACGCTGTCGAAGACGTAGAACTCGGCCTCGGGGCCGAAGTACGCGGTGTCGGCGATACCCGTGGACGCGAGGTACGCCTCGGCCTTCTTCGCCACGTTGCGCGGGTCACGGCTGTACTGCTCGCCGGTGATCGGGTCGTGGATGAAGAAGTTGATGTTCAGCGTCTTGTCGCGGCGGAACGGGTCGACGCGGGCGGTCGACAGGTCCGCGCGCAGCGCCATGTCGGACTCGTGGATGGCCTGGAAGCCGCGGATCGAGGAGCCGTCGAACGCCAGCTCGTCATCCGGGTCGAACGCATCGACAGGCACCGTGAAGTGCTGCATGACGCCCGGGAGGTCGCAGAAGCGGACGTCGATGAACTTGACGTCCTCGTCCGCGATGAACTTCTTGGCCTCGTCGGCGTTCTGGAACATCCAGCTCCTCCTACTCCCGACCGTCCCGCCGGGGTGGTAGTTCGTTCGTGCGGCCAGTGCGGTGGCACACGCTGACCTCGACCCTAGGGACGCGTGATTTCTCTGGCGTGACCCATTTGTTTCGCACAAGTTAACCGGCTCGGGTTCCACGGTAGCCCGGAAACACCCCGCCGTGCCCTGGTCGGACAGGCGCGCAGTACCGTGTACGGGTGGACAAGAGGCAAGCAATCGGATCGTGGCTTTCCGGCCCCCGCGCGGCCATGGAAGACGCCGGGGCCGACTTTGGATACCGCGGAGAGCAGCTCGGTCTCCCGGAGGACGGGCCCGGTTCGATCGCCCGCCCCGGCCGCCGCCTCGGCGCCCTCGCCGTGGACTGGGCGCTGTGCCTCTTGATCGCATACGGTCTCATCACGGACGGCTACGACCAGGCGACCAGCAACTGGGCCCTGCTCGTCTTCTTCGTCATGAGCGCCCTGACCGTCGGCACGATCGGCTTCACGCCCGGCAAGCGCCTCTTCGGCCTGCGCGTCGTCCACCTGGACACCGGCGCCGCCAGCCCGCTCCGCCCCCTGCTGCGCTCGGCCCTGCTCTGTGTCGCGGTCCCGGCCCTGATCTGGGACCGCGACGGACGCGGACTGCACGACCGGCTGGCACGCACGGTCGAGGTCCGTATCTGAGCCATCGCGGTCCGTATCTGAGCCATCGCGGTCCGGATCTGAGCCGCCGCGGTCCGTGTCTGAGCCGGCCCGGTCCCGGATTCGCCGCGGTCTTCACATATGACGCCGGTCGGGTGACGGCCGGGCCGGGCACGGCCCGGGGTGCCGTCGGCGTCGAACCGCGTTCGGAACACTGCCGCCATATCGGCGGAGGTGGTTGGACAAGATGTCGTACGACAACATGTCGACGATCGTGGCTCGGGCGTCCCAGGTCGCCGGCATCGCGGCCCGGCACACGGAGGAGGCGGAGGCCGCCCGGCGCCTTTCGCCGCAGGTGGTCCACGCGGTGCGCGACGCCGGTTTCGCGCGGCACTTCGTGCCGGTGGCGCACGGCGGCACGGCCGGCGGCTTCTCCGAGCTGACCTCGGCGGTCTTCGTGGTCGGACAGGGATGTACGTCGGCGGCCTGGGCGGCGTCGCTGTCCGCCTACGCGGGACGCTACGCGGCGTTCCTGCCCGCCGAGGGGCAGGCGGAGATCTGGGCGGACGGCCCGGACACCATGGTGGCCGCCGCGCTCATGCCGTCCGGCAGGGCGGAGCGGGTGGCAGGCGGCTGGCGGCTGAGCGGCGAGTGGAAGTACATCAGCGGGGTGCACTTCGCCGACTGGGCGCTGGCCTGCGCGGCCGTACCGGACGGGCAGTCCGTCGACGGGCAGTCCGTCGACGGGCGGCCCGAAGTGCGGTACTTCGCGGTGCCCAAGGCCGACTTCACCATCACCGACAGCTGGTTCTCCGTGGGCATGCGCGGGACCGGCAGCGACACCCTGGTCCTCTCCGACGTCCACGTGCCCGAGCACCGCACCCTGGCACGGTCCGCCGTCCATGCCGGGCGGGCGCCCGCGTCGGACGCGCGCTGCCACATCGTGCCGATGTACGCCGTGAACTCGCTGCCGTTCGCCGCCCCGCTGGTCGGCGCCGTGCGGGGCGCGATGACGGCCTGGGTCGAGCGGACCGCCTCCCGGGTCGACCGGCGGGGCCGGGCCGTGAGCGAGATGCCCTCGACGCAGATCTCCCTGGCCCGTTCGGCCGCCGAGGTGGACGCCGCGGAACTCCTCGTCCGGCGTACCGCGGCGGTCGCCGACGGCACGGAGACCCCGCCGGAGGGGGAGGCGGCGGTCCGTGGGGCCAGGGATCTCGCGCTGGCGGTGGAGCTGCTGGTCTCGGCGGTCGGCCGGGTCTTCCGCACCAGCGGGACGTCCGGACAGTCCGCCACCGACCCGGTGCAGCGCTTCTGGCGGGACGTGAACAGCGCCGCCTCCCATGTGGCGCTCTCCTTCGAGTCCACCGGTGCGGCGTACGGCGCCTGGGCGCTGTCCGGCGCGGGGCGGACCAAGCCCGTGTGACGTACGTCGTCCGGTTGCTGGGCAGGGGCGGCGGCGTCATAGTCGACCTTGAAACACGCCGAGGCCAACAGGTGGTGCGGCCGTCATGACGGAACAGCAGGACGTAGACATACCGGCTGACGTAGACATAGCCGCTGACGTAGACATACCGGCTGACATGGCCGTACCGGACGACGTAGCCCTGGCCGAAGCGCTGGTGGTGCCCGAGGAGTTCCGGACCGCGATGGCCCGCTTTCCCTCCGGCGTCGTGGTGGTGACCACCCGGTGCCAGGACGGCACCCCCCGCGGATTCACCGCCAGTTCCTTCTGCTCGGTGTCGCTGGAGCCGCCGATGGTCCTGGTGTGCCTGGCGAACTCGGCCGATTCGGCGCGGTCGTTCGCGCGCTGCGACCGTTTCGCGGTGAGCGTGCTGGCCCCGGTCCACCAGCCGCTCGCGCTGCGGTTCGCCACCAAGGGCACCGACAAGTTCGCGTCCGGCGGGATGCGGCTGAGCCCCGGCGGACTGCCGACGGTGAAGCAGGCCCTGTCCGAGCTGGACTGCGAGGCACACGCACGTCACCCGGCCGGGGACCATACGGTCCTGATCGGCCGGGTGACGGGTGTACGGCTGGGTGAGGGGTCCCCGATGGTCTACTACGACCGGGATTTCAGGACGCTGGCCTGATCCCCTAGGACATCAATCTCGGACATCGACCTCGGACCTCAACGGGCCTTCGGGCCGCCCTTCGGCAGCTTCATGCCCTTCGGCATCGGGCCCTTCGGCATCGGCATGTTGCTCATCAGGTCGCCCATGGCGCGCAGCCGGTCGTTGGTGGCCGTCACCTGCGGACCGCTCAGCACGCGCGGCAGCTTCAGCATGGTGGTGCGCACCTTCTTCAGCTCGACCTGGCCCTCGCCCGTGCCGACGATGATGTCGTGCACCGGCACGTCCGCGACGATGCGGTTCATCTTCTTCTTCTCGGCGGCCAGCAGGCTCTTCACCCGGTTCGGGTTGCCCTCGGCGACCAGCACGATGCCGGCCTTGCCGACGGCCCGGTGCACCACGTCCTGGCTGCGGTTGATCGCCACCGCGGGGGTCGTCGTCCACCCCCGGCCGACGTTGTCCAGCACCGCCGCGGCCGCGCCCGGCTGTCCCTCCATCTGCCCGAAGGCGGCCCGCTCGGCCCGGCGCCCGAACACGATCGCCGTCGCGAGGAAGGCGAGCAGCAGGCCCAGGATGCCGAGATAAATGGGGTGACCGATCCAGAACCCGATCGCGAGGAAGACACCGAGGGTGACGATTCCGACTGTCGCGAGTACAAGACCGATCTTCTTGTCGGCCCTGCGGGTCATCTTGTAGGTCAGAGCGATCTGCTTCAGTCGCCCGGGTTCCGCAGCGTCCGCTGCCGTGTCCTTCCTCGCCATGCCACGAAGTCTACGTGGCCCCGGGAGCGCGGACGACGGCAGTGCCGGGAAGGAGGCGGAAGGAGACGGAGGGAAGGTTTCAGCAGGCGCCGGTCAGGAGCGCCCGGTGAGGGTCCGCTCCAGGACGCGCTGCGTCTCGACCCGGTCCTTGGCGCGGCGGCGGTCCTCCAGGACGGAGGTCCAGGCGTTGCGGCGGGCGGTGCGCTGGCCGCTGCTCAGCAGCAGCGACTCGACGGCGCGCAGGGCGTTGGTGAAGGACGGAATGGCGGTGGCGCGGACGGGCGCGGCCTGCATGGTGGAGGTCCCCCCTCGGTACGGCTCCGGATACGGGTGTACGTGGCGTGAGTTGAGCGTCACTGAATGGTGTTACCAGGGCGTGACCGGCCGGTCAAACGCCAATGAAGCCTTGATGGGAAGGCCGAAAACCCTGACGCGGCCCTGATGTACGCCGCCATCTGCGAGGACGTTCAGGGCCGCGCCGACTTGGCCACTACCGGTGGGTAGTTTCTTGTGCGCGAATTCACACGTGTGCCCGGAGCCCGGCGGGGAAAAGGGGGTGACGATATGTCAGACAGCCTGCGAGGCGACGTACGCGCCACCCCGCTGCGGAGCGGCTGACTGACGCAGCTCGACGGCCATCTGGTACAGCCGTCCCGCGCGGTACGAGGAGCGGACCAGCGGGCCGGACATGACGCCCGAGAAACCGATCTGCTCGGCCTCGTCCTTCAGCTCCACGAACTCCATCGGCTTGACCCAGCGCTCCACCGGGTGGTGGCGGACGCTCGGCCGCAGGTACTGCGTGATGGTGACCAGCTCGCAGCCGGCCTCGTGCAGCTGCTTCAGCGCCTCGCTGATCTCCTCGCGGGTCTCGCCCATGCCGAGGATGAGGTTCGACTTGGTGACCAGGCCGAAGTCGCGGGCTGCGGTGATGACCGCGAGCGAGCGCTCGTAGCGGAAGCCCGGGCGGATGCGCTTGAAGATCCGCGGGACCGTCTCGACGTTGTGCGCGAAGACCTCGGGGCGGGACTCGAAGACCTGCTCCAGCAGCTCCGGTACGGCGTTGAAGTCCGGGGCGAGGAGCTCGACCTTGGTGCGGCCGGCCTCGCGGGAGGCGGTCTGCTCGTGGATCTGGCGGACCGTCTCGGCGTACAGCCAGGCGCCGCCGTCCGCCAGGTCGTCGCGGGCGACGCCGGTGATCGTGGCGTAGTTGAGGTCCATGGTGACCACGGACTCGCCGACCCGGCGCGGCTCGTCACGGTCGAGGGCCTCGGGCTTGCCGGTGTCGATCTGGCAGAAGTCGCAGCGCCGGGTGCACTGGTCGCCGCCGATGAGGAAGGTGGCCTCGCGGTCCTCCCAGCACTCGTAGATGTTGGGGCAGCCGGCTTCCTGGCAGACCGTGTGCAGGCCCTCGCTCTTCACGAGGTTCTGCATCTTCGTGTACTCGGGACCCATTTTCGCCCGGGTCTTGATCCACTCGGGCTTGCGCTCGATGGGGGTCTGGCTGTTGCGGACCTCCAGGCGCAGCATCTTGCGTCCGTCCGGTGAGACTGCGGACACGTCGGCTCCCTGTGCTTCGATTCTTCGGCGTACACCAGGGTACGCCCGTGCCTTTTCGGTCCCCGGGGTGGCCAACCCTGCGGAACCGGGGTGCATTCCCGTGCCGGGCGCGCGTGGAAAGGTCTTCGCCCCGCCGCCCCTACCCGTCCCGTCCTTGAAAGGACTCCGAAAGGGCTCCGAAAGGGCTCCGCCCACTTCGACCCCGCCAGGGCCTCGTCCTCAAACGCCGGACGGGCAGTCCTATGCGGCCGGTGCCTTCTCGGTCTCCCGCGGCTTGAACTCCGCGTTCTCCAGTACGTCCTCCAGGTGCCGCTCGACGACCGGCAGTACCTCGTCGATGGTCACGTCCCTGCCGAGTTCGCTCGCCAGCGAGGCCACGCCCGCGTCCCGGATCCCGCACGGGATGATGCGGTCGAACCACTTGGTGTCCGGGTTCACGTTCAGGGCGAAGCCATGCATCGTCACGCCCTTGGCCACGCGGATGCCGATCGCGGCGATCTTGCGGTCCTCGCGGCGCTGGCCGGCGTTGGAGGGGGCGTACTCCGGCCCGTTGAGGCGGGGGTCGAACTCGTCGTCGGTCAGGCGGGGGTCGAAGTCCAGGGACAGTCCGCCCAGGGCGGGGCGCCGCTCGACCGGGTCGCCGAGGATCCACACTCCGCTGCGGCCCTCGACCCGGCTGGTCTCCAGGCCGAACTCCGTGCAGGTGCGGATCAGGGCCTCTTCCAGGCGTCGTACATGCGCCACGACGTCCACCGGACGCGGGAGCTTCTGGATGGGGTAGCCGACCAGCTGGCCCGGGCCGTGCCAGGTGATCTTGCCGCCGCGGTCCACGTCGATGACCGGGGTGCCGTCGAGGGGGCGCTCGTCCGCGGCCGTGCGGCGGCCCGCCGTATACACCGGGGGGTGCTCCAGGAGCAGCACGGTGTCGGAAACCTCGTCCTCGAAGCGTGCCGCGTGGACCCGGCGCTGCTCGTCCCACGCCTCCTGGTATTCGACGGCGTCCGCTCCGAATCCCATGCGGACGAATCGCAACCCACTCACGGCAAGCGCCTCCCTCGGATGGCTGTGTCAGGCACGTAACCTGCCCACGCCACTGTACGTCCGGTCGATGCCCGTCAGTCCTGCGGGCAATCCTCACACGATCGGATGAATGGACGGTGAAGTGTGTGATTGCGTGCTCACTCTCCGCTACATTCGCGCCGTTCACAGAGGCCGAAAACGCTGCTCACCGGCGATCCGGGCAGCGCAGGGCCTCCGCGAGGCCCGAAAGGCAGGAGACCGTACCGCAGATGACGGAACGACCCGCGCAGCGCACTCCCAACCGACAGCTCGCCGCGCTCATCGCAGAAGCGGGGTTCTCCAACGCGGGTCTCGCCCGTCGAGTGGACCAGCTCGGACTCGAACACGGGCTGGACCTCAGATACGACAAGACATCCGTGACCCGGTGGCTGCGCGGCCAGCAGCCCAGAGGGACGACGCCCGCACTCATCGCCGAGGTGTTCACCCGGCGGCTCGGGCGGCGGCTCACCGCCCAGGATCTCGGCCTCGACGCCTGCGCGCCGGTGTACGCGGGGCTGGAGTTCGCCGGCGCCCCCGAGGAGGCCGTCGACATCGTCAGCGGGCTGTGGCGCAAGGACTCCGGCAGCCACGCCGAACTGCGCAAGATCGCGTTCACCGCGGCCGGTCTCGTCGTGCCCAGCCGGGACTGGCTGATCGGCCGCGCCGACGACAAGGTGGCCCGCGGCGAGCAGCCGGCCCGCGTCCCCGCGCAGGGCCGCCCGGTGCTGCCCCGCCAGCGCGGCCAGGCCGAACGCGCCCACGGCCAGCGGGTCACCGGCGGTGACATCGCCGCCCTCCGCTCGGTCGGCGAACTCTTCCGCACCCTGGACGACAGATACGGCGGCGGCCACGCCCGGCAGGCCCTCGTGCGCTATCTGGAGCACGAGTGCGAGCCGATGCTGCGCGGGACGTACGGCGAGCAGACCGGCCGCCGGCTGTTCGCGGCCGCCGCCGATCTGACCCGGCTCGCGGGCTGGACGTCGTACGACATCGCCGCGCACGGGCTCGCCCAGCGGTACTTCGTGCAGGCGCTCAGGCTGTCGCAGGCGGCGGCCGACCGGGCGTACGGCTCGTTCGTGCTGATCACCATGAGCCGGCAGGCCGTCTATCTCGGGCACGGGCGGGAGGCCGTACAGCTGGCGCGGGTGGCGCAGCAGGGGGTCGGGACGACCGCGCCGCCCGTCGTGCAGGCGCTGCTGCACGCGGTCGAGGCGCGGGGGCACGGGGTGCTCGGCGAGGTGCGGGCGTGCACGGCGTCGCTGGTGCGGGCCGAGCGGGCGCTGGAGGCGGCTCGGCCCGGCGACGAAGTCCCGCACTGGGCGCGGTTCTTCGACGAGGCGCAGCTCGCCGATGAGTTCGGGCACTGCCATCGGGATCTGCAGCAGTTCCGGGCGGCGGCTCAGCATGCGGAGCGGTCGTTGCAGCTGCGTGCGCCCTCGTATGCGCGCAGTCGGCTGTTCTGCCGTGTGGTGCTTGCCTCCGCGCGGCTCGGGCTGGGGGAGCTTGATCAGGCGTGCACGTTGGGGGCGGAGGCGGCGGGGGCCGCGGCGGAGATGCGGTCGGTGCGGGCGGTGGAGTATGTGAGGGACTTCGAGCGGCGGTTGGAGCCGTACAAGGACGCGGCGCCGGTTCGGGGGTATCGGGACAAGGTCGCTGCGCTGCTGTAGGGGCTCCGCGCCGTAACTCCGACCGGTTGTCGCCGGGTGCGGGTTGCGTTGTGGCTGGTCGCGCCCGCGCGGCGGAGCCGCATGTCGATACAGCCCCGCGCCCCTTCAGGGGCGCGGGTGGGCCCGGCGTTCTTATGCCGCCGCTCGTAACGGTTCCGCCATGTGCATCGAACCCGCCGCCCCAAGATCCGCCACTATCGCCGCCGCCGCCCTGTGTGCCGAGTGGAGGGCGCCCTGGACCGTGCTGGTGTCCCGGTGGTCGCCGCAGACGTACAGGCCTGCCAGGAGGCGTACCGGGCGGCGCAGGTCGTGTGGGGGGCGCATGGTGGGGACGGCCTCTGCTGTGTGGTGGACGGCGAGGGTCTCCCAGCGGGTGGTGGGGGTGCCGTAGAGGCGGGCGAGGTGGATGCGTACGGCCGTGTCGGCGTCCGGTGGGGGCGTGCCGAGGATCGTCGAGGAGATCAGGGCGCGGCCTGCGGGGGCCCGGCTGGGGTCGACCTCGCTGACCACCGCCGTGTGGGCGACCGGGCCGCCGCGGTCGGCGTCGAGGACGAGGGAGGGGCCGGTCTTGGGGGGCTCGTCCGTGGTGTGGTGGACCACCGTGACCGGGTGGAAGCCGGGGACGCGCAGGCCGGGCAGCAGGTCGGCGGCGGTGCGGGCGTCGGTGGCCACCAGGACGGCCCGGCAGTGGAACTCGCCGTGCTCGGCGGTGGTCACCGAGGTCGTGGCGACCGACGTGACCCGCACGCCGGTGCGCACGGTGCCCGGTGGCAGCGTCCGTGCCAGCAGCTCCGGCAGCATGTCGGCGCCGCCCTCCGGAACGCACAGCAGCCCGCTCGCGAAGGCCCGCAGGGCGAGGTCCGCGCAGCGGCTGGACGTGGTCAGCTCCGGGTCGCACAGCAGGGCGGCGAGCAGGGGACGCAGGAAGCCGTCGATCGTCCGCGCGGGGACGCCTCGGGCGGCGAGGGCCTCGCCGGCCGGCAACTCGGGGCGGGTCAGCAGGCGTTCGACGGGCGTGCCCGCGAGCCGGGCGAGTGCGGCGGCGAGGCGGGCCTGGTCCACGGCGGTGCCGAGCGGGGCGCCGGTCCGCGGGCGGGGGGCGGCCGTCCGGTTCCGGGGGGTGCCCGTCGGTGTGCTGCGGCCCAGGGGCACGGACACCGGCAAGGGGGCGCTCGCGAGGGCGCGCACGGCGTGGAGTGCGCCCCTTGCGCCCCCTCCGTTCGCCGGGGCGCCCGCGCGGTGGCGCACTCCGCCGCTGTGCAGCAGGACACCCGGCGCGAACGGGCGCAGCACCAGCGCGTCGAGCCCCGGCGTCAGGCCGAGTTCGGGATACGTCGTGGACAGCAGTTGTCCGATGCGGTCGAGCCGGAATCCGTCGACCTTCTCGGTCGACATCCGGCCGCCGACGT
Source organism: Streptomyces blattellae (assembly GCF_009709555.1). GTDB lineage: Bacteria > Actinomycetota > Actinomycetes > Streptomycetales > Streptomycetaceae > Streptomyces > Streptomyces blattellae. Next base: position 49,510 of record NZ_WJBG01000114.1, on the reverse strand, counting down.
AAGGGGCGGCCTCCAGGACCGCGGTCGTTACTCCTGCGCTGTTCAGCCGATGAGCCGCCGAGAGGCCGGCGACCCCGGCTCCCACGATGACGACGTCCGCCTGGTACGCGGGCTCAAGCACGTGCCCCTCCTCGTCGAGGTTGCGCGGCCGGTGGAGACGTCATGCCCCCAACAGGCTTCTGGAATACCCGAGTCGGCTTGAGGTTAGGCCGCTGATCGGCCAAAGGAAGTCGCGCATCGACAGGGCACGGTCGCACAGCGGTCGCATACGGCCGACAAGGCGCCGTCAGTGTCACAGTGCGGCCCGGATCGCCCCCTCGATGTCCGGGAACGCGAACGTGAAGCCCGATTCCAGCAGCCGGGCCGGCCGCACCCGCGTGCTGCCCAGCACATCCCCGGCCATCTCGCCGAGTACGGTCCGCAGCACGGGCGCGGGCACCGTGAACAGGGCCGGCCGGTGCAGCACGCGTCCCATCGCCGCGGTGATCTCACGGTTCGTCAGCGGCTCCGGGGCGGTCAGGTTGAACGGCCCGGACAGCCCGTCGGTGTCGATGAGATGGCGGATCGCGGCCACCTCGTCGTGCAGCGAGACGAACGACCAGTACTGCCGTCCGTCGCCCATCCGCCCGCCGAGCCCGGCCTTGAAGAGCGGGAACAGCTTTCCCCAGGCCCCGCCCTCGCGGGCCACCACAAGTCCCGTGCGCGTGAACACCGTTCGCACGCCCGCCTGCCGCGCGGGGGCCGCCGCGCCCTCCCACTCCACGCACAGCTCGGGCAGGAAACCCTCCCCGTGCGGGGCGCTCTCGTCGACCGGGCGGTCGCCCGTCTCGCCGTAGAAGCCGATCGCGCTGCCGGCCACGAAGACCCGCGGCGGATCGTCCAGGGAGGCGATGGCCTCCGCCAGCGCCGAGGTGCCCAGGACCCGGCTGCGGCGGATCCTCGCCTTGTACGCGTCCGTCCAGCGCCGGCTGCCGACCCCGGCGCCCGCGAGGTTGACCACGGCGTCGCACCCGGCGAGCCCGGCCGCGTCCACCCGCCGGGCCTCGGGGTCCCAGCGGACCTCGTCCTTCGCCCGGGGCGCGCGGCGCACCAGGCGAACCACCTCGTGCCCGTCCGCGGTCAGGGACCGCACCAGGGCATTGCCGATCAGACCGGACGCACCGGCCACCGCGATTCGCGAACGCTCCATGAACCCAGCATGACCGCAGGAGAGCGGCACAGCGCGGACAGGGCCGTGGGCCGAGCCGGATCGCGGTGCCGTCGTAGGGTGGCCGCCATGCCTGTCCCGTACATACGCCACGCGACCCTCGACGACGAAGAGGCACTCGGTCGCCTCGACCGGGTCACCTGGTCGACGCTGCACTCCGTCCAGCCGCGCCCCCAGCCGCCGTACGAGCCCTTCTACAACGACCGCTTCGGGCCGCGCGACCATCTCGTCGCCGAACTCGACGGGGCCGTCGTCGGCTATATCCGGCTGGCCTTCCCGACGCCGCTCGCGTGCAACTCCCACGTCCGCCAGATCCAGGGGCTCGCGGTCGCGGAGGAGGCGCGCGGCGCCGGAGTCGCGCGGGCGCTGCTGCGGGCCGTGCAGGACGAGGCACGGCGGCAGGGGGCACGCCGGATCACGCTGCGCGTCCTGGGCCACAACACCGCGGCCCGCAAGCTCTACGAGTCGGAGGGCTTCGCGGTGGAGGGCGTGCTGCCGGAGGAGTTCCTCCTGGACGGCGAGTACGTCGACGACGTGTGCATGGGGCGCAGCCTGAGGTAGTCCTACGACGTGATCAGATCGCCCGTGTCCACCGGTTCCGTCGCGTCGGCCGCGCGCCGGGCGTCGTCGGCGACCTCGTCGGCGGTCAGGACGTAGCCGGTCCGGTCGTCGGAGGTGGAGCGGGCGAAGACGACGCCGTACACCCGGCCGTCGGTGGTCAGCAGCGGGCCGCCGGAGTTGCCGGGGCGGACCGTCGAGCGGACCGAGTAGATCTCGCGGGTGACCGTGTCGTCGCTGTAGATGTTCTGGCCGTTCGCCTGCACCTCGCCCGCGACGGTCGCCGCCTGGAGGTCGAGGTCGCCGCCCTCCGGATAGCCCGCGACCACCGCCGCGTCGCCGCGGGCGGCCTCGTCGTCGAAACGCAGGACAGGGGCGCTCAGGTCGGGCACGTACAGCACGGCCACGTCCTTGTCCGGATCGAAGAGCACGACGCGCGACTCGTACGACCGCCCGACCCCGCCGACCCGGACGCTCGGGTCGTCGATGCCCGCCACCACGTGCGCGTTGGTCATCACATGCTGGTCGGCGTAGACGAAGCCGCTGCCTTCGCGGCCCTGGACGCCGGAGACGCCCTCGATCTTCACGGTGCTGAGCTTGGCGGCGTTGGTGGCGCTCGCGGTGACGCTGTCGCCCGAGGGCTCGGCGACCTGGGCCGTCGACTCGTTCTCGAACGGGTTGAAGACCTGTGGGAAGCCCGCCTCGGTCAGCGCGGACGTGGCCCGGGAGAACCAGGCGGGCGTCGTGTCCGGCATGGCGTCCTGGACCGTGCCGAGCAGCCGTGAGTCCCGGATCGCGGTCGTGACCAGCGGGGAGGAGGACGCGCCCAGGACGCTCGCGGCCACCCACGCCACGATCAGCACGGCCACCGAGTTCGCCACGGCTCCGCCCACCCCGTCGGCCACCCGCAGCGGACCGAGACTGGCACGGCCCAGCTCCCGCCGCAGCCGCAGGGCGAGGCGGCCCGCCAGTTCATGGCCGACCACCGCGGGAACCAGCACCGTGAGCACGGCGGTCACCGTCGCCGTCGTCGAGCCCGGCGTCGCCAGGTCCACCATCCACGGCAGGATCCACACGCCGATCACCGCACCGCCGACGAAGCCGGCCAGTGAGACACAGCCGGCCACCAGTCCGCGCTGGTAGCCGGACGCCGCGTAAGCCAGGATCAGCAGCAACAGCACGATGTCGAGCAGGTCCACCAGGCCGCCTTTCTCTCGGACCCCTTAATACGCGGGGGAGGGGCCCAGTGATCAGCCACACGCGCAACCGCTCCGCGGGTTGTGCCGCGCTCGGCCGTCGGTCGTCTGCGGGCTCGTCGTGGCCGGTCGCGCCCGCGCGGCGGAGCCGCATGTGTCACAGCCCCGTGCCCCTTCGGGCGCTCCAGGGCCCCTGAGCCCCGAGCCACGCGTGCGTGTACCCGTAAAAACGTCCCGGACCCGGACCTTGGTTCCACCAGGTGGCACAGCACACATCGCGGACGGAACGGATCCGGCCGACAGTGAGGTCATGCGTGTCTTCCGAAGGGCACGAGGGTCACGAAGACGCCGTGCCGCACGAACACCGCGCATCGCCGTCCCCATACCGGCTGCCGTCCGGGTGCTGCTCGGCTCTCTGCCCGGGCTGGCCGCGGTCGCCGCGCTGGCGCTGTGCGCGAGCGGTGTGGAGCGGACCGGTGCCGTGTCCGAACGGCCGGCTAAGGCCAGGTCCGCCGCCACCCCGTACTCCTCGGCGAAGCCGCACATCGTGCCGAGATCGGCCTGGCTGGACGGCAGCACGCGGGGCCAGCCGCCACCGCGCTACGACGCCGAGGTCGTCGCCGTCTTCGTCCACCACACCGACTCGCCCAACGGCTACGCCTGCACCGACGCGCCCCGCATCATCCGCTCCCTGTACGCGGGCCAGACCGGCTCCCGGCAATGGGACGACATCGGCTACAACTTCCTCGTCGACCGCTGCGGCACGATCTACGAGGGCCGCGCGGGCGGCGTCGACCGCCCCGTCACCGGCGCGCACACCCAGGGCTTCAACCACGGCACCACCGGCGTCGCCGCCCTCGGCACCTTCACGGCGGGCGTGCCCGTGCCGCAGGCCATGACCGAAGCGATCGCCCGCCTCGCCGCCTGGAAGCTGGGCATGTCCCAAATCGACCCCCGCGCGGACGTGCCCCTGGTCTCCAGCAACGGCCGCAGCCGGTACGCGGCCGGAACGACCGCCCGGCTCCCGGCCCTCGCGGGCCACAAGGACGGCTTCATGACGAGTTGCCCAGGCGCCGCCCTCAGCGCCCTGCTCCCGCAGATCCGGCAGACTGCCGCCGCCTTGCAGGGCAGGTGAACGGCCTGATTCACCTGCGTGCCAGATAGGCCTTCAGCGCCCGCTGCAGCACCTTGCCCTGGATGCCCACCGGCCGCTCCCACTCCCCGAGGTACTCCACGGCCATGCCGCCCGCCCCCGTCTTGAACAGGAGCCGGCCGAGCAGTCGGCTCTCGGTGAGGACGGGGGTGATCGAGCGCAGGTCGTACGTCTCGGCGCCCGCCGCCCACGCGTCGTACAGCATCCGCCACAACAGGACGCTGCTGGGCCGCAGTTGACGGCCCCGGCGGCCGGAGGCGGGGTAGGAGTGCCAGGACCGGGAGCCGACGTTGATCATGAACGCGGCGGAGAGGACCTCCCCGTCGTACTCGGCGAGATAGAGGCGCAGCCGGTCGCCGTCCTGCGCGTTCAGCGCCTTCCACATGCGCTGGAAGTACTCCGGCGGGCGGGCCTTGAAGCCGTCGTGGGCGGCGGTCGCGGTGTACAGGCGGTAGAACTCGGGCAGGTCGCCGCCGGAGCCCGTGACGACCCGCACGCCCGCCGACTCGGCCGTGCGCAGGGCCTGCTCCCAGTGCGGGGCGAGGGCGGCGCGCAGGTCGTCCACCGAGCGCTCCCGGACTGGTATCTGACAGCCGAACCGCGGCTGCCCCAGGCCGAAACCGCTGCCCTCGTTCTCCCTGCACCGCCGCCACCCGAGCTGCCGCAGCCGCTCCCCGGCGTCCAGCGCGAACCCGTCGATGTCGGCCGCGGCCAGCTCCCGCAGATGGCGTACGGCGGGATCGGCGACGCCCGCCGCGACGACCCGCGGATCCCAGCACCGTACGACGACGGGCGGCCCGATCCGGACCGCGAACGCCCCCTCCCGCTCCACGTGCGCGACGAGCGGGTCCAGCCAGCGCTCCAGACCCGGGGTCCGCCAGTCGATGTCGGGGCCGTCGGGGAGATAGGCGAGAAAGCGCCGGGTCCCCGGCAGCGGGCGGTACAGCGCCAGCGCCGTGGCGAGCAGCGACTCGCCCTCGAACCAGCCGATGCTCTGCGCCAGCCAGCCGGGCTTCACATCGGCCCACTCGGGGATCTGGAGATGGCTGGCGTCCGGGTGCAGCCGAAGGTGGGCGAGATGGTCCTCGCGCGTGATCTCGCGCACATAAAGGCTGGTCATGGGCAGGGTGCTCCTCTTCGGGACGGGCCACCCTAGGCAGGCGATCACGGGCCGGGTCAAGGCCTGACTCTCACAGGCTTCTCCTGGCCGTCTCAGGGATCTTCCCGAGGCGGCCTTCCTATCGTCATGCACACGCACTGACTGGAGGTGGGGAAGAAATGAACACAAGCCACACCGGCGGCTGGGCCAGGGCCGCCCGCGGACCGTGGGCCGTGGTCTGCGCGGTCGCGGCCGTCGTCCTGGGACCGGCCGCCGTCACGGCGTCGGCGCTCGACCAGGCCAACGCCGCCCCGATGCACCACGTGGTGAAGGCGGACCAGACGCAGGCGTACATCCCGTCCGACGCGGGACGCCGGCGTACCGGGGGGTGAGCCTTCAGCCCCGGAACCGTTCCCACAGCTTGGGATACCGCTCGGCCAGCGCCCGCTCGTTCTCGAAGTCGATCGGCGTGCCCTCGGGCTCCGGGGGCGCGGGCGGGATGCCGAGGTCCGGGGCGACGGTTCCGGTGAGCTGCTCGTAGGCCTCGTCGGCCGCGTAGCCCAGATCCTCGCCGTCGCCGTCGAGTTCCTCGTCGAAGTCGCCGAGCAGATCGGCGAGCGAGTCGGGGTCGTGCACGGCACCCTCGTACAGCTCGCGGCCCTGGCCGATCAGCCAGCACCGGAAGAAGTCGAACGCGTCGTCGCTCACGCCGTCGAGCAGTACCCAGGCGGCGCCCCACAGGCCCCAGGTGTACGCGCGGTTGTAGCGCGCCTCGAAGTGACGGGCGAAGTCCACGACCGACTCCGGGTCGAGCTGGAGGAGCCGCTCCACGAGCAGATCGGCCTGCTCCTCCGGGTCACCCTCGGCCGCCTCCCGGCTGGCGTCGACCAGCTCCCAGAACTCCGTCTCGTCCATCACGGGTCAAGCATCGTGCCTGAAGGGGTGGGGCGCACGTGGAGTGAGGCGGATTGTTATGGGCGGGGTGGTGTGGTGGCGTGGAGCGGGTCGGGATGCGGGGTGGGGCGGCGGGTCGACGGGGGGTGGCGTGCGGGGTGGTGTCATGGCGGGATGCGGACGGGATGCGGGGTGGTGTGGCGAGTCGGCGCGAGATGGCATACGGAGTGGTGCGGTGACTCGGTGCGGTGCGGCGGGTCGACGGGGGTACCGCGTCAGCGGGTGTACAGGGTCGTGAGGCGTGCTGCGTCCGCTGCGAACCGGGTACGGAGGGTCTCGGGTGCCAGTACCTCGGCCTCTGGGCCGAGTGCTGTCAGCTGGGTGTGGGCGACGTCTTCGGACTCCACGGGGAGGGTCACGGTCACCCGGCCGCCGGAGTCCGGGGCGTCCGCGTTCTCCAGCGCCTCCCGCGCGGCGAGCGGATCGACGGCGTGCGGCAGTCTGCGCACGCCGTCCGCGGACAGCCGTACGACGACCTCGGTGCGCAGGATGGACCGCGCGAACTGCTCCGCCCGCTCCTCCCAGAAGCCGGGCAGATCGAACTCCACGTCCCGGACGAAGCGCTCGGCACCCGCCGCGATGGACTGGAACCGGTCGATCCGGTAGACCCGGGGAGAGCCGTGCGGGGCGGCTCGCGCGCACAGGTACCAGACTCCGGCCTTCAGCACGAGTCCGTACGGCTCCAGCTCCCGCTCGACCACGTCCGCGTTCCTGCGGTAGCGGGCGGTGATCCGCCGGTCGTCCCACACCGCGTCCGCGACGGCCGGCAGCAGCTCGGGTGTCTCGGGCTCCGTGAACCAGTTCGGCGCGTCGAGATGGAACCGCTGGGCCGCCGTGCGGGAGGCGTCGCGCAGGGAGGGCAGCAGTGCCGCCGACACCTTCAGCCGCGCCGCGGAGGCCGCGTCCTCCAGCCCCATCTCCCTCAGCGCACCCGGCACGCCGGACAGGAACAGCGCCTCCGCCTCACTGCGGTGCAGGCCCGTCAGCCGCGTCCGGTACCCGCCGATCAGCCGGTATCCGCCGGCCCGCCCCCGATCCGCGTAGACCGGAACCCCCGCCTCCGACAACGCCTGCGCATCCCGCGTGACAGTCCGCTCGGACACCTCCAACTCCGTCGCCAGCTCGGCAGCGGTCATGGAGGGCCGGGACTGAAGCAGCAGCACCATTTTGATGAGACGGGCAGCGCGCATGGGTACATGGTGCCGGGGCAGCACCGAGAAGGCTCTCTCGCCCCCGCCGCCCTCACCCGTCCCGTCCCTGGGGGCTGCCGCCCCGGACCCCCGCTTCGGCCTGAACGGCCTCGGCCTCAGACTCAGACGCCGGACGGGCTGCGGAATCAGCCCGTCCGGCGCCGGGGGACAACCGCCTGTTGCTACAGGCCGTACCGCTCCCGCGCCTCCTTCACCGCCGTCGCCTTGACCTCGCCGCGGCGGGCCAGCTGGGCCAGTGCGGCCACGGCGACGGACTCGGCGTCGACGCCGAAGTGGCGGCGCGCGGCGTCCCGGGTGTCGGAGAGGCCGAAGCCGTCGGCGCCGAGGGAGGAGTAGTCCTGCTCGACCCACTGGGCGATCTGGTCGGGCACCTGGCGCATGTAGTCGGAGACCGCCAGCACCGGCCCCTCGGCACCCTGCAGCGCCTGACGGACGTACGGCACCCGCTCCTCGCCCCGCAGCACCGCCGCGTCCGCCTCCAGCGCGTCCCGCCGCAGCTCGCCCCATGACGTCGCCGACCACACGTCCGCGGCGACACCCCACTCCTCGGCGAGCAGCCGCTGCGCCTTCAGCGCCCAGTGGATCGCCGTACCGGAGCCCAGCAGCTGGATGCGCGGGGCGTTGGCGACCGGCGACAGACCCGCCGACTCCGCCGTGTTGAAGCGGTACAGGCCCTTGACGATGCCCTCGTCGATGCCGGGGCCGGACGGCTTGGCCGGCTGCGGGAGCGGCTCGTTGTAGACGGTGAGGTAGTAGAAGACGTTCGGGTCCTCGCCCGGCGCCGCCTCGCCGTACATGCGGCGCAGACCGTCCCGCACGATCGACGCCACCTCGTACGCGAACGCCGGGTCGTACGTCAGTGCCGCCGGGTTCGTCGCCGCGATGACGGGGGAGTGGCCGTCGGCGTGCTGCAGGCCCTCGCCCGTCAGCGTCGTACGACCGGCCGTCGCGCCGATCAGGAAGCCGCGGCCGAGCTGGTCGCCGAGCTGCCACATCTGGTCGGCCGTGCGCTGCCAGCCGAACATCGAGTAGAAGATGTAGAACGGGATCATCGCCTCGCCGTGCGTCGCGTACGACGTGGACGCGGCGATGAAGTCGGCCATCGAACCGGCCTCGGTGATCCCCTCGTTGAGGATCTGGCCGTTCTTCGCCTCCTTGTAGTACATCAGCTGGTCACGGTCGACCGGCTCGTACGTCTGGCCCTTCGGCGAGTAGATCCCGAGCGACGGGAAGAGGCTCTCCATGCCGAAGGTGCGCGCCTCGTCGGGGACGATCGGCACCCAGCGCCTGCCCGTCTCCTTGTCGCGGACCAGGTCCTTGACCAGGCGGACGAAGGCCATGGTCGTGGCCACGTTCTGGGAGCCGGAGCCCTTGTCGAAGGAGGCGAAGGCCTTCTCCGCGGGCGCGGGCAGCGGGGCCACCGGGTGCACACGACGGGCCGGGGCCGGGCCGCCCAGGGCCGCACGGCGCTCCTGGAGGTAGCGGACCTCGGGGGAGTCGGCGCCCGGGTGGCCGTAGGGCACCACGCCGTCGACGAAGTCGCAGTCCTTGATGGGCAGTTCGAGCAGGTCACGCATCGTCTTGAACTCGTCCACCGTCAGCTTCTTCATCTGGTGGTTGGCGTTCTTCGACGCGAAACCCGCTCCGAGGGTGTGGCCCTTGACCGTCTGGGCCAGGATCACGGTCGGCGCACCCTTGTGCTCCACGGCGGCCTTGTACGCGGCGTACACCTTGCGCGCCTCGTGACCACCGCGGGAGAGGTGGAAGATCTCCAGGATCTTGTCGTCGCTCAGCAGCTTCGCCATCTCGGCGAGCGCCGGGTCGGCGCCGAAGAAGTCCTGGCGGATGTAGGCGGCGTCGCGGGTCTGGTACGTCTGCACCTGCGCGTCCGGTACCTCGCGCAGCCGCCGTACCAGCGCTCCGGTCGTGTCGAGCTGGAACAGCTCGTCCCAGGCCGAACCCCACAGCGTCTTGATGACGTTCCAGCCGGCGCCGCGGAACTGCGCCTCCAGCTCCTGCACGATCTTGAAGTTCGCGCGGACCGGGCCGTCGAGGCGCTGCAGGTTGCAGTTGATGACGAAGGTGAGGTTATCCAGTTCCTCACGCGCGGCGAGCGCGAGCGCCGCCGTCGACTCCGGCTCGTCCATCTCGCCGTCGCCGAGGAAGGCCCAGACGTGGGAGGCGGAGACGTCCTTGATGGAGCGGTTGGTGAGATACCGGTTGAAGCGCGCCTGGTAGATGGCGGAGAGCGGGCCGAGGCCCATCGACACCGTCGGGAACTCCCACAGCCAGGGCAGCCGGCGCGGGTGCGGGTACGACGGGAGCCCGCTGCCGCCCGCCTCCCGGCGGAAGTTGTCGAGGTGGTGCTCGGTCAGCCGGCCGTCGAGGAAGGCGCGGGCGTAGATGCCGGGGGAGGCGTGGCCCTGGATGTAGAGCTGGTCGCCGGAGCCGTCGGCCTCCTTGCCCTTGAAGAAGTGATTGAAGCCCGTCTCGTACAGCCAGGCGGCGGAGGCGAAGGTGGCGATGTGGCCGCCGACGCCGTGTTTGCTGCCCCGGGTCACCATCGCGGCCGCGTTCCAGCGGTTCCACGCGGTGATACGGCGCTCCATCGCCTCGTCACCGGGCACGCTCGGCTCGGCGGCGGTCGGGATGGTGTTGACGTAGTCGGTCTCCAGCAGTTTGGGCAGCGCGATGCCGTTGCCCTCCGCGCGCTCCAGGGTGCGGCGCATCAGATACGCGGCACGGTGCGGCCCGGCAGCCTTGGTGACGGCGTCCAGCGAGGCCTGCCATTCGGCGGTCTCCTCGGGGTCGCGGTCCGGGAGCTGGTCGAGCTCGCTCGGCTGGATGGCGCTGGGGTCGGTCATGTCGCCGCCTTCCTCAGTCGAAGGGGGTTCCCTCATCGGCGAGGGTTCGGGGGTGCCCTTTGTCTTTGGCAGGACAGGGCTGAGGGCTTCGGTGGAAGCCCACCGACGACTGTAACTCTCTGATCGATGATCGATCAAAGGGTTGAGATGCAAAACCTCTTGATCACGAGAAAGTCGGCACGGGGTGCCTCCGGCAATGGCACGGGGTGACGCTCCGGGCGGGGATTCTCGCAGGTCGGAAAGGGTTCGAGCGAGCCGCTGCTCCGGTGTCCGAGGGGCCTCAGGGCCTCGGTGCGCAGCCCAGCACATGGGCCTTCACGATCTCGGCGATCCGCGGGTCCCGCCGCTGGAACGCCTCCACCAGCTCCTGGTGCTCCTCCGCGTACGACTGCTGCACCGTCCCCAGCCACCGGATCGACAGGGCCGTGAACACCTCGATGCCGAGCCCCTCCCAGGTGTGCAGCAGCACCGAGTTCCCGGCCGCCCGCACCAGCTCCCGGTGGAAGCCCACCGTGTGCCGCACCTGCGCGGTACCGTCCGACGCGGCGTCGGCGTCGTACAGCGCGGCGACATGCGGCTCCAGGGCCGAGCAGTCCTCCGCCAGCCGCTCCGCCGCCAGCTCGGCCGCGATCGCCTCCAGGCCGGCCCGGACCGGGTAGCTCTCCTCCAGGTCGGCGGCGGTCAGATTCCGCACCCGTACGCCCTTGTTGGGCGCCGACTCGATCAGCCGCAGCGACTCCAGCTCACGCAGCGCCTCCCGTACGGGCGTCTGGCTGACCTCCAGCTCGGTCGCGATCCGCCGCTCCACGATCCGCTCGCCCGGCTTCCAGCGCCCGCTGACGATCCCCTCCACGATGTGCTCGCGGATCTGTTCGCGCAGCGAGTGGACGACGGGCGCGGTCATGAGGGCTCCTTAAGGGCGTTTGACGTTTAGACAATAAGGCCGCCGACCGGTTCGGGAAGGGCGCACGGGGGCGCTTCCATGCAGGTGAGACGAGACTTACACGCCCCGCGGCCCCTCGATCTCGGTCAAGACCCGTACCGGATACGCCCGGAGGAGCCATCGCCGGGCGGCGCCCGGAAGCCCGGCCAGGTGGGGCGCAACGACGGTGCCCCCGCCCGGAAAGCTCCGGACGGGGGCACCGTACAAGCGATGTGGCTGGTTACAGGCCGAGCTCGACCTCGAACTCGCCCGCCTCCAGGATCGCCTTGACCGCGGTCAGGTAACGGGCCGCGTCGGCGCCGTCCACCAGCCGGTGGTCGTAGGAGAGGGTCAGGTAGGTCATGTCGCGGACGCCGATGACCGTGCCCTCCTCCGTCTCGATCACGGCCGGGCGCTTGACCGTGGCGCCGATGCCGAGGATCGCGACCTGGCCCGGCGGCACGATGATCGTGTCGAAGAGCGCACCGCGCGAACCGGTGTTGGAGATGGTGAAGGTCGCGCCCGACAGCTCGTCCGGCGTGATCTTGCTGGCCCGGACCTTGGCCGCCAGGTCGGCCGTGGCCTTGGCGATACCGGCGATGTTGAGGTCACCGGCGTTCTTGATGACCGGGGTCATCAGGCCCTTCTCGGAGTCCACCGCGATACCGATGTTCTCGGTGTCGAAGTAGGTGATGGTCCCCTCGGCCTCGTTGATCTTGGCGTTGATGGGCGCGTGGGCCTTCAGCGCCTGGGCCGCGGCCCGGACGAAGAACGGCATCGGGGAGAGTTTGACGCCCTCACGGGCCGCGAACGAGTCCTTGGCCCGGCCGCGCAGCTTCATCAGGCGGGTGACGTCGACCTCGACGACCGAGGACAGCTGCGCCTGCTCGTGCAGGGCCTTGACCATGTTGTCGCCGATGACCTTGCGGATGCGCGGCATCTTGACGGTCTGGCCACGGAGGGGGGAGACCTCCAGCGCCGGGGCCTTCCTGGCGGCGGCCGGGGCAGCCGCGGCGGGGGCCGGGGCAGCGGCGGCGGCCTTCGCGGCCTCGGCGGCGGCGATGACGTCCTGCTTGCGGATACGGCCGCCGACGCCGGTGCCCTTGACGGTGGCCAGATCGACGCCGTTCTCGGCGGCGAGCTTGCGCACCAGCGGGGTGACGTAGGCGCCCTCGTCGGTGGCCTGCGCGGCGGGAGCCGGGGCGGCCGGGGCGGGGGTGACCGGGGCCGGGGCGGCCGGCGCGGGGGTCGGAGCCGGAGCCGGAGCCGGGGCCGCGGGCTGGACCGGGGCCGGGGCGGCAGCGGCCGGAGCCGCGGGCGCGGCCGGGGCGGCCGGAGCCGGGGCGGCGGGGGCGGGGGCCGGAGCTGCCGGGGCCGGGGCTGCCGCCGGAGCGGCGCCCGCGACGCCGATGACGGCCAGCTTGGCGCCGACCTCGGCCGTCTCGTCCTCGCCGACCACGATCTCCAGCAGCGTGCCGGAGGTGGGCGCCGGGATCTCGGTGTCGACCTTGTCCGTCGACACCTCCAGCAGCGGCTCGTCGGCCTCGACGCTGTCACCGACCGACTTCAGCCAGCGGGTGACGGTGCCCTCGGTGACGGACTCGCCGAGCGCGGGCAGGACCACGTCCGTGCCCTCGGCGGAGCCGGCGCCCGCGGTGGCCTCGGCGGTGGGCGCCGGAGCCGGGGCGGCCTGCTCGGTGGACGGGGCAGCGGCCTGCGGAGCGGGCTCGGGAGCCGGCGGAGCGGCCACCTCCTCGACGGCCGGGGCCGGGGCGGCAGCAGGGGCGCCCGTGCCGTCGTCGATCACGGCCAGCTCGGCGCCGACCTCGACCGTCTCGTCCTCGGCGACCTTGATGGAGGCCAGGACGCCGGCGGCGGGGGAGGGGATCTCGGTGTCGACCTTGTCGGTGGAGACCTCGAGCAGCGGCTCGTCGGCCTCGACGCGCTCACCCTCGGCCTTCAGCCAGCGAGTGACAGTGCCCTCGGTGACGCTCTCGCCGAGCGCCGGAAGGGTTACGGAAACCGCCATGGTTTCGGTTGCTCCTTACGAATTGCGGAAGTCTGTGTCGTCGCTAAGACGCGGAGTCGCTTCGTCGACCGAGGGTCAGTCGTGCGCGTGCAGCGGCTTGCCGGCCAGGGCCAGGTGGGCCTCGCCGAGCGCCTCGTTCTGCGTCGGGTGGGCGTGGATGAGCTGGGCGACCTCGGCCGGCAGGGCCTCCCAGTTGTAGATCAGCTGGGCTTCGCCGACCTGCTCGCCCATGCGGTCGCCGACCATGTGGACGCCGACCACCGCACCGTCCTTGACCTGGACGAGCTTGATCTCGCCGGCGGTGTTGAGGATCTTGCTCTTGCCGTTGCCCGCCAGGTTGTACTTCAGAGCGACGACCTTGTCCGCGCCGTAGATCTCCTTGGCCTTGGCCTCGGTGATACCGACGGAGGCGACCTCCGGGTGGCAGTACGTCACCCGCGGCACACCGTCGTAGTCGATCGGGACGGTCTTCAGACCGGCCAGACGCTCCGCCACCAGGATGCCCTCGGCGAAACCGACGTGCGCGAGCTGGAGCGTCGGGACCAGGTCGCCGACGGCGGAGATGGTCGGGACGTTGGTCCGCATGTACTCGTCGACCAGGACGTAGCCGCGGTCCATGGCGACACCCTGCTCCTCGTAGCCGAGACCGGCGGAGACGGGGCCACGGCCCACCGCGACCAGCAGCACCTCGGCCTCGAACTCCTTGCCGTCGGCGAGGGTGACCTTGACACCGTTCGCGGTGTACTCGGCCTTCGAGAAGAAGGTGCCCAGGTTGAACTTGATGCCGCGCTTGCGGAACGCGCGCTCAAGAAGCTTGGAGGAGTTCTCGTCCTCGACCGGGACGAGGTGCTTCAGGCCCTCGATGACGGTGACGTCGGAGCCGAAGGACTTCCAGGCGGAGGCGAACTCGACGCCGATGACACCGCCGCCCAGGATGATCGCGGACTGCGGCACGCGGTCCAGGACGAGGGCGTGGTCGGAGGAGATGATCCGGTTGCCGTCGATCTCCAGGCCCGGCAGCGACTTCGGCACGGAGCCGGTCGCGAGGAGCACGTGGCGGCCCTGGACGCGCTGGCCGCCCACGTCGACGGAGGTCGGGGAGGAGAGCCGCCCCTCACCCTCGATGTACGTCACCTTGCGGGAGGCGACGAGCCCCTGGAGCCCCTTGTACAGACCGGCGATGACACCGTCCTTGTACTTGTGGACCCCGGCGATGTCGATGCCCTCGAAGCTGGCCTTGACACCGAACTGCTCGCTCTCGCGGGCCTGGTCGGCGATCTCGCCCGCGTGCAGCAGGGCCTTGGTGGGGATGCAGCCCCGGTGCAGGCAGGTGCCGCCGACCTTGTCCTTCTCGATCAGGGCGACGTCCAGGCCCAGCTGCGCCCCGCGCAGGGCCGCGGCGTAACCACCGCTACCACCGCCGAGGATCACTAGGTCGAAAACGGTGCTGGCGTCGTTCGCCACGTCACGTCCTCCATGCATGTGCGCCGTACGCCGGTCTGCGGTGACCGGCAGGCGGCTGGTGTCCGGCCGCTACTCTTCGGCCCTTCGGTGGGGGCCCTGTCCTGCCGTGCCCCATCTTCGCACCTGTCGGCACAGGACGAGACGCGGGGCCGGGGTGTGAGACACCACATCGGCACAGCACCGCGACGGGCCGCGGGGCTGTGCCGATGCGCGGCTCCGCGGCGGGGGGCGCGGCCGGCCCCGCGCCCCCGACAACCGGACTGGACCCAGCTCTTAAGCGGCCGTCACCCCAGATCACCCGCAGCCGTCAGCTCGGCCAGCCGCACCAGGGTCCGTACCGCCGACCCCGTGCCACCCTTGGGCGTGTAACCGAAGGGCCCCTGCTCATTGAAGGCCGGCCCCGCGATGTCGAGGTGCGCCCAGGTGATGCCCTCGCCGACGAACTCGCGCAGGAACAGACCGGCGACGAGCCCGCCGCCCATCCGCTCACCCATGTTCGCGATGTCAGCGGTAGGGGAGTCCATCCCCTTGCGCAGGTGCTCAGGCAACGGCATCGGCCACGCAGCCTCACCGACCTCCTCCGAGGCCTCGCACACCGCGGAGCGGAACGCCTCGTCGTTGGCCATCACACCGAACGTCCGGTTCCCCAGCGCCAGCACCATCGCCCCGGTCAGCGTCGCCACGTCGACGATCGCGTCCGGCTTCTCCTGCGACGCGGCCCACAGCGCGTCGGCCAGCACCAGCCGCCCCTCCGCGTCGGTGTTGAGCACCTCCACGGTCTTGCCGCTGTACATCCGCAGCACGTCACCCGGCCGCGTCGCGGAGCCGGACGGCATGTTCTCGGCCAGCGCCAGCCAGCCGGTGACATTGACTTCGAGCCCGAGGCGCGCGGCGGCGACGACGGCGCCGAAGACGGCCGCCGCACCGCTCATGTCGCACTTCATCGTCTCGTTGTGCCCGGCCGGCTTCAGCGAGATGCCGCCCGAGTCGTACGTGATGCCCTTGCCGACGAAGGCGAGGTGCTTCTTCGCCTTGGAGTGCGTGTACGACAGCTTGACCAGCCGGGGACCGGCGGCCGAACCGACGCCGACGCCGAGGATGCCGCCGTAGCCGCCCTTCTCCAGGGCCTTCACGTCGAGCACCTGCGCCTTGATGCCGTGCTCCTTGGCCGCGGTCTGGGCGACCGCGGCGAAGGACTCCGGGTTGAGGTCGTTCGGCGGGGTGTTGACCAGGTCGCGCGCGCGGTTCAGTTCCTCGGAGACGGCGGTGGCGCGCTCGACGGCCGCCTTGTACGCCTTGTCACGGGGCTTGCCGCCGAGCAGGGCGACCTCGGCGAGCGGCGCCTTGCCGTTTTTGCCGTTCCTGCCGTCCTTGCCGTTCTCCTTGTAGGCGTCGAAGGAGTACGCGCCCAGCAGCGCGCCCTCCGCGACGGCACCGGCGTCGGCGGCGTCCGTGAGCGGCAGGGCGAAGGCGGCCTTCTTGGCTCCGGCCAGGGCGCGGGCGGCCGTACCGGCGCCCTTGCGCAGCGCTTCGCCGTCGAACCGGGCGTCGTTCTCCGGCTCGGCGCCCAGGCCGACCGCCACCACGAGCGGTGCCTTGAAGCCCGACGGCGCGGGCAGCTTCGTCACCTCGCCCTCGGCACCGGAGGCACCGAGGGTCTCCAGGACGCCGGCGAGCCTGCCGTCGTAAGCCTTGTCCACGGCCTCGGCGCCCGGTGCGACGACGGGTCCCTTGGCGCCCTTGGCGACACCGATCACGATCGCGTCGGCCCGCAGGCCGGGCGCCGCGGCGGTGCTGAGAGTGAGAGCAGTCACGGTGGTGATATCTCGCTTCCGATGTGAAGTTGCTGTGGCCGATGGGGGTGGGTCGACCGGGCCCGTCGGCCGACCCTAGACCTGGCCTGAGGGTTCGGACTCATCCGGGGCCTTCACCCTGTCGGCGAACACCCGGGACCGAGCCTACGCGCGTATGCGCGCTCGCTCCGCCTGCGGGCGTTCACGTTCGGGGCGCACCGTCGTGCGTACACCGGCGGCATGAGGGGGTCAGCCCAGTGACAGAACGACGAGCGCCGCCGTCGCCGCCGTTTCCTCAAGCCCGCCGAACACATCACCGGTGACCCCGCCGAAGCGGCGGACACAGTGCCGTAGCAGAAGCTCGGCAGAGGAGAGGGCAAGGACGACGGCGGCGCCCGCTTGGACGGCCCCGTACGCGCCGAACGCCGTGCCCGCGCCCGCGGCCACCCCGGTGACCGTGAGGGCGGCCAGTACCGCCGCGCGCACCGGCACGACTCCGGCGACCGCGGCACCCAGCCCCTCCGGCCGCGCGGCGGGCACTCCGGCCCGCGCGGCCGTCGTGAGCGCCAGCCGGCCGACGGCCGCAGAGACGACGGCGGCGAAGGCACCCCGGGCCCAGGAGCCGTCGTAGGCCTCCGCCAGGGCGGCCACCTGGGCGAGGAGTACGAAGACGAGGGTGATCACGCCGAACGGCCCGATGTCCGACTGCTTCATGATCCGCAGCGCGTCCTCGGCCGGCTTCCCGCTGCCGAGCCCGTCGGCGGTGTCGGCGAGACCGTCGAGATGCAGCCCCCGGGTGAGTACGGCGGGCACGGCGACGGTGGCCACGGCGGCGAGCAGACTGCCGGCGCCGAGGAAAAGCAACAGGAGCCCGAGCGCGGCGCCGGCCCCGCCCACGACGACCCCGGCCGGCGGAGCGCACAGCATGCCGCCCCGCGCAGCCTCCCGGTCCCACCGCGTCACCTTCACGGGCAGCACGGTGAGCGTCCCGAAGGCGAAACGAACGCTGTGGAGACCCGGCCTGTTCGACATTCGCGCAGGCTATGCCACGACCCCGGACACCCCGCCGCCTCCTGTCACGGTGCCCTCAGCCCTGCCCGCACGACACCCCGCCCCAACGCGGGCAAACTGGATCATATGGGGAACTGGCTGGAGCGCAACATCATCGAACCGGGCAAGCTCCCCCTGCTCCTCGCCCTGACCGCCTTCGTCGTGACCTTCCTGGTCACCCGGCTCGTCACCCGGCTGATCCGCGCGGGCAAGGGGCCTTTCGGCAACATCGAGGCCGGCGGCGTACACATCCACCACGTGGTCCCCGGCGTCGTCCTCACCGTCATCGGCGGCTTCGGCGCGGTAGCCGGCGGCGACCGCGGCTTCGGCTCGGCTTCCGCCGCCGTGGTCTTCGGCATCGGCGCGGGCCTTCTCCTGGACGAGTTCGCGCTGATCCTCCACCTCGACGACGTCTACTGGACGGAAGCGGGCCGCAAGAGCGTGGAGGTCGTGGTGCTGACCGCCGCCCTGGTCGGCCTGGTCCTCGTCGGCTACGCGCCCTTCGGCGTCAACGACCTGGACGACGACGAGCTGCAGAACCGTGGCACCGTCATCGGCACCGTCCTCACGAACTTCGTCTGCTCGCTGCTCGCCCTGAGCAAGGGCAAGGTCCGCACCGCGATCTTCGGCGTCATCGTCCCGCTCATCGCCATCGTCGGGACGATCCGCCTGGCCCGCCCCGGCTCCCCCTGGGCCAAGCGCTTCTACCGCAGCCGCCCCCGCGCCCGCGCCAGGTCGCTGCGCCGCGCCTACCACCACGACCGCCGCTGGGCGGGCCCCAGCCGCCGGCTTCAGGACTGGATCGGCGGCAAGCCCGATCCGGTGGCACCGGCCCGCCCCCTCGACCGCCGTTGACGCACGCGGCGTCCCCCGCAGGGAGGGGTGACAGGTGCCCTGGGGGCACATTGCCGATCACGGCATATGGCCCGCCCCCTTTCCCCTACCCGCCCGGGCCCTTCTCGACCTCCCCCGCCGCCTCCGCCTCCTCAGCCTCCGCCTCCGCGCCCTTCTCCGGCAGTTCCGCCGCCAGCGCCGCCGCGGCCTGCACCAGGGGCAGCGCCAGCAGTGCGCCCGCCCCTTCGCCCACCGACACGCCCTGGTCGAGGAGGGGTTCCAGGGCCATCCGGTCGAGGGCCTTCGCCTGGCCCGGCTCACCGCTGCTGTGCGCGGCCAGCCACCAGTCCGGCGCCCGGAACGCGATCCGCTGGCCCACCAGCGCACAGGCGGCCGCCACGACCCCGTCCAGGATCACCGGCGTCTTCCGCACCGCGCTCTGCAGCAGGAACCCGGTCATGGCGGCGAGGTCGGCGCCGCCCACCGTCGCCAGCAGCTGCAACTGATCGCCGAGCACGGGCCGGGCCCGCCGCAACGCGTCGCGAATCGCCGCGCACTTCCGCATCCACGCGAGGTCGTCGATGGCGAGCCCCCCGCGTCCGG
This sequence comes from Streptomyces blattellae, assembly GCF_009709555.1. Lineage (GTDB taxonomy): Bacteria > Actinomycetota > Actinomycetes > Streptomycetales > Streptomycetaceae > Streptomyces > Streptomyces blattellae. Next base: position 30,573 of record NZ_WJBG01000114.1, on the reverse strand, counting down.
TCACGACCGACGCGTCGGTCCCGCACAACGCGGCGACCAGCACGCCCGCCGCCGTGGTCCCGCCGACGCTCACATCGCCGAGCACCACCAGATCCGTACCGGAGTCGGCCTCTTCGTCGGCCACCGCGACCCCGGCCCGGAACGCGGCCTCGGCTTCCTCCGCCGTCAGCGCGTCCTCGAAGTCGATGCGTCCGCTGCCCCGCCGTACCCGATGCCGTACGACCTCGTCGGGCAGCGTCTGCGGATCGCAGTCCAGCGCCATGTCCACGACCCGCACGGGAACGCCCAGCCGCCGGGCCAGGACGGAGACCGGCCGGCCGCCCTCCAGGACCTCCCGCACCAACGCCCCGGCGCTGCCCGCGGGCCGCGCGGAGACACCCAGTTCGGCGACCCCGTGGTCACCGGCGAACAGCACCACCCGCGGACGTTCGATCGGCCGCACCGGCACGGCGCTCTGCGCCGCCGCCAGCCACTCACCCAGGTCGTCGAGGCGGCCCAGCGCGCCGGGCGGCACGATCTGACGTTCCCGGCGCGACTCCGCGTCGCGGCGTACGCCGCCGTCGGGGCGCTCGATCAGATCGGTGAAGTCGTCGAGATTCAGCGAGCTCATTCGCCGAACAGTACCGGCCCGGATCGAACGGAACAGCGCCACATCGCCACCACGCGCACGCGACGTCGTTGCACCCAAGATCTCGATCCCATACGTTCCGTTTTGCCATGGAATGTCGTACGTCCCCTGGGGAGCCGCCCATGCCACCCGCACGCCGCGACGACTGCCCCTGGTGCGGTTCGAAACTGCTCCGCGCCCGTACGAGAGCCGTGGACGAGTGCCGGGGCTGCGCGCACGTCTTCCGCAATCCCCAACGCACCGCCGAGGACGCGCTGTTCGACCAGCTGCTCGGCGAGCACTCCAAGAGCTGTTCGCCGACGCGGCGTCATCACCGCTTGCTGGCCCGCGCGATGCTCCGCCTCCGCCCCGAACCGGAGAGCTGGCTGGACGTGGGCACGGGTGAGGCCCACTTCCCTCAGACGGCGAGGAAACTCTTCCCGTACACGTCCTTCGACGGTCTGGACCCCACTTCCCGGGTGGTGCGGGCACGGGCGGCGGAGCGCATCGAAGAGGCCTACGTGGGCAACCTGACGGACCCGGTCGTCACGACCCTGCTGCGCGCCCGCTACGACGTGGTGAGCCTCCTGCACCACCTGCAGCACAGACCCGAGCCCCGCGAGGAACTCCGTGCCGCGCTCACGGTCCTCCGCAAGGGCGGCCACCTGGTGATCGAGACGCCCGATCCGCAGTTCGCGTTCGCCACCGTGCTCGGCAAGCGGTGGCGCCCCCAGGCCGACCCGGCCCACTGCCACCTGCCCACCTGGGCCAACCTCCGCACGGAAGTGCAGTCCCAGGGCTGCACGATCATCTGGGCAGACCGCCGAACCCCCTTCTCCCGCACCTATCGCCTCATCGCCCACAAGGCCTGACCCATCACCCCCGCAACACCACCGCCTGCCCCGCCACCACCAGCAGGACCTGCTCGCACTCGCCCGCGAACGCCGCGTTCAAGCGCCCCAACGCGTCGCGGTACCGCCGCCCGGAGGCGGTGGCCGGCACGATCCCCGACCCCACCTCGTTCGACACGGCGACGACGGTCCGCCGAGCCGTCCGCACGGCCCCGGTCAGCTCCCGCACCCGTTCCCGCAAGGTCCGCTCACCCCCGTCGGCCCACACGGCGTCGTCCCACGCGCCGACGGAGTCCATCGCATCCGTCAGCCACAGCGACAGACAGTCGATCAGCAACGGCGGCCCGTCGGCCTGAAGCAGCGGCACCAGGTCACAGGTCTCCGCCGTGCGCCACGACCCGGGCCGCCGCTCCCGGTGCGCGGCCACCCGCGCGGCCCACTCGCTGTCCTCGTCCCGGGTGCCGCCGGTGGCCACGTACAGCACATCGGCAAAGGCCTCCAGCCGCCGCTCGGCCTCCACGGACTTCCCCGACCGCGCCCCGCCGAGCACCAGTGTCCGCCGCGGCACATCCGGTACGTCCTCGTACACCCCCACGACCAGCGTCGTCCCGTCCGGCACGGCCCGCGCCCCGGCCGCCGCGAGCCGCCGCCGCAACTCGGCCCCCGGCGGTACGTCGTGATCCAGATGTACGGCGATGACATCCGTCGTCGGCCCGACCGCCCCCACCGCCCGCAGCCGGGCCAACGCGTCCGGCCGCCCCACCACATCGGCGACGACCATGTCGTACGCCTCCCCGTCCCCGTCCCCGTCCTCCAGCCCGGCTGGCGCGCTGCCCGGCGGCACATACAGCAGCCGTTGCCCGTCCGGCCCCGTCACCGCATAGCCCGTACCGCCCGCGTCCATCGCCATGGCCCGCACCCGATGTCCCGTCAGCAACGCCAACTCCCGCCCGTCCGGCACCCGGGCCGGCCTCGGCACCCCGGCCGGCACCTCGACGGCCGGCCCGTCATGCGGATGCGAGAGCAGCACCTGCCGTACACCACCGAGCGACCGCCCGGCCCGCGCGGCGGCGAAGGCGGCGCCGGGTGTCAGGTCGATCAGCAGCGCCCCGTCCACGAGCAGCGCGGTCGCCGCCCGCGCATCGGAGCCGAGCGCGACGGCACAGGCCGCACAGGGGCAACTGGGGCGGGGCAGTCCCGCAGGGGCACCGGTGCCGAGCAGAGTCACGTCCACGAACTTGATTTTCGCCGGTCACTTGCGGTCACGCGAGAATTCGGGGGGCGACAAGCCCCCGCCGAGCCGCAGACGACCGACAACCGCATACGCTGCTCCTCCGTAACCGCTCAGACACGGGAGGCGCACATGGCCGTATGGACGTGGCGATTCGAGAAGGCCGACGGCGCGGAGGTCCAGCCCGCGGTGCAGCCCGAGGAGTTCACCACGCAGGGAGACGCCGAGTCCTGGATCGGGGAGTACTGGAAGGACCTGCTCGCCGGCGGTGCGGACCAGGTGCGGCTGTTCGAGGACGCCACGGAGATCTACGGCCCGATGAGCCTGCGTGCCGCTGAGGCATAGGACGCGGGGGAGGGGGCGGCCATGACCGGCCGCCCCCTCCTCACTGCTCACCCAGCGTCACATCCACCGTCTTCCCGGCGCCGTCGCGCGTGAACGTCACCGTCGTCTTGTCTCCCGGCTTCCGCGTGGCCAGCGACTCCGACAGCGAGGTGATGGTGGTGATGTCGGTGTCGCCGAGCTCGGTGATGATGTCCCCGGCCTCCAGGCCCGCCTTGTCGGCGGCCCCGCCGCTCGTCACCGCGACGACCGCGACCCCGGCGGCCTGGATGTCGTCGTCGACGACCGTGCGGCCGGTGATGCCGAGCGCGGCCCGGCCCGAGTCCGTCACCCTGCCGTCCTTGATGATCTGGTCGGCGACCGTCTTCACCATCGACGCGGGGATCGCGAACCCGATGCCGGGCGCGGCGGCGTCCCCGACGTTGGGGTCGGTGGCGGCGAGCGTCGGGATGCCGATGATCTCGCTGTCGAGGTTCACCAGGGCGCCGCCGCTGTTGCCGGGGTTGATGGCGGCCGACGTCTGCACCATGTTCGCGATGGTCGCGCCCGTACCGCCGCCGGCCTGCCCCTCGCTGACGGTCCGCCCGGTCGCCGACACGATCCCCTGCGTCACGCTCGACGACAGCCCGAGCGGCGAGCCCATCGCGAGGACGATCTGCCCCACCTCGACCTCCGAGGAGTCCCCGAACCTCGCGGCCTTGAGTCCGTCCGGTACGTCGTCCAGCTTGATGACGGCGAGATCCTGCTGCGGGTACGCGAAGACGAGCCTGGCGGTCAGCGCGTCCTCGCTGTCGGCGGTCGTCACCCGGAAGGTCTTCTCGTTCCCGACGACATGCGCGTTGGTGACGATGTGGCCCTGTCCGTCGTACACCACCCCGGAGCCCAGATCGCTCCTGGCCTGGATCTGCACGACCGACGGCAGGACGTCCTTGATCACCCTCGTGTAGTCGTCCTGCAACTCGCTGTCCACCGCCGGCACGGCGGCCTGCCCGGTCGTCTTCTTCGACCCCGACGACTGAGCGGACCCGGCGCCGGAACAGCCGGAGACCACCGCGAGGGAGCACACGAGCGCGGCGACGAGTGAGACGAGCCGCACGGCCCGCATACGGGAAGCGTCCATGTCCTGAGTCTCGCTTCGGGGTGAATGTCCGGCTCCCCCTGTTGACCCGAACGGGCGTGGCCGTACGCTGCGGTTGGGCAGCGCCCCGAAGGGGCGGGGGGCTGTGCTGAGTATGCGGCTCCGCCGCGCGGGCGCGACGAGCCACGACGGCGCCGCACACAACCGACAACACGTCGCGGCACTTCCTGGCGGAGCGGCTAAGCAGGTCCGCCGAAGTTCACTGCGGTTGCGAAGCGCCACGAAGGGGGCGCGGGGCTGTGTCGATGTGCGGCTCCGCCGCGATCGGGGTCCCCCCGGGTTCGAGCGAAGCCGAGAACTTGGGGGAGCGATCAGCCACGATGGCGCGGCAGACGACCGACGGCACATCGCGGCCCCGCGGCGGAGCCGCACATCGACACAGCCGGCGGAGCGCTTAGCCGCGCACCCCGCACATGTGCAGCAGGGCCGCGACATGCCGGTACGGATCCGTCCGCCCGGCCTGTTCCTCCGCGGCCAGCAGCGCGTCGATGTCGCCGGGGACCTCCGCCCCGTCCGCCGCGGTGTCCGTGAAGACCCGCACGCCGTACCACGCGTGCAGCGGCGCCCCGATCCCGGCCAGCGTGGCGGTCAGCGCGTCCAGCCGGTCCGCACGGACGTCGAGCCCGAGCCGGTTGCGGTAGGACACGGTGCCGAAGGCGCCCAGCGCGCCCGCCCAGTCGCCGGACAGTCCCGGCCGCATCGCCAGCGCGTCCGCGTTGCGCACCAGCAACGACAGCAGGCCGCCCGGGGCGAGCATCCGGGCCATCCCCGCCAGCAGGGGGTCGGGCTCGTCGATGTACATGAGCACGCCATGGCACAGCACCACGTCGAAGCTGCCCGGCAGGAAGTGCACCCCGGTGTCACGGCCGTCGCCCTGGACGATCCGCATCCGCTCCCGGATCCCCTCCGGCTCGGCGGACCGGGCCGCCCGCGCCGCGGAGATCATCTTCGGGTCCCGCTCGACCCCGGTCACCTGATGTCCGGCCCGAGCCAGCCGCAGCGCCTGCGTGCCCTGGCCCATCCCCACGTCGAGAATCCGCAGCCGCTGCCCGACCGGGAACCGGCCGGCTATCTGCTCGTCGAGCTGGCGGGCCACCAGCCCCTGCCGTACGACATCACGCAGCGCGCCCAGCCCGCTCAGCCAGGCATCCGCCGCGCCCCCCGAGAACGGAGCCGTGCCGGTCAGGGCCGCTCCCCGCGCTTGACCTGCGGCTTCGGCAGCCGGAGTCGGCGCATCTGGAGGGAGCGCATCAGCGCGTAGGCGACGGCACCGCGCTTGTTCTCGTCCGGGAAGCGCTCGTTCAGCTGCTTCTTCACGCGGTAGCCGGTGCCGATCGAGTCGAACACGATCAGCACGATCACGACGAGCCACAGCAGCAGCGCGGTGGTCTGCAGCGAGCCCACCTGCACCAGGCTCAGCATGAGGATGACCACGGCCATCGGCAGGAAGAACTCCGCGACGTTGAAGCGCGAGTCGATGAAGTCCCGCGCGTACTTGCGCACCGGCCCCTTGTCACGCGCGGGCAGATAGCGCTCGTCACCGCCGGCCAGCGCCTGGCGCTGCTTGTCCAGGGCGGCACGGCGCTCCTCGCGCTGACGCTTGGCGGCGTCCTTGCGGGTCATCGACGTATTGGCGACGCTGCGGCGCTGGGACTGGGCCTCACTCCGCTTGGGAGTGGGCCTGCCCTTCGGGGCCTGCGGGTCACGGGTCTGCTTGGAGTCGGTCAGCGACGCCTGGACGGCGCTCGCGGCCTTCTCTTCCTTGGCACGGCTACGGAACACAAAACCCAAGGGTACGGGGTAATCAAGAGGTGCGGGGCCGTAGGCCCCTCTAAATAAGGGTGGTGGTGGGAGACGGGCGGGCATGGACCCCAGCCCCGCGGGGAACGATCCCGCAACACCAGTCGTATTAGTGGGGACAGAGTCGGGGACAGAAGGGGCGCTGCTCTCAGGGGTCACCTACTCCCTACGCCGGAGCGGGGCCGAAGGCAGTCGTCCTTGCGGAGGAGCGCATCCGTCCCCGAACAGTGCGGTAATGGAAGCAGGGCCCGTACTGTGGGTTCTGTCGCAGGAGCTGGAGCTGTAGTCCGTCAGAAGGGGGCGCGCGAAGCCCATGAGCGGTGTCATGAAGCGTATGGGGATGATCTTCCGCGCGAAGGCGAACAAGGCCCTTGACCGGGCCGAGGACCCGCGCGAAACCCTCGATTACTCGTACCAGAAGCAGCTGGAGCTGCTCCAGAAGGTCCGCCGCGGTGTCGCCGACGTGGCGACCTCGCGCAAGCGGCTGGAGTTGCAGCTCAACCAGCTCCAGTCGCAGTCCACCAAGCTGGAGGACCAGGGCCGCAAGGCGCTCGCCCTCGGCCGCGAGGACCTGGCGCGCGAAGCGCTGTCCCGCCGCGCCGCCCTCCAGCAGCAGGTGACGGACCTTGAGACGCAGCACGCGACCCTCCAGGGCGAGGAGGAGAAGCTCACCCTCGCGGCCCAGCGTCTCCAGGCCAAGGTCGACGCCTTCCGCACGAAGAAGGAGACCATCAAGGCCACCTACACCGCCGCCCAGGCCCAGACCCGTATCGGCGAGGCCTTCTCCGGCATCTCCGAGGAGATGGGCGACGTCGGCATGGCCATCCAGCGTGCCGAGGACAAGACCGCGCAGCTCCAGGCCCGCGCCGGCGCCATCGACGAACTGCTCGCCTCCGGTGCCCTCGACGACCAGTCCGGGATGCACAAGGACGACCTCCAGGCCGAGCTGGACCGCCTCTCCGGTGGTACGGATGTAGAGCTGGAACTGCAGCGCATGAAGGCGGAGCTGTCCGGAGGCTCCTCGTCGCAGCAGGCGATCGAGGGCGGCAAGGAGCAGTCGCAGTCCCAGCAGGAGCCGCAGGACACGCCACGCTTCGACAAGCAGTAATCGCCATACGGAGGGCGACATGATCGTACGGATCATGGGGGAGGGGCAGGTGAGGCTGGCCGACAGCCACTTCACCGAGCTGAACAAGCTGGACGACGAACTCCTGGAAGAAATGGAGAACGGCGACGGCGCAGGCTTCCGCACCACTCTCCACGCTCTCCTCGAAAAGGTCCGTGAACTGGGCGAGCCCCTGCCGGACGACTCCCTGGAACCCTCGGAACTGATCCTCCCGTCCCCGGACGCGACACTGGAGGAGGTCCGGGAGATGCTCAGCGACGACGGCTTGATCCCGAGCTGAACCATCCCGGTGCGCGGGTCTGGGGGCGGCAGGCTCCCAGGACGTACTGTTGACTGCCGTGAGCACCATCATTCGCGCCCGGCAGTGGCTGACCACCCACCCGCTGGCGCTGGACGCGGCGCTCGCCGCCGCGGTGCTCACCTGCATGGTGGCCGCCTCCTTCGTGGACCCGAGGGGCAAGGACGGCATCACCTGGAGCCTGAACACCCCCGACGACCTCAGCCTGGTCCTCATGACGTTCGGCGCCGCGGCCCTGGTCTTCCGCCGCCGCGCCCCCATGACGGTCCTCGCCGTCACCGGCACCCTCTCGCTCATCGAGTCCGTCACCGGCGACCCGCGTGCCCCCGTCGCCATGTCCGCGGTCATCGCGCTCTACACCGTCGCCGCCCGCACCGACCGGCACACCACATGGCGCGTCGGCCTGCTCACCATGATCGTGCTGACCGGTTCCGCCATGCTCGCCGGTCCGCTCCCCTGGTACGCCCAGGACAACCTCGGCGTCTTCGCCTGGATCGGCATCGGCGCCACGGCCGGCGACGCGGTCCGCAGCCGCCGCGCCGCTGTGCACGCCATCCGCGAGCGCGCCGAGAAGGCCGAGCGCACCCGCGAGGAGGAGGCCCGCCGCCGGGTCGCCGAGGAGCGGCTGCGGATCGCCCGGGACCTGCATGACGTGGTCGCCCACCACATCGCGCTGGTCAATGTGCAGGCCGGGGTCGCCACCCACGTCATGGACAAGCGGCCCGACCAGGCCAAGGAGGCCCTGGCCCACGTACGCGAGGCCAGCCGCTCCGCGCTCAACGAACTCCGCGCCACCGTCGGCCTGTTGCGGCAGTCCGACGACCCCGAGGCGCCGACCGAGCCCGCGCCGGGCCTGGTCCGGCTCGATGAACTGCTCGGCACCTTCCGCAGCGCGGGACTGCAGGTCGAGGTCGCCTGCACCGACCACGGCAGCACGCTGCCCGCCGCCGTCGACCTGGCCGCCTACCGCGTCATCCAGGAAGCCCTGACCAATGTGCGGAAACACGCCGGCGCCGAGGCCAAGGCCGAGGTCAGCGTCGTACGCGTGGGACCGAACGTCGAGATCACGGTGCTCGACGACGGCGTCGGGGAGGACGACCTCCCCGACGCCGGCGGGGGGCACGGGCTGATCGGGATGAGGGAGCGGGTCACGGCCCTTCGCGGAACCCTCACGACCGGTCCCCGGTACGGCGGCGGTTTCCGGGTACATGCGATCCTGCCGGTCACGACCCGCACCAGCCCAGCGAAGGACTCCGTATGAGCATCCGTGTCCTGCTCGCCGACGACCAGGCGCTGCTCCGCAGCGCCTTTCGTGTGCTCGTCGACTCCGAGCCCGACATGGAGGTGGTCGGTGAGGCGTCCGACGGCGCGGAGGCGGTGCGGCTGGCCAGGGAAGAACGCGCCGACGTCGTCCTGATGGACATCCGCATGCCGGGTACGGACGGACTCGCGGCCACCCGCATGATCGGCACCGACCCGAGCCTCGCGCATGTCCGGGTGGTGATCCTGACGACGTTCGAGGTCGACGACTACGTGGTGCAGTCGTTGCGCGCGGGCGCCTCCGGCTTCCTCGGCAAGGGCTCCGAACCCGATGAACTCCTCAACGCGATCCGGATCGCGGCCGGCGGGGAGGCGCTGCTGTCCCCGGCCGCCACCAAGGGCCTGATCGCCCGCTTCCTCGCCCAGGGCGACGCGGCGGACGACGACCGCGACCCCGCCCGCACCGATCGCCTCGACGCGCTCACCGTCCGGGAGCGCGAGGTGCTGGTGCAGGTCGCCGGCGGCCATTCCAACGACGAGATCGCCGAACGCCTCGAAGTCAGCCCGCTGACCGTGAAGACGCACGTCAACCGGGCCATGGCCAAACTCGGCGCACGGGACCGGGCGCAGCTCGTGGTGATCGCGTACGAGTCGGGGCTGGTACGTCCGAAGGTGGACTGAGCTCCGCCCGCCGGTGAAGAAGCGCGAGGCGACGCCGCCCTCGCAGCCGATGCCGCCGCGGTTCCCGCGTTACGTATCCTGTGGCCCGAACTGCTTTACGGGGGAGGGGATCCGGGCGTGCCGCTGCACAGGGACGACCCCAGATCGGTCGGCGGCTACAAGCTGGTCGACCGGCTCGGGGCCGGGGGCATGGGCGTCGTCTACTGGGGCAGATCGCGCTCGGGCCGAGACGTCGCGGTCAAGGTGGTGCACGCCCAGTACGCCGAGGACCGGGTCTTCCGCGCCCGCTTCCGGCAGGAGATCGAGGCCGTCCGCAAGGTGAGCGGCGCCTTCACCGCACCGGTCGTGGACGCCGACCCGGAGGCGGCACGGCCCTGGATGGCGACCCAGTACGTGCCGGGCAGCTCCCTCGCCCAGCGCATCCGCGACCACGGCGCGCTGCGGGGCACCGAACTCCGGCGGCTGGCCCTGGGGTTGGTGGAGGCGCTGCGGGACATCCACCGGGCGGGCGTCGTGCACCGCGACCTCAAGCCCGCCAACGTCCTGATGGCCGAGGACGGCCCCCGCGTCATCGACTTCGGCATCTCCCGCGCGGTGGAGAACCACGCCACCCTGACCGAGACCGGCCAGATGATCGGCACTCCGCCGTTCATGTCCCCGGAACAGTTCACCGATGCCCGCAAGGTCGGCCCGGAGTCGGACATCTTCTCGCTCGGGGCGCTGCTGGTGTACGCCGTCACCGGGCGGGGCCCCTTCGACGCGGACAGCCCCTACCTGACGGCGTACCGGGTGGTCCACGACCAGCCGGTGCTGGACGGCGTGGTCGGTCCGCTGCGCACGGTCCTGGAACGCTGCCTGGCCAAGGAGACCGCGGACCGGCCCGAACTCGACGACCTGGCATACCAGTTCGCGCAGGCTCTGCCGGAGCAGGCGGCTGTCGACCCGGACACCATGTCCCTGCGCCTGACCGAGCCGCCGCCCACGCCGGACACAGGCATCGGCCCCGCCGGCCCCGGCCCCGCGGCCACCGCCGGCCCCGGCCCCGCGGCCACCGCCGGCCCCGGCCCCGCGGCCACCGCCGGCCCCGGCCGCCGCCGTGGCCGTACCCGGCCGCTGCTCGCCGCGACCGGCACGATCGGTGCCGCCGTCCTCGGGCTGACGGCCTATCTGCTGCTCGGACCCGGATGGGCGGACAGCGGGGGCGAGGCCACGCTGCCCAGCGGCTGGAAGCCCTGGCAGACGACGGTGTTCGAGACCGCCGCGAGCGGTGTGAAGAAGGCACCGGCCGCCGACGGGAACCAGAACGGGCCGGACTGTGAGGTGGTCGAGAGCGCCGTCTACTGCGTGGGTGACGGTGTCCTTCCGGTACGCCTGGACAGGCTGACCGGCGACACCGTCTGGCGCGCGGACGCGGTGCCGATCGGCGACGAGAGTGCGTCGTACTCCATCACGCTCCTGGGCGTCCGGGACGGCGCGATGCTCATCCAGCAGACCTCCTTCAGCGAAGCCGACGAGAACGACACCACCGTCACCGCCCTCGACGTCACGACCGGCGAGCGGCTGTGGCGCCGTCCGATCAAAGAGGACTACGCCGACGTGATCCTCTCCGGCGATCTGGTCGTCATGCCGGACGACACCCGCTCGGTGACTGCCCGGTCCCCGCGCACCGGCGCCGTGCGGTGGACGGCACGGCTGCCCGCCGACCACTACTGCGCGTTCACGGAAGCGGGCGCGGACCTGTATCTGCAGTGCGCCGCGGAGAACGATCTCCGGAAGCTGCTGCTTCTGCGGCTGGACCGCGCGGACGGCTCGGCGCGACGGCTGACCGTGCCGGACACGGCCGGCGCTCTCGTCGGTGCCTTCGACGGGCGGCTGCTCCTCCTGGAGCCGACGGCGAACGAGGAGGGAGACCTGCTGGTCGGCGAGGACGCGCCGTACGCGCGGATCCGGCTGGTGGATCCTGTCACCGGTGCGAGCAGCACGACGAAGCTGGCCGAGGAGTACGCGGGGCAGGTGACGCTGGCGAACGGCACGCTGTGGTTCGCCACCTCCAGCGGCCAGGTGATCGCCGTCTCGCCCCGGACGGGCAAGCCGCTGTGGCAGACCCCCACCAGCCTGGAACAACCGGGCGCGGTCACCTTCGACCCGCGGGCCCGCACCGTGTACCTGGCCAGCAACAGCGGCCGGGTGGCTGCCCTCGACGCAGGCAAGGGCACGCTGCTGTGGGACATCCTTCCGCGGGCCGAGCGGGTGACGGACTCCTTCACCGGGCCCGAGGTGTTCCTCCAGGGCGGCGCTCTGGTCGTCGCCACCCCCGACGGCACCGTCTTCACCCTCGACCCCGCTCACCCCGACCGGACACCCGTACCGGGGTGAGCGCGCCGCACGCGGCGCCTACGGCAGCGCCAGCATCCGCTCCAGCGCCAGCTTCGCGAACGCCTCTGTCTCCTTGTCGACCTCGATGCGGTTGACGAGGTTGCCCTCGGCCAGGGACTCCAGGGCCCAGACCAGGTGGGGGAGGTCGATGCGGTTCATGGTCGAGCAGAAGCAGACCGTCTTGTCGAGGAAGACGATCTCCTTGTCCTCGGGCGCGAAGCGGTTCGCCAGACGGCGGACCAGGTTCAGCTCCGTGCCGATGGCCCACTTGGAGCCGGCGGGCGCCGCCTCCAGCGCCTTGATGATGTACTCGGTCGAACCGACGTAGTCCGCCGCGGCGACGACCTCGTGCTTGCACTCGGGGTGGACGAGGACGTTGACGTCGGGGATGCGCTCGCGCACGTCGTTCACCGAGTCCAGGCTGAAGCGTCCGTGCACCGAGCAGTGGCCGCGCCAGAGGATCATCCGCGCGTCGCGCAGTTGCTCCGCCGTCAGCCCGCCGTTCGGCTTGTGCGGGTTGTAGACCACGCAGTCGTCGAGGGACATGCCCAGGTCCCGCACCGCGGTGTTGCGGCCGAGGTGCTGGTCGGGCAGGAAGAGGACCTTCGTCGCATGGGGCTCGCCCTGCCCGAAGGCCCATTCCAGGGCCCGCTGGGCGTTCGAGGACGTGCAGATCGTGCCGCCGTGCTTGCCCGTGAACGCCTTGATGTCCGCCGAGGAGTTCATGTACGAGACGGGTACGACCTGCTCGGCCACCCCGGCCTCGGTCAGCACGTCCCAGCACTCGGCGACCTGCTCGGCCGTCGCCATGTCGGCCATGGAGCACCCGGCGGCGAGGTCCGGCAGGACCACCTTCTGCTCGTCGGACGTCAGGATGTCCGCCGACTCGGCCATGAAGTGCACACCGCAGAACACGATGTACTCGGCTTCGGGGCGTGCCGCCGCGTCCCGGGCCAGCTTGAAGGAGTCACCCGTGACATCGGCGAACTGGATGACCTCGTCGCGCTGGTAGTGGTGGCCGAGCACGAAGACCTTGTCCCCGAGCTTCGCCTTGGCCGCGCGGGCACGCTCCACCAGGTCCGGGTCGGACGGCGAGGGCAGGTCGCCGGGACACTCGACGCCGCGCTCGCTCCTCGGGTCGGCCTCACGGCCGAGGAGCAGCAGGGCGAGGGGCGTCGGCTGTACGTCGAGCTCCTGGGTCTGGGCGGTGGTCACGACACGCACCCTTTCTGTTCTGCAAGCGACTTCTCGTCGATTTGACGCTATCTATCATAACTGCTTCATGTCAGTTTGACGATGGCCATCGCGTCGATGTGACGTGAATCCCGGCACCGCGTCGTCGCATGGCGGTGTCGCGTTGTCGCGTTGTCCGTGCCGCCGTCCACAGGCCGCTGTCCGCTCCCGGGCGCATGTGCGAGCATGAAGAGACAAGCCAAGGGGAAGTCTCGGGCGGGCCCGGAATGAATCCGAGGCCGCGCCGGTTGCAACCGTCGGCAAGCAGTCTCCGTACTACCCGGGAGAGATGTAGATGTCCGTATCGGACGAGACCAGCACCGTCACCGACGGCATCATCCTGTCTGACGCCGCCGCGGCGAAGGTCAAGGCCCTGCTCGACCAGGAAGGCCGTGACGATCTGGCGCTGCGCGTCGCCGTTCAGCCCGGCGGCTGCTCCGGCCTGCGTTACCAGCTCTTCTTCGACGAGCGTTCCCTCGACGGTGATGTGGTCAAGGAGTTCGGCGGCGTCAAGGTCGTCACCGACCGCATGAGCGCCCCGTACCTGGGCGGCGCCTCCATCGACTTCGTGGACACCATCGAGAAGCAGGGCTTCACGATCGACAACCCGAACGCGACGGGCTCCTGCGCCTGCGGCGACTCCTTCAACTGAGCCCAGAGATCAACTGAGCCCAGAGATCAGCCAAGCCCGGCGATCGAGTGAAGGCGGTGGCCCCCTCCGACGGGGCCGCCGCCTTCACGCCTCTGTGCGGCAGGTCAGCGGGTGCCGGACGGCGCCGGCAGCCGGGCACCCGCCTTCTCCAGCGGGATCGCCTCGCCGTCCGCCCCCACGACCTTCCGGTCGCCCAGCGGCTCGTCCAGCCGGACGGTCTGCTGGTACTCCTTCGCGATCATGATGCAGGCCTGGTCCGCCCAGGGCTTCTCGGTCACCGTGACGGTCACCTTGTCGTCGTCCTCGGTCGCCGTCGTCTCGTAGTCGGCGCAGACCCCGCCGGTGAAGGCCACGGTCAGCTCGCTGCCCTCGGCCGTGTAGCCCTCCACCGTCACATCACGGGTGGCCGGCGCGGAGGTCGGTTCGTCGCCGGGCGAGGTCGGCAGCGTGCTGGGCTGCTCGCTCGGCGCGGTGGTCGTCGGCGCGGCCAGGTACTGCGGGTCGACCGCCGGATGCGTCACCGTGTAGGCGTCCTGGGCCCCCGGCGCCCGTACCTCGTACAGCCAGGACGGCACCAGCGCCGGCTGCCCGCCCACGGTGTGCGAGGCCAGCCCGAACACCGCCTTCTCGACGGCGATCGTCTGCTGCCGCGAGGCGCCGGTCTCCGACCCGCACGGCGCCTCCAGCCGGTCCTCCAGCGGTACGGGACTGGCGCAGCCGCCGATGCCCATCCGGTGGTCGGCCGCCGGTGCCGCGTTCATCAGCTCCAGCGTCTTCTCGGCGCTCAGGACGGGGTACGTGTCCCCCTTCACCGGCGCCGCCAGCTGGCCGCTGCCGCCCACCACTTCGCCGTCGGCGCCGATCGTCAGCCCGGTCGTCCAGCCGTACGTCGGCGCTCCGCCGACCAGCGGATCGGCGTTCACCACCCGCTGGGCGCCGATGACCTGGCTTGTGTCGATCTTGGCGTCGTCCTGTCCGACGGCCTTGAGGACCGGCGTGGCCGCCTCCTTCGCGACGTCGCTGCTCACCGGGTCGTCCGCGGGGCCGGCGGGATCCTTGGAGCAGACGGTGGTGCTCTGACAGTCATCGGTCCCGGGCGCGTACCGGTGGAACGTCCAGGTACCCGGCGCCGCCTTGTTCACCTGCAGGCTCGGCCCCGCCGCGTCCTGGGCGCCCACCTTCCAGGCCTGCCCCTCGGCGACCGGCGTCCCGTCCACGCCCAGCGCGGCGGCCAGCGCGGCGACCTCACCCTCGGCGACCTCGCCCTCCGCCGCCCGGTACACGGCCGCGGAGCCGGGCCCCTCCGGCAGCTCGCCCTCCGCCTTGTACGTCACCCCGTTCGGGTCGGGCTCGCCCGGCGCGACACCGGCGCTGCCCTCGGAGTACCCGTCGAGCGCGAGCGGCGGGGGAGTGCCGTCCCCGGCGGGGGTCCCGGACGACGTACGGCCGTCCGAACCGCCGGACGCGGTGGCGGCGAAGTACGCCCCACCACCACCGACGAGCAGTACAGCGGCGGCGACGGAGGCGATGGCTACGGGCGACCGCCTGCGAGGGGTCCGTTCCGCGCCGACCAGGTGGTGGAGGACGTGGGATGCGTCGGGTGTTTCGGCGCTGGGCGGTGTGGGGCGGAGGGCACCGGTGTCGGGTGCCCCCTCGTCGCGGGCTACGGCGTCGGGCCCTTCGGCGCGGGTCGCTTCCGCGTCAGATCCCCCGCCCCCAGAGCCGTCGCCCCCCACCAAGGCACCTTCACCCTCCGAGACGCTCGGCTCGTCTGGGGCCCCGTTTACCTCCCGGGCGCTCGGCTCGTCGGACGCGCCGCCCGTGCCCCGGGTTCCCGGTTCCTCGGAGGTGCCGCCTGTCTCCCGGGCGCCCCGCTCCTCGGGGGCGTCGCCCGTGCCCCGGGCCTCCGGTTCCTCGGAGGTGCCGCCTGTCTCCCGGGCGCCCCGCTCCTCGGGGGCGTCGCCCGTGCCCCGGGCCTCCGGTTCCTCGGAGGTGCCGCCCGTCCCAGAGCCGTCGCCCTCCACCAAAGCGCCTTCACCCTCCGAGACGCTCGGTTCGTCGGACGCGCCGCCCGTGCCTCGGGCCCCCGGTTCCTCGGGGGCGTCGCCTGTCTCCCGGGCGCTCGGCTCGGCGGGGACGCCCGTGCCCCGGGCCCCCGGTTCCTCGGAGGTGCCGCCCGTCTTCGGGTCCCCCGGTTCCTCGGGGGCGTCGCCCGTCTCCCGGGCGCCCCGCTCCTCCGAGGTGTCCCTCCCGGCGATGTCGTCGGCGTCCCGAGGCGTGTCGGTGGTGTTGGCGGCGCCGGTCTCGGCGTCGGGAGTGGCGGTTGCCGCCTCACCTTCGGCTCCGAGCCCCTCAGTACCGACGGCGCCCTTCTCCGCGCGTGCCTCCTCCGCGTCCTTGCCGGAGGCGCCCGCGTCGTCGTTGTCGGGTCGCTCGGTGTTCACCGCATCGCTCCTTTGCCCGCACAGCTGTCCCTGTTGACCCGGCCCTGCCAATTCGGCGCGGCCGATGGGTCGTATTCCGCGTCCCCTCCACGGGGGACAGCGATGGGACGCAGCGGGGGAGCGCGCGGTTCCCCTGACGGCGCTGAATCAGTCGCCGTAGTCCGACATCGCGTCCAGCAGCCGCGCGGACTTCTGCGGCACGCTCACCCCGTGAATCAGCGAGGGGGAGACGGGACGGGCGGCGCTCCGGTCGGGAGCCGCCCAGTGCGGAACCATCCGGGCGCAGTCACCGCGCAGCGACGCCAGGTCGCCTTCCAGATCGACCGGAGCCGGACTGCGAACCTCAAGTTTCGTCATAACGGCACCGTATGCACGCCCGACCCGTCGGAGAAAGATCTACTATCGGGTAGTTTTGGCCGCTTCAGCGTCACTCACCGACCCGGTAGCGTTGACTGTCAATCCGCCCGCCCGTGTCCCACCACCCCTCCGACACCCTTCCGAAGAGCGCTTACGCGCGCCCCTCCTAATTGCCGCAGGAGATTCCCAGCCGTGCGCATCGCAGTCACCGGCTCCATCGCCACCGACCACCTCATGACCTTCCCCGGCCGTTTCGCCGACCAGTTCGTCGCGGACCAACTGCACACGGTCTCGCTCTCCTTCCTGGTCGACAACCTCGACGTACGCCGGGGCGGAGTCGGCGCGAACATCGCCTTCGGCATGGGCCAGCTCGGCACCAGGCCGATCCTGGTCGGGGCCGCCGGCTTCGACTTCGACGACTACCGCGCCTGGCTCGGCCGGCACGGCGTCGACACCGACTCGGTCCGTATCTCCGAGACGCTGCACACCGCCCGCTTCGTGTGCACCACCGACGCCGACCACAACCAGATCGGCTCCTTCTACACCGGCGCGATGAGCGAGGCCCGCCTCATCGAGCTCAAGACCGTCGCGGACCGCGTCGACGGCCTCGACCTGGTCCTGATCGGCGCCGACGACCCGGAGGCGATGCTCCGCCACACCGAGGAGTGCCGCTCCCGGTCCATCCCGTTCGCCGCCGACTTCTCCCAGCAGATCGCCCGCATGGGCGGCGAGGAGATCCGGATACTGCTGGACGGCGCGACGTACCTCTTCTCGAACGAGTACGAAAAGGGCCTCATCGAGTCCAAGACCGGCTGGACCGACGCCGAGATCCTCGCCAAGGTCGGCACCCGCGTCACCACTCTCGGCTCGCGCGGCGTCCGTATCGAGCGCGTCGGCGAGGACCCGATCGAGGTCGGCTGCCCCGAGGAGGAGCGCAAGGCCGACCCCACCGGCGTCGGCGACGCCTTCCGCGCCGGCTTCCTCTCCGGCCTCGCCTGGGGCGTCTCCCCGGAGCGCGCCGCACAGGTCGGCTGCATGCTCGCCACACTGGTCATCGAGACCGTCGGCACCCAGGAGTACCAGCTGCGCCGGGCGCATTTCATGGACCGCTTCACCAAGGCGTACGGCCATGACGCCGCCGCCGAGGTCCAAAAGCACCTGGCCTAGCCACGCGGGGCCCTAAGGCGTGTTTCGAAAGTCCCGCCTGCCCCGCGGCATCTGGCACGCACTCCCCCAGAGGGGGCCCCAGCGGCGTTGCCGGAGCGCCCGAATAGCTCCGCTATCGGGCGCTCCGGCGCCTTGCGATCGCACGCTCCCCCACCCTCGAACCGCGCTTCGCACGGCTCGGGCGGGAGGGGCCCCCATCGCCGCCGCGGGGCCCGCCCTCCGGGCGGACGACGGGGCTTTCGGAACACGCCCTAGGAGACCCGGCGGACCAGATACGCGGTGCCACGGTCCGCCGGTTCTTCTCCCGCGTACTCCTGCCCCCGCATCTCGCACCACGCCGGAATGTCCAGCCGCGCGGCCTCGTCGTCCGACAGCACGCGCACCGTGCCGCCGACCGGCACGTCCCCGATGACCTTCGCCAGCTCGATGACGGGGATCGGGCACCGCTTGCCGAGCGCGTCCACGACCAGGACGTCCTCCCGCACGGCCGTCGTCGCGGGCGCCGGCGCCCCCAGCTTCTCCCGCACCGCCGCCACAGCCCCCGGCAACACCTCCAGGAACCTGTCGACATCCTGCGCCGGAGTCCCGAGCGGCAGTGATACCCGCACGTTTCCCTCACTCAGCACCCCCATCGCCCGCAGCACATGGCTGGGCGTCAGCGTGCTGCTCGTACAGGACGACCCGGACGACACCGAGAAACCTGCGCGGTCGAGTTCATGGAGCAGGGTCTCCCCATCGACATAGAGACAGGAGAAGGTGACGATCCCGGGCAGCCGTCGCACCGGATCCCCCACCACCTCCACATCGGGCACCGCCTCCGCCACCCGCCCCCGGATCCGCTCCGTCAACTCCCGCAGCCGCACCGCCTCCTGCGCGGCCTCCGCCCGCACCGCCCGCAACGAGGCCGCCGCCGCCACGATCCCCGGCAGATTCTCGAACCCCGCCGCCCGCCCCGACTCCCGCTCGTCCACCGGCCCTTGAGCGGCGAACCGCACCCCCTTGCGCACCGCGAGCAGCCCGACCCCAGAAGGCCCGCCCCATTTGTGCGCACTGGCGGTGAGCAGAGACCAGTCACCCCCGACCGGCCCCCACCCCAGCGACTGCGCCGCATCCACCAGCAACGGCACCCCGGCCTCCCGGCACAACTCGGCCACGGCGGCGACCGGCTGCTCCGTCCCCACCTCGTGGTTGGCCGACTGCAGACACGCCAGCGCGGTGTCGGGCCGGAGAGCGGCGGCGTACCCCTGGGCCGTCACCACGCCCGTCCGGTCCACGGCCACCCGCGTCACCGTCCCGCCGTCCGCCTCCTGCGCATCGGCCGAATGGAGCACCGAGGAATGTTCGACCGCCGACACGATCAGGTGACGCCCCACCCGCCGCCGCCCCGCCAACGCCCCCGCGATTCCCGAGTGCACGGCCCGCGTGCCGGATGAGGTGAACACCAGCTCGTCCGGCCGGCACCCCGCAGCCTCGGCGGCGGCCTCCCGAGCGGCGTCCAGCAGCATCCGGGCCCGCCGCCCCTCCCGGTACAGCCGCGCCGGATCGGCCCACCCTTCATCCAGAGAGGCCATCAGCGCCTGTCTGGCGACAGGATGAAGCGGAGCACCGGAAGCAGCGTCGAAGTAGGCCACACCTCAACGCTAAACGCCCGGTCACGGCAGCGCCCCAAAGGGGCGCGGGGCTGTGACATCAGCGGCTCCGCCGCGGGGCGCGACAAGCCACGGACAAACCGCACCCGCCAAACAAGCGAACCCCCCGAGTCAGTAGGCCCCCCTCCCCGCGAACCCTCGGAGAGCGTCGGCTAGGGTTTGGTCCGCATAAACATCCAAACCCCTGCCCGACGCAGGGCGGCGACCGACCAGCGAGAATGTCAGGCCGCAGCCGAACCGCGCGGGCGAGACTCTCGGGAAGGCGCTACGTGAGTCCCAACGGCTCCGACCTCCCCCACGCCCCGGGGGGCGCGGGCGGTACCCCCACGCCGCGGCGCCCGATGCGGCGGAAGCTGCTGCAGGCACTGACCGCGGGCTTGGTCCTGGCGACTGCGACCGGTTGCACATACGAGGACTTCCCCCGCCTTGGTATGCCCACCCCCACCACCGAAGAGGCTCCGCGGATCCTCTCCCTGTGGCAGGGATCCTGGGCGGCCGCGCTCGCCACCGGCGTGCTGGTCTGGGGCCTGATCCTGTGGAGCACCTTCTTCCACCGGCGCAGCCGCACCAAGGTCGAGGTCCCTCCGCAGACTCGGTACAACATGCCGATCGAGGCCCTGTACACGGTGGTTCCGCTCATCATCGTCTCGGTCCTCTTCTACTTCACGGCCCGCGACGAGTCCGAGCTCCTCAGCCTTGAGAAGGAGCCGGACGTCACCGTCAACGTGGTCGGCTTCCAGTGGAGCTGGGGCTTCAACTACATCGAGAACGTCGACGGTTCCACCGGCGACGCGAAGACCGACAAGAACCTGGACGCGATCCCCGACCGGTACAGGGACGAGTTCCCGGCGAACGCCGGCGGTGTCTACGACGTCGGCACGCCCGGCACCCGCAACCCGCAGACCGGCAACCCGGGGCCGACCCTGTGGCTTCCCAAGGGCAAGACGGTCCGCTTCGTCCTCACCTCGCGGGACGTCATCCACTCCTTCTGGGTGGTGCCGTTCCTCATGAAGCAGGACGTCATCCCGGGCCACACCAACTCCTTCCAGGTGACCCCCAACAAGGAGGGCACCTTCCTGGGCAAGTGCGCCGAACTGTGCGGCGTCGACCACTCCCGGATGCTGTTCAACGTGAAGGTCGTCTCCCCCGAGCGCTACGAGCAGCACCTCAAGGACCTCGCCAAGAAGGGGCAGACCGGTTACGTTCCCGCCGGCATCGCGCAGACGAGCCACGAGAAGAACCGGGAGACGAACAACCTGTGAGCATCCTCAACGAACCCCAGGGTGCCGCCGCAGCGGAGTCCCACTACACGGACGAGCTGCCGGTCAGGCGCAAGCAGCCCGGCAACGTCGTGATCAAGTGGCTCACCACCACTGACCACAAGACGATCGGAACGCTCTACCTCGTCACGTCCTTCGCGTTCTTCTGCATCGGTGGCGTGATGGCGCTCTTCATGCGCGCCGAGCTGGCCCGTCCGGGCCTGCAGATCATGTCGAACGAGCAGTTCAATCAGGCGTTCACGATGCACGGCACGATCATGCTGCTGATGTTCGCGACGCCGCTCTTCGCCGGTTTCACGAACTGGATCATGCCGCTGCAGATCGGAGCGCCCGACGTGGCGTTCCCGCGGCTGAACATGTTCGCCTACTGGCTCTACCTCTTCGGCTCGCTGATCGCGGTGGGCGGCTTCCTCACCCCGCAGGGCGCGGCCGACTTCGGCTGGTTCGCCTACTCCCCGCTGTCGGACGCGGTCCGTTCGCCGGGCGTCGGCGCCGACCTGTGGATCATGGGCCTGGCCTTCTCCGGCTTCGGCACCATCCTCGGCGCGGTCAACTTCATCACCACCATCATCTGCATGCGCGCGCCGGGCATGACCATGTTCCGCATGCCGATCTTCTGCTGGAACGTGCTGCTCACCGCGGTCCTGGTGCTGCTGGCCTTCCCGGTCCTGGCGGCCGCGCTGTTCGCCCTGGAGGCGGACCGTAAATTCGGGGCGCATATCTTCGACTCCGCCAATGGCGGAGCCTTGCTATGGCAACACCTCTTCTGGTTCTTCGGCCATCCAGAGGTGTACATCATCGCGCTACCGTTCTTCGGCATCATCTCCGAAGTCATCCCGGTCTTCTCCCGCAAGCCGATGTTCGGCTACATGGGTCTGATCGGCGCGACCATCGCGATCGCGGGTCTGTCCGTGACGGTGTGGGCCCACCACATGTACGTCACCGGCGGAGTGCTGCTTCCGTTCTTCTCCTTCATGACGTTCCTCATCGCCGTACCGACAGGCGTGAAGTTCTTCAACTGGATCGGAACGATGTGGAAGGGCTCCTTGTCCTTCGAGACACCGATGCTCTGGGCGGTCGGCTTCCTGATCACCTTCACCTTCGGTGGTCTGACCGGTGTCATCCTGGCCTCGCCGCCGATGGACTTCCACGTCTCCGACTCGTACTTCGTGGTGGCGCACTTCCACTACGTCGTCTTCGGCACCGTCGTCTTCGCGATGTTCTCCGGCTTCCACTTCTGGTGGCCGAAGATGACCGGCAAGATGCTCGACGAGCGACTCGGCAAGATCACGTTCTGGACGCTGTTCACCGGCTTCCACGGCACCTTCCTGGTCCAGCACTGGCTCGGTGCCGAGGGCATGCCGCGCCGGTACGCCGACTACCTCGCGGCCGACGGCTTCACCGCCCTGAACACGATCTCGACGATCAGCTCCTTCGTGCTCGGCCTGTCGATCCTGCCGTTCTTCTACAACGTGTGGAAGACCGCCAAGTACGGCAAGAAGGTCGAGGTCGACGACCCGTGGGGCTACGGCCGCTCCCTGGAGTGGGCGACCTCCTGCCCGCCGCCGCGGCACAACTTCCTCACCCTGCCGCGGATCCGCAGCGAATCCCCGGCGTTCGACCTGCACCACCCCGAGATCGCCGCGCTCGACCAGCTTGAGAACGCGCCTCACGGTGAGAAGGCTCTCGCGGGCGGCAAGGAGGCCGGCAAGTGAAGATCCAGGGCACGATGTTCATGTGGCTGAGCGTCTTCGTCCTCGCCATGGCGGTCGTCTACGGCGTGTGGTCGAAGGAGCCGGCCGGCACCACGGCCCTCTTCCTGGCCTTCGGCCTGTGCATCATGATCGGCTTCTACCTGGGCTTCACCGCCCGGCGGGTCGACGCGGGTGCCCAGGACAACAAGCAGGCGGACGTCGCGGACGACGCCGGCGAGGTCGGGTTCTTCAGCCCGCACAGCTGGCAGCCGCTGGCCCTCGCGGTCGGCGGTGCGCTCGCCTTCCTGTCGGTAGCGATCGGCTGGTGGCTGTTGTACTTCTCGGCGCCGCTGATCCTGATGGGCCTGTGGGGCTGGGTCTTCGAGTACTACCGCGGTGAGAACCGCACCCAGTAGCACACGCCGAACGCTCCGGGGCCCGGACACTCCGTCAAGGAGGTCCGGGCTCCTCCTTTTGCCGTAACCGCATTCCCCCGTACGCGTCACCCAGCGCGCCGCGGTTGACGAAGGTTCCTAGCGTGAAGCCATGGACACCAAACCCCGCACCCGCACCGTCGTCGGCTGCACGCTGCTGGTGATGGCCCTCGGCGCGGGCGTCACCGGCTGCGGCGGCGACGGCAACCCGCTGTCCGCCGCGCCGTACGACGCGGCGGACCAGATCGCCTTCAACGGCCCCTCCAAGGGCGGGAAGAAGGCCGACCCGGACAAGCCCCTGGAGGTCACGGCAGAGGGCTCCGACGGGCGCATCACGGATGTCACGGCCCGGGACGGCAGAGGCAGGTTCGTGGCCGGCGAACTCTCCGCCGACGGCTCCCGCTGGCACAGCACCTCACCGCTGGCTGCCAACGCCCACTACACCGTCCGGGTGAGCACGGAGGACGAGGACGGGGCGCCCGGCCGCAAGGTCCTCAGCTTCGACACCGGCAAGCCCCTCTCCAAGAAGCGACTGAAGGTGGAGTTCGGGCCGCAGGCGGGCACGTACGGCGTGGGCCAGCCCATCACGGCCGAACTCGACCAGCCCGTCAAACTCAAGGCCCAGCGCGCCATCATCGAACGGGCACTCAAGGTCGAGTCCACGCCCGCGGCGGAGGGCGCCTGGCACTGGGTGGACGACCAGAACCTCCACTACCGCCCCAAGGAGTACTGGCCCACCCGCGCCACCATCCGGGTCCGCAGCACCCTGGAGGGCATCAAGATCAGCGACCGCCTGTGGGGCGGTGAGACGAAGCCGCTGAAACTCACCACGGGCGACCGGGTCATCGCCGTCACGGACGCCTCGTCCCACTCCATGACGGTCTACAAGAACGGCGAGGCGATCAACGAGATCCCCGTCACCACCGGCAAGCCCGGCTTCGAGACCCGCAACGGGGTCAAGGTCGTACTCGGCAAGGAGTACTTCGTACGCATGCGCGGCACCAGCATCGGTATCGCCGAGGGCTCCTCGGAGTCGTACGACCTGCCCGTCTACTGGGCGACCCGCGTCACCTGGAGCGGCGAGTACGTCCACGCCGCCCCCTGGTCCGTCGGCTCCCAGGGCTACGCCAACGTCAGCCACGGCTGCACCGGCATGAGCACCGGTAACGCCGCCTGGTTCTTCGAGAACGTCCGCGAGGGCGACCTCGTCGAGGTCGTCAACTCCAACGGCGACACCATGGAACCCTTCGGCAACGGCTTCGGCGACTGGAACCTGGAGTGGAAGAACTGGCGCGGGGGCAGCGCCCTGGTGAAGGGCAACCCGGAGGGCCCGGGCCCGGAGGACGCGGCAAGACTGCGACCCACGGCTGTGTGAGGCGCCCCTTCAGCCCTCAGGCGCTCAGGGCCTTGCTGTCCCGCAGCAAGGAAGCCAGCGCTGCCGCGAACTCCACCGGATCCACCGGCAACGTCACCGCCGCGTCCGCCCGGCTCCACGTGGCCAGCCACGCATCCTGCGGACGCCCGATCAACACGAGCACCGGCGGGCAGTCGAACACCTCGTCCTTGATCTGACGGCAGACCCCCATGCCCCCCATCGGCACGGCCTCACCGTCGAGAACACAGACATCGATGCCCCCCTTGTCCAACTCGGCGATCACCGCCGCAGGCGTGGCGCACTCCAGGAACTCGACCAGGGGCACGTCAGGAGCCGGCCGCCGGCCGGTGGCCAACCGCACCTGCTCGCGGGTGTTGGAGTCGTCGCTGTAGACCAGCACCGTGGCGGTCGGCTGCATGGTTCCTCCGTGACATCAGCGTCGTAAGGATCAGGCCCGTTGCGCCGGATGCTACTCCCTTCAACACCACGTCAACACCGGTATGGCAGGCAGAGACACTCCGAACGGCACCCCCGGAGTGAGGGCGGGATAAGCGACCGACATAATGTCGGTCGTGGCGACAGCAACGACAGTAGACAAGGGTCACGCGCACCCGTCGGTCAACCGGCCGAACCTCACCAGCGTCGGAACCATCATCTGGCTGAGTTCCGAGCTGATGTTCTTCGCGGCCCTCTTCGCGATGTACTTCACCCTGCGATCGGTGACGGGTCCCGATCACTGGAAGGAGATGGCCGAGAGCCTGAACTTCCCGTTCTCGGCGACGAACACCACGATCCTGGTGCTCTCCTCCTTCACCTGCCAGCTCGGCGTGTTCGCCGCCGAGCGCGGTGACGTGAAGAAGCTCCGGGGCTGGTTCATCGTCACCTTCGTCATGGGTGCGATCTTCATCGGCGGCCAGGTCTTCGAGTACACCGAGCTGGTGAAGAAGGACGGGCTCTCGCTCTCCTCGGACCCGTACGGCTCGGCGTTCTACCTGACCACCGGCTTCCACGGCCTGCACGTGACGGGTGGCCTCATCGCCTTCCTGTTCGTCCTCGGCCGCACCTACGCGGCCAGGAGGTTCACTCACGAGCAGGCGACCGCCGCCATCGTCGTGTCCTACTACTGGCACTTCGTCGATGTCGTCTGGATCGGCCTCTTCGCCACGATCTACATGATCAAGTAGCCGGGCCGCGTTCCCCCACCCTTTTCCAGAAGCATCGACGCAGAAGATCCTGACACCGGGGTAATCCGTGAAAAAGCTCTCCGCACGACGACGCCATCCGCTGGCTGCTGTCGTCGTCCTACTCCTCGCGCTGGCATGCACCGGGGGGCTGTACGCCGTGTTCGCGCCCGCGGACAAGGCGCAGGCCGATGACACCGCCCAGTCCCTCGCCATCGACGAAGGCAAGAAGCTCTACGCCGTCGGCTGCGCCAGCTGCCACGGCACCGGCGGTCAGGGCACCTCCGACGGTCCGAGCCTCGTGGGCGTGGGCTCCGCGGCCGTCGACTTCCAGGTGGGCACCGGCCGTATGCCGGCCCAGCAGCCGGGCGCGCAGGTGCCGAAGAAGAAGGTCGTCTACTCGCAGGCCGAGATCGACCAGCTCGCCGCGTACATCTCCTCGCTGGGCGCCGGTCCGACCGTGCCGACCGAGCAGCAGTACAGCCCGGAGGGCGCCGACATCGCCGAGGGCGGTGAGCTGTTCCGCACCAACTGCGCGCAGTGCCACAACTTCACCGGCAAGGGCGGGGCCCTGACGAACGGCAAGTCCGCGCCCTCCCTTGAGGACGTCGACCCGAAGCACATCTACGAGGCCATGCAGACCGGCCCGCAGAACATGCCCTCGTTCCCCGACACCACGCTGTCGGAGCAGAACAAGAAGGACATCATCGCGTACCTCGACGCGGTCAACAGCGACGACACCGAGAGCCCCGGCGGCCTCGAACTGGGCGGACTCGGTCCGGTCAGCGAGGGCCTGTTCGCGTGGGTCTTCGGACTCGGCGCGCTGATCGCGGTCGCCGTCTGGGTCGCCGCTCGGACCGCAAAGGCCAAGAAGTCATGAGTAGCCAAGACATTCCAGAAGAGAACCTGCCCGCTGAGCAGGACACGCACGGTGCGGTAGCCGTCGCGGACGACAAGGACCCGTTCGCGGACCCCGGTCTGCCGCCCCACGAGCACCGGGTGCAGGACATCGACGAGCGGGCCGCCAAGCGGTCCGAGCGCACGGTGGCCCTGCTGTTCACGGTGTCGATGCTGGCCACCGTCGGCTTCATCGCCTCGTATGTGACGATCCCCGCCGACGAGTCGGTCTACATCTTCCCGCTGGGCCACATCAGCGGGCTGAACTTCGCGCTGGGCATGACGCTCGGCCTCGCCCTCTTCGCCATCGGCGCCGGCGCGGTCCACTGGGCCCGCACGCTGATGTCGGACGAGGAGCTGACCGACGAGCGGCACCCGATCGAGGCGGAGCCCGAGGTCAAGGCCAAGGTCATGGCCGACTTCCAGCAGGGCGCCAAGGAGTCGGCGCTCGGCCGCCGCAAGCTGATCCGCAACACGATGCTCGGCGCGCTGGCCCTGGTCCCGCTCTCCGGTGTCGTCCTGCTGCGCGACCTCGGCCCGCTGCCCGGGACCAAGCTCCGCCACACCAGCTGGCGCCGGGGCCTGCTCCTGGTCAACCAGAACACGAACGAGCCGCTGCGTCCCTCCGACGTCGCCGTCGGTTCGCTCACCTTCGCCAAGCCCGAGGGCCTGGAGGAGCACGATGAGGACTTCCAGCAGAACATCGCCAAGGACGCCCTGATGATCGTCCGGCTCCAGCCGGACGACATCAAGGACAGGCGCGAGCTGGAGTGGTCCCACGAGGGCATCGTGGCGTACTCGAAGATCTGCACCCACGTCGGCTGCCCGATCTCCCTGTACGAGCAGCAGACGCACCACGTGCTCTGCCCCTGCCACCAGTCCACCTTCGACCTCTCCGACGGTGCCCGCGTGATCTTCGGTCCCGCCGGTCACGCCCTGCCGCAGCTGCGCATCGGTGTGAACGACGAGGGCTACCTTCAGGCGCTCGGCGACTTCGACGAGCCCGTCGGTCCTGCATTCTGGGAGCGCGGATGAGCACTAACGAGAAGAACGAGTCCCGCGACCGCGGGAAGGCACCGTCCGGCGAGCGCGTCGCCGACTGGGCCGACGGCCGGCTGGGGATCTACTCCCTCGCCAAGGCCAACATGCGCAAGATCTTCCCCGACCACTGGTCGTTCATGCTGGGCGAGATCTGCCTCTACAGCTTCATCATCATCATCCTCACGGGTGTCTATCTGACGCTGTTCTTCCACCCGTCGATGAACGAGGTGGAGTACCACGGCAGTTACGTCCCGCTGCAGGGCCAGCTGATGTCGGAGGCGTTCAGCTCCACGCTGCACATCTCCTTCGACGTCCGCGGCGGTCTGCTCATCCGGCAGATCCACCACTGGGCGGCGCTGGTCTTCCTGGCCGGCATGTTCGTGCACATGATGCGGGTGTTCTTCACGGGCGCGTTCCGCAAGCCGCGTGAGGTCAACTGGCTGTTCGGCTTCCTGCTGTTCGTCCTGGGCATGTTCACCGGTTTCACCGGCTACTCGCTCCCGGACGACCTGCTGTCCGGCACCGGTGTCCGCTTCATGGAGGGCGCGATCCTGTCCGTGCCGATCGTCGGCACGTATCTGTCGTTCTTCCTCTTCGGCGGGGAGTTCCCGGGCGGCGACTTCGTGGCCCGCTTCTACTCGATCCACATCCTGCTGCTGCCGGGCATCATGCTCGGCCTGGTGGTCGGCCACCTGATCCTGGTCTTCTACCACAAGCACACGCAGTTCGCGGGTCCCGGCCGGACCAACAAGAACGTCGTCGGCATGCCGCTGATGCCGGTCTACATGGCCAAGGCCGGAGGCTTCTTCTTCCTGGTCTTCGGTGTCATCGCCGCCGTCTCGGCGATCGCCACGATCAACCCGATCTGGGCCATGGGCCCCTACCGTCCGGACCAGGTGTCGACCGGCGCCCAGCCCGACTGGTACATGGGCTTCTCCGAGGGCCTGATCCGTGTGATGCCTGGCTGGGAGGTCAACTTCTGGGGTCACACGCTCGTCCTGGGCGTGTTCATCCCGCTGATGATCTTCCCGCTGGTCCTGGTCGCGATCGCGGTCTACCCGTTCATCGAGTCCTGGGTCACCGGCGACAAGCGCGAGCACCACATCCTGGACCGCCCGCGCAACGCGCCGACCCGTACGGCCTTCGGCGTCGCCTGGATGACCTGGTACTTCGTGCTGCTGATCGGTGGTGGAAACGACCTCTGGGCGACCCACTTCCACCTGTCGATCAACTCCATCACCTGGTTCGTCCGGATCGCGTTCTTCGTCGCCCCGGTGGTCGCGTTCATCGTCACCAAGCGGATCTGCCTCGGCCTCCAGCGCCGGGACAAGGACAAGGTGCTGCACGGCCGCGAGTCGGGCATCATCAAGCGCCTGCCGCACGGCGAGTTCATCGAGGTGCACGAGCCGCTCAGCCAGGACGCGCTGTACACCCTCACCGCGCACGAGCAGTACGAGCCGGCCGAGATCGGCCCGACGGTCGACGAGAACGGTGTCGAGCGGAAGGTGAAGGGCTCCGAGAAGCTGCGCGCCAGGCTCAGCAAGGCGTACTACGGCGAGGAGAGCCAGATCCCCAAGCCGTCCGTCGAGGAGTACAAGGAGATCACGAGCGGCCACGGCCACCACTGATCGCTGCGCTCGCCACGCGCGGTAAAGGGCCCCGTCCGATCACCGGACGCTGTTGGTTAATTCGGGCCCTGTTGCTTCGCCCCGTCGACTTGGTCGGCGGGGCGAAGTGCTGCGAAGTGGCTGGTGCGGGTGCGGGCTCGTGGTGTGCCGGTGAGGTGGGCGTCGATGCGGGTGAGGTTGATGGCGGCGCCTGTGAGCTGGTGCTGGAGACTGGTCTTTGCCAGGCCCCGGTAGCGGGATCTGCGCAGGCCGCAGCGCTGGAGGCCTTGAGAAATGGTGCCCTCGACCCCGGCACGGATCTTGTAGCGTTCCTTCCACACGTCGGTCTGCTGCTCGGTCCGGGCGGCCTGGACGGCTTCATGTTCGGCGCGGTGGCGCAGGGTGATCTCCCGGCGTTCGGCCTTCGGTGAGCTGACGCAGTCACGCAGGTGGGTGCAGGTGCGGCAGTCGGCCGGGTTGAAACGAACCCGGATGACGGGTTGGCCGTGCTGCGAGTGCCGGTGGTGCCACTGCGTGCTGGTAATACCGTCCGGGCAGGTCACCTGCTGTTTGTCCCAGTCGATGGTGAAGGCGTCCTGTCCGTAGGGGCCGTCCTTCTGGGCCGTGGTGTTGGCCGCCATCGGGCCGTGCAGAGCGATGCCGTGTTCGCTGCGGGCGGCCACGACCTGGGCGGCGTTGGGGTAGCCGGCATCGACCCAGTGTTCGCCGGGCAGGCAGTCCCGTTCGGCGAGGGAGGCGTGGATCGGGCCGGCCATCACGCTGTCCGGGACGGTGGCGTCGGTGGTGGCCACGTTTGTGATCAGGTTCGGGGTGTCCGGCTCGCAGGTCTCGGTGAGATGGGCCTTGTATCCGTCCCACAGGATGTCGCGTTTCTTGCTGCCCCTCGCCTCGGGGTCATAGGGCGTGACCAGGCGCGTCGCGCCCGGCGGGCGGTCTTTTGGGTCCCGCCGCCGCACCTCGCCCCCGGTCAGGTGGAAGTGCTGAACCCACATCTGCCGCAGAATCTGGACCGGCTCCAGCTCCCGCAGCCCGGCCGGCGCCCGGGGCGAGAAGACGGCCTCAAGCAGTCGCATCCCGTCAGCCCCGATCCGCCTGCCGACCTCCTCCCGTCCGACCTGGCCCTTGGGGAACCGGGAGTCCTCGGCCCGGGTGGCGTAATGCCTGAACCACTCTGGTTCGGCAACCTCCACCAGCCAGTCGGGGGCAGCCTGCGCGAGCGTGTTCAACGCCGAACGGAGCGTCTCCGCCACCATCTCCAGCCAGCACAGCTCCCGTGCCGCGGACTGAACATGCGTGGAGTCGGTCCTGGCCCGGCCTGCCGTCTTCAGCAGTCCTTTCTCCCGGGCCGCGGCCAGGATGCCGTCCAGCACCCGCCTGCCCGCCTCCGCCTCGATGAGGCGGTCGCGGAACTCCGACAACACCGAGAAGTCGAAGCCCGGATCAGTCAGTTCCAGCGCGAGGGCGTACTTGAAGTCGATCCTCGCCCGCACCGCCTCGGCGGCCTGCCGGTCGGTGAGACCCTCGACGAACTGCAACACCAGCACCAACGCCAGCCGCCCCGGTGACCAGGCAGGCTTCCCCCGCGCAGGGAAGAGATCCGCGAACTCCTCGTCGGTGAACAACGGTCCCAGCTCGTCCCGGACGCGGATCGCCAGGCTCCCCTTCGGGAACGCGGCCCGCGCCACCCGCACCGTCTCCACCGGAATCTCGCCCGGCCCGCTCGGCTGCATAGACATCGACACCCACCCCATACGACAACGTCGGCTCCCAAGACCACAACCGGGTCTTGGGAGCCGACGTCACGCACGGGCCCGAATTAACCAACAGCGTC
>NZ_WJBG01000113.1 GCF_009709555.1 Streptomyces blattellae | reverse complement strand
CGGTTTCGGCCTGTGGAGCTGGTGTAAGACCTCAACGGAGTTCTCCGGGCGGGCAGTCGGCGACGAAGCAGGAAGTCTCACGGCGCAAGCTGTAAGAATCTCCCCCCCCTCAGGGGGGAGAGCGTCAAGGCAGTAGTCTCGGTAGGACGATCGCGTAGCTCCACTTGATTCTGCTACGAGGTATGGGTAAAGGCTGCTGCGGCATGGGCCGGACGGCGAGCGGACGTTCGCCCCGAGGCCCTATGTCCAACCTCGCCCCTCATGGGTCACCATGGCCCAGACGGTCAACCGACGGCAGGTCATGGGAGGCGGCATGAAGCTCGGCAAGGCACTCGCCACCGGAGTCGCGGAAGAGCAGCCGCGCGGCCACGAGGAAGAACTCGAACTTTCCGAGGAGATCACGGAAGTCGAGGCGTCCGCGCCCGAAGAGGTACCGGCCGCCCGATGAGGCTGCGGCTTCCGGAGGAACGCCCGACGGAGCCGCCGACCGGATACAAGATCGCCCACCCGATGCTGTCCCAGGACGGCACCCGGGCCGGGTTCACCGGTGTGTCACTGGGCGGCGCGCTGCCGTACGGGGTCCTCGACGAGGCCCGCTGCGTCTACGGACTGCGGCATCGCGCGCCGCACCGCCGCTGCGACTGCGGCTTCCACTGCGTGCACGACCGTACGGCGGCCGAGGCGCTCCTCACCACCGCCGAGCACCGCGAGGCCGTGCTGCTCGAAGTCTCCGTCCTGGGCGCCTACATCCGGTTCGAGCGCGGGTTCCGGTACGCCCGGCAGCGGGTGCGCACGGCCACCGTAGGGCCCTGCGCCTGCGGTGCCGTCGCGGCGGTCCTCGCCGACGCCGGCTGGGGCAGGCCCGGCTGGTACGCGCTGGCCCCGTCCTGTGCCGGCTGCGTGCGCGGTTGTACGTCCGTGTCGCTCGCCGGGTTCGCGCGGCTGGCCGGGGAGAGGCTGCGGGTGATCGCGGGCAGCGGCGGTACGGCGAAGTCGGCGGCCGGCCCCGGTGTGCCCGAACTCGTCGCGGAAGCCGCCCTGTTGCAGGCCCGCCTCGACTGGTTCCAGACGCAGCTGGCCCGGCTCGGCGAGCACGGCAAGGGGTAAGGGGAGGCGACGCGGGTACCCGGGTGCTTCGTGGGCAGGGCAGCACCTGGGAAGGGCACAGCGATGACGGACAGGACATCAAAGGGCAGCGGCGCCAAGGGGCCCGAGGAACTGCGGCGGCAACAGCTCGAACAGGCCAGGGGCCGGCTCGGCCGTACCGTCGAGGAGTTGGCCGGCAAGGCCGACGTGAAGACCCGCGCCGCCGACCTCAAGGACAAGGCCGGTGCCATGACCGTGCAGTTGCGCAGCACCGCCACCAAGGCCGGCCACGCCGTGGAGCACGGCGCCCCGCGCCCCGTCGCGAACGTCGTTCAGGCCGGTCTGCGGCACCCCCGGCCGGTCGTCGTCGCCGGGGCCGCCGCGGGCGCGGTGGTCGCGGCGGGACTGCTGCGACGGCGCCACAACGGCCACCGCTGATCTGCGTCGGCTCCGGTCCGCGAGGGCCGGAGCGGCCAGGGCGGCGGTCGGTGGTGAGGCCAGCGCTGCCTGCGCGTCGGTCCCGTCCCGCCAGACCTCGGTGACATGCACGGGCTTGACCTGAAGCTTGGTTGAGGCCTGAGGGTCGTCGGTACAGGTATCGCCCAGCGATCAGGAGGCCGACATGACCCGCCGTACCGACGCCCACCCCGACCTCACGCGCCCGGAGGCCGACGCGCCCTTCTTCAGCCTGATCTTGCGAGGAACCCCGGGGCTTCAGGACTTTGTTGCCGAATCCGCCAACAAAGTCCTTCAGTCCCGGGTACGTTGACCACGTGGCGGGTGGGGACGCCCGAGCGGCAGCAGCGGACCGTCGAGGCGATCGCGCGTACCTGGGAGCGCCGCCCCTGGCCCGTCGGCGACCTGCACGGCTACTACGTCTATGCCGGACACGACGGCTCCACGCTGATGCACCACTCGCAGTGGGCGAGCGAGCAGGCGTACGAGGGCTATGTGCGGACCCACCGGCAGGAGCGCAACGACGAGATCGACACCGCCGTACCGGGGATCGAACGGGTGGCGCTCGCCCGGTACCGGCGCTACCGCAGCCGCGAGCGCGCGGTCGGCGAACAGCGGGTCCCCGGCCTGATCGTGACCGTGCGGATCGACTTCGAGCCGGCGGCGGCAGGCAAGCGGCGGGACTGGGTGGACACCGTTCTGGGCGCCCTGACCACGCCGGAGAGCGACCGCGGGCTCATCGCGGCGCACTTCCACCTGAGCACCGACGGCACCCATGTCCTCAACTACGCCGAGTGGGAGAGCGATCAGGCCTACGACGAGGCCGTCGACGTCCCCGAGTCGCCGGAGTGGGAGCGGGTGCGGACGTATCCCGGTCTCAAGGGCTTCACCGGCAGCCGGTACCGCTACGCGCTCGGTCTCATCCCGCTCATCCCGGGCTGACCCCATCGGACCCCCACCGAACACTTCACTCTCCTGGACAAAAAAAGTTTTCGGTGAGAGCGTGGAGTCATGCTGGACGTGACCGTGATCGAGGACCCCGAGGCCGCAGCCGTATCCCTGGACCCCATCAGGGCCCGGCTGCTCGCCGAGCTGGCGGCCGGACCCGCGTCGGCCGCGATGCTGGCCGGCACGGTGGGGCTGCCCCGGCAGAAGGTGAACTACCACCTGAAGACGCTGGAGCGGCACGGCCTGGTCGAGCTGGCCGGGGAGCGCCGCAAGGGCAATGTCACCGAGCGGCTGATGCGCGCGACGGCGGCGTCGTACGTCATCTCGCCGCTCGCGCTCGCCGCCGTGCAGCCCGACCCGGACCGCTTCCGGGACCAGCTGTCCGCGCGCTGGCTGCTGGCGCTCGGCGCCCGGCTCGTCCGGGACGTCGGCTCACTGATCACCGGCGCGGCGAAGGCCCGTAAACGCCTCGCCACCTATGCGCTGGACGGTGAGGTGCGGTTCGCCTCGGCCGCCGACCGGGCCGCGTTCATCGAGGAGCTCACGGCTGGCGTGAGCGGACTGATCCGCAAGTACGACGCCCCGGACGCCGGAGGCGGACGCGACCACCGGATCGTCGTCGCCTGCCATCCCACGGTCAGGCCCGAGACCACCCACGAAAGTCAGTGACCAGGAGCACACCATGTCCAAGGTATTCGAGATCGCCCGCGAGTTCGACGTCGACGCCACTCCACAGGAGGTGTGGGAGGCCGTGACCGCCGGGACCGGTGGCTGGCTGTGGCCGATGGAGGCACCCGAGCCGCGTGAGGGCGGCAAGGGGCCCTTTGGATCCACGATCACCGCCTGGGACCCGCCGCACCGCTACACCAACCGCGTCGAGGACGTCGACGGGATCTCCGAGCAGACCGTCAACCAGCTCGACTACACCATCGAGCCGCGTGACGAGGGCCGGCGTGCCTGGGTGCGGTATGTGCACAGCGGCATCTTCGTCGACGACTGGGACAACCAGTACGACGGCGCCAACCGGCACACCGACTTCTACCTGCACACCCTGCGCGAGTATCTCACTCGCTTCCGGGGCCGCCCGGTCACCGCCTTCGCCACCTTCGACGGGCCCGAGGCGTCAAGGACCTCCGACGCGTTCGTCACCGTGAGCCGAGCGCTTGGGCTCGCCGACGACGTGGCGGAGGGCAAGCGCGTGCAGGTGCGGGGTCCCGAGGGCCGGCTCATCGATGCCGTGGTCGATTTCCGCAATCCGTGCTTCCTCGGCCTGCGCACGGACGACGCGCTGATCCGCTTCTTCGGCCGCAACCACTGGGGCTACATGGTCGGCATGTCCGTGCACGACTTCGCGCCGGGCGCCGACGCCGCGGCGGACGAGGACATGTGGAAGGGCTGGCTGGACGGGGTGTTCAGCCAGCCCTGAGCACACGGTGTCACGGGCGGAACCGCAGCACCTGCGGGTCGTGGTCGCTGATCTGGTCGTTGAACTCCGCGTTGATGTGCACGCTGTCGTACGTGAAGTCGCAGCCGTAGCGGATCGACGGGGAGATCAGGATCTGGTCGAGCACCTGACTGTTGCCCTGGTAGTCGTAGGTGTAACGCTCGCTCTTCGGCAGCGACTTGACCGCCGACCACAGCGCCCCGTCGCTCTCCAGGATCTTCGTGGTGTCGGAGAACTCGAAGTCGTTGATGTCGCCGAGCGTGATGACGTCCGCGTTCCGCTGCTTGGCCAGGATCTCCTTGACGAAGCTGTTCACCGCCGTCGCCTGGGCGTGCCGCTGGGTCTCCGAGCTGCGGACCGGCGGCTGGTACTGCGAGTGCAGCGGCTGGTCGCCGCCCTTCGAGGCGAAGTGGTTGCCGATCACGAAGACCGTCTTGCCACGGAACACGAACTCGCCCACCAGCGGCTTGCGACTGTCCTCCCAGGCCGTGTCCGCCGGGTCGATACGGCCCGGCGAGGCGGTCAGCTGCGCCTTGCCGTGCACCTTCGTCACGCCGACGGAAGTCGTGGCGTCGCCGCCCGCGCGGTCGGTGAACGACACCCGCTCCGGGTTGAAGAGGAACACATTGCGGATGTTGCCGCCCGGCTGGCCGCCGTCCTCGTTGTTCACCGGGTCGATCGAGCGCCAGTCGTACGTCGGCCCGCCCGCGGCGGCGATCGCGTCGATCAGCTTCTGCACCGTCTGATCGGCGGCCACCGTGCCGTCGTTGGCCGTGCCGTTGTTGTCCTGGATCTCCTCCAGGGACAGGATGTCGGGCGACTGGAGGTTGTTCACGATCGCGGCCGCGTGCTCCTCGAAGGAGGAGTCCGACGGGTCGAGGTTCTCGACGTTGTACGTCGCCACCGCCAGCTCGCTCCGGGACTGCTTGCGGGTCGTCTCCCGCTCCAGGCCGCCGCTCTTCAGCGCGCCGATCTCATTGGCGACGAGCGTGTAGCCGCCGAACTGGCTGTAGTCCAGCGGGCCGGAGGTGGCGCCGGTGAGGGTGTCGCCCACGTTCGCGGCCGGGAAGTCCGCCACCTTGCCGAGCGACTGGATCTGCAGCCGGCCGGTGTTCTGCGAGGAGTACGAGCCGTAGACCGTGCCGCCGCGGCGGTTGCGGTTCTCCCACGGCTTCACCGTGACCCACAGCTCGGTGAACGGGTCGGTGGCGCCGACCACGCGGGCGTCGGCGACCTGGACGTTCATGCCCTCCAGGGACTCGTAGTGGTCCAGGGCGTACGACGACGGCTTCAGCGGCAGGTCGCCCACCGAACCGTTGGCGGCGGTGTCGCCGGCCGGGGCGTAGGCGGCGGGCACCGACTTCGCGTCGACCTTCGTCGCGGCCGGGACCGCGTTGCCGCTGGAGACGACGGTGGCCGTCGGCCGGGTGATCTGGGTGATCGACTGGTTCCCGGAGGAGGTCCCGCCCGGGACGAACTCCGAGACCGTACCCGACACCGTGACCGAGTCGCCGACGGCGACCTTCGGGGTGGAGCCGGTGAAGACGAAGACGCCCTCACTGGTGGCCGGGTTGGCGTCCGCGCTCGGATCCTGGATCCAGAAGCCTCTGGACGAGCCGTAGGTGCGTACGCCGGTGACGATTCCGGCCACGTCCGTGACCGTCTTTCCGGCGTACGGGGATATTCGGGTGCTGCCCTGAATGTCATGAATGCGCACGGCGTCCGCGTGCGCGGGAGAGGTCAGGGCGATGGTGGACGCCGCGGAACAGACGGCGGCGACGGTGAGCGCGGCGAGACGCGCGGAACTCCTGCTCGGCAAGGGATCCCTCCGGGGACGTGCGTGGGCGCCGGGACGAGGGTGGTGCGAGGTGGTGCAAAGGTGTTTGCGAGGTGGTGCAAGCGGTGTTGCGAGGTGGTGCAAGCGGTGTTGCGAGGTGGTGCGAACGGTGGTGCGAGGTGTGCAAGCGGCGGTGCGAGGTGGTGCGAGGTGGTGCGAACGGTGGTGCGTGAGGCGCGTGTGACGCGCATAGAAAAGAGCGAACAACCCGGAGAAGGATGAACAGTTGTCCCCCCGACTTCTACGCGCGTCAATCTCCTGCCTGATCACGGCAGTTGTCAAGGTTTCAGCCATGTACAGGGCCTGACCGGGAGATGAACCGGGCGGCATGGGTCGAAATCCGTCTACGCTGAACGCCTGAGTGGTAGAACGCGCCCGAGGAGAACCAGCCGATGTCAGACAGCTCCCCCTTGCCGCCGGTGCGGCTGCACCCCGAAGCGGAGCTGGCGCGGGACGCGCTGTCCACGCCGTTGCTGTCCCGGGCGGCACGGCTCGCCCGCTGGGCCGGGCCCGAGACCCGCGTGGACGCCGGCGGCGGGCTCGTCGAGGAGCAGCTGCCCGCCGCCGCCGAGGCCCTCGGGCTGACCGGCGACGACGCCGCCGCCTACGCCGGCGAGGCCTGGCGGGTCGCCGTCGACACCGGGCTCATCGAGATCGTCGACGAGGAGGAGGGCACCGTCACGACGGGCGACGACCTCGCACTGCTCACCGGCGGCTCACCGCACGACGTGCTCGCGGTGTGGCTCGGAACGCTGGAGACGGTGCTCGCCGATGCGAGCGTCCCGGACCTCGACGACCTGGTCGAGGCGGTCGACCAGGGCGGCGGCATCGACTTCTCCTCCCTCGACTGGGACCCCGACGCCGAGGCGCGGTTCCTCGACGGAGTGCTGGCGAACCTGTACCTGCTGACGGTCAGCGAGGACGGTCCGGGCAGCGGGCCGGTGCCGCTGCCCGCGCTGGCCGCGTCCATGATCGTGCCCAGTGACATGGGGGAGCCCACCAACGACGTCCTGGAGCAGGTCTCCGACGCGATGATGCGCCTCGACGACCAGTTCCGGACGCTGGCGCCGGTCGGTCTCGTCGAGTTCCAGCCGGTCGACGAGGCGCTGATGGCCGACGCCGACGAGGAGCCCGCGGCACCGGTCGACGACACGGACGTCTCCCGCTACGGCATGGTCAGGCTGACCCCGCTCGGGCTCTACGGGCTGCGGGCGCGGCTGCTGGAGGCCGGGTTCGAGGCGCCGGCCGTCGGCGACCTCGCGGACAAGGGCGCCGACGCGCTGCTCGACGGGACCTCCCTCTTCCCGCCGGCCGCCGCACA
The DNA here is from genome assembly GCF_009709555.1 of Streptomyces blattellae. Lineage (GTDB taxonomy): Bacteria > Actinomycetota > Actinomycetes > Streptomycetales > Streptomycetaceae > Streptomyces > Streptomyces blattellae. Next base: position 123,294 of record NZ_WJBG01000113.1, on the reverse strand, counting down.
GGCCGAGACCGAGCAGTGGCTGGCCCGCCGCGAACCCCTTGCCGCGGCACGGGAGTTGCTGGCCGCGGCGCGCGGATCCGACGAGGGGGCGCCGCTGCGGAGGCTGCGCTGCCAGCAGGCACTCTCACTCGTCGGCGGGGACGCCGAACCCGCGCTGCGGGAGGTGCTCGACGACGCGGAACTGGGTGGACTGGCCCGCGTCTGGCTCACCGAGCACGGGGCACCGGACGTGCCCGCGCCGTCCGAGGAGATGGTGTTCTGGCTGACCATCGACACGGTCGCCGCACAGCTCGCGGCCGAAGGCAACTCCGACGAGCTGAGGGGCCTGGTGGAGGGGCTCGCGCAGCAGCACGGAGGGTTCTTCGCGGCGGTCTGGCGGGTGGAGCACCCGGCGACCGCGGACGTACTGGAGGCGATGGGGCGGCTGCATCCGGACAAGCGGGTCGCCAAGGAGGCGCGGAAGGCGGCGTTCAAGGCGCGGTCGCAGCAGGGCGGTTGAGCCTGGTCGGCGAATGCGGGGGAGGGCGGCCGGCCGGGCCCGCGCGGCGCGGCGGATCCGCATATCGGCTACAGCCCCGCGCCGCCGGCGGCTGCACGGTCGTCGAGGTGCGCCGAGGCGGCGAGGCCGGGACTCCACCGTGCGCTACGCCCATCTCGGACCGTGCGCTACGCCCATCTCGGCGGGCAGCCCGTGCTGAACGCATACAGCGTGCCGTTCTGAGTGCGCTGTTTTCAGTGGACCGCACGCCGGGCCGTCCCCTCGTACGGGGCGCCCCGGCGTGCGTATCGGCCCGGCCGTTACAGCGACTGGGCCGCCGGCTTCACCATGCCCCGCACCGTGCGCGACTTGACGAAGTCGCCCATCGCCGTCATCTCCCACTCGCCGGAGAACTGGCGGATCAGCTTGGCCATCATCACGCCCGTCTGCGGTTCGGCGCTGGTGAGGTCGAAGCGGACCAGTTCCTCGCCGGTCGAGGCGTCCAGGAGGCGGCAGTAGGCCTTGGCGACCTCGGTGAACTTCTGGCCGGAGAAGGAGTTGACGGTGAAGACCAGACCGGTGACCTCCTGCGGAAGACGGCCGAGGTCTACGGTGATCACCTCGTCGTCTCCGCCGCCCTCGCCGGTGAGGTTGTCGCCGGAGTGGCGGATCGCGCCGTTCACGATCTGGAGCTTGCCGAAGTAGCAGCTGTCGATGTGGTTGCGCTGCGGGCCGTACGCGATGACCGAGGCGTCCAGGTCGATGTCCTTGCCGCGGTACGCCGGCTCCCAGCCGAGGCCCATCTGGACCTGGGAGAGCAGGGGGCGGCCGCCCTTGACCAGGGACACCGTCTGGTTCTTCTGCAGGCTGACCCGGCCCTTGTCGAGGTTGATCTTTCCGGCGCCGGGAGCGGGGGCCGCGGGAGTGGACATCGGCGGGGCCGGCGGGGCGACCGGGGGCCGCATCGTGGGCGCGGGGGCAGGCGGGGGCGGGGTGACCGGCTGCGGCGGTGCCACGGGGGCCGCGGCGGGCGCCGGTTCCTCCACACTGACGCCGAAGTCCGTGGCGATGCCGGCCAGGCCGTTGGCGTACCCCTGGCCCACCGCGCGGGCCTTCCAGGCGCCGTTGCGCAGATAGATCTCCACGACCACCAGAGCCGTCTCCGAGCCGAGCTGCGGCGGCGTGAACGTGGCCAGGACACTGCTGTCGTCCGCGTTGCGGATCGTGGCCGTGGGTTCGATGCCCTGGAAGGTCTGGCCGGCGGCGTCCGGGCTGGCGGTGACGACGATCTTCTCGATGCCGGGGGGTACGGCGGCCGTGTCGACCGTGATCGCGTCGGGGGCGGTGCCGCCGCCCGAGCGGTAGGTCACCCCCGGGCCGCTGGGCTGGTTGTAGAAGATGAAGTCGTCGTCCGAGCGCACCTTGCCGTCGGCGGTGAGCAGCAGGCCCGATACGTCGAGCCGCACCGGGGCGGCGACGTCCACCGTCACGCGCGCGGTGGAGAGAGGGATGTTCGAGCCGGGGGTCATAGCTGTCATGCCCGGTGAACGAGCGAAGGCGTTTTACCGTTCCCTTACCGGCGGCCAATCGGCTGAGCCGGGTTCAGCGGCGGTTGCGGGGGTGGTTGCGCGCCGTGCGTTCGTTGCCGTGTTTGTAGTTTCCGGTCCAGCGGGCCATGACGAGCTGCGGGTCGGCCGTCGCGACCTCGTTGCGGAACTGGTCGGCTCGGGACCCGCGCAGGACGGCTGCCCGGCGGCCCGCGTGCGTGATCAGGACGGTGCCGTCGGGGCGGTCCTCGTAGCGGAAGCCTTGGGGTTTCGGCATGGTCGGGAGGGTACGGGCGCGGGGGCGTGCGGCCCAGCGGTTTTCGCCCCCGCGCCCGTACCCGTCCCGCCGGGGAGCTACGGCACCACCACGATCTTGCGGCCGACGCCTGCCGCGAACTGGTCCAGGGCCTCGGGGTAGCGGTCCAGGGGGAGGCGGTCGCTGATGAAGATGTCGGGGTCCAGGACGCCCGCGGCGAAGAGTTCTGCCGCTCGCTCGAAGCTGTGGAGGACGGCCATGGAGCCGGTGATGGTGATCTCCTGGTTGTAGATGCGGTACGGGTCGATCGTCACCCGCGTCGCGTAGTCCGCCACCCCGAACTGCAGGAACGTGCCCGCCTTCGCCACCCGGTCCAGGCCGTCCTGGATCGCCGCCGCGTTGCCGGTGGCGTCCACCACCAGGTCCCAGCCCTGCGGGCGGTCCAGCTCGTCCGGGTTCGCGGCCGAGGCCGAGACACCGAGGCGGCGGGCCGTCTCCAGGCGCTGCGGGTTGACGTCCACGACGTCCACGCTGGCCGCACCCGTCCGCTTGGCGAGTTCCAGCATCATCAGGCCCATCGTTCCGGAGCCGTAGATGAGGACGTGGGCGCCGAGGCGGGACTGGAGGACGTCGTAGCCGCGGACCGCGCAGGACAACGGCTCCACCAGCGCCGCGTCCTCGGTGCGGACGTGTTCGGGCAGGCGTACGCAGTTGGCCACCGGCGCCACCGCGTAGCGCGCCGCGCCCCCGGCCGTCGTCACGCCGATCGCCGCCCAGCGTTCGCAGAGGTTGTTGTGGCCCGTACGGCAGTACCGGCACTCGTAGCAGTAGAGGGAGGGGTCGACGGCGACGCGGTCGCCCGCCGACAACTCCGTGACCTGGGTGCCGACCCCGACCACCGCGCCCGCGAACTCGTGCCCGGGCACGATCGGCAGCTTAGGGGCGAACTCGCCCTGGCGGATGTGGAGATCGGTGCCGCACAGGCCGCACGCGGCGACCTCGACGACGACCTCGCGGGGGCCCGGCGTCGGGTCGGGGACCTCGGCGACGACGGCCCGGCCCACGGACTCGATGACGGCGGCCTTCATTTCACGGCTCCCAACGACAGGCCCTGGACCAGCTTGTCCTGGGCGGCGAACCCCGCGGCGAGCACCGGCAGGGAGATGACGAGCGACGCGGCGCACACCTTCGCCAGGAACAGGCCCTGGCTGGTGATGAAGCCGGTCAGGAAGACGGGGGCGGTTTCGGCGACCACGCCGGTCAGCACCCTCGCGAACAGCAGCTCGTTCCAGCTGAAGATGAAGCAGATGAGTGCCGTCGCGGCGATGCCGGGGAGGGCGATGGGGGCCACCACGCGCGCCAGGATGGTCGGCAGTCGCGCGCCGTCCACCCGGGCCGCCTCGATCACCGCCACCGGGACCTCGGACAGGAACGACTGCATCATCCAGACCGCGATCGGCAGGTTCATCGACGTGTAGAGGATGACCAGCAGCCAGATGTTGTCCAGCATGTCCGTGTTCTTGGCGAACAGGTAGATGGGCAGCAGGCCTGCCACCACCGGGAGCATCTTCGTGGAGAGGAAGAAGAACAGGACGTCCGTCCACTTCTTCACCGGGCGGATCGACAGGGCGTAGGCCGCGGGGAGTGCCAGGACCAGGACGAACAGCGTCGATGCCACCGACGCCACCGTCGAGTTGATCAGGGACGGCCACGGGCTCGCGCCCCCGTCCGTGCCGAAGAACTCGCGGTAGCCGTCCAGGGTGAGCGCCGCCGCGAAGGACGGCGGGTTGGTCGCCGCGTCCTCCTCGGAGTGGAAGGACGTCAGCGCCATCCAGGCGATGGGCAGGAAGAAGACGATGCCGGCCAGCCAGGCGACCAGGCCCAGGCCCAGGCTCATGCCCTTGCCCTTGCGGATGCGTACGGCGATGGCGCTCATGCGCGGGACACCTCCTCGCGGAACAGGGACGACACCACGCGCAGGGCGAAGGTCGCGATGATGATCGAGCCGATGACCACCAGGACGCCGGCGGCCGAGGCGAGGCCGTTCTCATGGGCCTGGTAGAAGCTCTGGTAGACGGTGTAGGGCAGGTTCGCGGTGCCGAGGCCGCCTGAGGTGATGGTGAAGACCGCGTCGAAGTTCTGGACGATGTAGATCGAGCCCAGCAGAGCGCCCAACTCCAGGTATCTGCGCAGGTGCGGGAGCGTCAGGTAGCGGAAGATCTGCCAGTTGCTCGCGCCGTCGACCCGTGCGGCCTCCATCTGCTGCTGGTCGCGGCTCTGCAGGCCCGCCAGCAGGATCAGCATCATGAACGGGGTCCACTGCCAGACCAGGGCGGCCTCGACGGCGAGGAGCGGGGTGTTCGAGATCCAGTCCGGCTCCGGGCCGCCGACGTAGTGCAACAGGCCGTTGAACAGGCCGTATTCGGGGTTGTAGAGGACGTGCTTCCACAGCAGGGCCGCGGCCACCGGAACGATCAGGAAGGGGGCGATCAGCAGCGTGCGGACCACGCCCCGGCCCTTGAACTTCCGGTCCAGGAGCAGCGCCAGGACCAGGCCCAGGATCAGGCTGGCCCCCACCACGGCCACGGTGAGCAGGACTGTCGTCCCTACGGAACGGCGCAGGTCCGGGTCGGTGAGGACGTCGGAGTAGTTGGCGAAGCCGGTGAACTCGCGGGCGTCGGGGTAGAGCGAGTTCCAGTCGAAGAACGAGATCACCAACGTGGCCACGAACGGCAGTTGGGTCACGACGATCATGAAGATCAGGGCGGGGAGGAGCGGGGCGCGGGTGGCCCAGTTGCGCAGCCGGTCCGAGGGGCGCTTCTCGGCGCGGACGGGGGGTGCGGCTACCGGAGCGGTGGTCGTGGCGGTCATCGTCCCTCGTACTCCTCGGAGATCTTCTCGGCGAGTTGCTGGGACTTCTCCAGGGCCGAGTCGACGGACTGGCGTCCGGCGATGGCCGCGCTGATCTCCTGGGAGACCTTGGTGCCGAGGTCGGTGAACTCGGGGATGCCGACGAACTGGATGCCGGGTGCCGGGCGCGGCTGCACTCCCGGGTCGTTCGGCCGGGCTCCCTCGATGGCCTCCTTGGTCATCTCCTGGAAGGCTGCGGCCTCCGCGCGGTAGTCGGGGTTCTCGTACGTCGACGCCCGCTTGCCCGCCGGTACGTTCGACCAGCCGATCTCCTCGCCGACCAGCTGCTCGTACTGCTTGCTGGACGCCCAGGACACGAACTGCCAGGCCTTGTCGGGGTTGCGGGAGGCGTCCTGGATGCCCCAGGCCCAGGTGTAGAGCCAGCCGGACGACTCGGTCTCCTCGACCGGCGCGGGCACATAGCCGATCTTGCCCTTGACCGGGGAGTCGGCGGATTCCAGGGAACCGGCCGCGGAGGTGGCGTCGTACCACATGGCGACCTTGCCCTGGGTCATGTTGTTCAGGCACTCGGCGAAGCCGGACTGGGCGGCGCCGGACTCGCCGTGGTCGCGGACCAGGTCGACATAGAAGTTCACCGCCCTTTCCCACTCGGGGGAGTCGAGCCGTGCGTTCCAGTCCTTGTCGAACCAGGTGCCGCCGAAGGTGTTCACGACCGTGGTGAGCGGTGCCATGACCTCGCCCCAGCCGGGCAGGCCGCGCAGACAGATGCCGTTCATGCCGGGCTCGGCGCCGTCGACCTTCGCGGCGAGGTCCGCCACCTGCTGCCAGGTGGGGTTAGCGGGCATCGTGAGGCCCTCCTTCTCGAACACGTCCTTGCGGTACATCAGGAAGGACGACTCGCCGTAGAAGGGCTGGCCGTAGAGCTTGCCGTCGTCGGCGGTCAGGGACTCGCGCATCGGCTTGAGCACGTCCTGCTCGTCGTACGCCGGGTCCTTGGCGACGTACGAGTCCATCTCGTGCAGCCAGCCGTTCTTGGCGTAGATCGGTATCTCGTAGTTGGAGAGGGTCGCCACGTCGTACTGGCCGGCCTGGTTGGCGAAGTCCTGGCTGATCTTGTCGCGGACGTCGTTCTCGGGCAGGACGGTGAAGTTGACCTTGATGCCGGTCTCTTCGGTGAAGCGGGGGGCGAGTCTCTGCAGCTCGGTCATCTGGGGGTTGTTCACCATGAGGACGTTGATCGAGTCGCCGCCCGATCCGGCCCCGCCCGCGCCGGCCCAGCAGCCGGTGAGCAGCGGGGCGAGCAGCGTCCCTGCGGCGACCGCGGCGAGTGTGGCTCGCGGCCTCCGACGGCTCTGGGTTCGCATGGATCGCTCCTGGACGTATGGGGAGATAAGGGGCGCAGAACGGGATGCGTGTGCCCCAAGGGGGTGGGTTTGTTTTCTGGACGGGGGGAATGCCGGTGAGTTGGATTCTCAGACCCGGATGACCTGTGGTCCGAGCAGTGAGTAGCGGTGGGCCTCGGCCGTCGGGAGCAGCGTGCTGGTGACGATCGCCTCCAGCGCGCCGACCTCGGCGAACCGGCAGAAGCTGACCGCCCCGAACTTGGTGTGCACGCCCGCGAACACGGTGCGCCGGGAGGCGCGCACGGCCTGGGACTTGACCTCGCTGACGGCCGGGTCGGGGGTGGTGAGGCCGTGTTCGCGCGAGATGCCGTTGGCGCCGATGAAGGCGAGGTCGATGACGAAGCCGGCGAGCATCTTCGTCGTCCAGTGGTCGACGGTGGCGAGAGTGCCGGAGCGGACCCGGCCGCCGAGGAGCAGCACCGAGACGCCCTCGGTCTCGGCGAGCGCGCCGGCGACCGGCAGGGACGCGGTGACCACGGTCAGCGGCCGGTCCCGGGGGAGCGCCTCGGCGATGAGCTGGGGGGTGAACCCCTCGTCGACGAAGACGGTCTCGGCGTCCCCGAGCAACTCGGCCGCGGCGGTCGCGATGCGTCGCTTCTCCGGGACATGGCTGGTGGCGCGGAAGGCGAGCGTCGTCTCGAAGCCGGCGCTCTCCACGGGATACGCGCCGCCGTGTGTGCGGCGCACCAGCCCGTGGTCCTCCAGAGCGCGCAGATCCCGTCGTACGGTCTCCTTCGCCACGCCCAGTTCGGCGGCGAGCGCGGTGACGTCGACCGAGCCGGTGGCGCGCGCGGCCCGGACGATCTCCCGCTGACGCTCTTCCGCCGTCCTGGTGCTCATGGCCGACACCTGCCTCCGCGCTTGCGTGCTGTGTGCTGCCCGTTCGGGCTCTGTGGAGCCCATGGGGGAAGTTGTACATCCGGTGCGCGGCACTGACCAGGCCTGTTGTGGGCCCGATACTGCCCGTGTGTGCCCGTTCGACTCGGTGCGTGCCCGCCTCGGACCAGCGCCGCCGTCCAGGAGGGTGGGAGATCGGGCACGGCCGGTGCCCGGATACGGCGACGGGCGGGCCCGTTCGGTGCCCGCCCGCCTCGGAAGTGCTCGTGCGTGTCAGTGGGGCCAGATCGGCGGATCGCTCACGAAGTGGCCGCCGAGGTTGGCGTGCGCCACGTTCTCGGGGTCGAGCTCGCCCTGCTCGGCGATGAGCTTCTCGGCGTACGGCTCGGAGTCGTCCTGCGGTGCGTAGCCGAGCGCCCGCGCGGTGCTCAGGTCCCACCACAGGCGGGTGTTGGCGGAGGAGCCGTAGACGACGGTGTGGCCGACGTGCTCGGCGGTCAGGGCCGCGTGGAAGAGGCGGGCGCCGTCAGCCGGGCTCATCCAGATGGAGAGCATGCGCACGCTGGTCGGCTCGGGGAAGCAGGAGCCGATGCGCACGGAGACGGTCTCCAGGCCGTGCTTGTCCCAGTAGAACTGGGCGAGGTCCTCGCCGAAGGACTTGGACAGTCCGTAGAAGGTGTCCGGGCGGCGCGGGGTGTCGATCGGGATCAGCGGGTCCTCGCCCTGGGGGCGGGGGGTGAAGCCCACCGCGTGGTTGGAGGAGGCGAAGACGATGCGCCCGACGCCTTCCCGGTGCGCGGCCTCGTACAGGTTGTACGTCCCCTCGATGTTCGCCTTGAGGACGTTCTCGAACGGGGCTTCCAGGGAGATGCCCGCGAGGTGGATGATCGCGTCGACGCCTTGGACGGCCTCGCGCAGGCCGTCCTTGTCCCCGAGGTCGGCGACGATCGCGTCCGGCTCGCCCTCGATCGGGCGCAGATCGAGCAGGCGGAGTGCGTAGCCGTAGTCCGGGAGCAGCTCCCGCATCAGGGTGCCGAGCCCGCCGGCGGCGCCGGTGAGCAGAAGGGTGCGGGGGGCTGGCATCCTCGGTTCTCCTTGAGTTCAGGGAGTTCAGGGCCGTATTCATGCACTGTATTCACATTCGTGGACAAGGTAAGGATCATCTCGCTTGCCCGTCAAGGGTGGTGCGGGCTGTGTTCATAAATGTAAACTCCGATCAGGATCCTGTATGTGGCCGTCCTCGTCCCAGGGAGAGCCCGTGACGCCAGCCCCTCTTCCCGCACGCCTGAACATCCCCGGTGGGCCGCTGTTCTTCCCCGTCACCGCCTACGGCCCGGACGGCTCGCTCGACCTCGACACCTACCGCACCCATGTGCGCCGGGGCGTCGAAGCGGGGGCAGCCGCGGTGTTCGCGTGCTGCGGCACCGGGGAGTTCCACGCGCTCACCCCGGAGGAGTTCGAGCGTTGTGTCCAGGTGGCCGTCGAGGAGACCGCCGGGCGGGTGCCGGTCGTCGCGGGGGCCGGTTACGGCACCGCGCTCGCCGTGCGGTACGCGCGCGTGGCGTACGCGGCCGACGCGGACGGGCTGCTCGTACTGCCGCCTTACCTGGTCCTGGCCGGGCAGGAGGGGCTGCTGCGGCACTACCGCGAGGTGGCCGCCGCGACCCCGCTCCCCGTGATCGTCTACCAGCGCGACAACGCCGTGTTCACCCCGGAGACGGTCGTCGAGCTGGCCCGCACCGAGGGCGTCGTCGGCCTCAAGGACGGCTACGGCGACCTCGATCTGATGCAGCGCATCGTCAGCGCCGTACGCACCGAGGTCCCCGGCGGCTTCCTGTACTTCAACGGCCTGCCGACCGCCGAGCAGACCCAGCTCGCCTACCGCGCGATCGGCGTCACCCGCTACTCCTCCGCCGTCTTCTGCTTCGCGCCGGAGATCGCGCTCGCCTTCCACCGGGCGCTGGAGACCGGCGACACCGCCACCGCGCACCGCCTCCTCGACGGCTTCTACCGCCCGTTCGTCGAACTGCGCGCCCAGGGACGCGGATACGCGGTCGCGCTCGTCAAGGCGGGGGTGCGGATGCGCGGTTTGGACGTGGGGGAGGTCCGGCCCCCGCTGCACGAGCCGAGCGAGGATCATGTGAAGCGTCTCGCGCAGATCATCGAGCGCGGGTACGCGCTGCTGGAGGAGGGCAAGTGAGGGCATCGGCATTCGTCTACCCCTGGGACGTCAGCGGCGACCCGGACGCCCCCGCGCGGATCGCCGCGCTCGGCGTGGGGCAGGTGACGCTCGCCGCCGCGTACCACTCCACCCGCGCCCTGACCCCCCGCCACCCGCGCCACCGCATCGTCACCGCCGAGCACGCCTCCCTGCTCTACCCGGTCGGCCGCCGCTGGGAGGGCCGCACCCCGCGCCCCTACGCGGCCGGCGACTGGGCCCCCGGAGACGCCTTCGGCGAGGCCGCCGACGCCCTCGCACGGGCCGGCCTGGAGGTGCACTCCTGGGTGGTCCTCGCGCACAACTCCCGCCTGGGCGCCGAGCACCCTGCCACCTCGGTCGTCAACGCCTACGGCGACCGCTACCCGTGGGCGCCGTGCATCGCGCAGCCCGCCACGCGCGCGTACCTCGTCGATCTGGCCGCCGAGGCCGCCGTACGCCCGGGTGCGGCCGGCACCGAGCTGGAGTCCCTCGGCTGGTACGGCCTGCGGCATCTGCACGCCCATGACAAGACCGGCGGGGTCGCTCTGGGGGACGCCGGGCAGTATCTGATGTCCCTGTGCTTCTGCCCGGACTGCCGGGCCGGGTACGGCGAGCGGGGCCTGGACGCCGACGAGCTGGCCGTCGCCGTACGGGCCGCCCTGGAACCGCTGTGGCAGGGGGCGGCCGACGACGAGGGCTGGGCGGGTGTGGAGAAGCTCCTCGGGGAGGGTACGGCGGCGGCCACGCGCGCGTGGCGCGACGACACCGCCCGCACCCTCCAGGAGCAGGCCGTCGCCGCCGTCCGCGCGGCCGCCCCCGGCGACTTCCGGATCCTGCTGCACGCCGACCCGGTGACCTACCACTGCGGTGCCGACGCCGGGGTCGATCCGGCGCACATCCTGTCCGTCGCGGACGGTGTGGTCGTGCCGTGCGCGGACGGCCCCGGCCTGCTGACGCCGTTCACGGAGACCGGGAAGGACGCGGTGATCGCCGCCAACTTCACCATCGTCTCCGGCATGGGCGGGCGCCCCGGCACGCTCGCGGCGGACGCGGCACGCGCGCGTGAGTGCGGGGCCACGGAGATACGGCTGTATCACGCCGGGTTGGCGTCGGACGCGGACCTGGAGGCCGTACGGGAGGCCCTGAGCGGCAGCAGGGCCAGCAGCTGACCCAGGCCGAGGACCACCAGCAGCGCCCGCAGATCCACCAGCTCGACCAGACCCGCCCCCACGGCAAGCCCCACCGCGTTCGGCGCGAAGACCAGGGTGCCGGCCGTGGCGGCGACCCGCCCCCGCAGCCGGTCCGGCGTCTCACGCTGTACGGCGGTCAGCGCGGCGATCAGCACACAGGGCAGCCCCGCCCCGGTCGCCGCGCCGCACACCACGGCGACCGCGTCCGACGGAACGGCCCGCAGGGCCACCGCGGCGGCGCTCAGCGCGATGCCGTACCCGGCGAACCGGCGCTCGCCCAGCCGCCGCAACGCAGGCCCGGAGACCAGCCCGACCGCGACCGACCCGGCGCCCTGCGCGGCATAGAGCACACCGCTGAAGGCGGGGGAGTGGCCGAGCCCCTCGACGACGGCGTAGACCATCGCCCCGTTGAGGCCGGCGAACAGCATCGTCGTACCGCCGGCCAGGACCAGGGGACGCAGGCGGGGGTGCCCCCACAGGAACCGGGCACCTTCGACGCCTTCCCTCCGCCACGCGCGCGTGGCGCGCGAGCGCGGCTTCTCCCGAACGCGCACGCGCGCGTAGAGCACGGCCGCGCCGAGGAAGCTGACCGCGTCCACCAGCGCGACCGCCTGCCCGCCGTATGCCGCGTACACGCCGGCGCCGGCCAGCGGGGCCACCAGCTTCATGCCCTCCACGGCCGACATGCGCAGGCCGTTGAAGTCACCGAGCAGCTCCGGGCTCACGGAGGCCGCGACGAGCGCCGACTTGGCGGCCTCGTGCACCACGGAGGCAGTGCCGTACGCGGCCAGCACGGTGAACAGCAGCCACAGGTCGGCGGGCGAGTCCACCGTGAGGAGGGTCAGCAACAGGCCCGCCAGGACCAGGTTCAGGGCGACCAGCAGCGGCTTGCGGCGGGTCCGGTCGGCGAACGTGCCCAGCGCGGGTCCGGCCACCGTCGGCGCCCACAGCGCGAGCATGCACAGCGCCGCGAGCCCGTCCGAACCGGTGAGGTCCTTCACCCACACCCCGGAGGCCAGCCACAGCGCCGACGTGCCGAACCCCGACACCGCCACGGCACCCAGATACAGCCGCGCAGCACGGTCGCGCAGCACAGTCATGGTCGTCGTCATGCCTGCTCATCGTGGGTCTAAGGAGGGGCGGCGGGGATCGGGCAGATGCCCTACATCGGCGGCCCTGGAGCGGTGATCAGAACGTGCTCATGGTGTGGGAACGCCGTGGCCTGGAAGTCCCGGTGGGAGGTCACGCGCGCGCAGGATGTCTTCGGCGGCTGAGATCACGACATTCGCGGAGTTGCAGCGGCATACGCGGTGACCTGCGCCTCGCCGCCCGGCCGTCCGTCACGACACCGGGACCTACGGGCTGCGGGCCGAGTGCCAGAGCCGCGTCCTCGCCTGCTCCGGCGACACCGGACCCTGCGCCGCGCTCACCGAACTCGCCACGGGAGCCGACCTGTTCCTGTGCGGGCCGGACAACGACCGGCATCGCGAAGGCGAACAGGGGCGTCTGACGCCGGAGGACGCCGGACGGACGGCCCGTGCGGCGGGGTGCGGGAGCTGCTCGTCACCCATTGCCGTCTGATGGGCAGCCTCAACTTCCTTTGCCGGAAGCATTGACGAAACACAGCGCCCCTCCTACCTTCAACGCGTCGTACTTCGTACGTCATATATGAGACGCGATACGCGAGATCGCATATCCGAGAGGCGCGCATGACCTCTGTGCCCACGCCGATCCCCTCCCGCACGCAATATGTGCTGGAGGAGATCAAACGCCGCATCCTCACCGGGCAGTTGACGCCCGGTCAGGCCCTGGTCGAGACAGAGCTGGCCGCGCAGTTCGGGGTGTCGAAGACCCCGGTGCGGGAGGCGCTGAAGACCCTGGCCGGGACCGGGCTCGTGGTGATGAGCCAGTACAAGGGCGTCACGGTGCGCATGGTGGACGCGGACATGGCGCGTGAGGTCTACGACGTGCGGCTGCTGCTGGAGCCCGAGGCGTTGAAGCGGGCGGTCCGGCGCGGCGCCTCCCTCGATGCCGCGCGTGCCGCGCTGACCCGCGCCGACGCGGCCGGCGACACCGCCGAACGCTCCCTCGCCAATCGGGAGTTCCACCGCGCCCTGTACCTGCCGTGCGGCAATCCGCTGCTCGGCCGGATGCTCGACGAGGTCCGCGACCAGGCCGCCCTGGTCTCCGCCGTCGCCTGGGCGGCCTCGCCCTCCTGGGAGCGGGAGGCCGGTGAGCACCGGGAGATCCTGCGGCTGGCCCTTGAGGGCGACGCGGACGGTGCGGCGAGCGCCCTCCACGCGCATATCGCGTCGTTCGTGCGGCGGGCCTTCCCCGGGGCCCATGAAGAGATCCAGGCAGCGCACCAGGACGAGGAAGGCGAGTAATGAGCAGCGTGACGTTCGAGGCCCAGCGGGCGGCCCTGGCAGACGTGGTGGCGATCCCGGTGACCCCGTTCGCCGAGGACGGCAGCGTCGACCAGGACACCCACCGGGCCCTGCTGCGCCGGCTGCTCGACGGCGGTATCGGTATCGTCACGCCCAACGGGAACACCGGGGAGTTCTACGCCCTCACGCCCCAAGAGCGGCAGCTCGTCACCGAGTTGACCCTCGACGAGGCCGGCGAGCGGGCCACCGTCCTGGTCGGCGTCGGGCACGACGTCCCCACCGCGGCCGCCTCCGCCCGGCACGCCCGCGAACTCGGCGCCCAGATGGTGATGGTCCACCAGCCCGTCCACCCGTACGTCTCCCAGGGCGGCTGGGTCGACTACCACCGTGCCGTCGCCGAGTCCGTGCCCGAGCTGGGCGTCGTCCCGTACATCCGCAACGCCCAGCTCAGCGGCTTCCGCCTCGCCGAACTCGCCGACGCCTGCCCGAACGTCATCGGTGTGAAGTACGCCGTCCCGGACGCCGCGAAGTTCGCCGCCTTCGCCCGCGACGCCGGCCTGGAACGCTTCGTCTGGGTCGCCGGTCTCGCCGAGCCGTACGCGCCCTCCTACTTCTCCGCGGGCGCCACCGGCTTCACCTCAGGACTCGTGAACGTCGCCCCCGCCGTTTCGCTGAACATGATCGAAGCGCTTCGATCCGGCGACTACCCGGCCGCCATGAAGGTCTGGGAGCAGATCCGCCGCTTCGAGGAACTCCGCGCCGCGAACGGCTCCGCGAACAACGTCACCATCGTCAAGGAGGCCCTCGCCTCCCTCGGCCTGTGCCGCCGCGAGGTCCGCCCGCCGAGCAAACCGCTGCCCGAGGACGAACGCGCCGAGGTCGCCGCGATAGCCGCGGGGTGGTCCATATGACCGCCAGGAAACGCCCGGAGGAACTCCGAAGCCACCAGTGGTTCGGCGCCGAGGGCCAGTTGCGCACCTGGTCGCACAACGCCCGCATGCGCCAGCTGGGATACGAGGCCGAGGAGTACCGGGGCCGTCCGGTCATCGCGGTCCTCAACACCTGGTCCGACATCAACCCCTGCCACGTCCATCTGCGCGAGCGCGCCGAGGCGGTCAAGCGGGGGGTGTGGCAGGCCGGTGGCTTCCCGCTGGAGTTCCCGGTCTCCACGCTCTCGGAGACCTATCAGAAGCCGACTCCGATGCTCTACCGCAACCTGCTCGCGATGGAGACGGAGGAGTTGCTGCGGTCGTATCCGATCGACGCGGCGGTGCTGCTCGGGGGCTGCGACAAGTCGACGCCGGCGCTGCTCATGGGCGCGGTCACGGCCGATGTGCCGTCGATCTTCGTTCCCGCGGGTCCCATGCTGCCGGGGCACTGGCGCGGGGAGACCCTGGGGTCCGGCACCGACATGTGGAAGTACTGGGACGAGCACCGCGCGGGCAACCTGACGGACTGCGAACTGCGGGAACTCCAGGGCGGACTGGCCCGGTCACCGGGTCACTGCATGACCATGGGGACCGCCTCCACGATGACCGCGGCGGCGGAAGCTCTCGGCATGACGCTGCCGGGCGCCTCATCGATCCCGGCCGTCGACTCCGGGCACGAGCGGATGGCCGCCGCCTCCGGGCGCCGCGCCGTGGAGCTCGCCTGGACGGGGCGGGGGCCGTCGGCCATCCTCACCCGCGAGGCCTTCGAGGACGCGGTGACGACCGTCCTGGGTCTCGGCGGCTCCACCAACGCCGTGATCCATCTGATCGCCATGGCGGGACGGGCGGGCGTCAAGCTCACCCTCGACGACTTCGACCGGGTCGCGCGTACCGTGCCGGTACTGGCCAACGTACGGCCCGGCGGACGGACGTACCTCATGGAGGACTTCCACTTCGCCGGCGGCCTGCCCGGATTCCTCTCCCGGATCCCGGACCTGCTCCACCTCGACCGGCCGACGGTCTCGTACGACACCCTGCGGGAACAACTGGAAGGCGCCCAGGTACACAACGACGACGTCATCCGCCCGCGCGGCAACCCGGTCGCGAGCGAGGGCGGGGTGGCCGTACTGCGCGGCAACCTCTGCCCGGACGGCGCCGTCATCAAGCACATCTCCGCCGAGCCGCACCTGCTCAAGCACACCGGCCCCGCGGTCGTCTTCGACGACTACCGGACGATGCAGCGGACCATCAACGACCCGGCCCTGAACATCACCGCCGACAGCGTGCTGGTGCTGCGGGGCGCCGGGCCCAAGGGCGGTCCGGGCATGCCGGAGTACGGGATGCTGCCCCTGCCCGACCATCTGCTCAAGCAGGGCGTACGGGACATGGTGCGGATCTCCGACGCCCGGATGAGCGGCACGAGTTACGGCGCGTGCGTGCTGCACGTGGCGCCGGAGTCGTACATCGGGGGACCGCTGGCGCTGGTGCGCACGGGCGACTCGATCACCCTGGACGTCGAGGCAAGAAGGCTCCAACTCAACGTGGACGACGAGGAGTTGGCGCGGCGCAAAGCGGAGTGGACGCCGCCGCCGGTGCGATACGAGCGCGGATACGGCGCGCTCTACAACGAACAGATCACCCAGGCGGACACCGGCTGCGACTTCGAGTTCCTCGCCCGGCCGGGCAAGGTGCAGGACCCGTACGCGGGCTGAACCACCCTCGACCGGGCTCCACTTGGTCGAGATCCCGAACGTTGATCGGCAAGCGCTTCACCCGCACGAGAAGCAAGCGCTCCACTCGCAGAGAAGCAAGGGCTCCACCCGCACGAGAAATACGTAACCGAACGGAGAACAGTCATGGCCCAAGCCGCAGCCGTGGCGAAACCGCCCGCGCCACCGAGGCGGCGCCGTGCCTCCGCCACCCCGCGCAAGCTGCCGTACCTGCTGATCGCCCCGGCCGCCCTGCTGATGCTGGGCTTCATCGCCTACCCGGTGCTCAGTGTCTTCTACTACAGCCTGCAGGACTACAACCCCACCAAACCCTGGCGGAACGGCTACGCGGGCTTCGACAACTTCGTCCACGCCTTCACCGAGGACCCGCTGTTCTGGGACACCCTGGTCTTCAGCGCGCAGTGGGTGGTCGTCGAGGTCGGACTGCAGCTGCTGTTCGGGCTGGCACTGGCGCTGATCGTCAACCAGACCTTTGTCGGGCGGGGGCTGGGCCGCGCGCTGGTGTTCTCGCCGTGGGCCGTCTCCGGCGTACTGACCTCCGCGATCTGGGTGCTGCTCTACAACTCCCAGACGGGCATCACCCGTTACCTCGCCGACATGGGCATCGGCTCCTACGGCACCAGCTGGCTGTCGGACCCCTCCACCGTGTTCCCGGCCGCGATCGTCGCCGACCTGTGGCGCGGCGTGCCCTTCTTCGCGATCCTCATCCTCGCCGACCTCCAGTCCGTCTCGAAGGACCTGTACGAGGCGGCCGAGGTCGACGGGGCGAGCCGGCTGAAGCAGTTCTGGCACATCACGCTGCCCCATCTGAAGGACGCGATCATCCTGTCCACACTGCTGCGCGCGGTGTGGGAGTTCAACAACGTCGACCTGCTCTACACGCTGACCGGCGGCGGACCGGCCGGGGAGACGACGACACTCCCGCTCTACATCGCCAACACCAGCGTCGACGCCCACAACTTCGGCTACGCGTCGGCCCTGACCACGGTCGCGTTCGTGATCCTGCTCTTCTGCTCGACGGTCTATCTGCGGCTGAGCAAGTTCGGAGGTGAGGACAAGTGAGCACCCTCAAGGAGGTCGGCGCGGTCGCCCCGGCCGCCCGCCGCCCGGCCCCCGAGCCGCAGCGTCCGGCGAAGAAGGGCCGCGCCTGGGACGAGGCCCCACGCTGGCAGATCTACCTCCCGCTGGGGATCTATCTGCTCTTCACGCTGATCCCCTTCTACTGGATCCTGCTCTTCGCGCTCCGCCCGGCCGGTTCCACCTCGCTGGTGCCCTGGCCGATGACCTTCGACCACTTCGAGAAGGTGTGGACGGACCGGTCGTTCGGCACCTACTTCCAGAACAGCGTCCTCGTGGGCGTCGCGACGCTGGTGATGACGACGCTCATCGCGCTGGCCGGCGGCTACGCCCTCGCCCGGTTCAACTTCAAGATCAAGCGGGCCTTCATGCTGGGGCTGCTGTGCTCCCAGTTCGTGCCGGGCGCGCTGCTGCTGGTGCCGCTGTTCGAGATCTTCGCCGAGCTGCAGCTGATCAACTCGCTGGGCAGCGTCATCCTCGCGGAGACGGTCTTCCAGCTACCGCTGTCGATGATCCTGATCAGCAACTTCATCAAGAACGTGCCGTACTCCCTGGAGGAGGCCGCCTGGGTCGACGGCTGCAACAGGATGACCGCCTTCCGGATCGTCGTCCTGCCGCTGCTGCGCCCCGGTCTGATCGCCGTCGGCTCCTTCGCCTTCGTGCACTCCTGGAACCACTTCCTGTTCGCCCTGATGTTCCTCAACAACCAGGACAGGCAGACCATCCCCGTCGGCCTCAACACCCTGATGAGCGCGGACAGCGTCGATCTGGGCGCGCTCGCCGCGGGCGGCATCATCGCCGCCGTACCCGTGATCGTGGTCTTCGCCTTCATCCAGAAGTGGCTGATCACCGGCTTCAGCGCGGGGGCGGTGAAGGGATGAGGCTCCGTCAGATCGCCGCTGCGGCAAGCGTGTTGGGAGTACTCTGCGTCCCCGCGCACGCGGAGGCCCGTGACATCAGCCGCGACACCCTGGCCCCGAACGACGGCTGGGCGGCCCATGGCACCGGCACCACCGGAGGCTCGGCCGCCGACGACGCCCATGTCTTCACCGTCACCGACCGCGCCGAACTGGTCCGCGCCCTCGACGGCGGCAGCGACACCCCGAAGATCATCCAGATCGCCGGGACGATCGACGCCAACACCGACGACGACGGCGACCACCTGGACTGCTCGGACTACGCCACGGACGGCTACGACCTGAGGAAGTACCTCGCCGCCTACGACCCCCGCACCTGGGGCGCCGCGAAGCCGTCGGGCCCGCAGGAGGAGGCCCGCCAGGCATCCGCCGCCCAGCAGGCCGAACGGGTCGTCCTGAACGTCGGCTCCAACACCACCATCGTCGGCCTCGGCGACGACGCCGTCCTCAAGGGCGCCAGCCTCCAGATCAAGAACGAGCGCAACGTCATCGTCCGCAACCTCGAACTCCGTGACGCCTACGACTGCTTCCCCGTCTGGCAGCCCAACACCGGCGGCCTCGGCGACTGGAAGACGGCGTACGACAACCTGTGGCTGTCCGGCGCCACCCACGTCTGGATCGACCACATCACCGCGAGCGACAAGGGCCACGCCGACGCGCAGGAGCCCACCTACTTCGCCCGCAACTACCTCCGCCACGACGGCCTGCTGGACATCACAGGCGGTTCCGACCTGGTCACCGTCTCCTGGAGCCGGTTCGCCGACCACGACAAGGCGATGCTGATCGGCAGCGGCGACTCGGCGACGGGCGATCGCGGCAAGCTCCGGGTGACCCTGCACCACAACGAGTTCGAGTCCGTCGTGCAACGCGCCCCGCGCGCCCGCTTCGGGCAGGTGCACGTCTACAACAACCGGTACCTCGTGGAGGACGACTACCGCTACTCGCTCGGCATCTCCACCGAGTCGGCCGTCTACGCCGAGAACAACGCCTTCCACACCCCCGGCCATATCGAGGTCGCCGACCTCGTCAAGAGCTGGAACGGCTCGGCCCTGCACCAGACCGGCACCCTCTTCAACGGCTATCCGGTCGATCTGCTGGCGATCTACAACGCCTACAACTCCGGCAGCGAGCGCGATCTCACGGCCGACGTCGGCTGGACACCTACCCTGCACACAAAGATCGACAGCGCCGAGCGGGCCGACCGAGAGGTGGCGCGCGGCGCGGGCGCAGGGAGGCTGCCATGAGCACAGACATCGTCCTGGCGGGAGCGCGGGGCCACGGCCGCTGGCACCTCGACAACATCCGCCGCCTTCAGGACAAGGGCATCGTCCGCCTGGCGGGCATCTGCGAGCTGACCCCGCTGGCCGCCGCCGAGCTCCCCGACGGCCTCGGCACGCCCGAGCAGTCCGCTGACTTCGGCGCCCTCCTCGACTCCACCGGCGCGCGGATCGCGGTGATCTGCACACCGATCCCGACCCACACCGACCTCGCCCTGGCGGCCGCCGAGCGGGGAGTGCACCTGCTGCTGGAGAAGCCGCCGGCGCCGTCGTACGCCGAGTTCCGGCGGATGGCCGACGGGGTCGCCCGCGCGGGCGTCGCCTGCCAGATCGGGTTCCAGTCGCTGGGCTCGCACGCCGTGCCGGTGATCCGCGAGCTGATCGCCGAGGGGGCGATCGGGGAGCCGGCCGGCATCGGCGGGGCGGGCGCCTGGGCGCGCGCCGAGGCGTACTACCGGCGTGCGCCGTGGGCGGGCAAGCGGCGGCTGAACGGTGTCGATGTGATCGACGGTGCGCTGACCAACCCGCTCGCGCACGCCGTCGCCACCGCCCTCGCGCTGAACGGCACGACCCGCGCCGAGGACGTCACCGGCATCGAGACCGAGCTGCTGCGCGCCAACGACATCGAGTCCGACGACACCTCCTGCGTCCGCGTCACCAGCACAGCGGGCCGCCCGGTCACCGTCGCCGCGACGCTGTGCGCCGAGGATCCCGACGAGCCGTACGTCCTCGTGCACGGCAGCCGGGGCCGGATCACCTTCTGGTACAAGCAGGACCGCGTGCTGCTCCAGCGCGCCGACCACGGTCCCGAGGAGACCGAGTACGGCCGTACGGACCTGCTGGAGAACCTCGTCGACCACGTCACCACCGGGGCCGGGCTGCTGGTCACGCCGGACTCGACGGGCGCCTTCATGAAGGTCGTTGAAGCGATTCGACTGGCCCCCGACCCGGCCCCGCTGCCGGAGGAGGCCTGGCACTTCCTGCCCGACGAGGGCCGACGGGTGGTCCCCGGCGTCGACGGACTCGTCGCAGCCGCCGCCGACACCCTCTCCCTCTACTCCGAGCTGGGCGCCCCCTGGGCGTTCCCGCAAGCGCGCCCGAAAGAGGTGAGCACCTGATGACGACCACCGACTCCGCGGTCCTGCGCGTCGCGGGCCGCCCGGTCGCCCGCTACACGACGCGGCCAGAGCTGGCCCCCCGGCTCTCCCCACGCCCCTATCTGCACCCCGTCACCACCCTGGCCGGCACGGCGGTCACCGAGCTGAGCCCCGCCGACCACACACACCACCTCGGCGTCGGTGTCGCCGTTCCCGACGTCGAGGGGCACAACTTCTGGGGCGGGCGCACCTACGTCCGCGACCGGGGCCCCACCGAGCTGGACAACCACGGAGCCCAGCGGCACACCGCGTTCCAGCTCCGCGACCCCGACGGCTTCGTGGAGGAACTGCGCTGGGTGGCCGCGGGCACCGAGCTGCTGCGCGAGCGCCGTACCGTGGCGGCCACCGAACTCACCGACGCCGCCTGGGCGTTGGACCTCACTTTCTCGCTCACCAACATCACGTCCGCCCCGCTGTCGATCGGCAGCCCGGCCACCAACGGCCGCCCCGGCGCGGCCTACGGCGGCTTCTTCTGGCGGGCGCGCAAGGAGTCCGCGGCGCCGGACGTGTTCACCATCGACCGCGAGGGCGAGCAGGAGGTCCACGGCACCCGCGCCCCCTGGGTCGCTCTCGCGGGTTCGACCTGGACCCTGGTCTTCGCCGGGGCCACCGAACAGACCCGCCGGGACCAGTGGTTCGTGCGCGCCACGGAGTACCCCGGCGTCGGCTCCTCCCTGGCCGCCGAGGAGCGGCTGCCGATCCCGCCCGGCGAGACCGCCGTCCGCCGGATCGTCACCGTCGTCGCCGACGGCCGGATCAGCCGGCTCGAAGCGGCGTCCCTGGTCCGCAAGGCGGTGAGCCCATGACGACCGACACCTACCGCAACCCGGTCCTGAACGCCGACTGGTCCGACCCGGACGTGGTCCGCGTGGGCGACGACTTCTACCTCACCGCCTCCAGCTTCGGCCGCGCACCCGGACTGCCCCTGCTCCACTCCCGCGACCTGGTCAACTGGACCCTGGTCGGCCACGCGCTCGGCAGCCTGGAGCCGGCGGCCGAGTTCACGTCCCCGCGCCATGACTGCGGGGTCTGGGCACCCGCCCTCCGCCACCACGACGACCGCTTCTGGATCTTCTGGGGCGACCCCGACCAGGGCATCCACCAGATCAACGCCCCCGAGATCCGCGGCCCCTGGACCCAGCCCCACCTCCTCAAGGCGGGCAAGGGCCTGATCGACCCCTGCCCCCTCTGGGACGACGAGACCGGCGAGGCCTACCTGGTCCACGCCTGGGCAAAGTCCCGCTCCGGCATCAAGAACCGCCTTACCGGCCATCGAATGCACCCTGACGGGACGTCACTCCTCGACGAGGGCAAGGTGATCGTCGACGGAGACCGCATCCCCGGCTGGTTCACCCTGGAAGGCCCCAAGCTCTACCGGCACGACGGCTGGTTCTGGATCCTCGCCCCCGCCGGGGGAGTGGAGACCGGCTGGCAGGGCGCCTTCCGCTCCCAGGGCTTCTTCGGGCCGTACGAGGAGCGGATCGTCCTGGAGCAGAAGGACACCGACGTCAACGGGCCGCACCAGGGCGGCTGGGTGCGCACCCCCTCCGGCGAGGACTGGTTCCTGCACTTCCAGCAGCGCGGTGCGTACGGCCGGGTCGTCCACCTCCAGCCGATGCGGTGGGGCACGGACGGCTGGCCGGTGCTCGGCGACGAGGGCGCCCCCGTCGCCGTACACGCCAGACCGGACCTGCCACCCCAGCCGCCGACCGCGCCCGCCACCGACGACGACTTCCCCGGCGGACGCTTCGGCCGCCAGTGGAGCTGGACCGCCAACCCCGGGGAGGGCTGGGCCACGCAGCACTCCGGCGACGGCCTCCGGCTGGCCTGTGTCCGTTCGGCGGACGCGCACGACCTGCGGAAACTGCCGAACATCCTCACCCAGCGGCTGCCCGGTACTCCCTCGGCGGCCGAGGTGGAACTGCACTTGGACGGTGCGGAGCCGGGGGCGCGGGCCGGGCTCGCCGTCCTCGGTGACGCGTTCGGCTGGATCGGGCTCCAGCGGGCGGCCGACGGGACGGTCCACCTCGTGCACCGGTTCGCCGAGGCCGTCGCGGAGGCGGAGCGGGACGCCGGCCACCCGCGCCTCGCCCCGGATGGCCGGGCCCTTCTGCGCGTCGAGATCGGTGCGGGCGCCCGCTGCCGCTTCCACTACGACACCGGCGACGGCTGGGAGCCCTCCGGCCAGGTCTTCGCCGCCACCCCATGGCGCTGGGTCGGCGCGCTGCTCGGTCTGTTCGCATCCGCGCCCGCCGGTCAGGGACACGCCGGCGCCGCCACCTTCACGCACTTCCAGATCAGCCCTCTGTAAAACCCGCCTGCCAGATCAGCCCTCTGTAAGCCGCTTGAGCCGTATGCCAGTTGGGAGCCGCAAGAAGATGCACTTCCGTAGCAAGCGCTTGCCCGATGCGGGCAGAGCCCTCGCCGCCGTCGCGGGCCTGGTGGCCGCGCTGGGACTGGGCACGGTCGGGGACGCGGATGCCGCCGCGCCCGCCGCACCCCGGTTCTCCGACACCCCCCATGGCTTCGCCTCCCTCGCCGGCGGCACCACCGGAGGCGCGGGCGGCAAGGTCGTCACCGTCACCGACCAGGCCTCGCTGGCCAGGTACGCGGCGGCGCCCGAGCCGTACATCATCCGGGTATCGGGGTCGATCGACGTCGCGCCCTTCGGTTCGGACATCGTGGTCGGCTCCAACAAGACGATCACCGGCGTCGGCGACACCGGCGAGATCGTCCACGGGGAGCTGCACCTCGCCCCGGGCACGAGCAACGTCATCATCCGCAATCTGACGATCCGCGACTCGTACGTCGAGGGTGACTGGGACGGCAAGACCACCGACTTCGACGCCATCCAGATGGACACCGCCGACCATGTGTGGATCGATCACAACCGCTTCGAGCACATGGGCGACGGGCTGCTCGACATCCGCAAGGACAGTCAGTACATCACCGTCTCCTACAACCAGTTCGCGAACCACAACAAGGCGGTCGGGATCGGCTGGACGGACAACGTCCAGACCCAGATCACCATGGACCACAACTGGTTCTCCGGGACGAAGCAGCGCAATCCGTCGGCCGACAACTGCGCTTACGCCCACCTGTACAACAACTACTTCTCGGACCAGGTCGACGACGGCGACCCGGTGTGGACGTACGGCAGTTGGTCGCGCGGCCGGACCAGGATGGTCATCGAGAACAGCTACTACGACGGTGTCCAGCACCCCTACCAGGCCGACGCCACCGCGGAACTGGTGCAGCGCGGGTCGATCCTGAAGAACACGACCGGGCGGACCGACGCATGGGGCACGGCCTTCGATCCGCGGGAGTTCTACGACTACCGGCCGGACCCGGCCGCCGCCGTGCCCGCGCTGGTGAAGCAGTTCTCCGGGCCGCAGCAGCGCGTCGGCACGACCCTGCACGTTCCGGCCGACTACCCGACCGTGCAGGCCGCGGTGGACGCCGTGCCGGACGGCAACGCCAGTACGGTGACGATCTCGGTCGCGCCGGGGACGTACCGCGAGAAGGTGGTCATCCCCGCGACCAAGCCGAACATCGTGCTGGAGGGGACCGGACAGGACCGGTCGGACACCGTCATCGTCTACGACACCCCGGCGGCGTACGGGGGTTCCACGGGCAGCGCCACGGTACGGATCGCCGCGAACGACGTCACCGCCCGCAATCTCACCTTCAGCAACGACTTCGACGAGGCCGCGCACGAGCTGAACGGTGAGCAGGCCCTCGCCATGAAGACGACCGGCGACCGGATCGTCTTCGAGGACACCGCCTTCCTGGGGAACCAGGACACGCTGATGACCGACAGTCCCAGGCTGGACGTGATCAGCCGGGTCTATGTCCGCGACTCGTACATCGAGGGCGATGTCGACTTCATCTACGGGCGGGCCACGACGGTCGTCGAGCGGTCGGTCATCAGGGCGCTGAGCCGGGGCTCCGACACCAACAACGGCTACATCACGGCCGCTTCGACCTGGACGGGCAACCCGTACGGGTTCTTGATCACCGACTCGAAGGTGGTCAGCGACGCGCCGGACGGGACGTTCCATCTGGGGCGGCCCTGGCATCCGGGCGGGGAACCCGCCGCGGTCGCCCAGGTGCTGATCCGGAACACCGAGCTGCCCGCCGCGATCAAGTCCTCGCCGTGGACCGACATGAGCGGGTTCTCGTGGAAGGACGCGCGGTTCGCCGAGTACCGGAACTCCGGGCCCGGGGCCGCCGTGAGCGCGGACCGGCCGCAGATGGGTGACGCGGAGGCGGGCTCGTACACCGTCGCCGACTACCTCAAGGGCACCGACGACTGGGCGCCGTACGCCCGTCGCTGACCCCCGCACAACTTCATATCTCCGCTGGAACCAGACGAAGAGAGCCGACCAATGAAGATCAGCATCCGCAGAAGCAGGCGCGCTGCCACCGCCGTCGCCCTGGGGTCCGTACTCGCGCTGACCGCCACCGCCTGCGGTGACGACGGCAGCGGGTCCAGTGGCGAAGAGGGCAGCGGCACGGGAAAGATCGTCTTCTGGGACAACAACGGCGGTGTGCGCACCGACATCTGGAAGGAGATCATCGCCGACTTCGAGAAGGCCAACCCCGACATCGACGTCGAGTACGTCGGCATCGCCTCCACCGAGTACCAGTCGAAGGTCGACACCGCCATCCAGGCCGGCGGCCTGCCCGACGTCGGAGGTGTCGGCGCCTCCATGCTCGCCGGCTTCTCCGCGCAGGACGCGCTGGAGCCGCTGGACGACCGGCTCTCCGGGTCCTCCCTGAACGGCAAGCTCAACGACGACATGGTCGAGTCCCTGAAGGCCGCCGGGGGCGGGGACGGCACGCTGTACTCGGTCCCGACCTCCGCGAACAACGGGGTGCTGTACTACCGGACCGACCTGTTCGAGCAGGCGGGGCTCGACGAGCCGGCCACCTGGGACCAGTTCTACGAGGCCGCGGACAAGCTGACCGACGCCGAGAACAACGAGTTCGGATACACCATCCGCGGCGGCGCCGGGTCCATCGCGCAGGCGCTGGACGCGATGTACGGACAGAGCGGGATCACCTCGTTCTGGAACGGCGACGAGACCACCGTCAACGACCCGAAGAACGTCGAGGCGCTGGAGAAGTACGCGGCGCTCTACAAGAAGGACACCCCGTCCGCCGACCTGAACAACGACTTCACCAAGATGGTCGCGCAGTGGGACTCCGGCACGATCGGGATGCTCAACCACAACCTCGGGTCGTACCAGGACCATGTGAAGGCGCTCGGGACCGACAAGTTCCGCGGCATTCCGCAGCCGACCGGGGCGGACGGCAAGCGGGTCCAGGTGTCCAACCCGGTGGACGGGCTCGGGATGTTCAAGAGCTCGGAGAACAAGGAAGCCGCCTGGAAGTTCATCGAGTTCGCCTCCTCGCACGAGTCGAACTCGAAGTTCAACGAGTCCGCCGGGCAGGTGCCCGCGAACACCGAGGCCGCGCAGGACCCGTGGGTCGCGCAGGCCGAGCCCACGAAGCTGGCCTCGGACGCGCTGTCCGACGGCTCCACCACCATCGTCCAGCTGCCGTACTACCTGCCCGACTGGAACACGATCTCCAAGGCCGACAACGAGCCGAACTTCCAGAAGGTGCTGCTGGGCGACATGAGTGCCAAGGACTTCCTGGACACGATGGCCGACCAGCTCAACGAGGCCCAGGCCGAATGGACGGAACAGAACGGCTGAGGCTCGCTTCGGCTGCCGCGCGGCCGGCCGCGGGTTCGCCGTGGTCGGCCGCGCCCCACGCGGCTCAGCCGCACATCGATACAGTCCCGCACTTCTGAGGGCAGAAAGGCCGACCTGAATTGCCACTCACTCGGAGACAAGCCACCGCAGCGGCCCTTGCCGCCGTTCCGCTCGCTTTCGGCGCGGCCGGCCACGCGCGGGCCGCGGAGCGCCGTAGCCGCACTCTCTACATC
Source organism: Streptomyces blattellae (assembly GCF_009709555.1). Taxonomy (GTDB): domain Bacteria; phylum Actinomycetota; class Actinomycetes; order Streptomycetales; family Streptomycetaceae; genus Streptomyces; species Streptomyces blattellae. Next base: position 97,082 of record NZ_WJBG01000113.1, on the reverse strand, counting down.
GCCGGTGATTCCACCGCCGCCCAGAAGTCCGCCCGCCTCGCTCCCGAGACCGGGTGGGGCATGGCACTCCCCTTCTTCCTGCACAAGGACCGGCCCGTCGCCAATCACGCGGTGAACGGGCGGAGTTCGAAGTCCTTCGTCGACGAAGGGCGGCTCGATGCCATTCTCGGCGTCATTCAGCCGGGTGACTTCCTGCTGGTCCAGTTCGCGCACAACGACGAGAAGGCCGAGGACCCGACCCGGTACACCGAGCCCTGGACGACCTTCCAGGACTATCTGCGGCTGTACATCGACGGTGCCCGCGCCCGCGGTGCGCGGCCCGTGCTGGCCACGCCCGTCGAGCGGCGGCGGTTCGACGCCGAGGGCAACGCCGTGACCAGTCACGGCGAGTATCCGGCGGCCATGCGGGCGCTCGCCGTCGAGGAGGACGTGGCGCTGCTGGACATCGAGGCGCTGTCGCTCGCGCTGTGGCAGCGGCTCGGGGTCGAGGAGACCAAGAAGTACTTCAACTGGACCGCGACCGAGCAGGACAATACGCACTTCAATCCGCCGGGTGCCATCGAGGTGGCACGTCTGGTCGCCGGCGAGCTGCTGCACCGGCGGGTACTGGCACGCCGGGACGTGTGCCGGCTCGACGCCGAGATCCCGGAGTCGTGGATCACCTGGCCGTAGGCGGCCACCGCCTGACAACCCCCTCCCCGCAGTCGAACTCCACTCAGTCGAACTCCACTCAGTCGAACTCCACTCAGTCGAAAGAGAGCCGCACAGTGAACACACAGGATTGGCATGATCATGTCATAGGAAAGGGTCTGGCCGTAGCCGGCTGCACCGCCCTCGTCCTGACGCTGACCAGTGCGGTCGCCCAGGCCCAGCCCCGGGACGCGGCCCGGCAGACCCTCGCGGCCGGCGACGGCTGGGGCTCCCACGGCACCGGCACCACCGGAGGCGCGACCGCCGACGCCGAGCATGTCTACACGGTCACCACCTGGGCGGAGTTCAAGCAGGCGCTCGCCGACGGCGGCGACGCGCCCAAGATCATCAAGGTCAAGGGCACGATCGACGCCGTCTCCGAGGGCTGCGAGGCCTTCGTCACCGGGGGCTACGACCTCCAGCAGTACCTCAAGGACTACGACCCGGCCGTCTACGGCAACGACAAGGTCGCCATGGGCCCGCAGGAGGACGCGCGGGTCGCTTCCATGGCCAACCAGGACTCGGCCATCAAGGCCTACGTCCCCAGCAACACCACCATCATCGGCGTCGGCGAGGACGCCGCCATCCTCGGCGGCAGCCTCCAGATCAAGGACGTCTCCAACGTCATCCTGCGCAACCTCACCATCGAGGCCCCGCTCGACTGCTTCCCCAAGTGGGACCCGACCGACGACGACAACACCGGCAACTGGAACTCCGAGTACGACACCGTGGTCGTCTACGGCAGCGATCACGTGTGGATCGACCACAACACCCTCACCGACGGGCGCTACCCCGACAGCGAGCGGCCGGTCTACTTCGGCAAGGTCTTCCAGCAGCACGACGGGCTGACGGACATCGTGCGCGGCTCGAACTACGTGACCGTGTCCTGGAACTCCTACGAGGACCACGACAAGAACATGCTGATCGGAAACGGCGACGGCCTCGCCACCACCGACGGCGGCAAGCTCAAGGTCACCCTGCACCACAACCGCTTCGACGGCATCCTGCAGCGCTCCCCGCGCGTGCGGTTCGGACAGGTCGACGTCTACAACAACCACTACGTGGTGAGCGCGGACCAGAAGTTCGACTACGTCTGGGGCGTCGGCATCTCCTCGCAGCTGTACGCCACCGACAACGCGTTCTCCCTCGCCGAAGGCGTCAGCGTCGGCAAGGTGCTGAAGAAGTGGAACGAGTCGCCGCTGACCGCCGAGAACAACTACGTCAACGGCCGGCTGACCGACCTCATCGCCGTGCACAACGCGGAGATCCCCGGCGAGACCCTCCAGTCCGGCGCCGGCTGGACCCCGGCCCTGCGCACCAAGGTCGACCCGGCACGCGCCGTTCCCGCGATCGTCGATCACCGCGCGGGCGCCGGCCGGCTGCGCTGACCCCGGGCGAACGGGCCGGGGCGGGGCCGCACCCGCTCCGGCCCCGCCCCTCCACTCACCCGAGCACTCACCCGAGCCGTACCGCGAAGGAGCACCCGCATGCCCTCGCACTTCCCCATGTCCCGCCGCGGATTCCTCACGGCATCCGCCGCGGCGGGCGCCGCCCTCGGTCTCGCCTCCGCCCCCGCGCGGGCAGCCGGCGGACCGCGACCGTTCGGCCGATACGGTTCGCCGGCCGCGCGCCTCACCCCGCAGACCCTGTACGTCGACCCGCACGGCCGCGGCGATGTCACCTCCGTCCGCGACGCCGTGACCGCGGCGAGCGGCAGCGGCCGGACGCTGGTCCTCGCATCCGGCACCTACCGGGAGACGGTCGCCGTCGACGTCACCCGGACGGAAGCGACCTGGATCGGCGCCTCGGAGAACCCCCGCGATGTCGTGATCGTGTACGACAACTCGGCCGGCACCCCCAAGCCCGGCGGTGGCACCTACGGCACCAGTGGATCCGCCACCACGACCGTGCAGGCCGACGGCTTCACCGCCCGCTGGATCACCTTCGCCAACGACTGGCTGCGCGCAGACCACCCCGGCGTCTCGGGCACCCAGGCCGTCGCCATCAAGGTCCAGGGCGACCGCTCCGCCTTCCACCACTGCCGCTTCCTCGGCCATCAGGACACCCTGTACGCCGACTCCTCGGCCCTCGGCGTCTTCGCCCGGCAGTACTACTCCCACTGCTATGCCGAGGGCGACGTCGACTTCGTCTTCGGCCGGGCCACCGCCGTCTACGCGCACTGCCACTTCCGGACGCTCACCAGGACCGACCTGGCCGCCGCCCCGTACGGGTTCGTCTTCGCGCCCTCGACGGCGGTGGCCAACCCGCTCGGCTACCTGGTGACGAGCAGCCGTATCAGCAGCGAGGCCCCCGACGGCTACTACAAGCTGGCCCGCCCCTGGGTGCCCAGCTCCGACACCACCGCCCGGCCGTCGCTCGTCGTGCGGGACACCTGGCTCGGCCGCGGCATCGACGCGGCCGAGCCCTACACCAACATGTCGAACGGCTATCCCTGGCAGAACCAGCGGTTCGCCGAGTACCGCAACACCGGCCCCGGCGCCGCGATCACCGTCCCCGAGAACCGGCCCCAACTCACCGACGAACAGGCCGAGTCGGCGACACGCGAGGCATACCTCGGCGACTGGACGCCGTGGAAGGGGCGGTGACATGCGCCGACGTACTCTGCTCGGCGGCATCGCGGGCGGCCTGGCGGCTGTCGGCACCTCCCCCGCCTTCGCCCGGGACCGCGGGGTCCTCCATGTCCGGGCCGGGGGCTCGGTCCAGGCCGCCGTGGACGCGGTGGACGGGCCCGGGTGGACGATCGTCGTGCATCCGGGGACGTACCGCGAGGTCGTCGACATCCCTGCCGGACTCACCGGGTTGACGGTGCGCGGCGCCACCCGCGACCCCCGCGACGCCGTCATCGTCTTCGACAACGCCAATGGGACGCCCAAGCCGGACGGTTCGGGGACGTACGGCACCGCGGGTTCCGCCACCTTCACCTCCGCCGCCCCCGGCCTGACCGTCCGTGACCTCACGCTCGCCAACGACTGGCTGCGTGCCGACCACCCCGACATCACCGGGACCCAGGCCGTCGCGGCCTATGTGACGGGCGACCGTTCACGGTTCGAGAACGTCCGCCTCCTCGCCCACCAGGACACCCTCTTCGCCGACACGAGCGCGCTCACCGCCTTCGACCGGCAGTACTTCCGCCGCTGCTACATCGAGGGCGACGTCGACTTCGTCTTCGGCCGGGCCACCGCCGTCTTCGAGGAGTGCCACTTCCGCACCCTCCAGCGGGACGTCGGCTTCACCCCCAAGGGCATGGTCTTCGCGCCCTCCACCGCCCGCGCCAACCCCTACGGCATCCTCGCCGTCCGCTCCCGCATCACGTCCGGCGCCGAGGACGCGGCGTACAAGCTGGCGCGGCCGTGGGTGCCGACGTACGAGACGACCGCCCGGCCCTCGCTGGTGGTCCGGAACACCTGGATCGGACCGGGGATCGACCCGGTCACGCCCTACACCGACATGCGAGAGGCCTACCCCTGGCAGACCATGCGCTTCAGGGAGTACGCCAACTCCGGCCCCGGCGCGGTGGTTTCCGTCCCGGAGAACCGGCCTCTGCTGACCGCGCAGGAGGCCGCCACGCACACCCGGCGGACCTATCTGCGGGACTGGGCGCCGTACGAGCGCCCATGAATCCGGTGGGGGCACCGGGTTCGACCCCGTTCGCTGAATGCCCCCGCGTGAATCCCCCCATAGCACGACGAAAGGACCCGCACTCCATGTCTCGTCGTATCGCCCTCCTCGCCGCGGCGGCCCTCGCCGCCGGCTCCGGCCTCGCCGTCCTGCCCACCCAGGCCCAGGCCGCGACCGTGGTCGTCAGCAACTCCACCGACCTGTCCAACGCCCTCAGGAACGCCACCCCCGGCACGGTCATCCAGGTCCGCGGGGGCACCTACTACCCGACGGCCACCCTTGAGTCCACGGCCAACGGCACCTCGGCCTCGCGGATCACGCTCACCGCGTACGGCTCGGAGACCGTCAGGATCGACGGGTCGAACCTGCCCGACGGCGACTGGATCTTCAAGCTCACCGCGGACTACTGGAGCGTCTCCGACATCACCTTTCAGAACTCCCCGGACAGCGCGGTCGTCTGCCAGTCCTGCACCGGCAGCGACTGGAACAACATCAAGACCATCAACGGCGGCGACTCCGGCTTCACGCTCACCGGCGACGGGACGGTGAACAACACCGTCAGGAACATCGACTCCTACGGCCACTACGACGCCGCCAGTCACGGCGAGAACGCCGACGGGATCGCCGTGAAGTACGGCTCCGGCACCGGCAACCTGATCACCGGCGCCCGCCTGTACAACAACTCGGATGACGGTATCGACTTCTGGTCCTTCTCCTCGCCGGTCACCGTCGAGCACACCTGGGCCTTCGGCAACGGCGAGAACCGGTGGAGCGACTCGTCGTTCGCCGGGGACGGAAACGGTTACAAGCTGGGTGGTGACGGCGAGGTCGTCGCGCACGTCGTGAACAACTCGGCCGCCTGGGACAACGCCGGAAACGGTTTCACCGAGAACTCCAACACCGGCGCGATCGTCATCAACCGGACGACGGCGTACTCCAACGGCAAGTGGGGTTACTACTTCGCCACGGGCGCGGGGAGGCTGGGCCGGAACCTGGCCGTGAGCAATGGCAGCGGACTGGTGAGCAGGGGATCGTCCGTGGTGTCCTCCGGCAACAACTGGGACTCCGGGATCTCGACGCCCGCCTTCCGTTCCACGAACGCGTCGACGACGTACAACGCCCGCCAGTCCGACGGCTCGCTGCCCGTGACCACGTTCCTGACCACGGGCAGCACCACCATCGGCGCGACGATGGACTGAACCGGCTGCTACCGGCGTACCGGCCTGATCGACTCCAGGGTCGGCACCACGGGCTTGATCGTGCCGTCGGCCGCGAACTCCAGGCGGTCGACGGTCGTCTCGCGGTGGGTACCGTCGCCGCCCGCCTTGCCCGGGCCGTTGAGTGCGAACCGGTGGTAGACGATGTACCACTCGTCGGTGCCGGGCGTGTTCACCACCGAGTGGTGGCCGGTGCCGAGGATGCCGTACTCCGGCCGCTTCTGCAGGATCGTCCCCTTCTTGGTCCACGGGCCGAGCGGGGACGGTCCGGTCGCGTAGGCGACGTGGTAGTTCTCGCTGCGGGTGTCGTCCTCGGACCACATGAAGTAGTACGTGCCGTTCCGCTTGATCACGAAGGAGCCCTCGCGGAAGTTCGGCTGGGTGATGTCCTTCACCTGCGAGGCGTCGAACGACACCATGTCGTCGTTCAGCGGGGCGACGTAGGCGCGGCCGTTGCCCCAGTAGAGGTACGACGTGCCGTCGTCGTCCGTGTAGACGGAGGGGTCGATCATCTGGCCCCGGTACGAACCGCCCTTGGCCACCAGCGGCTTGCCCAGCGCGTCCTTGAACGGGCCGGCGGGGGAGTCCGCCACCGCCACGCCGATCTGCTGCTCGGCGCAGAAGTAGAAGTAGTACGTGCCGTCCTTCTCGGCGATCGCGGGCGCCCAGGCGTTCCGGTCGGCCCAGGAGACATCAGGGCCCAGATCGAGGATGACGCCGTGGTCCTTCCAGTGGACCAGGTCCTTCGACGAGTAGGCCTTGAACTGCGTACCGCTCCAGCCCGGGAAGCCGTCCGTCGTCGGGTAGATCCAGTAACGGCCGTTCATATAGCGGATGTCGGGGTCCGCGTACAGCCCCGGCAGGACCGGACTGCGGGTCGGTACCGCCTCCACGGTCCAGGTTCTCGTCGTTCCGTCCGCCGCCGTCACCGTGTAGGTCTGCGGCTTGCGGAAGTCGCGGCGGGTGCCGGACCGGGGGGTGATCGTCGCGCCCGCGCCGATGGCGAACCGGGGCGCCAAGTGCCGTAGATCCGCGGCGGGTTCCATGGGCAGCACGACCTTGCCCGTCGCCTCGGTGACGACCGCGTAGCCCTTCTGGCCCTTCGCCGTCGCGTCCACGACCGACGTCGGGGTGACCGGGTAGGCGGACAGCAGGCGGTCGTACTCGGCCTGCGTCACCGGGATGACCGTGCCGTGGCGGGGGCTCGCGGGGAGCTGGTAGTTCGTCGACATCGTCCACTCGCCCGAGTCGAGGTCGGTGGTCTCGAAGGGGACGTAGCCCCGGCCGCCGTACTCGTCGATGAACAGGTACCACTTGTCCTCGGTGTTCGACTTGAACACCGTCGGGCCCTCACCGCGGTCGATCGAGCCGCTGCCGATGCAGTCCGACACGAAGTCGTACGAGGTGTCCGTCAGCGTGGTCGACTTCTCGGCGGTGATGAACTTCGAGCAGGGGCTGGAGGAGGTGGGGTCCCGCTCGTCCTTGGTGTAGCGGTAGTAGGTGTCCTCGTGCTGCACGACGGTCGAGTCGATGACCGAGTAGCCGGGGTCGTCCCAGACCTTCGGCTCGCTGAAGGTGCGGAAGTCCTTCGTGGTCGCGTACATCATCTTGTTGTACGTCGAGCCCGTGTGGTCGGGGTCGTCGTCGGCGTACAGCTTGGACGCCCAGAAGACGACGTACGCGTCCAGCGTCTCGTCCCAGTAGGCCTCCGGCGCCCAGGTGTTGCCCGCGTTGTCGGGGGACACCTCCACCAGGCGCTGGTCGGTCCAGTTCACCAGGTCGGTGGACTCCCAGACCATGATGGACCGGCTGCCGTGCCGCTGGACGTGATCCCAACTGCCGCTGGAGTTCTGGTACATGCGCAGGTCGGTGGCGATCAGATAGAACTTGTCACCCTCGGGGGAGCGGATCACGAACGGGTCGCGCAACCCCTTCTCGCCGATGGTGGAGGTGAGGACCGGCTTGCCCGCGTTCAGCTCCCGCCAGTGCAGCGCGTCGTTGCCGCGGCTGAGGGCGTAGCGGATCTGCTCGCCGTCGGCGGTGCCCTCGCCGGTGAAGTAGGCGAAGAGATAGCCGGCGTACTTGGACTGGTTCACGGGCGGTGCTCCTGATTGCGCGGTGCCGGGTGGTGCGGCGACTAAGGCGAGGAGGAAGGCGAGACAGGCGACGAGCACGGCTCTGGGGCGCATGGGCAGTCCTGTAGGAGTGTGGGCGATTCTGTTGGGTGATGCGGCGCCTTGGGAGTTTTACCAGTGGGAAACAACACGTCAATCGGTAGGCGTGAGATGGCGGGCGCCGAAAGTTTCGGTCGCTTTCGGCCGGGACCCGGCAACCTGCTCCGGCCGCGGCGGCGACTGCATCGCGTCCCCCACCCCCTAGGAAAGGAACGCCCAGTGCGGCACAGCACCGGACGCCACCGCAGGACGCGCACCCTCTCGATCGCGGCGGCGGTGGCCGTCTCCGCCGGCGCCGGCGGCGTCTACCTCGGACTGTCGGACGGCGGCGCCCAGGCGGCCACGACGACCGTCACCGTGTCCACCACCGCCCAGTTGGAGTCGGCCGTGGCCCGCGCCGCCGCCGGCACCGTCATCGAGGTGCGCGCCGGCACGTACTATCCGACGGCCACCCTCAAGTCCACGGCCAACGGCACCGGTTCCGACCGCATCACGCTGCGGGCGTACGGCAGCGAGAAGGTGAAGATCGACGGCTCCAGGCTGCCCGACGGCTCCTGGCTGGCCGGGATCTACGGCGACCACTGGACCGTGCAGAACCTCACCTTCCAGAACTCCCCGGCGCAGGGTCTCGTCGTCACGTCGTCCGTGGGCGGCGTCTTCAAGAACCTGGTCACCGCGGACAACGGCGACTCCGGGTTCACCCTGCGCGGTGACGGCACGACCGGCAACCTCGTGCAGAACCTGGACAGTCACGGCAACTACGACCCCGCCGGGCACGGCCAGAACGCCGACGGCATCGCGGTGAAGTTCGGCTCGGGCACGGGCAACAAGATCACGGGCGCCCGCCTCTACAACAACTCCGATGACGGCCTCGACCTGTGGCAGTTCTCCTCGCCGGTCACCATCGAGCACACCTGGGCCTTCGGCAACGGCAAGAACCGGTGGGGCGACTCGGCGTTCGAGGGCAACGGCAACGGGTTCAAGCTGGGCGGCGGCGGTGCCGTGGTCGCGCATGCCGTCAACAACAACGCGGCCTGGGACAACACGCTGCACGGGTTCACCGAGAACTCCAACACCGGTGCGATCACGCTGAACCGCAACACCGCCAACGCCAACGCCCGGGCCGGGTTCTACTTCGCCACCGGCAAGGCGCGGCTCGCGCGGAATCTGGCGGTGGGCAACAAGGGCGGGCTGTCGAAGGTGGGGACCAGGACGGTGAACGCCGCGAACAACTGGGACAGCGGGGTGAGTACGCCGGGCTTCAGGTCGACGGACGCGGCCACGGCCTACGGGGCGCGTAAGGCGGATGGCTCGCTGCCTGCGACGACTTTCCTGACGACGGGTTCCACGACTATCGGGGCGACCATGAACTGAGCGCCTGGACTGAGCGCCCCTGAAGGGCGCGAAACGCCCCCGCCGGTCGTCACCGGCGGGGGCGTTCCTGTTGCCGGCCGAGGGGGGCTCGGGCCGGCGCTGCTGACCGAGGGGGGCTCAGATCAGCAGGTCCATGAGAACACTGGTACGTGATGTCAGACGCGCAGAATCGGTAATGCGTTGCCCCCGGACACATACCCAGTCGCCACGGGTGCGTAAAGGGTTGCCGCGTCATCGAAAGTTTTCTACGAATCGCCCTCGGACGCCGGCTCGTCGCCCTCGTGCGGTGCGAAGTCGCCTGCCACGGACAGCAGTCGGCCCCCCGCGGTGCCCGTCACCGCGTAGCTGTCGTCGCCCGCGTCGCGTCCGCCGCGCTCATGGTCGTACTGCCCGGCGAACACCCACTCGCCCTTCGGGACCGTACGGCCCTCCTTGAGGACCCAGGTGTAGACGAGGAAGCCGTCCTGCTCGCCGACGGTGAAGGTGAAGTCCTGCTCGGGCAGCGAACGCCAGGCACCGGTGGAACTCACCCCACCGGTCTGCTTGACCTTCAACCGCACCGTCAGCGCGGTGAGTTGCCGGTCGGCCTTGAAGGTCACATTGCTCTGCGCCCAGAAGTCGTTGCTGTGCGGGTCGACCGAGCCGTCCGACCAGAGCGGGCCGTCCTCCTCGCCGTTCGCGGGCGCGAGGGTGGACGCGGATGCGGATGCGGATGCGGACGGTGACGCGGGGGCGCTCGGTGTCCTGGACTTCGGCGGCGCGCTGGGCGTCGGGTCGACCGGCGGGAGGGGAACGCGGCTCGTCGCGTCCGGCGACGGTGTGGGTGTCGGAGAGACGGCGACCGTCTGCTGCGGGGAGGACTGCTCCTTCACGGCGGACGCGACCGCGTAACCGCCGATGGCCAGCACGCTGGCGACCGCGGCGGTGGCGCTGACGACCCGCACCCAGCCGAACACCGGCGGGCGGGTGGCCCGGTGGTCGGGCCGGGTCTGCTCGGTCATGCCGCGCTCGACGCGGGCCAGGATGCGCGCGCGGTCGGGCTCGTGCTGTCCGGCCGCCTCGTGCAGCCGGGCGCGCAACTCGTCGTGCACGTCCCGCCGCATGCTCATCGGTTCCTCCCTCCGGCGTCACCGGTGCGTGCCATCGCCACGTGCACCCTCTGCGGAGCCCCCTGCGTGCCGAGCAGTCTTTGCAGCTCGGCCATGCCCTTCGAGGTCTGGCTCTTCACCGTACCCACCGAGACGCCCAGGGCGAGCGCCGTGTCCTTCTCCGAGAGGTCGAACGCATGCCGCAGCACCACACAGGCCCGTTTGCGGAACGGGAGCCGGCGCAGCGCCTCCTGGACATCGACCACGCCCGCGATGTCCGGGTTCTCGGTGTTCTCCTCGCGCTGTGACCAGAACAGGGCGATCCGCCGCCGCTCGCGCACCGCGCTGCGGATCCGGGTACGGGCGAGATTGGTGACGACCCCGCGGGCGTAGGCCACCGGATGGTCGGCGGCGCGCACCCGGTCCCAGCGGTGCCACAGCGCCAGCAGCGCATCCGCCGCCAGATCGTCGGCGGCGTCCGGCTCACCGGTCAGCAGATGGGCCAGACGCGACAGTTCGGCGTAATGACGCTCGAAGAAGGCATGGAACTCCACGGAGGCGGCGTCGTCGACGACTGTGCCCACGGGTGACCTCTCCTGGCTCTGCGCGGCATGTGTATGACGTGTGATCGTCCGGAGATCGTCCGGTCGAGATCCGGAAGCGTAGCAGTGATCGAACATATGAGTCGTACGAGACTTCGAACGCGGTGTGGCGGGTCGCACATGAGCGGCCTGATTCCGTAACACGGAGAAAACCTGAAACAGGTTCATCGAGGGAACAATCCAGCCAGCACCCGCATCGATCATTCAGGCAACAAGGAGACCGTGCCCATGTCCGATCCACAGAAGGTGGCCGACCGGCCAAGTCCCGCGCCGTCCGCGGCGAGCAACGTCGACCGGTTCTTCAAGATCTCCGAACGGGGCTCCACCTTCGGCCGTGAGATACGCGGCGGCTTCGCCACGTTCTTCACCATGGCCTACATCCTTGTCCTGAACCCCATCATCCTCGGCAGCGCCAAGGACAAGTTCGGCGACCAGCTCGACCCCGTCCAACTCACCACCGCCACCGCCCTGGTGGCCGCGGTGATGACGATCATCATGGGCATCGGCGGCAACCTTCCGCTCGCCCTCGCCGCCGGCCTCGGCCTCAACGCCGTCGTCGCCTTCCAGATCGCCCCGCTGATGAGCTGGGACGACGCGATGGGCCTGATCGTCCTGGAGGGCCTGCTGATCTGCGTGCTGGTGGTGACCGGCCTGCGCGAGGCCGTGATGCACGCCATCCCGCAGCCGCTGAAGCAGGCGATCAGCGTCGGTATCGGCCTGTTCATCGCGTTCATCGGCTTTGTCGACGCCGGCTTCGTCAGCCGTATCCCCGACGCCGCGGGCACCACCGTGCCGGTTCAGCTCGGCGGCACCGGCACACTCACCGGCTGGCCGATCCTCGTCTTCTGCCTCGGGGTGCTGCTCACCATCGCGCTGCTGGCCCGGAAGGTGAAGGGCGCGATCCTGATCAGCATCGTCGCCATGACGATCGTCGCGCTCATCATCAACTCGATCGCCGACGTCGCGTCCTGGGGGCTGACCACGCCCGAGTGGCCCGACGAGATCGTCGACACCCCCGACTTCGGACTCATCGGCCACTTCAGCCTGTTCGGCGCGTTCGGTGAGACCACGGCCATCACGGTCGTCCTGCTGATCTTCACGCTGATCCTGTCGGACTTCTTCGACACCATGGGCACGGTCGTCGGCGTCAGCGCGGAGGCGGGCCTCCTCGACGAGCAGGGCAAGGTGCCGAACCTCGGCCGGGTCCTGCTCATCGACGGAGCGGCGGCGGTCGCGGGCGGTGCGGCGTCCTCGTCCTCCGCGACCTCGTACATCGAGTCGGCGGCCGGCGTCGGCGAGGGGTCGCGCACGGGCTTCTCGAACCTGGTGACGGGTGGCCTCTTCGCCCTGGCGCTGTTCCTCACCCCGTTGCTGACCATCGTCCCGCTCCAGGCCGCCGCGCCGGCCCTCGTCGCCGTGGGCTTCCTGATGATGACCCAGGTCAAGCACATCGACTGGGACAAGTACGAGATCGCGATCCCGGCGTTTCTCACCATCGCCGTGATGCCCTTCACCTACTCGATCACCAACGGCATCGGGGCGGGGTTCCTGGCGTATGTGGTGCTCAAGTCGGTGCTGGGGAAGGCGAAGGACGTCCACTGGCTGCTGTGGGGGGCGTCGGCGTTGTTCCTGGTGTACTTCGCCATCGACCCCATCGAGCAGGTTCTCGGCGTGTAGTGAGGCAGGTTCTCGGCGTGTAGTGAGGTAGTGGCGCGTGACCGGCCACGGGTCTGCCGTGGCCGGTCACGCCCCTACGTCGGTCACTTGGTCGCTGCTTCCATCATCGCCTTGGCCACCGGGGCCGCCAGGCCGTTGCCGCTCACTTCGGACCGTGCCGCGTTCGACTGCTCGACGATCACCGCGACGGCGACCTCCTTGCCGGTCGAGTCGGACTTCGCGTACGACGTGAACCATGCGTACGGCGTCTGGCTGTTGTTCTCGCCGTGCTGGGCCGTACCGGTCTTGCCGCCCACCGTCGCGCCCGGTATCTGGGCGTTCGTGCCGGTGCCCTCGGAGACGACGGTCTCCATCGCGGACTGCAACTGCTCGGCCGTGTCGGAGCTGACGATCCGGGTGGTGTCCGTCTCCGCGTCGTAGTTCTCCAGCGCGTCGCCGCCACTGTCGGTGGTCTGGGAGACCATATGCGGGGTGACCATCTCACCGCCGTTGGCTATGGCGGCGGACACCATGGCCATCTGCAACGGCGTGGCCGTGACGTCGAACTGGCCGATGCCCGTCAGGCCGGTCTGCGCGTCGTCCATCCCGGACGGGTAGACGCTCGGATAGGCCCGCACCGGCACGTCCTGCGTCTCGTCGTTGAAGCCGAACTTCTCGGCCATCGCCTTCACCCGGTCCTGGCCGAGGTCGACGGCCATCTTCGCGAAGACGTTGTTGCAGGAGTACTGCAGCGCGGTACGGATGGTGGCGTTCTCGCAGGGCGCGGACGCGTTCTCGTTGTCCAGGGCACTCGTCGAGCCCGGCAGCGTGTACGGGTCGGGGCTGTCCGTCCTGTCGTCGACCGACGCGTACAGCCCGTCCTCCAGCGCGGCAGCCGCGACGACCAGCTTGAAGGTGGAGCCCGGCGGCAGCGGCTGGCGCAGCGCACGGTTGGTGAGCGGCTTGTCGGGGTCGTCGTTGAGCTGCTTCCAGGCATCCCCGGCGGTGTCCGCGTCGGTCAGCGCTGTCGGGTCGTACGACGGGGTCGACACGACCGCGAGGATCTGGCCGGTCGTCGGATCGATCGCGACGGCCCCGCCCTTCTTGTCGCCGAGCGCCTCGTACGCCGCCCGCTGCACGTCCGGGTCGATCGTCGTGACCACGTTGCCCGGTTCGGCGCGGGTGCCGGTGACCGTGTCCATCATGGTCTTCAGCTGGGTGTCCGTGCCGTTGAGCAGGTCCTGGTAGATGCCCTCCAGCTGCGTGGGCGCGTAACTCTGCGAGGCGTAGCCCGTCACCGCGGCGTACAACTCGCCCTCGGTGTACGTGCGCTTGTACGCGAGGTCGCTGCCCTCTGTCCGTGCGGAGCCGGTGATCGACTCACCGGCCACGATGATGTTCCCGAGCGGCGACGAGTACGTCTCGATCGCATTCCGCCGGTTCTTGCTGTCGTCCGCGAGTGCCTGGCCGTCGTAGAACTGCACCCAGGTCGCCCTGACCAGCAGAGCGAGCACCAGGAGCAGCGCGAAGACCGAGGCACGCCTGATCGTCTTGTTCATCCCGCCAAGAAGACGATCGAGGGGTTGCGGAACGTTCCACTCCGCAGGCTTTTCTCATCGAGTGTTCATAAATCGAGTGTTCATAAAGCCGGGCCTGGCGTGGTGTCGGCACGCTCAGCCCTCCAGCGTCAGCACGACCTCGTCGATCTCCTCGCCCCGCGCCTGAGCGAACCCCCGCTCCTCGGCCGTCACCCGGAAGCCGCACTTCTCCAGCACCCGCCGTGACCCCTCGTTGTCCGCCGCCGCCCGTGCGTACAGCGGGCGTTCGGGCACCTCGGTCAGCAGCCTCCGCAGCGCCGCCGTGGCGATGCCCTGCCCCCAGTAGGCCCGGTCCACCCAGTACGTCACCTCGCGCTCGCCCGGCTCGCCGTAGACCGCCGAATGCCCGACCACGTCACCGTCCGCCAGGATCGTCCGCAGGACGACGTCCGGCGAGGACCGTGTCCGCTTCCAGTGCGCGTCGAAGGCGTCCCGGTCGGCCGGGTCCTTCGGGGTGAAGGCCGCCATGTGCAGGGCCTCCGGGTCGTTCAGCTGCCGGTAGAAGACCGGCAGGTCGCTGTCGTGCACCTCGCGGAGTTCCACGTCCATGTCCATGCCGTCAGAGCCTACGAGTGGCCAGCGTCAGCCGGTCCCGCGCGTCGAACAGCGCGTCCTTCACCATCTGCTCGTGGGCGGGCGTCAGCCGCGCCACCGGTACCGAGCAGCTGATCGCGTCCCGGGCCGGGGTGCGGTACGGGATCGCGACGCCGAAGCAGCGCAGCCCCAGCGTGTTCTCCTCGCGGTCGACGGCGAAGCCCTGCTCGCGGACCTGGTGCAGCTCCTCGATGAGCTTCTCGCGGTCGGTGATCGTGTTCTCGGTGAGGGCGGGCAGCGTCTCCGGGAGCATCTTGCGGACCTGCTCGTCCGTGAAGGTGCTCAGCAGCGCCTTGCCGAGGGAGGTCGAGTGGGCCGGGAGGCGGCGGCCGACGCGGGTGAAGGGGCGCAGGTAGTGCTGGGACTGCCGGGTGGCCAGGTAGACGACGTTCGTGCCGTCCAGACGGGCCAGGTGGATCGTCTCCGTCGTGTCGTCCGAGAGACGGTCCAGCGTCGGCCGGGCCGCCGCGACCACCTCGTCCCCGTCGATGTACGACGTGCCGACGAGCAGCGCCCGTACGCCGATCCCGTACCGCGTGCCTGTCGCGTCCGTCTCCACCCAGCCCAGCTCGACCAGCGTGCGCAACAACATGTAGAGGCTGGACTTGGGGTATCCGACGGCCTCCTGGACCGCCGCGAGGGAGTGCATTCCGGGGCGTCCGGCGAAGTATTCGAGCAGTTCAACCGTCCTCACCGCGGACTTGACCTGCGCTCCGCCCCCCGTCTCGCCTGCCGACATCGCCCTTGACCCCTTCGTTCGACGGGAAATAGTCTCCGACAGCATATTCATCATCAGAGACGGCGTTCAGTATATCGAACGGGCCTGGTGAATGACCCCGTACTGCGGCATTACATGTGTGGAGGGACCCGCGGTGGCAGCAGCACCAGTCTGGAGTGTCGACCCCCGAACCGGGAAGCAGCGGGAACAGGTTGCGGTGGAGGCCACAGCCCAGGAGGTGGACGCCGCCGTCCGCGCCGCGCACGACGCGCGCGGCGCCCTGGCCGACCGCACGGTCCGCTCGGCCTTCCTGCGGACCGCCGCCGACCGGCTGGAGGCGGCCAAGGACCAGCTCGTCGAGGCCGCCGACGC
The DNA here is from genome assembly GCF_009709555.1 of Streptomyces blattellae. Taxonomy (GTDB): domain Bacteria; phylum Actinomycetota; class Actinomycetes; order Streptomycetales; family Streptomycetaceae; genus Streptomyces; species Streptomyces blattellae. The sequence goes on along the minus strand of NZ_WJBG01000113.1, from coordinate 81,360 downwards.
CGAGACCGCGCTCGGCCCGGTCCGGCTGACCGGTGAACTCGCCCGCACCTGCTACCAGTTGCGTGCGTTCGCCGGCATCGTCGACGAGGGCGCCTTCCTCGACGTCGTCATCAACCACCCCGACGCCACCGCGACCCCGCCGATCCCGGACCTGCGCCGCTACAAGGTGCCCCTCGGTGTCGTCGCCGTCTACTCGGCGTCCAACTTCCCCTTCGCCTTCTCGGTCGCCGGCGGAGACACCGCCAGCGCGCTGGCCGCGGGCTGCCCGGTGGTCGTCAAGGCCCACCCCGACCACCCGGCCCTGTCCGAGCTGGTCGCGGCCGTGCTGCGGGCCGCCGCCGCGGCGCACGGCATCCCCGCGGGCGTCGTCGGCCTCGTCCACGGCTTCGAGGCGGGCATCGAGCTGATCAGGCACCCGCAGGTCGCCGCGGCCGGATTCACCGGCTCGGTACGAGGCGGGCGGGCCCTCTTCGACGCGGCAGCCGCACGGCCCGTCCCGATCCCCTTCCACGGCGAGCTGGGTTCGCTGAACCCCGTGCTCATCACCGAGGCCGCCGCCGCCGAGCGCGCGGAGGCCATCGGCGCCGGGCTGGCCGGTTCGATGACGATGGGCGTCGGACAGTTCTGTGTGAAGCCCGGACTCGTGCTGGCACCGCAGGGCGCTGCGGGCGACCAGTTGCTCAAGTCGCTGACGGACGCGGTCAGCGACACCGAGGCCGGGGTGCTGCTCGACCACCGGATGCGTGACAACTTCGTCGCCGGGGTCGCCGAGCGGGCCGGACTGCCCGATGTCGACTCGCCGGTGACGCCGGGTGCGGGCGGTGAGCACACCGTCAGCGCGGGGTTCCTCACGGTGCCTGCTGAGAAGCTGACCAGCGAGGGGGCGTACGACCTGCTGCTGGAGGAGTGCTTCGGGCCGGTCACGGTGGTGGCCCGCTATGCGGACGAGGCCGAGGCGAAGAACGTGCTGTCCCGGCTGCCGGGGAACCTGACGGCGACGGTTCATCTGTCGTCTCAGGAGGCGGCGGGGGAGGGGCGTGGCCCCGAGCTGCTGGCCGATCTGACGCCGCTGGCCGGCCGGGTCCTGGTCAACGGGTGGCCCACGGGGGTTGCGGTGGCGCCCGCGCAGCATCACGGCGGGCCGTACCCGGCGACCACGTCGACGTCGACCTCCGTGGGCGGTACGGCGATCGAGCGGTGGTTGCGGCCGGTTGTCTATCAGGGGGCGCCCGAGGCGCTGCTTCCCGCGGAGCTTCGGGACGGGAACCCGCTGGGGTTGCCGCGGCGGTTCAACGGCAGCTTGGAGCGGTAGCGCTCTGCGGGATTCGCCGTAGGGGTGCGGGTTGTCCGCGCAGTGCCGGTTGTGTCGGGCTGGTCGCGCAGTTCCCCGCGCCCCTTAAAGTTGGTCCGGTCACCCTGAGAGACTTCGGCAATGGACGTGGAACTTCCCGAACTTCCTTTCCCCCTCCGTACCTACGGACCCGACGGGCACTGGGCCTACGAGGACGGGTTTCTCAGCGGGTGGGCCGGGCCCCGGCAGGATCGGTTCGTACCGCCCACCGGGGAAGCGCTCGACCCCGCCTCCGACGCGCCTCGCCTGCTGGGTGCGCCCGTCGGGGACTTCCAGCTCATCGCCAGGGTCACCGTCGGGTTCGCCGCCGCCTTCGACGCGGGGGTGCTGTACGTCCATGTCGGGGAGCGGGCCTGGGCGAAGCTGTGTCTGGAGTACTCGCCGGATGTGGCCACTGTGTGCACGGTGGTCACGCGGGGGCACTCCGATGACGCCAACTCCTTCACCGTGGAGGGCAGTTCGGTCTGGCTGCGGCTGAGCCGGACCGGCCGTTCCTTCGCCTTCCACGCCTCCCGTGACGGCGAGCACTGGACCTTCGTGCGCCTGTTCACGCTGGGCGCCGCGGAGGAGACGGGCTCCGCCCTGGTCGGCTTCATGACGCAGTCGCCGATGGGGGAGGGGTGTGTGGTCACCTTCGACCACATCGAGTTCAGGCCGGACTGGCCGAAGGACCTGAGGGACGGCAGCTGAGTCAGCCGTCCCGGAACCGCGGCGGTGGCAAGCGCGTCCTCGGTGGCATGATCAGGGAGCGGCTGACCGGAAACCGAGTGATCCGTACCGTCCTGCCCACCGAGGCGGACACCGTCGCCGCGCTGCACGCGCGGGCCCGGGCGACGTACTACCCGGACGGTGTCCCGGACGACGGCACCGACTGGGCCGCCGCCTGGCGGGGCGTGATCGTGCGGCCGGACGCCCATGTGCTGTGCGCCGTCGAGGACGGCCGTATCGCAGGTGTCGCGTCGTTCCGCACCGCCGAGGGCGACCCCGTGGAATCGGTCAGGCTGTTCCAGTTCCATGTCGACCCCGAGCGCTGGGGCACCGGCGTCGGTACGGCCCTGCACACGGCCTGCGTCGAGCAGTGGCGGGTCGACGGCAAGAGCACCGCGGTGCTTGACGTGCATGCCGACAACCAGCGGGCCCGGGTCTTCTACGGCCGCCGGGGCTGGGTCGCGGAGCCGTTCGACGGGAGCAGTCACCTGCGGCTGCGGCTCATGATCTGCGGGGAATGAAAACGGCGGGGAATGAAAACGGCCGCTTGAACGTTCACGCACCCCGGCGGAGGCAGTCTCCGTTCCCGTACGACCTGGAGAGAGCCGAGACATGCGCGTCGAGATCTGGAGCGACATCGCCTGCCCCTGGTGCTACGTCGGCAAGGCCCGTTTCGAGAAGGCGCTCGCGGCCTTCCCGCACCGGGACGAGGTCGAGGTGGTGCACCGGTCCTTCGAACTGGACCCCGGCCGGGCGAAGGGCGACACCCAGCCCGTGATCACGATGCTGACCAGGAAGTACGGCATGAGCGAGGCCCAGGTGCAGGCCGGTGAGGACAACCTCGGTGCGCAGGCCGCCGCCGAGGGACTCGACTACCGCACCCGCGACCGTGACCACGGCAACACCTTCGACCTGCACCGGCTGCTCCACTTCGCCAAGGAGCAGGGCCGGCAGGACGAGCTGATCCAGATCTTCTACCGGGCGAACTTCGCCGAGGAGCGCTCCCTCTTCGCCGAGGGCGACGAACGGCTGGTGGAGCTGGCCGTGGAGGCCGGACTCGACGCGGGCGACGTCCGCAAGATCCTCAGCGACCCGGACGCCTACGCCGACGACGTCCGCGCCGACGAGCGCGAGGCGGCCGAGCTGGGTGCGAACGGCGTGCCCTTCTTCGTCCTCGACCGCACGTACGGCGTCTCCGGCGCCCAGCCCGCCGAGGTCTTCGCCCAGGCGCTGACCCAGGCGTGGGGCGAGCGGCCGTCGCTCAAGCTCGTCGCTGACGGCGACGTCTGCGGTCCCGACGGATGCGCGGTGCCCCAGCCCTGACATCGGCACTGAACTCGCAGGCCGGGGGCGATATATAAGCGTTCCTTCGGGGAACCACGAAAAACGCACAATGGACTACCACTTCATCAGGGCCCAGAGTGGACCCATGGAGATCTTCGAGAGCCTGGTCCGTTCTGAGTTCGCCCCGACGACCACCTACCTCAACACCGCGAGTACCGGGCTGATGCCGGCCCGGACGGTGGCCGCCATGCGGACCGCCGTGGAGGCCTCGGCGGCCGGGCGGCCGACCGACATGTTCGCCGACGTGGAGGCCGCCCGCGCCTCCTTCGCGCGCCTGACCCGGGTACCGGGCAGCCGGGTCGCGGCGGGGGCCTCGGTCGCCGTCTACACGGGCCTGGTCGCCGCCTCCCTGCCCGAGGGCGCCGAAGTCCTCACCGCCGAGGCCGAGTTCAGCTCCACCGTGACCCCGTTCCACATCCGCGGCGACCTCAAGGTGCGTACGGTGCCGCTGGAGCGGATCGCCGACTCCGTGCGGCCCGGTACGGCGCTGGTGGCCGTCAGCGCCGCCCAGTCGGCCGACGGCCGGATCGCCGACCTGCCCGCGATCCGCGCGGCCGCGCACGAGCACGGGGCGCGTACGTACATCGACGCGTCCCAGGCCGCCGGCTGGCTGGACTTCGACGCGGGCGCCTACGACTACGTCTCCACCGTCGCCTTCAAGTGGCTCTTCTGCCCGCGCGGCGTCTCCTTCCTGGTCGTCCCGGAGGACCTCGGCGCGCTCACCCCGGTCTTCGCCGGCTGGATCGCGGGCGAGGAGCCCTGGGACAGCTGCTACGGCCCGGTCGAGGAACTCGCCCACTCCGCACGGCGGTTCGACGAGAGCCCGGCACTGTTCTCCTACGCCGGCGCCCGCCACTCCCTCGCCCTGCTGGAGGAGATCGGCCTGGATGCCGTACGCGCCCACGACCTGGCCCTCGCCGACCGATTCCGCACCGGTCTCGCCACCCTCGGGCACGAACCCGTCCCGGCCCCCGGGTCACCGATCGTGTCCGTGCCCGGCCTCGGCCACCGCCAGCCCGAGCTGGGCAGCGCCGGAATCGAGGTCTCCAACCGCGCGGGCAACCTCCGCGCGGCCTTCCATCTGTACAACACGACCACCGACGTGGACCGCCTGCTGGACGCCCTGTCTTCGTGAACCACTGGCGCGGGCCCGCCGAGGACGCTAGGAAAGGCACCAGGGGTGGTGGTGCCGTGAAGTCCACGGGCAATACGTCCGTCGAGCTGCCCGCAGACGCGGAGCTGCACCGGCGGCTGGTCTACGGGGACGAGTCAGCGCTGGCCGAGGCGTACACGGCGTACGGCGGGCTGGTGCGGCGCGTCGCCCTGCGGGTCACCCGCAGTCCGGCCGCCGCCGAGGACGTGGCGCAGGAGGTCTTCGCCCAGCTGTGGAGCAGGCCGTACGCCTTCGACGCGCGCCGCGGCACCTTGCGCACCTGGCTGTCCATGCTGTCCCACCGGCGGGCCGTGGACTGGGTGCGCAGCGAGGCCCGGCACCGCAGGGACGCCCGCGCCGACGACTCCGCGCTGCACGCCATCCCCGACGCCGGGCCCGGCCCCGATGAGACGGTCGTCGACCGGGAACGCTCCCTGCTGCTGCACTCCGCGCTCGCCGAACTCCCGCAGCAGCAACGCGAGGTCGTGCATCTCGCCTACTTCGCCGGCCGCACCTACCGACAGGCCGCGGTGGAGCTGGGGATACCCGAGGGCACGGCCAAGACCCGGCTGCGCACCGCCCTGCGCACCTTGGCGGAAACTTTGGCCGACCCGCCGGATCCGGCGCTCGAAAGGGGCGCATGATGGCGAGAGAGGTAAACGCAAACGAGCAGGCACGGGGAGGAGGCGCGCGATGACCGACGATCACGAGGCGGTACGCGACCTGCTTGTCGCCCGGAGCTTCGGCGCGCTCGACCCGGCCGACGAGCAGACGGTCCGGACGCACCTGGCCGGGTGCGCGGGCTGCGCGGCTCAGGCGGCACGGCTGCGGGAGGCGGTACGACTCCTGGACGGGCCGCCGCTGAACGCTCCCGCGCAGCCGGCCGACAGTGCGCTCTCCCTCGCCCTGCGTACCCGCCCGGCCGCCGCCCGGGCCGCCGGGCACGCCGCCCCCTACGCTGCCGCCGTCGCCGGACTGAAGGCTCTGCTGCCCGAGCTGGAGGGCCGGTGGTCCACACCGGTGGTGCACGACTGGGACGCCCATGCCACCGTCGCCCACCTCCTCGCCGCCGACGAGCACCTGGCAGGCCGGCTGGGCATCGCGCCACGCGTGCCGCCCTCGCGGATCGAGGAGGGCACGCCCTGGGAGGAGGCCTGGAACCGCCGTACCGCCGATGTCATCGCCCACGAGCACGGCCGTACGCCCCAGGAGACCGCGGCCGACTGGGCCGCGCAGGCGGACGCGCTGCTCGCTACGGACGAGGCCCGCGACGCCGAACTCGCCGCACGGGCCGTGACGTTGATGGGGATGCGGCTGCCTGTCGCCGATCACTTCCTGGTGCGCGCCTTCGAGGCGTGGGTCCACACCGACGACATCGGCCGCGCCATCGGCCTGGCGGTCCCGCCGCCGCCCCAGGAGCACTTGGGGCAACTGGTCCGCCTCGCCGTCCGTGTCCTCAGCCTGTCCCTCGGACCCGCCGCGCCCCCGGTGCTGTTCTCGGTCACCGGGGGCGCGGAGTGGGTGCTGGGCTCCGATGCCGAGCCCGTACGGGCCGAACTCATCCTCGATCCCGTCGACTTCTGCCTGCTCGTCGGCGGGCGGTACGCCCCGGAGGCGGTGCCGAGGCGGACGACGGGCGACGCGGCCGCCGTACGGAACGTACTGGAGCGGGCCGCGTCGCTGTCGTGGCTGTGAGGGGTCGTGACTGTGAGGGTCACTTCACCGGAGTGAAGTCCCGCGCACCAATGCTGCATTCCCCGGGGGACAACCCCCGGACCCCCGGCCGGGCTCGACTTAGCGGACGGGAGCGAAATCCCTTGCTCCGATGAACGTCGGCCGCCGGATCGGCGCCGCGAACGGCTCGACCGCCGTGTTCTCCACGCTGTTGAACACGATGAACACGTTGCTGCGCGGGAACGGCGTGATGTTGTCGCCCGACCCGTGCATGCAGTTGCAGTCGAACCAGGTCGCCGAACCCGCCCGGCCGGTGAACAGCTTGATGCCGTACTGGCCGGCCAGCGAGGTCAGCGCCTCGTCGGACGGCGTGCCCGCGTCCTGCATCTGGAGGGACTGCTTGTAGTTGTCCTTCGGGGTGGCCCCCGCACACCCGAGGAACGTGCGGTGCGACCCCGGCATGATCATGAGGCCGCCGTTGGTGTCGTAGTTCTCGGTCAGCGCGATCGAGACGGACACCGTACGCATGTTCGGCAGACCGTCCTCGGCGTGCCAGGTCTCGAAGTCGGAGTGCCAGTAGAAGCCGCTGGCCCCGAAGCCCGGCTTGACGTTGATCCGCGACTGATGGACGTACACGTCCGAGCCCAGGATCTGCCGCGCCCGTCCGACGACCCGCTCGTCCCGCACCAGCGCGGCGAACACCTCGCTGATCCGGTGCACTTCGAAGACCGACCGGATCTCCTGCGACTTGGCCTCGACGATGGACCGCTCGTCGGCACGGATCGCCGGGTCGGTGACGAGCCGTTCCAGCTCCTCCCGGTAGACGGGGACTTCGTCCTCGGCGATGATCTGGTCGAGGGCGAAGAAGCCGTCCCGGTCGAACGCCTGGAGGTCGGCCGCCGAGAAGGGGCCCGGCGTGCCGGGCGCGGACCAGACGACCGGGTCCTGGCGGGGTACGGCCACTTCGGCGGTGCCCCGGGTGGGGTACAGGTCCGTGATCGTGGTCATGGTCATGGGATGTCAGCCCTCCTCGGTGAGAAGCGGGTACACGCCGTTCTCGTCGTGGTCCTCCCGGCCGGTCACGGGCGGGTTGAAGACGCAGATGCAGCGGAAGTCCTCCTTGATCCGCATCGTGTGCCGCTCGTGGCCGTCGAGGAGGTACATGGTCCCGGGCGTGATGGTGTACTTCCGCCCGGTCTCGTCGTCGGTCAGCTCGGCCTCGCCCTGCACGCAGACGACGGCCTCGATGTGGTTCGCGTACCACATCGACGTCTCCGTACCCGCGTACAGGATCGTCTCGTGCAGGGAGAATCCGACCTTCTCCCTGGCGAGGACGATGCGCTTGCTCTCCCAGGTGCCGGACGCGGATTTCACATGCCGGTCGGTGCCTTCGATGTCCTTGAACGAACGGACGATCACGGTGCTGAACAGCTCCTTGACTTGGATGGTTCGGTTCACGCGGTTTCGCGTACGGCACGAGCGACGACGCGCAGGCCCTCGTCGAGCTCCTCGGGGGTGATGGTGAGGGCGGGCAGCAGCTTGACGACCTCGCTCTCGGGGCCGGACGTCTCGATGAGCAGCCCGAGTTCGAAGGCGCGCTTCGCGACCCGGTCGGCACGGTCCTTGTCGTGGAACTCCATGCCCCACACCAGTCCGCGGCCCCGGTACTCCTTCATGTCGGCCAGGTTCTCCTCGGTGACGGAGATCAGCGCCTGCTCGATCTGCTCACCGCGGGCCCGGGTCTGCTTCTCCATCACGGATCCGTCGGCCCAGTACGCCTCCAGGGCCGAGGTGGCCGTGACGAAGGCGGGATTGTTGCCGCGGAAGGTGCCGTTGTGCTCGCCCGGCTCCCAGATGTCCAGCTCGGGCTTGAACAGGCACAGCGACATCGGCAGGCCGTAGCCGCTGATGGACTTGGACACGGTCACGATGTCGGGCGTGATGCCCGCCTCCTCGAAGGAGAAGAACGCGCCGGTCCGTCCGCAGCCCATCTGGATGTCGTCGACGATGAGCAGCATGTCCTGGCGCTCGCACAGGTCGGCCAGCGCCCGCAGCCACTCCGGGCGGGCCACATTGATGCCGCCCTCCCCCTGCACGGTCTCCACGATCACGGCGGCGGGCTTGTTGAGCCCGGAGCCCTGGTCCTCCAGGAGCCGCTCGAACCACAGGAAGTCCTCGACCGTGCCGTCGAAGTAGTTGTCGAACGGCATCGGCGTCCCGTGCACCAGCGGGATGCCCGCGCCGGCCCGCTTGAAGGCGTTGCCGGTGACGGCGAGCGACCCCAGCGACATGCCGTGGAAGGCGTTGGTGAACGACACGATCGCCTCGCGCCCCTTCACCTTCCGCGCCAGCTTCAGCGCGGACTCGACGGCGTTGGTGCCGGTCGGGCCCGGGAACATGACCTTGTACGGCAGGTCACGCGGGCGCAGGACGAGGTCCTGGAAGGTCTGCAGGAAGGTGCGCTTGGCGGTGGTCGACATGTCGAGCCCGTGCGTGACGCCGTCCCGCTCCAGGTAGTCGATCAAGGCCCGTTTCAGCACGGGGTTGTTGTGTCCGTAGTTCAGTGATCCGGCGCCGGCGAAGAAGTCCAGGTACTCGTGGCCGTCCTCGTCGTACATACGGCTGCCCTGCGCGCGGTCGAAGACGGTGGGCCAGCCGCGGCAGTAGCTGCGTACCTCGGACTCCAGGGTTTCGAAGACACTGAGGTCGGGCTGGGTGATGGTCACGACGAATCGCTCCTCGAAGCGTAAGTGTGTGCGGGTGGGTCAGAGAGACAGGGGGCCGATGCGGTACAGGACTTCGGGATCGTGCGGACCGTCGGGGAACTGCCCTGCCTCGAACAGGACTTCACGCTCGACGCGCGCACCGTGGCGTTCGGCGTACGAGGTGAAGAGCCGCTCGGACGCGGTGTTTCCCGGCGTGATGGTGGTCTCGACGTCGGTCAGCGGGCGCTCGGCCGCGACGCGCGCGGTGAGCCCGTCCAGCAGCCGGGCGGCCAGCCCCTGTCCCCGGTGCGCGGAGTCGACGGCCACCTGCCACACCAGCAGGGTCCGCGGACGCTCGGGCCGCACATACCCGGTGACGAAGCCGACGGGCCTTCCGCCGGCGGCGCGCGCCACGGCCGACGTGGCGGCGAAGTCACGGCACCACAGCAGATAGCTGTACGAGGAGTTGAGGTCGAGCTTCCCCGAGTCTCTGGCGATTCGCCAGAGCGCGGCGCCGTCCGACACCGCCGGACGGTCGATGTGCAGGTCTGCGTGCAAGTCTGCTTGTGCGGCAGTCATGCGAATTAAATTTACCGAGGGAAAATCCGAATTGCATGGTCGGGCAGGGTTACGCGTCGGCCGCCCGTGTGTTATCGCGCGGGCGTGAGCGGGCACATTTGGGCGAGAAGTATGTGGCGATTTGCACTGAACATAAAGGACAAATCTTCGGCGATGTGTAACGCGTCACAATCGTGCAACCTTCGCGAGATCTGCCCGAAACGCACCGGTTGGCGTTCGCGAAATCTTTGCGTTTAGGTCGAAGGAAAGCGGGCAGAAGGATACGGGAAGCTGCGCTCGATTGAATTCCCGAATTGCAGTCCGATAATCCCGGAATTCAATGCCGAATTCAGACTCCGGTCACTCCGTCGATCCGCTCCCGCAGCAGGTCCGCATGGCCGTTGTGCCGGGCGTACTCCTCGATCATGTGGATGAGCACCCACCGCAGACTGACTTCGAGCCCGGCCATCGGCTCGTCGACCACCCGCCCGGTGTCGTCGAGCGACCGCCCGGCGGTCAGCTCCTCACTCCGGGCGACCTCCCGCCGCCACACCGTGAGGGCCTCGTCCAGCCCGCGACCGGGGTCCAGGACGTACCCGGTCTCCTCCCCGAACACCGGCGGCACGTCCAGCCCGGCGAACACCCGCTGGAACCAGTTCCGTTCGACCTCGGCGAGATGCTGCACGAGCCCGAGGAGCGTGAGCGAGGACGGCTCGACGGACGCCAGCCGCACCTGAGTGTCGTCCAGTCCCGCGCACTTCAGCTGGAGAGTGGCCCGGTGAAACGCCAACCAGCTCTGCAGCATGGGGAGTTCGTCGCCGGTCAAGAGGGGGATGGGGCGACCGTCGGGAAGGGTGAGGGGTGTGTTGGAGGTCATGGGGCGAGCATGGCACGGGACACGGGCACGGGGCACGGCGCCGGTGATGGGCTAAGTCCGGGCAGCGGCTTGATTAGGGTTCCGTACATGAGTGATGAGGGTGCGGTGCTGCACGTGAAGGGGCGGGTCCTCGTCGGGCCCGACGACGTCCGCGACGAACTCTGGGTGATCGGCGGGCGGATCTCGTACGACCGTCCCGCCGGCGCCCGTGACCTCCGTACCGTCGAGGGCTGGGCCCTGCCCGGCCTGGTCGACGCCCACTGCCATGTCGGCCTCGGCCCGCACGGCCCGGTCGACGCGGACGTGACCGAGAAGCAGGCGCTGACCGACCGGGAGGCGGGCACCCTGCTCCTGCGCGACGCGGGCTCGCCCTCGGACACCCGCTGGATCGACGACCGCGAGGACCTGCCGAAGATCATCCGGGCGGGCCGGCACATCGCCCGCACCCGCCGCTACATCCGCAACTTCGCCTACGAGATCGAACCGGACGACCTGGTCGGGTACGTCGCCCAGGAGGCGCGGCGCGGTGACGGCTGGGTCAAGCTGGTCGGCGACTGGATCGACCGCGACCTCGGCGATCTGTCGGCCTGCTGGCCACGCGAGGCCGTCGAGGCGGCGATCGCTCAGGCCCACCGGCTCGGCGCCCGCGTGACGGCCCACTGCTTCGCCGAGGACTCCCTCCGCGACCTGGTCGAGTCCGGCATCGACTGCATCGAGCACGCCACGGGCCTCACGGACGACCTGATCCCCCTCTTCGCCGAACGGGCCGTCGCCGTCGTCCCCACTCTCGTCAACATCGCCACCTTCCCCCAACTCGCCGCCGGCGGCGAGGCCCGCTACCCCCGCTGGTCCGCCCACATGCACCGCCTCTACGAACGCCGCTACGACACGGTCCGCTCCGCCTACGACGCCGGTATCCCGGTGTACGTCGGCACGGACGCGGGCGGCTCCCTGGCGCACGGGCTGGTGGCGGGGGAGGTGGCGGAACTGGTCACCGCCGGGATCCCGCCCGTCGAGGCCGTGTCGGCGACGGCGTGGGGCGCGCGGCGCTGGCTGGGCCGTCCCGGCCTGGACGAGGGGGCTCCGGCGGACCTCGTGGTGTACGAGTCCGACCCGCGGGCCGACGTACGGGTGCTGGCGGCGCCTCGACGGGTGGTGCTGAACGGGCGGATCGTCGGCTAGAAGACCGCTGAAATGCTCAGGGACCGGCCACTGCCCGGCGCAGGGCGTGGAGGAAGGAGTCGGCCGTGCCCCGGTCCCGTACCGCCAGCCGCAGCCACTCCTCGTCCAGGCCCGGGAAGGTGTCCCCGCGGCGGACCGCGAAGCCCAGTTCGCGCAGGCGTCGTCTGGCCTCGGCCGCGTGCGGGAGGCGGACGAGGACGAAGGGTCCCTCGGCGGGGGCCACGACCCGCAGTCCGTCGAACTCGGCGAGCCCCGCGACGAGATGGGCCCGGTCGGCGGCGATGCGGTGCGCGGCGTGGCCCGCCTCCGCGAGGGCCCGTGGCTGCACGCAGGCCTCGGCGGCGGCCAGCGCGGGCGTGGACACCGGCCACAGCGGCTGGGTGCGTTCCAGGTCGGCGACGGTCTCCGGGGCGGCGAGCACGTAGCCGATGCGCAGGCCCGCCAGGCCCCAGGTCTTGGTCAGGCTGCGCAGGACGACCAGGCCCGATACGTCCGTCCGCCCGGCCAGCGCCTCCCGCTCACCCGGCACGGCGTCCATGAACGCCTCATCCACGACCAGCGTCCGTCCGGGGCGGGCCAGTTCGGCGACCGTGCGGGCCGGATGCAGCACCGAGGTGGGGTTGGTCGGGTTGCCCAGCACTACCAGGTCGGCCTCCTCCGGTACGGCGGCCGGGTCCAGCCGGAAGCCGTCCTCCGGCCGGAGCAGCACCCGGTCGACGGTATGTCCCGCGTCCCGCAGCGCGGCCTCGGGCTCCGTGAACTGCGGGTGCACGACGACCGGTTGACGTACCTTGAGCGCCCGCGCCAGCAGCACGAACGCTTCGGCGGCTCCCGCGGTCAGCAGCACGCGCTCAGGGGCGACCCCGTGCCGCGCCGCCACCGCGGCCCGCGCGCAGCGCCCGTCCGGATAGGCGGCGAGCCCGCCCAGCGAGGCGGCGATCCGGTCACGCAGCCAGGCCGGAGGCGTGTCGGCGCGGACGTTGACGGCGAGGTCGACGAGGGCCGAGCCGTCGTCGCGTACCTCGGCGTCACCGTGGTGCCGCAGGTCGTGCCCGCCGTCAGTGCGCATGGGCGTGTCCGCCGTGCTGGTGGTGACCGTGCTGGTGGTGGCCGTCGTCGTCCGGGTGGAAGTGCGGCTGCTGCGGCAGGCCCACCTTGTCCTCGAAGCCGGGCAGCGCGATGCGGTAGACGCAGGAGTCGCAGTTCATGCGCAGGTCGCCCTTGACGGCCTCCTCGTACCGCTCCATCACCAGATCGAGCAGCTCCGGCTCCGGGCCGATCACCTCGGCCGACCGCACCTCGACCCCGGGGTGCGCGGCGGCCCAGCCCTCGGTCTGCTGCCTGACCCGCTCCGGCAGGATGCCGGTGAACAGGAAGTAGGGGAGGACGACGATCCGCCGCGCACCCAGCTTCGCGCACCGCTCAAGGCCGCTCGGCACGTCGGGCGCGGCGAGCGACACGAACGCCGTCTCCACGCCCGCGTATCCGCGTCCCTCCCACAGCAGCCGGGCCGCCTTGTGCACCTCGGCGTTGGCGTCGGGATCCGTGGACCCCCGTCCGACCAGCAGCACGGTGATGTCCGCCCGGTCCTGCGGGCGGCGCCCGCCCAGAGCCTCGTCCAGCCGCCGCTCCAGCACGTTCAGCAGTGCCGGGTGCGGGCCCAGCGGACGGCCGTAGGTGTACGAGATCCCGGAGTGCCGCTCCTTCTCGCGGGCCAGCGCCGCCGGGATGTCCCCTTTGGCGTGCCCGGCGGACACCAGCATCAGCGGGACGGCGGCGAACCGTCGCACCCCCCGCTCCACCAGCTCGGTCACCGCGTCGCCCAGCGGTGGCGGGGACAGCTCGATGAAGCCGCCCGCGACCGGCAGTCCGGGGTTGCGGAGCCCCAACTCCCGTACGAAGTCACGGAACGCCTCGGCTCCGGCGTCGTCCCGGGTGCCGTGGCCGGCGATGAGCAGGGCGGGCGGCGCGGTGGTCACTGTTTCTCCTCGGATGCGGAAGCGGGGTGGTACAGCAGGGCGTTGAGCGCGGCGGCGGCGACCGCCGAACCGCCCTTCTCGGACACGTTGCTCACGGCGGGCAGCCCGCTCTCGCGCAACGCGGCCTTGGATTCGGTGGCGCCGACGAAGCCGACGGGCAGACCGATGACGAGCGCGGGGGAGGCGTCCAGGGTCAGCAACTCCTCCAGCGCGGTGGGCGCGTTGCCTATCACCCAGAGGGCGCCCGGACCGACCTGCTGGTAGGCGAGCCGGATCGCCCGCGCCGAACGGGTCAGCCCCGGCCCGGCCTCGGCGTCCCTGAGCCGGCAGACGGTCTCGCGCCGGGTGATCCCCGCCGCGACCATCTCCACGTCCACCACGACCGGCGCCCCGGCGTGCAGCGCGGCATGCGCCCGCACCAGGTCGTCCTCGTCCATGAGGAGATCGGCCGCGTAGTCGAGATCGGCCGCGGAGTGGACGACCCGCTCCACGACGGCCCGGGTCAGCGGCGGGAAGCGCGAGGTGTCGAGGCGGGCACGCAGCCGCCGGAAGGACTCCTGCTCGATCGGGTGGACCACACGGTTCACTTGGCGCCCTCCTGCGCTTCCTGCCAGCGGTAGCCGCGCGGCGTCACCATGCGGCCCGCGATCTCACGGGTCGCCGTGTTGCCGACGGTCACGACCGTCATCATGTCGACCGTCGCCGGATCCAGGGCGGCCAGGGTCGTCAGCCGACCGGACTCGTCCGGTCGTGAGGCGTTTCGTACGACTCCGACCGGTGTCGTTCCCGCCCGGTGTCCGGCGAGGATCGCGAGCGCCTTCGGCAGCTGCCAGTCGCGGCCCCGGCTGCGCGGGTTGTAGAACGTCACGACGATGTCCGCCTCCGCCGCCGCCCGCACCCGCCGCTCGATGACCGCCCAGGGCGTGTGCAGGTCGGACAGGCTGATCGACACATGGTCGTGGCCGAGCGGCGCCCCGAGGATCGCGGCGGCGGCGAGCGCGGCCGTCACGCCGGGCACCCCGACGACGTCGATGTCGTCGCAGGCCTCGGCGAGCGCGGGAGAGGCCATCGCGTACACGCCCGCGTCCCCGCTGCCGATCAGCGCGACGGCCTGCCCGCGCCGGGCTTCGGCGACCGCGGACCGCGCCCGCTCCTCCTCCGCCCCGAGCCCCGACTCCAGGATCCGGGTGCCGGGCCGCAGCAGGTCGCGGATCTGGTCGACGTACTGGTCCAGGCCGACGAGCACGCGGGCGCGCTGGAGTTCGGCCTTGGCACGCGGGGTGAGCAGGTCCCGGGCACCGGGTCCGAGGCCGACCACCGCGAGGCGCCCGCGCGCGGGACGCCGTACGACAGCACACGTGGCCATCGCCGACTTCCGCTTCGGCACGAGCAGTTCACCGCCGCCGATGAGCGCCGACGCCTCCGCCACCGAGGGGGTGCCGACGGCGGCGAGCGGCGCGTCGGAGGGGTTGGGCACCGCCACCGCGGCCAGCTCCACGGCGGAGTACGTCACCAGCGGCACCCCGAGCCGCCCGGCCGCCGCGACGATGCCGGGCTCCTCGGCCTTGGCGTCGACGGTGGCGAGTTCGGCGATGCTGCGGCCGGACAGGCCCGCCTCCCGCAACGTGCCCTCGACGAGCCCGAGGACCTCCTCGACCGGGGCGTTCCTGGAGGCGCCGACGCCGACCACGAGGGACGGCGGGCGCAGTACGGCCTCGTGCCCGGCGGGCTCGACCGCGCGATCGGTGACGCGGATCGTGTACGCCCCCCGCGGCGCCACGGGGAGGGGAGGCAGCGGCCACGGCACCTCGGACACGAGGGCGACGGGCTCACCGTCCAGCAGCGCACGGGACACCGCGGGTACGGCACCCTCCACCGGGAACCCGAGCGTGTCAAGGCCCGGCAGCCCGACGGCATCGGTCGCCGTGGTCACCACCGGCTGCGCACCGAGCAACTCACCCACTTCCACGGCGAGTTCGTTCGCCCCGCCGTCATGCCCGCCGACCAGCGACACGGCGAACCGCCCGCCCTCGTCGACGCACACCACGCCGGGATCGGCCCGCTTGTCCGACAGCAGCGGAGCGACCAGCCGCACCACCGCCCCCGTGGCCAGAAAACACACCAGCTGCTCGCACTGAGCGAACGCGGCCCGTACGGCGTCCCCGACCGGGCCGTCGTACACCCGGGTCCGCTCCGGCCACGCCGCGGCCAGCCGGTCCCGGGCAGCCGTGCCCGCCGCGGTGGCGGAAATGAGGCCGATCACTGGGCAACTCCCTTGATGTCGTCGGGTTCGTGAGGTCTGACGCCCCACAGCAGAAAGACCGGATTGGCCGCCGCGAGCCGGGTCACGTCCCCCGGGAGCGGCGCGAGCCGCGACGACTGGAGCAGCACTCCGTCACAGGAGAACCCGGCGCCGGTGAGCGCCTCGCGTGCCGCCGGTACCCGGTCGAGCGCGGCCAGGGCGACGACGACCGTCCGCCGGGCACGTCGCGCGCTCGCCGCAACGACGGCTGCCAGGTCACCCCCGCCCCCACCGACGAACACCGCGTCGGGATCGTCGAGTCCGGACAGCGCGCCCGGCGCGCTCCCCTGGACCACCTGAACGTCCACCCCGTGGGCGGCGGCGTTCGCGCGGATCCGTTCGACGCCGTCCCCGGTCTTCTCGACGGCCACGACGGCGGCACCGAGCCGCGCGCACTCGACGGCCACCGACCCGGAGCCCGCGCCGACGTCCCAGACCAGGTCGCCGAGGCGCGGTCCGAGCCGGGCCAGGGCCAGCGCGCGCACCTCGAACTTGGTGATCATCGAGTCCCGGTGCGCGAACTCGCCCTCGTCGAGCGCCCATCCGGCAGGCCCGGCCCCGGGCCCGGCGACCGTGCGCACACCGGCCGGGAACCGCGTCTCGTCCAGGCACAGCACCACACTCACCGCCGCACCCCAGTCACGCGCGGCGGCCTCGCGCGGCGTCACCCGTTCCACGCGCTCCCGCTCGGGGTCGCCCAGCGCGGACGCCACGACGAGGACGCGCTCACCGTGCAGCAGCGCGGCCCCCAGCTCGGCCGGACCGGCGCCGGGCCCGGTCAGCACCGCGACCTTCGCCCGCGCCCGGCAGACATTGACCGCCGTCCGCAACTCGCGCCCGTGCGCGCTGACCACCACCGCGTCGTCCCACGTCAGCCCGGCCCGCGCGAAGGCGGCGGCCACGGAGGACACGCCCGGCCGGATGTCGAGCAGTCCGGCACCGAAGCGCTCGGCCAGCACCCGCACGATCCCGAAGAACCCGGGGTCGCCGGAGGCCAGCACGACGACCGGCGCCCGCTGGGCGACGTACGCCTCGATCCGGTCGAGCGCGGGCGCCAGCGGCCCGAGCACGACCCGCTCGGCCCCCGACGGCAGTTGTGCGGCGTCGAGATGCCGACGCCCGCCGACGACCAGCTCCGCGACGCCGAGGACGTCCTCGGGCGGCGGCGCCCCCGTCCCCGTACCGACGACCGTGATCATGTACTCGCCCCTCGCTCGCGCAGTGCCTTGCGGGCCTCGGGGTCGGCCTTGCGGTAGCCGTGGAAATGGCCGGGGTGGTACAGGTGCGAGCGGGTGCCCCGCGCGTCGAGGGCGGGGCCGACCAGGAAGAGGGTGTGCTTCCAGAGCTTGTGCTCCTTGACCGTCTCCTCCAGGGTCGCGATCGTGCACCGCACGACCAGCTCCTCGGGCCAGGTCGCCTGGTAGGCGACGACGACCGGAGTGGAGGTCGGGTAACCGCCTTCCAGCAGTTCCCGTACGAGCTGTCCGCTGCGGGCGGCGGACAGGAAGACCGCCATGGTCGTGCCGTGCCTGGCGAACTCGCGCACTTCTTCCCCGGGCGGCATCGGCGTCTTGCCGCCGCCGAGCCGGGTCAGCACGACGGACTGCGCCACCTCGGGGATCGTCAGCTCCCGCTGGGCGAGCGCGGCGACCGCGGAGAAGGCGGAGACGCCGGGCACGACCTCGGTCGCGATGCCGAGCGAGGCACACCGGTCGAGCTGCTCCTGCGTGCCGCCCCAGAGCGCGGGGTCCCCGGAGTGGATACGCGCGACCCGCAGGCCATCGGTCCGGGCCCGTTCATAGACGGCGACCACGTCCTCCAGGGACATCGTCGCCGAGTCGAGGATCTCCGCGTCCTCACGCGCGTGCTTCAGGACCTCCGCCTGGACCAGGCTGGCCGCCCAGATCACGACGTCGGCCTCGGCGATGGCGCGCGCGGCACGGAACGTCAGCAGATCGGCGGCGCCGGGACCGGCACCGACGAAGGTCACCTTGCCGGCGGTGGCATCGGCCATGGGGAATCGGTCCTCTCGTACAAGCTGCAAAGCGGTCTTACGACGTCGGGAAGTCGGGCGAAAAGTCAGTGCGTACGGGAGTGCCGGACATGCGCGCACGCGGGGTGATCCGATAGCAAAGCCCTATGGCGGTCTTCGTCGCGCTCGGCGCGTTCCTGATGACGCTGGCCGGCGGCTGGACGGCACAGCGCGTGACCGACCGCCGTCATCTGGTCCTGGGCCTGGCCGGCGGCCTGATGCTGGGCGTGGTCGGCCTGGACCTGCTGCCGGAGGCGCTGGACGCGGCGGACACGGACGTCTTCGGCGTACCGGCGGCCCTGGTGCTCTTCGTGGCGGGTTTCCTCCTCGCCCACCTGGTGCAACGACTGCTGGCCGCACGCGCGGGCCTGGAGGGGCACGGCCGGACGCCCGAAGTGGGCATGTCGGCGGGGGCCGCGATGGTCGGGCACAGCGCCATGGACGGCATCGCGATCGGCGCCGCGTTCCAGGTGGGCGGCGACATGGGCGTGGCGGTCGCGCTCGCCGTCATCGCGCACGACTTCGCCGACGGCTTCAACACGTACACGATCACCCGTCTGTACGGGAACGCCCGCCGCCGGGCGGTCGCCATGCTGGTGGCGGACGCGGCGGCGCCCGTCGCCGGCGCGGCCTCCACGCTCCTGTTCACCATCCCGGAGGAACTGCTCGGCTACTACCTCGGCCTGTTCGGCGGCGCACTGCTCTACCTCGCCGCGTCCGAGATCCTCCCCGAGGCCCACCACCAGGCCCACCACCTGCGCCCCGCCCGCTCGACCCTGCTCTGCACGGTCGCCGGAGCGGCGTTCATCTGGCTGGTGGTGGGCATCTCCGGCTGAGCCGGAGAGACCGCGGCCGGTCACAGCTTGCCGCCCCGCCCGCCGTCGCGCCGCGCGGGCGCGATCAGCGTCGACAGATAGGGGAGAGGCTCACCGTCGAGCTCGGCGGCGGGCCGCACGGACTCCTCCGGCAGCCCGAGCGCCGACCCCCATACGGCGTCGTCGAGCCGCCCGGTCTCCCTGAGCGCCTCGGCGACCTCCCCGGCCTGCCGCCCGAACTTGTACGCGACGACGGTCCCCGGCCCGGCCAGCGCGTCCTTGAGCACGGCGGCCCCCGCGGTCACCGGCACCAGCGTGAGCGGCTCGGTCCCCTCGGTGAGCACGGCCCCCGACCGGGAGGCGAGATCCTGCATGGCGGTGATCCCGGGCACGGTCTCCACGACGGCTTCGGGCACCAGCTCGCCGATCGTCTGCGCGAGATAGGTGAACGTCGAGTAGACGTTGGGATCGCCGATGGTGGCGAAGGCAACGGACCCGTACTGCTTGAGGAGTTGGGCGACCCGCTCCCCGGCAGCATCCCAGGCGGCCTCGCGCCGCCCCCGGTCGCTCCGCTCGTTCAGCGCGAAGACGACGCGTACGACCTTCTCCACCGGCACGTAATGCAGGACGGTGGCCTCGGCCCGCCCCCGCTCACCGGTGTCCATGACCGGCACCACGACGACATCGGCCGCACGCAGCGCATTGACGCCCTTGACGGTCACCAGCTCCGGATCGCCGGGACCCACCCCGACTCCGATCAGCCTGCTGCTGCTCATGACGTCCGGCACCTCTCCACGAACCGACGGGCCACACCGGGCTCGGACGCCCAGTGCGTGTGCAGATAACTCGCGTGCACACCCTGTTGTACGAAACCTTCGACGCGCCGCTGAGCAGCGCGCACGCCCCAAGCGGGCGCCGCCCCCGCGCCCGGCTCGACGACCGTCCGATGAAATTCATGCGCCCGCATGCGCGTCCCGGCGCCCGCGAGCACACTGTCGCTCACCGCGACGGCATTCCGGTACCCGAGGGTCAGCCGCTCGCTCATCCGGCCCGTCGCGTCAAGCACCCCGCACATCGGCTGCCCGTCCAGTTCCCGGCACAGATACAGCAGCCCGGCACATTCCGCCGCGACAGGAGCACCGCTCTCCGCGAGCGCGGCGACGGCCTTGCGCAGGGGCTCGTTGGCCGACAACTCAGCGGCATACACCTCAGGAAACCCACCCCCGATCACCAACCCGCGCGTCCCCTCCGGCAGCCGCTCATCACGCAGCGGATCAAAGGTGACGACTTCGGCCCCAGCGGCAGCGAGCAGCTCAGCATGCTCGGCATAGGAGAAGCTGAACGCGGCTCCACCGGCAACGGCGACAACCACCCCCTCCCCCCCACCCCCCAGCCGACCCGTGGGACCGGGCCCCGCCTCCGCCCCGCCCAGCGTTCGAGAACGGAGCATGCCGTCCCGATCCCCCGCCCGCCCGAGGGGCCGCGCCTCCGTCTCGCCCGGGGTTTGAGGACGGAGCGTGCCGTCCCGATCCCCCGCCCACCCCAGGGGTCGCGGTGTCTGATGCCGGTCCGCATCATTCAGCCCGTCCGGCGTTCGAGAACGGAGCATGCCGTCCCGATCCCCCGCCCACCCCAGGGGTCGCGGTGTCTGATGCCGGTCCGCATCATTCAGCCCGTCCGGCGTTTGAGGACGAGGCCTTTCGGGCCGATCGGGGTCCAGGGGCAAAGCCCCTGGCGGGGTCGCAGGGGCGGAGCCCCTGGAGGATGGGACGGGTAGGGGCGGCGGGGGCGAAGAAGCCAGGACCTCAGCCGCATCCCACCCCGCACACGACAACGCCCCCGCACTCCGCGCCACCGCCATCACCGCCCCCAGATCGCACCCCTCAAAGACCCGCGCGGCCATCGCCGCAACCGCGTCCACCGCCTCCGCCCGCCGCTCAGCCACCGGAACCAGCCCCAGATGCCGAGACGGCGTATCCACCTGCGCAACCCTCCGCAGCACCCCCAGCACCGGCACCCCCACCGACTCCAACGCCTCCCGCAACAACCCCTCATGCCGATCCGACGCGACCTTGTTCAGGATCACGCCCCCGACCCGCACCTCCGGATCCCACGACACGAACCCATGCACCAGCGCCGCCACGGACCGCGCCTGCGACGACGCATCGACCACCAGCACGACCGGCGCCCGCAGCACCTTCGCCACCTGCGCGGTCGACGCCAGCTCACCCTCCCCCGCGGCCCCGTCGTACAGCCCCATCACGCCCTCGACGACGGCGATGTCACACCCCCGCGCCCCATGCGCGAACAACGGCCCGATCAACTCCGGCCCGCACAGATAAGCGTCGAGATTCCGTCCCACCCGCCCCGTGGCAAGCGCGTGATACCCGGGATCGATGTAGTCGGGCCCCACCTTGTGTCCGGACACCACAAGCCCCCGCGCGGCGAACGCGGCCATCAGCCCCGTGGCAACGGTGGTCTTGCCGCTGCCGGACGCCGGCGCGGCGATGACCAACCGGGGAACGGACGTCACCACTCGATGCCTCTCTGCCCCTTCTGCCCGACGTCCATCGGATGCTTGACCTTGGACATGTCGGTCACGAGATCGGCGAAGTCGACCAGCTTCCCGGGCGCGTTCCGCCCGGTGATGACAACATGCTGGGCACCTGGCCGGTCCCGCAGCACAGCCACCACCTCATCGACGTCGACCCACCCCCAGTGCATCGGATAGGCGAACTCATCCAGGACGTACAGCCGGTACGTCTCGGCGGCCAGATCCCGCTTGACCTGCTCCCAGCCCTCGCGCGCCTTCTCCTCGTTGTCCATCTGGGAGTCCCGCTGCACCCAGGACCACCCCTCGCCCATCTTGTGCCAGGCGACGGACCCGCCCTCACCACTGTCCCCGAGCACCCGCAGCGCCCGTTCCTCCCCGACCTTCCACTTGGCCGACTTGACGAACTGGAACACCCCGATGGGCCAGCCCTGATTCCAGGCGCGCAACGCAAGCCCGAATGCGGCAGTCGACTTGCCCTTGCCGACGCCCGTGTGCACGACCACCAAGGGACGATTACGCCGCTGACGAGTCGTCAGCCCGTCGTCCGGCACGACACTCGGCTGCCCCTGAGGCATCACGCGGCCCTCCTCTGCACGTCCTTCACCAGCCCGGCGATGGAGTCCGCCCGCAACTCGTCCAGCGTCACGGCGGTGCCGCCGAGTTCACCGGCAATCTGTCCGGCGAGCCCGAGCCGCACGGGCCCGGACTCACAGTCGACGACCACCGAAGCGATCCCGTCGGAGGCGAACAACCGGGCCGCACGCCCCGCGAGCGCGACGGGCTCGGGCCCGCCGGTGGCCCGCCCGTCCGTCACCAGGACGACCAGCGCCCGCCGCGCCGGATCCCGCAGCCGCTCGATCCGCAGCACGTCATGGGCCTTCAACAGACCGGCGGCAAGCGGTGTACGCCCACCCGTGGGCAACGACTCCAGCCGGGCCGCGGCGGCGTCCACCGACGACGTGGGCGGCAGCGCGACATCCGCAGCGGCCCCCCGGAAAGTCACCAGCCCCACCTTGTCCCGCCGCTGATACGCGTCGAGGAGCAGCGACAGCACGGCTCCCTTCACGGCACTCATCCGCTGCCGAGCAGCCATCGACCCGGAGGCGTCGACGACGAAGAGCACGAGATTGGATTCGTGGCCTTCTCGCACCGCTTGCCTGAGATCGTCACGACGCAGGAGAAGTCCCGATCCAGTGCGGCCCCGCGCCCGCTGGTGTGGCGCGGCAGCCTGCACGGTGGCCGCCACATGCAGCTTGGTCAGCGTCCCACGGGGGCGCCGCGCCCCGGTCGTCCGCCCGTGCTCGGTCCGCGCCCGCGAACGCCGCCCGGCGACCCCGTCACCGAGGCCGGGCACACTGAGCACCTTGGTACGGAACGGCTCGGAAGCCCGTACGGCGGACTGCTCGGCACCCCCCGCAGCCTGCGGCTCGCCACCCTTCCCGGCCTCGGGCCGCCCCCCGGTGTCCCCGTCTTGCGGGCCTTCGTCAGGCGCGGGCTCCCCGCCACCCCCACCGGGACCGTCCGGCTCAGGATCGGGATCGTCGTCCCCGGAGAACTCCTCCAGGGTCTGGTCCAGCTTGTCTTCGTCCAGTCCCGGAGCGTCGAAAGGATTGCGCCGCCTGCGATGCGGCAACGCGAGCAACGCGGCCTGTCGCACGTCCTCCGCCGCCACCTCGGTCCGCCCGGCCCACGCGGCCAGCGCTGTGGCGGTGCGCGCCATCACGATGTCGGCCCGCATGCCGTCCACGTCGAAGGCCCCGCACAGCGCCGCGATTTGCCGCAGTGCGCCATCACCCAGCCGCACTGACGGCAACAACTCTCGTGCGGCGACGATCCGTTGCCGTACAGCGGCCTCTTCGCCCGCCCAACGCGCCGCGAATCCGGATGGATCGTCGTCGTAGGCCAATCGACGCCGCACGACCTCCACCCGCTGCTCGGGCTCCCGCGAGGCGGCGACCTCGACGGTCAGCCCGAAACGATCGAGGAGTTGGGGTCTGAGTTCTCCCTCCTCCGGGTTCATGGTTCCGACCAGCAGGAATCGAGCCTGATGCCGTACGGAGACGCCTTCGCGCTCCACGTACGAGGCACCCATGGCCGCAGCGTCGAGCAAGAGGTCGACCAAGTGGTCGTGCAAGAGATTGACTTCGTCGACGTACAGGATTCCTCGGTGAGCCGAGGCGAGCAGCCCCGGCTCGAATGCCTTCACGCCCTCCGCGAGCGCCCGCTCGATGTCGAGGGCGCCGACGAGCCGGTCCTCGGAGGCGCCGACGGGGAGCTCGACCATACGGGCGGGACGCCGCACACCCGGCCCCGGCTCGTGCGGCCCGTCCGGGCACGACGGGTCGAGAGCGGCCGGGTCGCACGAGAACCGGCACCCGCAGACCACGGACACCTCGGGCAGCAGCGCCGACAGCGCGCGTACGGCGGTGCTCTTGGCGGTGCCCTTCTCCCCACGAACCAGCACACCACCGACCGCCGGCGACACGGCGTTCAGCAGCAGCGCGAGCCGCAGATCGTCCTGGCCGACAAGGGCCGTGAAGGGATAGGGCGCGCTCACGCGGCGATCACCCCTTCGGGTGACTCATGGCAGAGCGGTACGAGCTCCGCATGTCGACCTGTCAAGATCAAGGCCTGCTCCCCGCTCACGCGGGGGTGATCCGGCGCCGTTGTATCCGTGGCGCCTGATGGCACCTTGCTCCCCGCCGGCGCGGGGGTTCCGGAAAAGTTCACGCGTCTCCCTCCAGGTCTCCCTCAAGTTCGAGGTAGGTCGCCCGGAGCCGGTCCAGGGTCTCCTGGTCCGGCTCCGCCCACAGGCCCCGGTCCGCCGCCTCAAGCAGCCGCTCGGTAATGCCCCGCAAGGCCCACGGGTTGGACTTCCGCATGAAGTCCCGGTTCTCCGGGTCGAAGACGTACTCGGCGCTGAGCTTCTCGTACATCCAATCGTCGACGACCCCGGCCGTGGCGTCGTACCCGAAGAGGTAGTCGACGGTCGCAGCCATCTCGAACGCACCCTTGTAGCCATGCCTGCGCATTGCAGTCATCCAACGCGGGTTGACCACACGAGCCCGGAAGACCCTGTGTGTCTCCTCGCCCAGCGTCCGCGTCTTCACCTGGTCCGGCACAGCAGAATCCCCCACGTACGCCTCGGGGTTGCCCCCCGTCAGATGCCGCACCACGGCGACCATGCCGCCGTGGTACTGGAAGTAGTCGTCGGCATCCGCGATGTCGTGTTCACGCGTGTCGACGTTCTTCGCCGCCACCGCGATCCGCCGGAACGCCGTCTCCATGTCCCCCCGAGCCGCTCGCCCGTCGAGCCCGCGCCCGTATGCGTAACCACCCCAGACGGCATACACCTCGGCCAAGTCCGCGTCGCTCCTCCAGTTTCGGGCGTCGATGAGGGGCAGCAGTCCTGCCCCGTAGGCACCCGGCTTCGAGCCGAAGACACGAGCCGTCGCGCGTCGACGGTCGCCGTGCTCGGCGGTGTCCTCGTCGGCGTGCGCCTTCACGAAGTTCCGGTCGGTCGGCTCGTCCAGCTCCGCGACCGCCCGCACCGCGTCGTCGATCAGTCCGACCACATGCGGGAACGCGTCCCGGAAGAACCCGGAGATCCGGACCGTGACGTCGATGCGGGGACGCCCGAGTTCCGCCAGGCCGACCACCTCGAACCCGGTCACGCGCCTCGACGCGTCGTCCCACACCGGACGGCAGCCCAGCAGCGCCAGGATCTCGGCGATGTCGTCGCCCTGGGTGCGCATCGCGGACGTGCCCCAGACCGTCAGACCCACGGACTTCGGGTACTCGCCGGTGTCGGCGAGGTACCGCTGCACCAGCGAGTCCGCCAGCGACTGCCCGACCTCCCAACTCAGCCTGGACGGAATGGCCTTGGGGTCGACGGAGTAGAAGTTCCGGCCGGTCGGCAGGACGTTCACCAGGCCACGTGTCGGGGAACCCGACGGGCCCGCCGGGACGTAACCGCCGTCCAGCGCCCGCAGGATGTGCCCGATCTCGTCGGTGGTCTTCGCGAGCCGGGGGACGACCTCACGGCACGCGAACTCCAACACGGCCACGGCGTCCGGGAGTTCGGTGCCGAGGACATCGCGGACCAGGGAACGGCTGTCTGTGACCGCCCAGCCGCGCTCCTCCATCCCCTCCGCGATCCGCCTGCACAACTGCTCCAGCAGATCGATCGCGTCGGCGCCCGTACGCGACGGTCCCTCGACGAGGTCCGTCAGCTCCACCGGCACCTTCACCGGCGCCCCCGGTTCGGCCAGCAACTCCTTCTCGGCCAGCCCGAAGTGGGCCGCCAGCGATGCCCTCAGCCCCGGCAGCGCGTTCGCCTGCCCGCCCCAGACCTGCGAGGCGCGCAGCACGGCGAGTACGAGGTTCACGCGCGGCTCGCCGACCGGGCCGCCGCCCAGGATGTGCAGCCCGTCCCGGATCTGCACATCCTTGATCTCGCACAGATATCCGTCGATGTGCATGACGAACTCGTCGAAGTCGGCGTCGCCCGGCTGCTCGTCGACATGCAGATCGTGGTGGAGTTCCGCGGCCCGGACGAGCGTCCAGATCTGACTGCGCACGGTCGGCGCCTTCGTCGGGTCCAGGTCGGAGACGAGCGCGTACTCGTCAAGCAGCTGCTCCAGCTTGGCCAGGTCGCCGTACGTGTCGGCGCGCGCCATCGGCGGCACCAGATGGTCGACGACCGTGGCATGCCCGCGCCGCTTGGCCTGGGTGCCCTCACCGGGGTCGTTGACGATGAAGGGGTAGATCAGGGGCAGCTCGCCGAGGACCGCGTCCGGGGCGCAACCGCCGCTCAGGCCGAGGCCCTTGCCCGGCAGCCACTCCATCGTGCCGTGCTTGCCCATGTGGACGACCGCGTCGGCGCCGAACGAGTTCTCCAGCCACCGGTAGGCCGCCATGTAGTGGTGGGACGGCGGCATGTCCGGGTCGTGGTAGATCGCGATCGGGTTCTCGCCGAAGCCGCGCGGCGGCTGGATCATGACGACGACGTTGCCGAACTGGAGGGAGGCCAGGACGATGTCCTCCCCGTCGACGTACAGGCTGCCCGGCGGTTCGCTCCACGCGTCCACCATGGCCTGGCGAAGCTCCGGGCCGAGTCTGTCGAACCATGCCTGATAGTCGGCGAGCGGCACCCGCGCGGGCGCGGCGGCCAGCTGGTCCTCGGTCAGCCACTCGACGTCGTGCCCGCCCGCCTCGATGAGCCGGTGGATCAACTCGTCGCCGCCGGAGGGGTATTCGGTGAGCGCGTACCCGGCGTCCCGCAGCGCGTCCAGCACCCGCACGGCCGAGGCGGGCGTGTCGAGACCGACCGCGTTGCCGACGCGCGAGTGCTTCGTCGGGTACGCGGTGAAGACGAGCGCGAGCTTTTTGTCGGCGTTCGCCTTGTGCTTGAGCCGTGCGTGCCGTACGGCGATCCCGGCGACCCGCGCGGCCCGCTCGGGGTCGGCGACGTACACGGGAACGTCGTCCGGGCCCTGCTCCTTGAAGGAGAAGGGGACGGTGATCAGCCGTCCGTCGAACTCCGGGATCGCGACCTGCATCGCCGCGTCCATGGGGGAGAGGGCGGCGTCCGACTCGTCCCAGGCGGCCCGCGAGGAGGTCAGGCAAAGCCCTTGCAGAACGGGCACATCGAGGTCCGCGAGCGCCCCGATGTCCCAGGCCTCCTCGTCACCGCCGGCCGAGGCCTGCGAGGCGTGCGTGCCGCCGGCGGCCAGGACGGTCGCGACGAGGGCGTCGGCCCGCGCGAGGATCTCGTACAGCCCGGCGTCGGCCCCGCGCAGCGAACCGCAGTACACGGGAAGGACGTTGGCGTCCCGGGCCTCGATCGCGTCGCACAGCGTGTCGACAAAGGAGGTGTTGCCGCTCAGCTCATGGGCCCGGTAGAAGAGCACGCCGACGGTGGGCCGGCCCGCGACGAGAGGGCGCTCGCCATGGACGCCGTACTCGGGCGTCTTCTGCGGCTCGACGAACCCCTCACCCGTGAGCAGCACGGTGTCGGAGAGGAACCGTGCCAGCTCGGTCAGGTTGGCGGGCCCGCCCTCGACGAGGTACCGCAGCGCCTCCGCGACGACACCGGCGGGTACGGACGACTCGGCCATCAACTCGGCGTCCGGGACGGCCTCCCCGCCCAGCAGCACGGTCGGAACACCGGACGCCTTGAGCCTGCCGAGCCCGTCCTCCCAGGCCCGCCTGCCACCCAGCAGCCGTACGACGGCGATGTCCGCGCCGTCGAGCAGCGCGGGCAGTTCGGTCTCGACATCCACCCGGGTCGGGTTGCCGATCCGGTAGTCGGCACCGGCAGCGGCCCTGGCCGCCAGCAGGTCCGTGTCGGCCGTCGACAACAACAACACTGTGCTCATGCGGGCGCTCCCGGTGGAATGAAAGGCAGTCCTTGCGTCGCGCCCGACTCGATGAGCCGCCAGAGCGCGTCCGTGTCCGCGTGCTGTTCGATCAGATCGCCGAGCCGGTCGAGCTGCTCCTCGCGCAGCGCGCCGAACGACGTGTCGGGGGCCGGCACGAAGCGGCGGCCCGCGGCGCCGGCCACCTCGCGCAGGAACGCCCGCCGGAAACCGTCCGACTCCAGCGAGCCGTGCCAGTGCGTGCCCCAGGTCTGCCCGACCCGGCAGCCGTCCAGGCTGTGTCCTCTGTCATCAGAGATGAACGCTTCGCCGCCTGCGATCTCGGCGAGCCCGTGATGGATCTCGTACCCCTCGACGCGCTCGCCCAGAGCCTCACCGACGGGCCGGGTGAGGGTCTTCTCCCGCGCGAACCGCACGCGGACGGGCAGCACGCCCAGGCCCTCGACATGCCCGCGCCGGCTCTCCACCTCGTCCTCGATGTACTCGCCGAGGACCTGGAAGCCACCGCAGATGCCGAGGATGGGCCGCTGCTCGGACGCCCTGCGCACCAGGGCCTCCGCGAGGCCCCGCTCCCGCAGCCACTCCAGCGCGCGCACGGTTCCCCGCGTGCCCGGGATGACGACCAGATCCGCGTCCGCCAGCTCCTCCGGCCGGTCCACGAACCGCACGACGACACCGGGTTCGGCGGCCAGGGCGTCGACGTCGGTGAAGTTGGACATGAGGGGGATCGCGCAGACGGCGACCCGCAGCACGTCCTCGCCGACGGGAGCGGAGACCGTGGACTCCCTCACCGCCCCCCGCAGGGAGACGCGCAGTCCGTCCTCCTCGTCGATGCCGAGCCCGTGCCGGAAGGGCAGCACGCCGTACGTCCGCCGCCCGGTGAGGCCGTGCAGCATGTCGAGCCCGGGTTCGAGCAGCGAGACGTCGCCGCGGAACTTGTTGACGAGGAACCCGGCGACGAGTTCCTGGTCCTGGGGGGAGAGGAGGGCGACGGTCCCGAAGAAGGACGCGAAGACGCCACCGCGGTCGATGTCACCCACCACCAGCACGGGCAGCCGCGCATTGCGTGCGATGCCCATGTTGACGATGTCGGTCCGCCTGAGGTTGATCTCAGCCGGGCTCCCAGCCCCCTCGCAGATCACCGTGTCATACGTGCCCCGCAACTCGGCCAGACAGTCCAGTACCGTACCCAGCAGCCTCTGCTGCCGTCCGCCGTGGTAGCCGCGCGCGCTCAGCTCGCCCACCGGCTTCCCGAGCAGCACGACCTGACTGCTCTGTTCGCCACCGGGCTTGAGCAGCACGGGATTCATGAGCGCGGTCGGCTCGACGCGGCAGGCCTGCGCCTGCATGGCCTGCGCCCGCCCGATCTCGGCGCCTTCTCTTGTGACGAACGAGTTCAGCGACATGTTCTGCGCCTTGAACGGCGCGACCTTGACCCCCTGCCGCACCAGCCACCGGCAGATCCCGGCGGTGACGACGCTCTTGCCGGCGTCGGAGGTGGTGCCGGCGACGAGGAGACCACCGCCTGTCATGACATACGCCCCTTCACGATGTGGCGCGCGGCGACACAGACGCCGAGCGCGAGCCAGCCCACGCGCCTGGACAGCCGTACGGCCTCTTCGATGTCCTGGGTGCCGACGGTCCGCCCGGCCCCGTTCAGCACGGGCCGGTGCTCGATCCGTCCGCCGTACGACAAAGTCCCGCCCAGCCGCACCCCCAGCGCCCCCGCGAACGAGGCCTCCACGGGCCCGGCGTTGGGGCTCGGGTGCTTGGCGGCATCGGCACGCCAGGCTCGTACGGCCCCGCGGGGGTCACCGCCGGCGACGGCGGCCAGTACGGCGGTCAGCCGCGATCCCGGCCACCCCGCCACGTCGTCGAGCCGTGCCGAAGCCCACCCGTAGCGCTGGTACCTGGGCGATGTGTGCCCCACCATGGCGTCGAGCGTGTTCACGGCCCGGAACCCGACGAGCCCGGGAACGCCGGCCACGGCGCCCCACACCAGCGCTCCCACCACCGCGTCGGAGGTGTTCTCGGCGACGGACTCCACGACCGCCCGCGCGATCCCGTCCGCGTCGAGCGCCTGCGGATCCCGCCCACACAGATGCGGCAGCCGCGCCCGCGCCCCCTCCACGTCCCCCGCTTCCAGGGCACGCCCGATGACCCGGGCCTCCCGGGCGAGCGAAGTCCCCCCGACGACCGCCCAGGTGGCGACGCCGGTCAGGGCGGCGGAGGCGGCGGGGGACGTACGTGCGACACGAGCGGCGACGGCACCAAGCGCGACGGCGCCACCGGCGCACACGGCGGTGTGCAGCGCGCCCCACCCCCGATGGTCGCGCCACAACGCCTGTTCCACGGCCCCGGCGGCCCGCCCGAACGCGGCGACCGGATGCCCCCGGCGCGGATCGCCGAGCAGCACGTCGCCGAGGAGTCCGGCGGCGGCGCCGTACGCGAAGACGCGATCGGCACGCATGAAGCTCAGCCGACCGCGGGGTCAGACGGGGACCTGGTACTGCACCTCGAACGGCAGCCGGGCATCGCGATATGTCCTCACTCAGGGTGTCCACGCCCTGGTTCGACGAGACCGGCGGTGAGAGTTCCTGGCTCCCGGGGTCTGCTACCCCGGTGACAGTGGCGGGACCGCGCCGGATTCACACCGGCTTCCTCTCCTGCCGCCGTACATGGCTCCGGCAGTCCACCACGGGGTTGGAAGGGCCGTCAACTTGCCGTTGACCTGCGAAGGGGGAGTGTGCCGAGTTCCACACCGCTAGCACGGCAGGCTGTCCGCGTAGGGCCGCTCGCCGTGAATTCCCCTCTGCCGGGCGACAATTCCTGATCCCGCTTGTGATCACGCACGGTGACCCCTGCAATAACTCCTATGCCTCATACGGGGTACAACGGGCGCGGGAGGGGACGCAGGGTGGCGTACGTGGGCGAGATGCTGCTGGACGACGGGCAGATCGTGCTTCTGGAGGTGGCCGGCGACGGCCCGGCCGGAGTCCAGCGCGTCTCGCGCGGGGGCGTGGTGGCCGGTGCCGCCGAAACCCTCCAGCAGGCACTCGGCCGGGTGCGCCCCGCGCTCGGCGCGGTCGTGGACGATGCCAGAAGCCTGGCGAGGCCGCCCGCGGAGGTGACCGTCGAGTTCGGCATCACGCTCAGCGCCGAGGCGGGCGTCGTGGTGGCGAAGGGATCCACGGAGGCCCACTTCACGGTGACCATGCGCTGGTCGGCACAGGACAACGCGGCCATTCCGGTACAGCGTGACGATGACGACCGCTCCTGACGACGAACTCCCGGGCGCCATCGCGCGCTTCTGGACCGCCGACGGCCAGGTCGCCGGCAGCGGCTTCCTCATCGCCGAGGGGACCCTCTGCACCTGCGCGCACGTGGTGGCGGCCGCGCTGGGCGTACCCGACACCGACCGAACACCTCCCGCCTCCCCGCTGACCGTCGACTTCCCCCTCCTGACCCCGCCCTCGCCCCGCCTGACGGCGACGGTCACGCACTGGCGCCCGGTCGCGCCCGACGGCGGCGGCGACATGGCGCTGCTGGCACTGGAGGCGACGGTGCCCGGCACCACGGCGGTGCGCTTCGCGGGCGGTACGGCGGTCTGGGACCACGCGTTCCGAATCCTGGGCTTCCCGCTCCGGACCGACGAGCACGGCGTGTGGGTGGACGGCCGGCTCCGTGCGCCCGTGGGCAAGGGCTGGACCTCCATGGAACCGCGCCCGTCCCCGCGCGGGCCGGTGATCGGGCGGGGCTTCAGCGGCGCCCCGGTCTGGGACACGGAGCAGGGCGGGGTCGTCGGCATGACGGTGGCCGCGGACACCGGAACGGGCGCGACGACGGCGTACCTCATCCCCACCGCCCTGCTCCTGGGCCTGGACCCGGCCCGCTGCCCGTCCCCCTTCCGCGGCCTGGAATCCTTCCGAGAACAGGACGCGTCCGTCTTCTTCGCCCGCCGCGCGGACAGCGAACGCATCGCCGGGGCACTCCTGGAGCACCCTTTCGTGCCGGTCGCGGGAGCGTCGGGGGTGGGCAAGTCCTCACTGGTACGAGCGGGCGTACTCCCGTTGCTCCGCGCGTCCGGCCACACCGTGACGGACTTCGCGGGCCAGCCGGACACGGACCCGGTACGGACGCTGGCGGAGGCGCTGGGCGCACAGTTCCCACCGGCACGGGAACTCGCCCGGCAACTGGGCGCCGACCGGGAAGCGGCTGTGCTGCTCGGCGCGCGCATCCTCGAAGAGGCCGGTACGGCGGGCCATGTCATCCTGCTCGACCAGTTCGAGGAGACGGTCGGGGCTCGCCCGGCCGACGCCCGCGCCCTGCTCGACGTACTGCTGCCGATGGCGCGGGCGGCCCATCCGGCAGGCCGCCGCCTCCGGGTCCTGGCCACCCTGCGCTCGGCGTCGCTGGAGGAACTGGTGACGGGCGGCCGGGCCGAGGCGCTCAGCGGCACGGTCCAGATGGTCGCGCCGATGACCCCCGCCCAACTGGACCAGGTGGTGCGCTGCCCCGTCGACGCGGTCCCGGGCGTGGAGTTCGAGCCCGGCCTGCCGGAACTGCTCGTGGCCGACGCCGGCGCCGAACCCGGAGCGCTGCCCCTGCTGGAGTTCACCCTCGCCGAACTCTGGGACCGCCGGGAGCACGGCCGGCTCACCCACGCCGCGTACCGGGAGATCGGCGGCGTCGAAGGCGCCCTGTCCCGCTACGCCGACCACCAACTGGCCCAGGTCTGCAAGCCCCCGGACGGGCCGGACGAGCCAACGGCCCGCCGCCTCTTCGAACGACTCGCCCGCCCGGTGAGGGACAAGGAGTACGCGCGGGTGGCCCGCGCCTTCGACCAGCTCCCCCCGGAACTCCGCACGGCGGCCCAGGCGCTGGCAGCCACCCGCCTGCTGGTCATCTCGCGGGACAGTTCGGGGAAGGAGACGGTCGCGCTGGCGCACGAGGCGTTGGTCCGCCAATGGCCGGCCCTGCGACGCTGGCTGGACGAGTCGCGGACGTTCCTGGCGTGGCACGAGAAGCTGCGAGGCCGGCTGCGGGAGTGGGAGGACGGCGGACGTCACGACGATCTGCTGCTGCGGGGGCAGGAGTTGACGACCGCGAAGAGCTCGGCGGTGCTGCGGCCCGACGAACTCTCCGCGGCCGAGACGGCGTTCATCCGTCTGAGCAGATACCGCCAGAGACGGTCGGTGCGCAGAAGCCGCACGGGTGTGGCGCTGGTGGCCTGCCTGGCGGTGCTGGCCGGGCTGTTGGGCTACGGCCTGTGGGGTCTGATGCGCGACCAAGGGCAGGGGGAGAAGGACAGAGCCGCCCAGCAACTCGCCGAGTACGCCGCGGACCGTGCGGTCGAGGACCCCGTGGGCGCGGCACTGCTGGCCGCCGCGGCCCACCGCACGAGTGAACTCCCGGAGAGCGAGGCGGCCTTGATGCGACACGCCTGGCCCCTGACCTCACTCGCCTCCGCACACCGCGTTCTTCCGGCGGGCAAGGTGACCGACGTCGCCGCTTCGGCGGACGGGCGGGTGATGATTGTTCTGAAGGGAACAGAGGCGTACGCGATCACCGGGCTGGCGCGCGGGAACCCGAAGCGCTGGCCGCTGCCCGGGGCCCCGCCCTCGATGAACTCGGTGGCCGTCAGCGACGACGGGAAGCGGGCCGCGGCTGCGGCGGCGCACGGTGAGGTGCGGGTGTGGGAACTCGACGGAGGAGTGCCCGAGGCGAAGCCCCGGTCGCTGCGATGGCATCCGGACGGCAAGGCCGACACCACGGTGACGTTGGACTTCTCCAGTGACGCTCGCCGACTCGTGCATGCGGTGAGTTCGAGCGACGAGTACTGCGTCGGTGAAACCCTGCGTCCTTGGGTGTATGTCATGAAGGTCGACCGGCAGCCGGCGAGGGACGGGGGGACAGTGGTGCCCGAAAGGCTGGTTCAACCCGGTGAGTGCTTGAGCGAACTCGCCCTGCGGTCCGGTCAGCCCGGTCACTTGACCGTGCTGACCTATACGGAGGGTTCGGAGGCAAGGTACACAGCCCGTTCGATGAAGCTGTCGACGGGGGAGATCGAGCACGGACCGCGGGACCGGAAAGCCGTGCAGTTCGCCGCCGGGGGCAGGGCGTTCGCCTGGAAGCAGGGGAACGAGCGGTTCTGGCGGTGGCAACTGCCGGCCGGGAAGCAGCAAGAGAACAAGGGGCGGTGGTCGGAGCCCTTCGACACGGATGCCACCGGCCGGTTTCTGTATGCGGGCGGCATCTCCGAGGGCGGGTCCGCAGGCCCGGACGGCGTCTGGGGGGTTCTGCAGGACTTGGCGTCCGGGCGTCGATACGCCGTGGTCATGCCCGGGGACGTCGCCCGTCGCGGAGGAGACATGGTCATGACCCGGACGGACAAGGGACTCGTCGCCTACGCGGCCCTGGGGCGGGACGTCCTGTCGCTGCGGATGACTGCCGAGTCCTCGTACCCGATCGGTGTGGGAGGGGCTGTCGACGTAGCGGACATGGACCGGGTGGCGGGGCACGACATGCTCGTCGCCTTGACCAAGATCTATGTGGACCAGGGCGAGAGCACTTTCCAGGAGGTGGTCGACTCCGAGGTCGTGCTGGATGGACGGGGACGTGGCCCCAGGCGACATGAAGTCGACAGGGACACCTCTTTCACCGAGATCGAGGTCAGTGAGGACGGGCGGAGCTTCGTTGCCTGGGGCACCGTGGCCTGGGAGCTGCGTACGACGGACGGTTTTCGGCGCTTGAACGACGAGTCGCCGTCCGCCGCGAAGGATGGCTCAAGTGCCTCCGACACGGATCAGGAAATGGAATCCGTACGACGGTTCGGGCACGGGGACTTCTTGCTGCTCGACGGCAGAGGGCTGGCGCACCTCGACGGAGCGACGGGAGAACTCGACCGGCTGGACGAGGTGGGGTGCGCGCGGGACGAGGCGCCGGGAGACCGCGCGTGCGTCACGGCTGTGGGCCGTCCGCACGCGCCCGGGGAGTTCCTGGTCCTGAGAGCGGACGGGGACGCGGAGCTCTGGCGGCTGAAGGGCGACAGCTCGGCGGCCAAGGTCGACGGATGCGCGTTTCCACACCTCGGCGACGCGAGGTCGGCGGTGTTCAGGCCCGACGGCCGGTCTGTCGCGGTGGCCACCGGGAGCGGGGTCTTCGTATGGCGGCCCGGAGAGCGGAAGCCCACCCTCCTCGCCCCCGGGGCCGGCGAGGTGCGGGCCTACGGCGGTGACGGCCATCTCGTGCTGACGACGCCGGAGGACGAGGACGAGCTCTGGAACGACAACGGCAACGGCAACGGCAACGGCGAGCCGGTCAAACTCCACGCCTACGCCTTCGACCACGTGAAGGTGTGGCTGTTCGACGGTCACTTTCTCCACGCCGAGACAGGCCTGGGCTCCGTCACCTACGACCTGGACTTCCTCACCGGACGTGCCACCGCCGACGACCTCTGCGAGCCACTTCCCGCCCGCCTCCCCGGCGTATGGGACAACCTCCTGAACACCCTCGACATCCCCCCGGCCGCAGAGAAGGACCCGCCCTGCCCGGACCGCGGGTGAAGCTGCGGTCCGGGCAGGGCGGGCAGACGTACGCGATGCGTCAGGCCATGATCAGATAGATCCCGTAGCCCACCGCGGCCGCGCAGGCCGTGAAGCAGGCGTACGCGCCGGTGACCGCGAGCGCGGCGGAGTCGCCCTGGGCCAGGGCGCGTTCGCGGCGGGAGAGGCCCGCGACGCCGAGGGTGAACAGAGCCACGAGGGCCACGGTGACCACGAGGCTGACGCCGAAGACGGAACCGAGAGCCGCCCAGTCGATCTTCATGTTGCTGCTTTCTGGAGAAACCGGGTGGGGGTCAGAGCGTGGCCTGTGAAGGCGCCGGTTCGGAGGCCGGGGCGGGGGCGGGGAGCGTGGCCGACAGTTCGTCGGTCACGGTGCCCGCGGGCGGCGGGGTCACCGCGGCGATCGCCGTCGTCACCACACCGGGCGGCTCCTGCGTCGTGTCGCTGACGCTCGTGTCGTTGACGTTCGTGTGGTCGACGACCTCGTGGCGGGAGCGCCGCCAGATCGCGGCGCTGGAGGCGACCAGGAAGACGGCGACCAGGGCGGTGCCCCAGTTGCCGAAACCGGTCACCCATTCCGCGACGGCGCCGACCAGGGCCGCCGCCGGCAGCGTCAGGCCCCAGGCGACGAACATCCGGGTGGCGGTGGACCAGCGGACGACACCGCCCTTGCGGCCGAGCCCCGCGCCCATCACCGCGCCGGAGACGGAGTGCGTGGTGGAGAGGGAGAAGCCGATGTGGGAGGAGGCCAGGATGACCGTGGCCGCGCTGGTCTGGGCGGCGAAGCCCTGCTGCGGCTGGAGGTCGGTCAGGCCCTTGCCCATGGTGCGGATGATGCGCCAGCCGCCGAGGTAGGTGCCGAGTGCGATGGCCACGCCCGCGGAGAGGATCACCCAGGTGGGAGGGTTCGAGCCGGGGGCGATGGCGTCGCCGGCCACCAGCGCGAGGGTGATGATGCCCATCGTCTTCTGCGCGTCGTTGGTGCCGTGGGCCAGCGAGACCAGACCGGCGGAGGCGATCTGACCGGCGCGGTAGCCCTTCGCCGCCGCCTTGCCGTCGGCCTTCTTGCCGAGGGAGCCCAGGGAGTACGACAGCCGCGTGGCGAGCAGCGCGGCGATGCCCGCGACGACTGGAGCGGCGATCGCCGGGATCAGGATGTTGGTGACGAACACGTCGCCGTGGACCGCGTCGACGCCGGCCGAGGCGACGGTGGCGCCGATCAGGCCGCCCATGAGGGCGTGCGAGGAGCTGGAGGGGAGGCCGATCAGCCAGGTCAGCAGGTTCCAGAGAATCGCGCCGACCAGGGCGGCGAAGATGACCTCGGGACGTATGCCGGTCTCGTCGACCAGCCCCTTGGAGATGGTGTTGGCGACCTCCACCGAGAGGAAGGCGCCGACGAGGTTGAGGACGGCGGACATGGCCACCGCGATCTTGGGTTTGAGCGCACCGGTCGAGATGGTGGTGGCCATCGCGTTGGCGGTGTCGTGGAAACCGTTCGTGAAATCGAACGCGAGAGCGGTTACCACCACAATCGCGAGGATCAGCGAGAAGCTTTCCATTTCCCCAGGCAATCGTTCGAGGTCATCGGCCGGTTGAACGTAGGTAACCTGAGTGAACGGAAGATGAACTGGGAGGGGCCGCGTGGTGTCCCGTCGTGGCGGTTGTCGCACCGCCGGACCCGCGCGGGCCGGACGCCCCAAGGGCCAGGAACCTCGGACAAGCTTCTTTAGCCGGGGCAGGGGTCCATTGAAGAGATTCTGGTCACCTGAAGGATTCTGGTCACCCGGCAGGCTGCCGCTGTCGTCGTACTGCCAGAACGGGCAGCAGCCGGGCCCACCTCCGTCAGCGGGCGGTCGTGTGGCCCTCCGCCCGAAGTGCCCCGCCTGTCGGCGGGTTGACGCCGCGCCTGGCAGGATCGCGGCATGGCTGAGCAGCGGCGGGATCAGCGGAGCGCGGGGGACGCCCGGGAGGAGGCACCGGTTGTGACAGAGCCGCGGGGGAGGGGTGCGCTCAAGGAGGAGGCGCACGCCTGGGAAGAGCTCGTCGCCACGGCCCGCCGGACCGTGTCCGACGGACTCGTCGTCGGCACGTCCGGCAATGTCTCCGTACGCGTCGGGGACACGATCCTGGTCACACCGTCGGGCATCCCCTACGACCGCCTCACGCCGGACGACGTCACCGGCGTCGACCTCGACGGCCGGCAGGTGCTCGGCACCCTCGTCCCGACCAGCGAACTGCCCATGCACCTCGCCGTCCACCGCACGACCGACGCCCGCGCCGTCGTCCACACCCACGCGGTCCACGCCACGGCCGTCTCCACCCTCGTCACCGAGCTCCCGGCGATCCACTACATGACCGGGGCGCTCGGCGGACCCGTCCGGGTCGCCCCGTATGCGACGTACGGCACCGACGAGTTGGCCGAGAACATGCTCCACGCCCTGACCGGCCGCTCCGCCTGCCTCCTCCAGAACCACGGCACGATGGCCTACGGTGCCACCCTCGACCAGGCCTACGACCGCACAGCCCAACTTGAGTGGATGTGCCGCCTCTGGCTCACGGCCTCCTCGGTGCCGGGCCTGTCCCCGAGCCTGCTGTCGGAGAAGCAGCTGCGCGCGGCGGGGGAGAGGCTGCGGGGGTACGGGCAGCGGAAGTGAGTCCCCCGGCTGGCCGACAGGCGGGTCCGCCAGGACACTGGATCCGTGCGCACTGTCAAAACGGCGGCCGCGGCCGTCACCGTAGCCCTGGCGGCCGGCGCAGCCGGCGTGGCCGCCGGACGGTTCGCCAGTGATGCCGCGCTGAAGGCGCCACCGGGACGGCCCCTGCCCGGTGAACCCCGGCTCACCGTGCATGCGACGGCGGCGGGCCAGATCGCGCTCACCCGGGCCCTCGCCTCCCTGCGCCCCGGCACCTACGGCCTCGCCGGCGACGCCTCGCACGCCGTCGTCGGCCCCGTCCTCGGCGCGGCGAACCACTCCGCCGACACCGTCGTACGCCGCCTGGAACGCGTCACCCACGGCACCCTCGATCCCGGCGACAAGGTGTGGCTCACCCCGAACGTGTACGTCGGCGACCCCGGCGTCGCCCTCGGCCTGGAACACGCCGACATCGACATACCCGGCGAACTCGGCTCCCTGCCCGCCTGGTTCGTGCCCGGCGTGCGCGACATCTGGGTCATCGCGGTGCACGGCCTCGGCACCACCCGCGAGCACGCCATGAACCTCATGGAGTTCCTGGGCCGCCGCGGCTTCCCGGTGCTCGCCCTCGCCTACCGCGGCGACCTCGGCGCCCCCCGCTCCCCGGACGGCCTGAACCACCTCGGCGAGACCGAGTGGCGTGACCTGGACGCGGCGATCCGCTACGCCGTGGGCTACGGCGCCAAGCAGGTCGTCCTGCACGGCTGGTCCACCGGCGCCGCCATGGCGCTGCGCGCCGCCGCCGACTCGGGGCTGCGCGACCGAGTCTCGGGGCTCGTCCTGGACTCCCCGGTACTCAGCTGGGAGACGACGCTGCGCGCCCTGGCCTCCGCCCGGCGCACCCCGGGTGTCCTGCTGCCGCTGGCGGTCCGCGCCGCACAGGGCCGCACCGGGCTGCCCGGCGACCGCATCGCCGACGCCGCCGACATCGCCGACCCCGGCCGGCTCTCGGTGCCGACGCTGATCTTCCATGGCCCCGACGACACGGTGGCGCCCTGGACCCTCTCCCGCCGCCTGGCCGACAGCCGCCCCGACCTGGTCTCCCTCCACACGGTCCAGCACGCCCCGCACGCAGCCATGTGGAACGCCGACCCGCAGACCTACGAAGAGACGCTGCGCCGGTTCCTGACCCCGCTGATGTGACGGCCCGTCCACCCCGATCCCACCCGGTCCCGTGGATTCCGTTTAACGCCGTATCCCTGGCCTGTTGTATGCCCTCCGCCGCCCGTAGGACCCCGTGCGTTGGCCATTCCCGTCGCCCGCCGTGACATTCCGTTTGGGTTTTCGGACCGTCAACCGGAAGACTGCACCCGTGACGTCCCGTATCCCGCGCGACTCCAGGCTTCGACTCGTCCGCCCGCGACCCCTGGCCGCCGCCCCCCGAGCGATGAACCAGCGGCGCCCGCCCCGCCCCGCCCCGCGCCCCCCGGAGGGCACTCCCGCCCGGGCGGAGCTGGCCAGAATGGCTCGCTCCGGTCTGGCCGCCGCGGCCCGCGTCGCCCGCTGGGCCGACGCCGCGCTGCGCCCCGGCCGTGACGGTGCGAGCCCCGACGGCGCGGGCACCCTGTCCGACGCGACCGCCGAACTGGCGGCCAGGGACCTGGGCCTGACCGTGGCTCAGGTCCGCGCCGACTGGGACACCGCCCGCCTCGCCGGCCTCGTCGAGGTGCACGGCGGCACCGCACGCCCCGGCTGGCGGCTGCGCGCCTGGAACCGCGACGACAGCGCCGTACTGCGCGGCTGGGTCGCCCTCTTCGACGCCTGGTCGCTCGCCCATCCGGAACCCGCGGACCACGAGCCCGCCGCCGTCGCCGAGGTCGTCTCGGCCATGCCCCAGGTGCTCTCCTTCCTCCAGCTCTCCGCCGGCCCCGTCCCGGTCGAGCAGCTCCTCGACCTCCTGGAGCAGCGGGTCAGCGAACTGCGCACCGAGCGCTGCGAGATCCCCTACGGTCCGCAGCCCGAGCCGCCTGCGGAGCCCGCCGACACCCCGCTCGCCCCGCTCCTCGACTGGTCCCTGCACGCCCTCGCCTCCGTCGGCGCCCTCACCTGCGGCGACGGGCAGGCCACGCTGACCCCGCTCGGCAGCTGGGCGGTCTGGGTCAAGCTGGAGCAGATCTGCGTCGCCGCCCAGAGCCCCGCCGGGAACATCGAGGTCGCCGCCGAGGAGATGCTGCGCGGCTGCGCCCAGCTCCGGCCGAAGGCGGCCCGCGACGAGTACCGCGCCTGGCTCGCCGCCCGCCCCGTCGGCAGCGCCGTCACCGAGCTGCTCGACGCCGCCCGCGGCGAGGACGCCCTGCTGCGCGGCCTCGCCTTCGAGGCGCTGCGCGTCGTCGGAGCCCCCGCCGAGCCCGACGTACGCGCCGTGGGCGACGATCCGACGCTCAGGCCCTACGCGCTGCTGTGGCTCGCCGAGCACGACGGCGCCGACCCCGAGGACGCCCATGAGGTCCTCACCCGGGAAGAGGCCACTTGGCTGTGGGTCGACACGGCCGCCGCCGTCGCCGATCACGGCGAGGCCCCGATGCTGGTACGGCACCTGGAATCCGCGGTGCAGCCGACCGTCCCCATGCTGCTCGACGAGGTGCGTGCCGTCGGGCACCCCCGCACCGTGCAGGTCCTGGTGGCCCTCGCCGCGGCGCACCCCGACCCCGCCCTGGCCAAGGCCGTACGCCGCGCGGCCTTCCAGGTGCACACCGGGGGCTGAGCGCTCCGCCGGCCGTGCCGCCCGGTCAGCCGCCTATCGCGGGGGCGTAGGTGCCGAAGCTCCAGATATTGCCTTCCAGGTCGCGGGCCATGTAGTCCCGCGAGCCGTAGTCCTGGTCCGTCGGGGGCATCAGGATCTCCGCGCCGTGGTCCACGGCACGCTGGTGGTGGGCGTCGACGTCGTCCACGACGACATACACCCCGGCGGGGCCGGCGTCCTTCATCAGCTCGTCGAAGCGACCGCCGCGGCCCTTCGAGCCGAGCATCACCCCGCCGTTGCCCTGCACCAGCTCCGCGTGTGCCACGATGCCGCTCTCGCCCTCGTACACCGACAGCTCGGTGAAGCCGAAGGCCTCCGTCAGCTGCCGGATCGCCGCCTGCGCGTCCGCGTACAGCACCGTCGGATAGATGCTCGGACTCACACCACCCGTGCCCGCCATGACGATCACTCCCTTGTGTGTCGAGTGGAAAACCGCCGGTGTTGAGCGAAAACCGCTGGAACCCCCCGGAATCCCGCTGCCTGCCGCCAGTCTTGCACCCACCACTGACAACGCCGGGAACAGCGCGATCAGCCCCGCGATGCCACCGCCGAAGGCTGCGGCGGGCGGTTCGAACACGGGAACGCCGGAAAAGTGGTTGCACCGCCCCGTTAGAATTGCCGCCATGGCCATTCTCCTCGCGCATTAGACGGCGGGAACGTCCTCAGCCGCCCACCCGTCAACCCCCTCCGCCCTGGAGTCTGACCGTGATCTCCGCCTCCGGTATCGAGCTGCGCGCCGGTGCCCGTGTCCTCATCGAGTCCGCCACCTTCCGAGTCGCCAAGGGCGACCGCATCGGCCTGGTCGGCCGCAACGGCGCCGGCAAGACGACCCTGACCAAGGTCCTGGCCGGCGACGGCATCCCCGCCGGCGGCACCGTCACCCGCTCCGGCGAGGTCGGCTACCTCCCGCAGGACCCCCGCACCGGCGACCTCGACATCCTCGCCCGCGACCGCATCCTCTCCGCGCGCGGCCTCGACGTACTGCTCCGCAAGATGCGCGACAACGAGCAGCGCATCGCGAACGGCCAGGGCGCCACCCGGGAGAAGGCGCTCAAGCAGTACGAGCGCCAGGAGACCGAGTTCCTCACCAAGGGCGGGTACGCCGCCGAGGCCGAGGCCGCCACCATCGCCGCCGCGCTCAACCTGCCCGACCGGGTGCTGGGCCAGCCCCTGCACACGCTCTCCGGCGGTCAGCGCCGCCGTATCGAGCTGGCCCGCATCCTGTTCTCCGACGCGGACACGCTGCTGCTCGACGAGCCGACCAACCACCTCGACGCCGACTCGATCGTCTGGCTGCGGGACTACCTGAAGACGTACCGCGGCGGCTTCATCGTGATCTCCCACGACGTCGACCTGGTCGAGACGGTCGTCAACAAGGTCTTCTATCTGGACGCCAACCGCGCCCAGATCGACGTCTACAACATGGGCTGGAAGCTCTACCAGCAGCAGCGCGAGGCCGACGAGAAGCGCCGCAAGCGCGAGCGGCAGAACGCCGAGAAGAAGGCCGCGGCACTGCACTCGCAGGCCGACAAAATGCGCGCCAAGGCCACCAAGACGGTCGCCGCGCAGAACATGGCCAAGCGTGCCGACCGGCTGCTCGCCGGACTCGAAGCGGTACGCGCCTCCGACAAGGTCGCCAGGCTTCGCTTCCCCGAGCCCGCGCCCTGCGGCAAGACCCCGCTGATGGCCGAGGGCCTGTCGAAGTCGTACGGCTCGCTGGAGATCTTCACCGACGTCGACCTGGCCATCGACAAGGGCTCCCGAGTCGTCATCCTCGGCCTCAACGGCGCCGGCAAGACGACCCTGCTGCGTCTCCTCGGCGGCGTCGAGAAGCCCGACACCGGCGAGGTCGTCGAGGGCCACGGCCTCAAGCTCGGCTACTACGCACAGGAGCACGAGACTCTCGACCCCGAGCGCACGGTCCTTCAGAACATGCGCTCCGCCAACCCCGACCTGGACCTGGTCGAGGTCCGCAAGACGCTCGGCTCGTTCCTGTTCTCCGGTGACGACGTCGACAAGCCGGCCGGTGTCCTCTCCGGTGGTGAGAAGACCCGCCTCGCCCTGGCCACCCTCGTGGTGTCGTCGGCCAACGTCCTGCTGCTCGACGAGCCGACCAACAACCTCGACCCGGCCAGCCGCGAGGAGATCCTCGGCGCACTGCGCACCTACAAGGGCGCGGTCGTCCTCGTCACCCACGACGAGGGCGCGGTGGAGGCGCTCCAGCCGGAGCGGATCATTCTGCTTCCGGACGGAGTCGAGGACCTGTGGGGCGCCGACTACGCGGATCTCGTCGCCTTGGCTTGATCGAAAGCGTGATCCATAGCGTGATCCACAGGGTGATCCACAGTGTATGGATCATTCGGCTCATCCTTGATCCATCATCTGTGTGAGATCTTTTCGTACCGAGGTGTGTCCTACATCGATTTACCGGCCGGGCCCCTTATTGACGTGGGCTCGGCCGTCCTGCATCTCTGACCAGGCACTTCGTGGAACAACCCGTTCGGCCGTACGGACGACTCTCTAAGGAATTACAGATTCCGCATGTGGGGATGCGCTCCTGTCGTCAAAACCCTGTCTTACGGACCTTGCCGAATGGGTGGCCATCAGGGCCCGGAGGGGTGATCATGAGGGGACCAGAGCGCACTTCCCATGAGGAGGCACGGGTGGCCGAGACTCTGAAGAAGGGCAGCCGGGTGACCGGCGCCGCGCGCGACAAGCTCGCGGCAGACCTGAAGAAGAAGTACGACTCCGGTGCGAGCATCCGAGCGCTGGCCGAGGAGACCGGCCGCTCGTATGGCTTCGTACACCGGATGCTCAGCGAGTCGGGCGTCACGCTGCGCGGGCGCGGCGGGGCGACGCGGGGCAAGAAGGCCGCATCGTCCTGAGCCCGGGCGGCCCATCGCTTTCGACGGTGGCCACCCGGTCGGTTCTCTGATCGGCCGGGTGGTTACTGTGCAGTCACTTAAGGGTGCCTGCCGTCTGGTACGGCATCCAGGACGACCGCACACATCGGAGGCGCCCCATGGCTTCGCCCGACCAGGACGTTGTGTCCCGAGGTCCC
Organism: Streptomyces blattellae; assembly: GCF_009709555.1. Taxonomy (GTDB): domain Bacteria; phylum Actinomycetota; class Actinomycetes; order Streptomycetales; family Streptomycetaceae; genus Streptomyces; species Streptomyces blattellae. The sequence continues at coordinate 37,684 of NZ_WJBG01000113.1, read as the reverse complement.
CACGGTCCCGTACTCGACAAGGACGGCGTACGGCTCACCGTCGACGACGCGATCGCCACGGTGACGCTGGCCAACCCGGCCAAGCGCAATGCGCAGAGCCCCGCGATGTGGCGTGCGCTGGGCGAGGCCGGGCGGTTGCTGCCCGGCAGTGTGCGTGTCGTCGTGCTGCGCGGGGAGGGCAAGTCCTTCTCCGCCGGTCTCGACCGGCAGATGTTCACGCCCGAAGGCATTGAGGGCGAGCCGTCGTTCATCGACCTCGCACGCGGCAGCGACGCCGAACTGGACGCGGCCATCGCCGGGTTCCAGGAGGGCTTCACCTGGTGGCGGCAGAGCGACATCGTGTCCATCGCCGCCGTCCAGGGGCATGCCATCGGGGCCGGGTTCCAGCTTGCCCTCGCGTGTGATCTGCGCGTCGTCGCCGACGACGTGCAGTTCGCCATGCGCGAGACCGGCCTGGGACTGGTGCCGGACCTGACCGGCACGCATCCGCTGGTCGGGCTCGTCGGGTATGCGCGAGCGCTGGAGATCTGTGTGACCGGGCGCTTTGTCCTGGCCGAGGAAGCGGTGAGTACGGGGCTGGCCAATCTCGCCGTGCCGGGTGAGCAGCTGGACGCGGCCGTGGCGGACCTGGCGTCCGCGATCCTGGCCGCGCCCCGGGACGCCGTGATCGAGACGAAGGCGTTGCTGCGCGGTGCCGGGGAGCGGACGTACGAGCAGCAGCGTGCGGCGGAGCGCGCCGCGCAGGCCCGGCGGCTCAGGGACCTGGCGGGGCTGGGCGAATGAGCAGTCAGACGATCGCTCAGACGACTGCGGTGACCAGCACCGCCACGGTCGGGCCGTCCTGAAGCGCGCTCGATACCGCGACGCGGACCTCCCGGGCCACACGCACGGCCTGGTGGTCCGCGTCCGCCGCCAGTTCCAGGCGTACATGACGGTGCGGCAGGGCGGTGTCGTCGACCCGGCGTTCCTCGATGTGGACCGCCCGCCCCAGCGTGCCCGTCAGGGCGGTCACGCCCCGGACGCCGAGGGCGGCCTCGGCCGCGCGGGCTTCGGCTCCGTCCCTGGTCTCCGAAGCCTCCTTCGGCTCGGGCGGTCGTACGGGCTCGGGCTCCGCGTCCTCGTCCAGCAGGGCCGTCACCCGTAGGTCGACCTCCGTGACCGTCAGGCCGAGCCGGTCCCGCGCCGCCGCGGTGAGGGCCGTACGCAAGCGGGAGGCGGTCGTCGGCAGCGGAGCCGACGGTGTCGCCGCGAAGTCCCCCGTCAGTCGGAGCGGGCCGGGTGGCAGTGCGCTCGGTGGAGGCGGTACGGCGGGCTCGTGGACGTCGTCCGGGTCGGTGAGCGCGATCCGCAGTGCGCCGAGGCGTACCCCGCGCACCGAATCCGTCGCGCGCCGCAGTAGCGACTCGGCCGCCTCCTCCGTGATCCACGCGCCGTCGTGCGGGCCGCCCAGCGGGAGGAGTCTGCCCAGCCCCAGCTGCTGTCGTACAGTCTGCGCCAACCGATCGGACGTCATTGCTCCAGCCTGCCGCATCCCCGGCGCGCGCGGGCGCAACCGCGCTTACCGTGGTCAGAGGACGACGACCGAAAAGGACGTACGGCGATGAGTGATATGACGGAGCGAAACCGGACGCAGACCCCTGAGGGCGAGAACGAGTCGCCGGTGCAGACCCGCAAGGCAACCAAACGCGGGGGCGGGGAACCGGCGACCCGGGGGCGGACCACCATCGCCGACGGGGTAGTGGAAAAGATCGCCGGGCTGGCCGCCCGGGATGTCCTGGGCGTGCACGCCATGGGGAGCGGGCTGTCGCGGACCTTCGGAGCCGTGCGGGACCGGGTGCCCGGCGGGTCCAAGTCCGTGACACGGGGTGTGAAGGCCGAGGTCGGAGAGGTGCAGACCGCGCTCGATCTGGAGATCGTCGTCGACTACGGCGTGTCGATCTCCGATGTGGCGCGGGATGTGCGCGAGAACGTGATCGCGGCCGTCGAGCGGATGACGGGGCTGGAGGTCGTGGAGGTCAACATCGCGGTGAGTGATGTGAAGCTGCCGGAGGAAGAAGAAGAGGAGCAGGAACCGCGGATCCAGTGACCCGTCGGCGACCGAACCGCCAAGGAGCGTGAGCGCACCATGAGCATGGCTGTGATCGGCATGATCGCCGGAATGGCCCTGGGCTTCGCCGGATACTTCGGCGGGTTCGGCGCCTTCCTGCTGGTGGCGGCGCTGGGCGCCATCGGGTTCGTGGTCGGCCGGTTCCTGGAGGGAGACCTGGACATCGGCGACTTCTTCCGCTCGCGTGACGACCGACGGCGGTGACGTCCGTGAGCGAAGGGGCCGCCGAGCCCGTGAGCGAAGGGGCCACCGAGCTCCGCAGACCCCAGACCGCCGTACCGCCGGGCGAGCGCGGTGCCACGCGGATCGCCGACCGGGTGGTGGCGAAGATCGCCTCGCAGGTGGCGCGTGAGGCGCTGGGCGCACTGCCGCCGGACGCCTCACCGCCGCACGCGTCGGTCGTCGTGCACAACGACACCGTCCGCGTCCGCGTCAGCCTCGACCTCGGCTACCCCTCCGACATCGGCCGTCAGTGCGCCTCCGTGCGTCGGCACGTCACCCAGCGGGTAGGCGCTCTCGTGGGGATGGAGGTGCACGAAGTGGCCGTACACGTGGAGCGGCTGCATCCGGTCGCGGTACCCGGCGTGGCACAGGGGAGGACGCAATGAGCGAGTCCCAGGGGGCCGAGAGCACTCAGCGGCTGCCCGTCCTGGAGAAGGCCGACGATGGCGGCCACAGCCAGTCCGCCTCCGCGGCCGACTATGAACCCGTCGGCGGCGAGAACGGCGGCCGTTTCTGGTCGGCACGCCGTGTCCCGGCCGCGATCGTCGCGCTGCTCCTGCTGCTGGTCGCCGGCGCCTTCCTCTACGACGTCGCCGCCGTGCGCGCCGACCGGCCCGCCATGGCCTGGCGCCGCGAACTCGCCACCCAGCTCGCCGAACGCCCCCTCGACGACGCCTGGGTGCTCGTCGGCGCGGGCATCGCCGTGGCCCTCGGTCTCTGGCTGATCCTGCTCGCGGCCACGCCGGGCCTGCGCGCCGTACTGACCATGCGGCGCACCCATCCCGACGTACGCGCCGGCCTCCACCGGGACGCGGCGGCCCTGGTGCTGCGCGACCGGGCCGTGGAAGTGTCCGGCGTGCAGTCGGTACGGGTCCGGATGGGCCGCGCCCGGGCCGACGTCCGTGCGATCTCCCACTTCCGCGAACTGGACGACGTACGCGCCGACTTGGACACCACACTCGCCGACGCGATCAAAGGCCTGGGGCTCGCCCGTCCGCCCGCCCTGTCGGTGCGCGTCCGGCGTCCCGGACGGAAGGGGTGAGCGCGGTGCTCAGGATCGTCAATCGAGTGCTGCTCGGGGTCGTCGGCCTGGTGCTGGTCCTGGTCGGGGGTGCCGTGCTCGCCGTCGGGCTCGGTCTGAACCCGCCCTCCTGGTGGATCCACGACGGGCAGCACGACGTGCTGCTGAACGACGCCGAGCGGACTCGCTGGCGGGACGACGCCTGGTGGTGGCCGACCGTCATCGCCGTGCTCGCCGTCCTCGTCCTGCTCGCCCTGTGGTGGCTGACAGCCGAACTGCGCCGGCGCCGCCTGGCCGAGGTCCTGGTCGACACCGGCGACGGCGAAGGCGCCCTGCTCCGCGGCCGGGCCCTGGAAGGCGTACTCGCCAGGGACGCGGGCCAACTGAACGGCGTAGCCCGAGCCCACGCGGAACTCACCGGCCGCCGCAGTACCCCCGAGGCCCGCGTCCGCCTCCTCCTGGAACCCCACGTGGACCCGGGCGAGGCCCTCGACCACCTGACGACCCAGTCCTTGGCCCACGCGAGGGATTCCACGGGCCTCACGTCACTTCCGGCGGAGGTACGACTGAGGGCGGTCAAGCACCGTGCAGAAAGGGTCACGTGACACGCCCAAAAGGGCAGCGGGGCTGTAAACAGACGGCGCTTCAGAACCCGTGCCGAGCCCCGCCATCCACAGGCACCATGATCCCCGTCAGATAAGACGCAGCCGGAGACAGCAGAAACGCCGCCACCCGCCCGAATTCCTCCGGCGTCCCATACCGCCGCAACGGAATCCGCGACTCATGCGCCGCCCGAGTAGCCTCAGGGTCCGCCGACATCCCGTCCAGCTCGCGCACGCGATCCGTATCGATCCGGGACGGCAGCAACCCCACCACCCGAATTCCCCTCGGCCCCAACTCGTCCGACAGCGACTTCGCGAACCCGGCAAGCCCCGGTCGCAGCCCATTGGAAATCGTCAGCCCGGGAATCGGCTCGTGCACGGACGCGGACAGTACGAAACCGATGACGCCGCCCGTTTCCAACTCCCCGGCAGCCGCGCGAGCGAATCGCACCGCCCCGAGGAACACCGACTCGAACGCCGCCTGCCACTGCTCGTCCGTGTTGTCGGCGGCGAACCCGGGCGCGGGCCCACCCACGCTCACCAGCACCCCGTCGAACCCTCCGAAGTGCTCGCGCGCTGCCGCGATGAGCCGCGCCGGTGCCTCCGGGTCCGCGTTGTCCGCGGCCACGCCGGCCGCGTTCGCCCCCAACTCGGCCGCGGCCTCGGCGGCAGCCTCGCCGTCCCGCCCCGTGATGATCACCTTCGCCCCGTCGGCGACGAGCTCACGCGCGGCCGCGTTGCCCAGCCCACGGGTGGCCCCGGTGACGACGTACACCCGGTCCTTCAGTCCAAGATCCATGGTCCTATCCTGCCGTGCCGCCCCCGAACAGGGCGAGGGCGGTGTTCACCAGACCGATGTGGCTGAACGCCTGCGGGAAGTTGCCGAGCTGGCGACCGGCGACGGGATCGTACTCCTCGGACAGCAGCCCCACGTCGTTGGCGAGGCCGACCAGCCGTTCGAACAGCTCGCGCGCCTCTTCGGTGCGGCCGGCCATGTGCAGCGCGTCCGCGAGCCAGAAGGAGCACACCAGGAAGGTGCCTTCACCGCCCGGCAGCCCGTCGACGACCGTCTCCTCGGCGCTGTAGCGACGCATGAAACCGCCGTGGCTCAGCTCCGCGCGGACCGCGTCGACGGTGCCGAGCACGCGCGGGTCGTCGGCCGGCAGGAAGCCGACACGCGGGATGAGCAGCAGGGAGGCGTCGAGTTCGCGTGAGCCGTAGTACTGCGTGAAGGTGTTCCGCTCGGCGTCATAGCCCTTCTCGCACACCTCGTCGTGCACCTCGTCGCGCAGCGTGCGCCAGCCGTTGAGGTCGCCGGGCAGCTCCGGGTTCTCCTCCAGCGCGCGCACGGCCCGGTCCGCGGCCACCCACACCATCACCTTCGAGTGCACGAACTGACGGCGGCCCCCGCGCACCTCCCACAGCCCCTCGTCGGGCTGCCGCCATGCCGAGCGCAGCCACTCGACGAGCGCGGCCTGGATCGCCCACATGTGCGGCCTGGCGGGCAGTCCCGCGTCCCGGGCCAGCGCGAGGGTGTCCATGACCTCGCCGTACACGTCCAACTGGAGCTGGTTCACGGCCTGGTTGCCGATGCGCACGGGGGAGGAGCCGGCGAAGCCGGGCAGCCAGGGCACCTCCCACTCGGGCAGCCGGCGCTCGCCCGCCAGGCCGTACATGATCTGCAGATCGGCCGGGTCACCGGCGACCGCGCGCACCAGCCAGTCGCGCCAGGCCTCGGCCTCCTTGCGATAGCCCGCCGACAGGCCGACGTTGAGGGTGAGCGTGGAGTCGCGCAGCCAGCAGTAGCGGTAGTCCCAGTTGCGGACGCCGCCCAGCTCCTCGGGCAGCGAGGTGGTGGGGGCGGCGACGATGCCGCCGGTCGGCTTGTAGGTGAGGGCCTTGAGGGTGATCAGGGAGCGGACGACGGCGTCGCGGTACGGGCCGTCGTAGCGACAGCGTTTCGCCCAGGCCTGCCAGTCGCCGACGCTCGCGTCCAGTGCCTCGTACGGGTCGACGAGCGGTGGACGCGGCGCGTGCGAGGGGTGCCAGGTGAGGACGAAGGCGACCCTCTCGCCCTCCTCGACCGTGAACTCCGCGTGCGTGCCGCGGTCCTCACCCCAGGTGCGCACCGCGGGCTCGCTGCGCAGCCACACCGAGTCCGGGCCCGCGACGGCCACGTAGTGGCCGTCGGAGCGGCGCATCCACGGCACGATCGAGCCGTAGTCGAAGCGGAGCCGGAGCGTGCTCTGGAGGGTGACCCGGCCGCCGGTGCCTTCCACGACGCGTACGAGATCGGGGGCGCGGTCGCGCTGCGGCATCAGGTCGGTGACGCGGACCGAGCCCTCGTCGGTGTCCCACTCGGTGTCCAGGACGAGGGTGTTCGGGCGGTAGGCACGACGGGTACACCGGCCGTTCGCACCCTTGGGGGCGATCCGCCAGTGGCCGTTCTCCTCGTCGCCCAGCAGCTTGGCGAAACACGCGCCCGAGTCGAACCGGGGCAGGCACAGCCAGTCAACCGACCCGTCCCGCCCGACCAAAGCCGCCGTCTGCTCGTCGCCGATAAGGGCGTAATCCTCGATACGGGGATGCACGGGGTTCCGGGTTCCCTGCCGGGGTTGGGGGCAATCCAGCCGGGGGCCGGGAGAGTGACGGTCCGGGGGCGCGACCGGGAGAGCCGTGGTCCAGGGGCGCGACCCGGGGAGCCGTGGTCTGGGAGTGACGGTCTGGGGGGCGCGGTTCGGGGGCCGGGTCCGGGAGGTGGCGATCGGAGGGTTGCGGGCTGAGAGTTGTGGGCTGGGGGCCGGGGCCCGGGAGATGGCGGCCGAAGGGGCGCGGGCCGAGAGTTGTGGGGGGCGCGGGTCCGGGAGGTGGTGGACGGGGAGTCGTGGGGCGTTTACACCGGCGTGGGTTCGGCCGGTGCCGTGTCGTCGGCGCTCTCCTGCTGTTTGTTCCGCTCACGTGTCTCGCGGCGGACCAGGATCACCCAGCCGACGGGGACGCCCGCCGAGAACAGCCACCACTGGATGGCGTACGCGTAGTTCAGCGCCGCGTCCTCGTTGCCGGGATTCCCGAGCAGTTCCGGGGCGTCGCCCTTCGGCTCGGGCGCCGTCTGGGCGATGTAGCCGCCGAGCACCCGGGCATCGAGGCGCTGCGCCTCCTGCTCGCTGTTGATCAGCATGATCTGCCGGTCCGGCAGGCCCTGGAGGTTCTTGATGCCGCTCGCCTCGGTCGTCTCGTCGGGCATCAGCCGTCCGGTGACGGTGACCTCACCGCGGGGCGGGGCGGGGATCTTGGGGAACGTGGTCTGGCTGGGGCTGTCCGCCGGGATCCAGCCGCGGTTGACGAGCAGGACCTTGCCGTCGTCGAGGACGAACGGGGTCAGGACGTGGTAACCGACCTCGTCGTCGGAGTTGGTGCGGCGGCGGACGACGACCTCGTCACCGGTGTCGAAGCGGCCCTTCGCCGTCACCCTGTGATAGCGCTCGTCGTCGGTGACGGTGTGTCCGGGGGAGGTCAGCCTCTGCACGGGTACCGGCTTCGCGGCCAGCGCGTCGGCGACGAGCTGGTTCCGGGCGGTGCGCGTCTCGTAGCGGTGCATCTGCCAGATGCCCAGCCTGATCATCGTGGGGATGAGGAGGAGGGCGACCAGCGTGAGGATCACCCACTGCCGGGACAACAGGAAGCGGTACACCCCACGACCGTACAACTCGGTCGTGGGGTGTGTTCAGGCGGGTACGGGTCGGGGCGGGGGACAGGGGGCGGGGCCGGGTCGGGCTCACACGTTGTCGACGATCCCCACCCTCCCCTCCGCGCGGGCGCAGTGGGCCCCGCAGTACCAGTGGCCCTCGACCTCGACGCCCTGCCCGATGATCTGGACGCGGCAGTGCTCGCAGATGGGTGCCATGCGGTGGATCGCACAGGAGAAGCAGTCGAAGACGTGTACCGCGCCCTGTGCATGGACCTCGAAGGTCATTCCGTAATGATTGCCGCAAACTTCACATGTCGCCATGCGCCACAGGGTGGGCCGTCGCCGTGGCCGGGGCGAGACGGCTCCGGGCGAGTCGCACGGCAATCACCCGTCCGTACGGTCATCCCTCCGACGCCGGTTCCACATCCCCGAGGAGCTGTCCGAACGCCGCCTCGTCGACCACGGGCGTGCCGTACTGCCGGGCCTTGACGACCTTGGACGTGCCCGAATCCGGGTCGTTCGTGACGAGCAGGCTGGTCAGCCGGGAGATGCTGGTGGCGACATGCAGCCCGGCCTCGATCGCCCGGTCCTCCAGCAGGTCGCGCTCGACCGAGGTGTCTCCCGAGAACGCGACCCGCATGCCCTGCTTGAGCGGTTTGCCTTCTTCATAGCGGCCTGGGTTGGGATAGGGGCAGCTGGGTCTTTTGCGGGCCGGGCGCCAGCTGGTGGGCCGGTAGGCGCCGTAGCCCGGCTGCTGCCGGGGCACGGCCCGGTCCGTCCACTCGGTCAGCGGTCGGCACTCGTGCAGCGGCAGCCGTACGCCGCCCTGCGCGGCGGCGTGCAGACTCGGCCGGAACGCCTCTGCCAGCACACGCGCGTCGTCCAGCGCGTGGTGCGCCCGCTGCTGTATGACGCCGAAGTGCGCGGCGAGCGACTCCAGCTTGTGGTTGGGCAGCGGCAGGCCCAGCTCCTTCGAGAGCGCGATGGTGCACAGCCGCTGCCGCACCGGCGCCTCGCTCCGCGCGCGTGCGTACTCCCGGGCGATCATCTGCCAGTCGAAGACGGCATTGTGCGCGACGAGCACCCGGCCCTCCAGCCGGGCCCCGAACTCCTCGGCGATGTCCTGGAAGAGGGGCGCACCTTCGAGTACGTCGCTCGTCAGACCGTGGATCCACACCGGGCCCGGGTCCCGCTCCGGGTTGACCAGCGAGTACCAGTGGTCCTCGACCTCGCCGCGTGCGTCCAGCCGGTACACGGCCGCGGAGATGATCCGGTCGTCCCGGCCCAGGCCTGTGGTCTCCACGTCAACGACCGCGTATCCCTGGGGATACGCGGCCGGCCACACTGTGGCGGAGGACGCTGCGGTCGTACGGTCTTCGAGCATGGTCACCGAGGATACGGGCCGCGTCTGACAGTCCGGTCCGTCAGGTGCCGTCTCGCGGCGGGGTGTTCGAGCGGGACGAATGCCCGTGTGGGCGCCAGGAGCGTCGGTACGGCCCCTGCGGCGGCCCTGGTGCGATCCTCCCCGGTGTGACGGAACCAACGCATGACCAGGCCCACGGCGGCGCCCTCGGCACACGGCTCAACTGGCTGCGGGCGGCGGTCCTCGGGGCCAACGACGGCATCGTCTCCACCGCCGGCCTGGTCGTCGGCGTCGCCGGCGCCACCGACGACCGCTCGGCACTGCTGACGGCGGGGCTCGCGGGCCTGCTCGCCGGTTCCATGTCGATGGCCGCGGGGGAGTACGTGTCCGTGTCCACCCAGCGGGACTCGGAGAAGGCCGCGCTGGACATCGAGAAACGGGAGCTGCGGGAGCAACCGGAGGAGGAACTCAAGGAGCTGACGGGGCTTCTCGAAGACCGCGGGCTGACGCGGGAGGTGGCCCGGGAGGCCGCCGTCCAGCTGACGGAGCGTGATGCGCTGAAGGCGCACGCGCGCGTGGAGCTCGGCATCGATCCCGAAGCGCTGACGAACCCCTGGCACGCGGCCGGCGCGAGCTTCGTGGCGTTCACGGTGGGCGCCTTGCTGCCGCTGCTTGCGATCGTGCTGCCCGGGACGGACTGGCGGCTTCCGGTCACCGTGGTGTCGGTGGTGGTCGCGCTCGTCCTCACGGGGTGGAGCAGTGCGCTGCTCGGCAGGGCGGAGCCAGGGCGCGCGGTGCTGCGGAACGCGGGGGGCGGGGTGCTGGCGATGGGGGTCACATACGCGGCCGGGTCACTGCTGGACGCGGCAGGGGTGTGAGTCGGGCGCCGCCGGGTGCGACGGGCTGCCGACTTGGCGGAGATCGCCAACAAGCAAGCGCGTACCCCCGGAAATACTTGTGGGTAACAACGTCTGTTCCCGGGCGACCAGCGGTTCTACGGTGCCCTCATGCCGAACCTGCCCGATGTCGTGCTGTGGTCGATACCCGCCTTCGTGCTGCTCACCGTGATCGAGATGATCAGCGTCCGTATCCATCCGGACGACGAAGCGGCCGGGTACGAGGCGAAGGACGCCGCGACGAGCGTCACCATGGGCCTCGGCAGTCTCGTCTTCGACCTGCTCTGGAAGATCCCCATCGTCGCCGTCTACACGGCGATCCACGAACTCACCCCGCTCCGCGTCCCCGTCCTGTGGTGGACCGTCCCGCTGATGCTGCTCGCGCAGGACTTCTTCTACTACTGGTCGCACCGCGGCCACCACGTCATCCGCATCCTGTGGGCCTGCCACGTCGTCCACCACTCCAGCCGGAGGTTCAACCTCACCACCGCGCTGCGCCAGCCCTGGACCTCCCTGACGGTCTGGCCGTTCTACGTCCCCCTCATCGCGTGCGGTGTGCACCCGGCCGCCCTCGCGTTCTGCTCCTCGGCGAACCTGGTGTACCAGTTCTGGATCCACACCGAGCGCATCGACAAGATGCCCCGCTGGTTCGAGTCCGTCCTCAACACGCCGTCGCACCACCGCGTGCACCACGCCTCGCAGGGCGGCTATCTGGACCGCAACTTCGGCGGCATCCTCATCGTCTGGGACCGCCTCTTGGGCTCCTTCGCCGCCGAGACCGAGCGGCCCGTGTACGGGCTGACCAAGAACATCCACACGTACAACCCGCTCAAGGTCGCCACGCACGAATACGTGGCCATCGCCAAGGACCTGAAGGCGGCGGGCAGTTGGCGCGAGCGTGCCGGGCGGGTGTTCCGGGGGCCGGGCTGGCAGCCGGCGGCTCCGCCCGCCGCGGCGCCCGTCGAGGAGACGACGGCCGCGTGAGACCGTCCCGCTGTCTGCTGGGCGCCTTCGCCTTCGCCTTCGCCGCCGTCGCCGACCTCTCCTTCCTGGCCGTCGGCTCCGACACCGGGCACACCGTGGCCAAGCCCCTCCTGATGCCGCCCTGGACCAGCACACCATTTCTGCGGCGGCCCCTGGGTTACGCCCCGGACAGCCATGCCGTCAGCCCTCCGGCTCCGCCCGGCGACTCAGACCATCCCCCTGGGCCCCGCCCCGGCATTCACCTCGCGGTGCCCTGGGCCCCGCCCCGGCGTTCAGCCGCGGTGTCCTGGGCCCCGCCCCGGCGTTCAGCCGCGGTGTCCCGGGCTCCGCCCCGGCGTTCAGCTCCGGGTGCCCCAAGCCCTGCCCCACCACGCAGCCCGCAGCGCCCCAAGCCCTGCCCCACCACGCAGCCCGCAGCGCCCCAAGCCCCGCCCCGTCACTCACCCGTCGACACCTCCACGCTTACCCCACCCCACCCCACCCCGCCGGATCAGCCCCCCAGACCCCCGGCGCCCGCGCCCAGTCCACCGGACCGCCCTCGAAACGCACCGGTGGCAACGCGTACCGGAGTCGGCCGAGCGCACTGTCGGTCTCGGTCAGCCACTCTTCCGGGCCCTCGTGCACGGCGTCACCCGCGTCCGCGTCACCGGCCCCGTGCATCAGCCACGCCGCCGTCCGCGCCAGCGCCAGCCGCACGAACCTGCTGCCACCGTCGTACGACTGCTCGGTCAGCGCGCGCAGCACACCGGCCGCCAGCAGATAGCCCGTGCCGTGGTCCAGCGCCTGCGCGGGCAGCGCGCCGGGCCGCTCCGGCGTGCCCTCGACGGCGGCGACGCCGGTCGCGACCTGCACCAGGCTGTCGAATCCACGCCGCTCCCGCCACGGCCCGTACGCACCCCACGCCGAAAGCTGCGCCACGACCACCCCGGGCCGCCGCTCGGCCAGCGCCTCCGGCGACAGCCCGAACCGGTCCAGGGCGCCCGGCCGGTACCCCGTGACGACCACGTCCGCCGCCGCGAGCAACTCCTCGAAGGCACGCCGGTCAGCCCGCAGGTCCAGCCGCGTCGACCGTTTTCCGAAGCCCGTGTCGGCGTGCTGGTCGGCCAGTTCGGGCAGCTGAGGAGCGTCCACGCGCAGCACGTCGGCGCCCAGCAGGGCGAGGATGCGGGTGGCGACGGGCCCGGCGATCACCCGGGTCAGGTCCAGCACCCGCAGCCCCGCGGCGGGCAGCAGGGGACCGCCGCCGACCGGCGCGAGCACGCGCGCGTGCGTGGCGTCCAGCCGCCCGCGCTCGACCAGCGGTCGCCCGGCCACGGCGACGCCCTGCGGATGCCCGGCCCACTCCGCGGGCGTGCGCAGCGCCACCGCCAGGCCGCCGGCGGCGTACACCGACTCCTCGACCTCCAGGGCGGAGCGCTCGGCGAGCACCGACTCGACGACGGACACGCGGTCATCGGACAGCCCCAGCGCGGCGAGCAACCGCGCCCGGTGGTGCGGGTAGTTCGCATGCGTCCGCACCCACCCGTCCGCCGTCCGCCAGAACCGCGACAGCGGAGCGAAGGTGACCGGCGCCCGCCCGTCGACGAGCAGCTGCCGCTCACTGACGAACGCCGTCGCCACGGCCCCGTCGTCCACCCGCACCCCGGGCACCCCGCCGGATCCGGGCCCGGGTCCGCTCCGCCGCGCCCCCAGCTCGGCGGCGGCCAGCGCACACGCGCCCACGCACGCCCGCGCCAACTCCCGTACCGGAAGCCGTGCTTCGAGCGCACCCGTGCGCGCGGTCACCGAGATCCGCGGGAGCAGAGCGGGATCGCCGCCCAGCGCGGACCAGACGTGTTCGATGTCGGTCATGCGCAGCACTATGCCGCGTCGACCCGATCAACGCGGACAGCGGGGGCCGGACGGAAGAACCGCCCGCCCCCCTGCCGGCCGCACTACTTCGTCACCGCGTCCAGCGCGTCCGCGGTGCCCCAGCCGTAGAAGCCGTTGCGGTTCGTCGTGCCCTCGCACACCGCGTCGACCTCGCCGTCACCGTCGATGTCGTACGGATCCGTGCACGCCGCGGCGTCGGCCTCGGCGTACAGGAGGGACTTCACCATGGCGGGAGAGGCGTACGGGTGCGTCGACTTGATGAGGGCGGCGACACCCGCGACATGGGGCGAGGCCATCGACGTACCGGCCATGTAACCCCACGTGCCGCCGGGGAGCGTGCCCAGGATGAGGCCGCTGGTGGCGGGCGGGGCCGGGGTCTGGTAGCGGGTCGAGTCGCCGCCGGGGGCGGAGATGTCGATGACGCCCAGGCCGTGGTTGGAGAAGGACGACTTGATGCCCTTCGCGCCGGTCGCCGCGACCGTCACCACACCCGGGAGCTGGGTCGGGATGTCGTAGCACTCGGACGGGTCGACGACCCGCTCGGTCGGCGTGGCGTCGTTCGGGGAGACCGGGTCGGTGATCTCGTCGGCGGCGAGGTCGTAGTTCTCGTTGCCGGCCGCGGCGACGTTGACCGCGCCCTTGCGCTCCGCGTACCGCGAGGCCCGGGAGACGGCGTCCACGAGCGCCTTCTGGTCGGGGTCGTCCTTGCAGTTGAAGTACCAGGGGTCGGTGTAATAGCTGTTGTTGGTCACGTCGACGCCGTGGGTGGCCGCCCACATGAAGCCGCAGACCACGGCCTCCGTGTAGAAGTAGCCGGCGGTGGTGGACACCTTGATGCCGGACACCTTCACGCCGGGTGCCACGCCCGTCATGCCGACGCCGTTCTTGGCGGCCGCGATCTCTCCGGCGACATGGGTGCCGTGCGGGCTCTCGGTCGGGCCCGGCCGCCACGCCCCGTCGGTCGTGTCGGGCTTGCCCGTCACACAGTTGACGGACGCCTCGCGGTCGAAGTTCGGGGCGATGTCGGGGTGGGTGTCGTCGACGCCCGTGTCGATGACGGCGACGGTGACGTCCGAGCTGCCGAGCGACTTCTCGTGCGCCTTGTCCGCCTTGATGGCGGGCAGGTCCCACTGCAGCGGCTCCAACGGGTCCTGCCCGTCGGCCGCCTCGGCGGCGTCGGCCTCCGCCGCGCTCAGCACCTTCGGCGTGCCGACATCGGTCGTCGACTGCGCGGGCAGCGGCGCGTTACGGGTGTTGCCGGCCGAGTCCACCCCGCGCACCGTGCGCAGGATCTTCGCGAAGTCGGGGTTCGACGAGTGGACGACGATCACCCCGATCTTGTCGTACGACGTCACGATCGTGCCGCCGGCCTCGGCTATCGCCTTCTTCACGTGACCGGGAACCCCGTGCCCCGGGCGGACGTTGACGACATAGCTGAGCGAAGTGGCGTCTGCCTCGGCCCCGGCCGGGGCGGGTGCGTCGGCTGCGGACGCGGCGACGTTCGGCAGGAAGGCGAGTGCCGTCGCCATGGCCATCCCGACCGGGATCGCCATCGCTCTGCGGTAGCGCGGGTGAGGCGCTGTCATGGTCTCTCCAGTTCGTTCGTGGTGGGGGCGGACCGTGCGGGAAGTCCGGGCGGCGCGGCCCGCCGTGGACCGCGCCGTGTGCTGCGACTACTTGACCGCGTCCAGGGCGTCGACGATGCCGGAACCGTAGAAGCCGTTGACCCGCTTCGGGCCCTCGCACACCGCGTCCTGGGTGCCGTCCCCGTCCTGGTCGTAGGAGTCGGGGCAACCGGGGTTGTCGGCCTGTGCCTTGAGCATCGCCTGCAGCTGCGCCGGAGTCGCCTTCGGGTGCGTCGACTTCAGCAGCGCAGCGACACCCGCGGCATGCGGCGAGGCCATCGAGGTGCCCTGCAGGAAGCCGTACGAATTGTTCGGCATCGTGGACAGGATGCGGCCGTTCTTCGAGGGGGTGTCCGGTATCTGGTACAGCCGGTCGCCGCCCGGCGCCGCCACGTCGACGACGCCCTTGCCGTAGGTGGAGTAGTACGACTTGACGTCGTTCACACCGGTCGCGCTGACCGTGACGACGCCCGGCAGCATCGTCGGCACGTCGTAGCACTCGTGCGGGTCGACGGTGCGCTCGACCGGCGTGGAGTCGTCGGGGCTGGAGTCGTCGACGAGGGAGTCCGCGTCCAGGTCGTGGTTGGAGTTGCCCGCTGCGGCGACGTTCAGGGTGCCCTTGCGCTGCGCGTACAGCTGGGCCCGGTTGACCGCGTCGACGATCGCCCGCTGGTCGGGGTCGTCCATGCAGTTGTAGAGCCACGGGTCCACGTAGTAGCTGTTGTTCGTGATCTCCACGCCGTGGTCGGCGGCGAACACGAACGCGCACACGACGCTCTCCGGGTAGAAGAGGCCGTTGACGGGGTCGGTCACCTGGATGCCGGCCACCTTGACGCCCGGCGCGACACCGGCGACACCGATACCGTTGCGGGCCGCGGCTATCTCACCGGCCACATGCGTGCCGTGGTAGTCCTCCGCGGTGTACGGCCGCCAGGAGCCCTCGCTGGTGTCCGCCTTGCCGCCGACACAGCTCGCCGACTGCGAGCGGGAGAAGTTCGGGGCGATGTCGGGGTGGGTGTCGTCGACGCCGGTGTCGATCACGGCGACGGTGACGTTCCTGCTGCCCGGGTTGATCTGCGCGGCCTTGTCGGCGCCGATCGCCCGCAGGTCCCACTGGTCGGCTTCCAGGGGCTCGCTCGCGCCCGCGGCCTCCGATGCCTCGGCGACCTTCGCGGCCTGCTCCTTCGTCAGGATCTGCGCGGCGCCCTCGTCCGTGGTGCCGGCGGCGGTCAGCGGCGCGGTACGGGTGGCACCCGCCGACTGTACCCCGCGCGCGGCGCGGATCTGCGCGCCGAAGTCCGGGTTCGACGAGTGCACGACGATCACACCGATCTTCGCGTACGTCTCGACGACGGTGCCGCCTGCCGCGGCGATCGCCTTCTGCACCGCCGCGATGGTGTGACGGTCGGTCTTCGTGTTGACGACGTACGCCAATACGGGTGCGTCCGCGGACTGCGTGGCCGGCTCCGCCTGCGGGGCGGCCGAGGCAGCCGCGGGCAGGAAGCCGAGCGAGGCGGTCAGCGACAGTACGACGGGCACGGCGAGAGCGAGCCGACGTCTGGAACGCAGATGAGGCATGGGATCTCCACATCATCTTGAAACGAAACAGGCCCGAGACACAGATGCTGCTCGGGCAGGTACATGACGGGTGGCGCAGGGCGAAACTATCCCCCGATTGCGCTGGCCAGCAACGACTTCCCCGAGGTTGGTCCGGAAAGAAGTGCCGGGAGTTGAACCGCTCCTCGCGTGGCGCCGTGACCTTGGGCAGGAGGCCCGAGCACGATCGAGCCCCCTGCCGGATCACGCTCAGTGGCCTAACATCGCCACTCGGCTCAAGTGATCCACGTCACATCCGTACAACGACACCCGCAACGCGAGGAGACTCCGTGGCTACCGACGCACCGCCCCCCTCGAAAGAACAACGCCAACTCCCTTCCACAGAGGAGTTCGTCGAGGTGCAGGAGAGCGCGGAGTTCGGTGAACTGCGCCGCTCCTACCGCTCCTTCGCCTTCCCGCTGACGATCGCCTTCGTCGCCTGGTACCTGCTGTACGTCCTGCTGTCCAACTACGCGGGCGACTTCATGGGCACCGAAGTGGTCGGCAACATCAACGTGGCCCTGGTCCTGGGCCTCGCACAGTTCCTCACCACGTTCCTCATCGCCTGGTGGTACGCGCGCATCGCCGCCGCCAAGTTCGACCCCAAGGCCGACGCGATCAAGTCCAAGATGGAGGGCGGCGCATGAACTTCGCTGTTTCCCTGGCCGCGGAGGATCCGATCAGCGAGCACCAGGGGCTGATCATCAGCCTGTTCTCGGTGTTCGTCGTCGCGACCCTCGTCATCACAGTCTGGGCCGGCCGTCAGACCAAGGACGCCGCCGACTTCTACGCGGGCGGCCGTCAGTTCACCGGTTTCCAGAACGGTCTCGCCGTCTCCGGCGACTACATGTCCGCCGCGTCCTTCCTGGGCATCGCGGGCGCGATCGCGCTCTTCGGCTACGACGGGTTCCTGTACTCCATCGGCTTCCTGGTCGCCTGGCTGGTCGCCCTTCTCCTGGTCGCCGAACCGCTGCGCAACTCCGGCCGCTACACGATGGGCGACGTCCTCGCCTACCGGATGCGCCAGCGCCCGGTCCGCACGGCGGCCGGCACGTCCACCATCGTGGTCTCGATCTTCTACCTGCTGGCCCAGATGGCGGGCGCGGGCGTCCTGGTCTCGCTGCTGCTCGGCATCACCAGCGACGCCGGCAAGATCGGCATCGTCGCCCTGGTCGGCGTGCTGATGATCGTGTACGTCACCATCGGCGGCATGAAGGGCACCACCTGGGTCCAGATGGTCAAGGCCGTGCTGCTCATGAGCGGTGCCCTGCTGCTGACCTTCCTGGTGCTGCTGGAGTTCGACTTCAACGTCTCCGACCTGCTGGGCACGGCCGCAGACCAGAGCGGCAAGGGCACCGCCTTCCTGGAGCCCGGCCTCAGGTACGGCGCCACCGAGACCAGCAAGCTGGACTTCCTCTCCCTGGGCATCGCCCTGATCCTCGGCACCGCGGGCCTGCCGCACATCCTGATCCGCTTCTACACGGTGCCCACCGCCAAGGCCGCCCGTAAGTCCGTGATCTGGGCGATCGGCCTGATCGGCTCCTTCTACCTGATGACCCTGGCGCTCGGCTTCGGTGCCGCGGCCATCATCAGTCAGGAGGAGATCACCGAGTCCAACGCGGCGGGCAACACCGCGGCCCCTCTGCTCGCCCTGCATCTGGGCGGCGTC
The DNA here is from genome assembly GCF_009709555.1 of Streptomyces blattellae. GTDB lineage: Bacteria > Actinomycetota > Actinomycetes > Streptomycetales > Streptomycetaceae > Streptomyces > Streptomyces blattellae. The sequence continues at coordinate 20,039 of NZ_WJBG01000113.1, read as the reverse complement.
GACTCCAACTGGGGCGCCATCCTGCTCGCCACCATCTCGGCGGTCGCCTTCGCCACGATCCTCGCGGTCGTCGCCGGTCTGACCCTGGCCTCGTCCTCGTCGTTCGCCCACGACATCTACGCGAACGTCATCAAGAAGGGCCAGGCCTCCGAGAAGCAGGAGGTCAGCGCGGCCCGCTGGGCGACCGTCGCGATCGGCGCGGTCTCCATCGGCCTCGGCGCACTCGCCCGCGACCTGAACGTCGCCGGCCTGGTGGCGCTCGCCTTCGCGGTCGCCGCCTCCGCCAACCTGCCGACGATCCTCTACAGCCTCTTCTGGAAGCGTTTCACCACCCAGGGAGCCCTGTGGTCGATCTACGGCGGTCTGGTCACCTCGGTCGGCCTCGTGCTGTTCTCGCCGGTCGTCTCCGGCAAGGCGACGTCGATGTTCCCCGACGTCGACTTCCACTGGTTCCCGCTGGAGAACCCGGGCCTCATCTCGATCCCGGTCGGCTTCCTGATGGGCATCATCGGCACCTACCTGTCCAAGGAGGAGCCGGACGCCGGCAAGTACGCCGAGCTGGAGGTCCGCTCCCTCACGGGCACCGGGGCGCACTGAGACCACCCCGCCCGCGGCCGCGTCGTAGATCCCTGCGACGCGGCCGCGTCGTACCCGGTGGGATAGGCCCCTGCTGGTTGTCAGTGGCGTCGCGTAGGCTCGCGGGTGTTGGAAAACGAAGGATCCACAAGGATCCACTTGGAAAACGAACGATCCACTACGAGGGAGGGGGCCCACGTGCTCATCGACACCTACGGCCGAGTGGCCACCGACCTGAGGGTCTCGCTCACCGACCGCTGCAATCTCCGGTGTACCTACTGCATGCCGGAGGAAGGCCTGCAGTGGCTCGCCAAGCCCGACCTGCTCACGGACGACGAGATCGTCCGCCTGATCGACATAGCCGTCACCTCCCTGGGAATCGAGGAGGTCCGCTTCACCGGCGGCGAGCCGCTGCTGCGCCCCGGCCTGGTCGGCATCGTCGAGCGCGTCGCGGCCCTGGACCCCCGCCCCCAGATGTCCCTGACCACGAACGGCATCGGCCTCAAGCGCACCGCGAGCGCCCTGAAGGCGGCGGGGCTGGACAGGGTCAACGTCTCGCTGGACACCCTCCGCCCGGACGTCTTCAAGGCCCTCACCCGCCGGGACCGCCACAAGGACGTCATCGAGGGCCTGCACGCCGCCCGCGAGGCGGGCCTGACCCCCGTCAAGGTCAACTCGGTCCTGATGCCGGGACTGAACGACGACGAGGCCCCGGACCTCCTGGCCTGGGCCGTCGAGCACGACTACGAGCTGCGCTTCATCGAGCAGATGCCCCTGGACGCCCAGCACGGCTGGAAGCGCGACGGCATGATCACCGCAGGGGACATCCTGGCCTCGCTGCGCACCCGCTTCGAGCTGACCGAGGAAGGCTCCGAGCAGCGCGGCTCGGCCCCCGCGGAACGCTGGATCGTCAACGGCGGCCCGCACCGCGTGGGGGTCATCGCCTCGGTCACCCGCCCGTTCTGCGCGGCCTGCGACCGCACCCGCCTGACCGCCGACGGCCAGGTGCGCACATGCCTGTTCGCCTCAGAGGAAACGGACCTGCGCGCGGCCCTGCGTTCCGACGCCCCCGACGAGGAGATAGCCCGCATCTGGCGCCTGGCGATGTGGGGCAAGAAGGCGGGCGCGGGCCTGGACGATCCGGCCTTCGTCCAGCCGGAGAGGCCGATGTCGGCGATCGGAGGCTAAGCCGGCCCGGCGGCGAAGTCAGCTGCGGTTCGCCAGCGCCCCAGAGGGGCGCGGGGCTCTATCAACATGCGGCTCCGCCGCGTGGGCCCGACCAGCCACGATGGTGCCGCGGTCGAACGACGGCACCTCACCGCCCCGCGGCGGAGCCGCATATCGACTCAGCCGGCGAAGCGCTCAGGCCTCTTCAGGGGAGTCCCACTCCTCCAGCGGGACAACGTCCTTCAGGAACCCCCGCACCCCGAGGAACTGAGAGAGATGCTCCCGGTGCTCCTCGCACGCGAGCCAGGTCTTGCGCCGCTCCGGCGTGTGCAGCTTCGGATTGTTCCAGGCCAGTACCCACACGGCGGCGGCACGGCAGCCCTTGGCGGAGCAGATGGGAGAGGCTGGATCGTTGCCGGGGAGGTTCAGATTCACGCCCCGACCCTAACCCCGTCAAAGGCGACGCCGAGCAGCCACGGGGGGAGCTGCCCGGCGTCGGTCTGTCGCTCCGACGGGGGATGCGGAGCGCTTAGAAAGTATGTCACGGGTCAGTACCCGCTCGGCACCGGAACAACATGATTGATCTGAGCTTTTCCTGAGCTTGGTACGGAGCCGACTCCGGCCGGAGAGCGTCCGCAGACCTCACGTCCGCTCGCTCCGCTCGCTTCTCGCGCCGGGCTCCGGATCTGCTGTGCCGTCCTCCGCCGCCCGTTCCGCGGAGCCGTGGTCGTCCCGCGGCGGAGCGATCATCGGCCGCATCGGCGCGGTCACAAACGTCGACGGGAGCGACGGCGCGTTCTCCCGCCCGGCGTTGGCGATCACCACCGCGACATAGGGGAGGACCGCCCCGAGCACCAACGCCACGATCGCGACGTGCCGTTCGACGCTCCAGAGCGAGAGCGCGAGGATGACGGACACCGTACGGATGGACATCGAGATGACGTACCGCCGCTGCCGCCCGCGCACATCATCGTGCAGGCCCGCCCGGGCCCCGGTGATCCGGAATACCTGGGCGTTGCCGCCGTCATGCTGCTTCCGCATCACATTCCACCATCCGCCCGCATCGGACTCTCCCGGGCTCCCACCCGCTCCGCCCGGGCGGACGAGCCGAGCCCGGACAGCCTCCACGCTACGCCGCGCCTGCGTCGCCTACGAGACCGGGGCACCTCCGGCCAGGGCGAGTGGCCTGCGCCCGAGCGGGTAGAGCCGTACCCGACGTGCGGCGTAGCGCGAACGGGCCGACACTGGGCGTAATGCTCACGTCGAGCCGTACGAGGAGGCAGCCATGGGCTGGTTGTGGGCGATCATCGTGGGGTTCGTGCTGGGGCTGCTCGCCAAGGCGATCCTCCCCGGCAAGCAGCACAGCCCTCTCTGGCTGACCACCATCTTCGGCATGCTCGGCGCCGTCGTCGGCAACTCCATCGCCCGAGGAGTAGGCGTCGACGAAACCTCCGGCATCGACTGGAGCCGCCACGCGTTCCAACTGGTCGCAGCGATCATCATCGTAGGCGTGGGCGACATGCTGTACATGGCGACGCTGGGCAAGAAGAAACACCAGGTCTGACTGGAGCGCCCCGAGCGCCCCTTTTTTGGGGCGCGGGGCTGTATCGATATGCGGCTCCGCCGCGTGGGCGCGAACAACCACAACGAACCCGCAGCCGGGCAGATCCCCGCACCCCACGGCACTACCCGCCGACAACCTCCACCGCCGCCAGATTCTTCTTCCCGCGCCGCAGCACCAGCCACCGCCCGTGCAACAGATCCTCCTTCGCCGGGACGGAGTCCTCCGCGGCGACCTTCACGTTGTTCACGTACGCCCCGCCCTCCTTCACCGTGCGCCGCGCAGCGGACTTGCTCGCCACCAGGCCGACCTCGGCGAAGAGATCGACGACAGGGCCCAGCTCGGCGACCCGCACATGCGGCACCTCGGAGAGCGCCGCCGCCAGCGTCCTGTCATCGAGCTCCGTCAGCTCGCCCTGCCCGAAGAGCGCCCTGGACGCGGCGATCACCGCGGCCGTCTGGTCCGCACCGTGCACCAGCGTCGTCAGCTCCTCGGCGAGCGCACGCTGCGCGGCCCGGGCCTGTGGCCGCTCCTCCGTCTGCTGCTCCAACTCCTCCAGTTCCGCACGGGACTTGAAGGACAGGATGCGCAGGTACGTCGAGACGTCCCGGTCGTCCACGTTCAGCCAGAACTGGTAGAACGCGTACGGCGTCGTCATCTCCGGGTCGAGCCAGATCGCACCGCCCTCGGTCTTGCCGAACTTGGTGCCGTCCGCCTTGGTCATCAGCGGAGTCGCGATGGCATGCACATTCGCGTGCGGTTCCAGCTTGTGGATCAGGTCGAGCCCGGCCGTGAGGTTGCCCCACTGGTCGCTGCCGCCCTGCTGCAGCGAGCAGCCGTACCGCCGGTACAGCTCCAGGAAGTCCATGCCCTGGAGCAGCTGGTAGCTGAACTCCGTGTAGCTGATGCCTTCCTCGGACTGCAGCCGCCGGGCGACCGAGTCCTTGGTCAGCATCTTGTTGACGCGGAAATGCTTGCCGATGTCGCGGAGGAACTCGATGGCGGACAGGCCGGCCGTCCAGTCCAGGTTGTTCACCATCACCGCGGCGTTCTCACCCTCGAAGGTGAGGAACGGCTCGATCTGCGAGCGCAGCCGGGTGACCCAGGCGGCGACCGTCTCCGGGTCGTTCAGCGTGCGCTCCGCGGTCGGGCGCGGGTCGCCGATCTGACCGGTCGCGCCGCCCACGAGCGCGAGCGGGCGCAGCCCCGCCTGCTGGAGCCGGCGCATGGTGAGGACCTGGACCAGGTGGCCGACGTGGAGACTGGCCGCCGTCGGGTCGAAACCGCAATAGAACGTGACGGGACCGTCCGCGAGCGCCTTGCGCAAAGCGTCCTCGTCAGTGGACAGGGCGAACAGCCCCCGCCACTTCAGCTCGTCGACGATGTCCGTCACGGTTCTCGTATCTCCCTGAAGCGATCTTGCCGGCGGTCGGGTGACAGCCGACTACGAGGTTATACGCCCTGACTGACAGAGCTCATATTGAAGTCCGGCACCCTCAGCGCGGGCATCGCAGCCCTAGTGAACCAGTCGCTCCACTCCCGCGGCAGCGTCTTTTCCGTGCGCCCCGCCTCGGCCGCCCGCCCCAGCAGATCCACCGGCGACTCGTTGAACCGGAAGTTGTTGACCTCGCCGGTCACCTCGCCGTTCTCGACGAGGTAGACGCCGTCCCGGGTCAGGCCGGTCAGCAGCAGGGTGGCCGGGTCGACCTCGCGGATGTACCAGAGGCAGGTCAGCAGCAGGCAGGGCCCACGATGGTCCGTGCTCTCGACCATGTCCTGAAGGGACCGGTCCGTGCCGCCGTCCAGGACGAGGTTGTCGATCGCGGGCGCCACCGGCAGCCCGGTCAGCCCCGCGCTGTGCCGGCTGGTCATGAGGTGCCCCAGCTCGCCTTCGCGCACCCACTCGGTCGGCGTCAGCGGCAGCCCGTTGTCGAAGACCGACTGGTCGCCTCCGGAGGAGTGCGCGATCACGAAGGGGGCGGACTCCAGGCCCGGCTCGTTCGGGTCGCTGCGCAGGGTCAGCGGCAGCTCGGTGAGCCGGTCGCCGACGCGGGTGCCGCCGCCGGGCTTGGAGAACACCGTACGGCCCTCGGTCGCGTCCCGGCCCGATGCCGACCACATCTGGTAGATCAGCAGGTCGGCGACGGCGGTCGGTGGCAGCAGCGTCTCGTAACGGCCCGCGGGCAGCTCGATCCGGCGCTCCGCCCAGCCCAGCCTTACGGCCAGCTCGGCGTCCAGAGCAGCCGGGTCGACGTCCTTGAAGTCCCGGGTCGACCGCCCCGCCCACGCCGAGCGCGTACGGTCGGGCGACTTGGCGTTCAGCTCCAGCGTCCCGTTGGGCTGGTCATGCCGGAGCCGCAGACCCGTCGACGTACCTACGTACGTCGACACCAGCTCGTGGTTGGCGAAGCCGTACAGCTCGCGGCCACCCGCACGCGCGCGTGCGAACGCCTCACCGAGCGCCGGGGCGAAGTCGGCGAACACGGTGGACGACGTCTCGGCCGGGGCGTCCGTGAAGTCCTCGGACGTCGGCACGTCCGTGACCAGCGGCTGGGCGTCCTCGGCGGGCCCGGCGCCGCGCGCGGCTGCCTCGGCGGCGCGCACCAGCGGCTCCAGTTCGTCGGCGGTCACCGCGGAGCGTGAGACGACGCCGGAAGCGGTGCCCTCCTTGCCGTCGACGGTCGCGATGACCGTGAGTGTGCGCCCGCGCGTGACCCCGTTCGTGGTGAGGGCGTTGCCCGCCCAGCGCAGATTGGCGGTCGACTGCTCATCGGCGATCACCACGCAGCCGTCGGCCCGCGACAGCTCCAGCGCCCGCTCGACAACCTCGTGCGGCTTGCTCGTACGCGCGCTCATCGACCGGCCTCCTGCGTGGTGTTCAGAATGTTGACGCTCTTGAAGAGGGCGGACGGGCAGCCGTGCGACACGGCCGCGACCTGGCCCGGCTGGGCCTTGCCGCAGTTGAACGCGCCGCCCAGGACGTAGGTCTGCGGACCGCCGACGGCCGTCATGGAGCCCCAGAAGTCGGTGGTCGTCGCCTGGTAGGCCACGTCCCGCAGCTGACCGGCCAGCCGCCCGTTCTCGATCTTGAAGAACCGCTGTCCCGTAAATTGAAAGTTGTAGCGCTGCATGTCGATCGACCAGGACCGGTCGCCGACGACATAGATGCCGCGGTCGACGCCCCCGATCAGATCCTCCGTGGACATTCCGGCGGGGTCCGGCTGCAGGGACACGTTGGCCATGCGCTGCACGGGCACATGGCCGGGGGAGTCGGCGAACGCGCACCCGTTGGACCGCTCGGACCCGGTCAGTTTCGCGATCCGCCGGTCCAGCTGGTAGCCGACGAGCGTGCCGTCCCTGACCAGGTCCCAGGACTGTCCCTCGACGCCTTCGTCGTCGTACCCGATGGTCGCGAGTCCGTGCTCGGCGGTGCGGTCGCCGGTGACGTTCATCAGCTCGGAGCCGTACTTCAACTTGCCGAGCTGGTCGAAGGTGGCGAAGGAGGTGCCTGCGTAGGCCGCCTCGTAGCCGAGGGCGCGGTCCAGCTCGGTGGCGTGGCCGATGGACTCGTGGATGGTCAGCCACAGGTTGGAGGGGTCGACGACGAGGTCGTACGGACCCGGCTCGACACTGGGGGCCCGCATCTTCTCCGCGAGCAGCTCGGGGATCCTGGCGAGTTCGTCGTCCCAGTCCCAGCCGGTGCCCGTGAGGTACTCCCAGCCGCGCCCGACCGGCGGCGCGATGGTGCGCATCGAGTCGAACTCGCCGCTCGACGCGTCCACCGACACCGCCGTCAGCTGCGGATGCAGCCGTACCCGCTGCTGCGTGGTCACGGTCCCCGCGGTGTCGGCGTAGAACTTGTTCTCGTGGACGGTGAGCAGCGACGCGTCGACGTGATCGACCCCGTCCGCCGCCAGCAGTCGGCCGCTCCAGTCCGCCAGCAGCCCGGCCTTCTCCTCGTCGGGCACGGTGAACGGATCGATCTCGTACGACGAGATCCAGGTCCTCTCGGCATGGACGGGCTCGTCGGCGAGCTCCACCCGCTCGTCCGACCCGGCCGCCCGGATCACCTGCGCGGACAGCTTGGCCATCGCCACCGCCTGCGAGGCGACCTTGGCGGCGGCATCGAGCGTCAGATCCACGCCGGACGCGAATCCCCACGTCCCGCCGTGCACGACCCGCACCGCGTACCCGAGGTCGGTGGTGTCCGACGACCCGGCGGGCTTGCCGTCCCGCAGGCGCCAGGACGCGCTGCGCACCCGCTCGAACCGGAAGTCCGCGTGCTCCGCCCCCAACGCACGCGCGCGTGCGAGCGCGGCGTCGGCGAGGGCGCGTAGGGGGAGCGCCAGGAATGACTGATCGACTTCATGAGGCACGGGTTGGGATTCCCTTCGTGACAGCTGTTGAGCCCGTCCTGACTGAGCTGGTGACGCGCAAAAAGGAAGTGAAGCACGTTGTACTGCGCCGCACACGCACGCATCTCTTGGGGGTGGGAACAGTCCGAAATGCCGGACGCCCCGCTCGCTGTCAGTACCCACCGCTAGGCTCAGAGTTCGATCAAATCATTCGAGTGGCTTGCCGGACCTTGCTGGTCCAGAAGGAGGGGGGACGACGGCATGAGCACAAGCAGCGCGTCGAACGCACCGGACCCCAGGCTGGTGCGTCTTGCCCAGCAGTCCAGGAACTTCGGCTTCCTGCTCCCGCACGTGCCGCTCCTCGTGGCATACGGATCCGCCGCTGAGAGCCATGTTTTCACTGACCCCAACACGTCACTGATCAAGTCCCGGCAGTTCGGCGAGACACTCGCGGCGGACCTGGTCGGCCGCGGGCGTGTCCGCGTTGAGGGCAGCACCCAGTTCGACCGTCTGAAGTCCTTGGACCGTGAGGGCTACCTTCACGGCGATGTGGGCAAGGCGTTCCACGAGATCCGCACGCTCGGCAACGACGCGAACCACAAGGACTACGACGACGCGGACGACGCCTTCCGTGCCCTGCGAACCTGTTTCCGGCTGGGAGTCTGGTACCACCGCCTGCTCACCGGCTCGCGTGAACAGATCACCTTTGTGCCACCGGCCCCGGACAAGACTCCGGCTGCCGAAAACCGGCGTTTGCTGGCGACGGTCGCCGAAGCCCGCAAGGCACTCGAAGAGGCACGGATCAGTTACCAGGGCCAGCGGTCGCAGGCGCAGGCCGAGCAGGCGGCGCGGGCCGCCGCTGAGCGCGAGCTGGTGCGGGCGACGGCGGAGCGTGACGACCTCACCCGCGCCGTGGCCGCGATGCAGGACCAGCTCAAGGCGTTCGAGACGGCTTTTGAGGCGGCTCAGGCCAGGCAACGGCGTGCCGACGCCACGAACCGTGCCGCGGCGTCGGCGGCTGTGGCCGAGCGCGCCCGCCTCCTGGACAACGCCGAACAGGCGGCTCGCGAGCCCCTCACGGAAGCACAGGTCCGTGCTCGACTCGACGAGATGCTGACCGAGGCCGGGTGGAGCGTGCAGGACGCGGGGGCTACCCAGAACCTCTGGGTCCAGGGTGACCGTCGTGGCAACGGCGTCGCCGTGCGTGAGACGACGACGGCCCGAGGCCGCGCCGATTACGCGCTGTATGTGGACCGCAAGCTCGTCGGTGTCATCGAGGCCAAGCGCGAGGGAGCGGACCTCTCCGCGGCCGAGGAGCAGGCCGACCGCTATGCCGACCACCTCACCAATACCCAGCAGCGCCTGGCAGCCTGGCGCACACCATTGCCGTTCCGTTACGTCAGTGACGGTGGGGAGACCCGCTTCCGCAATGCCCTCGACCCGGACTCCCGCACCCGCCGCATCTTCTCGTTCCACCAGCCGCGCACGCTGTCCCGCTGGATGCGCCAGGCCGACGAGGACCCGCAGGCACCCACCTACCGGGCCCGCCTGCGCCTGCGCATGCCCGAACTGGACGAACGGCCGCTGCGTCCTGCTCAGATCACTGCGGTCCGTGGCGTAGAGAACTCGGTCGCCCTGGGCAAGGGCCAGCAGGGCATGGGCCAGTCCCGCTCCCTGGTCCAGATGGCCACTGGCGCGGGCAAGACGTACACGGCGGTCACGTTCTCGTACCGCATGCTCAAGCACGCCCGTGCCGAGCGTGTGCTGTTCTTGGTGGACCGCAACAACCTCGGTGCCCAGGCCCTCGCGGAGTTCGAGAACTTCACCACCCCCGACACCCACCGCAAGTTCGCGGACCTCTTCAACGTCCAGCGGCTGGCAGCAGAAGGCATGAACGCATCCTCCAAGGTCGTCATCTCCACGGTCCAGCGGCTCTACCGTGGTTGGACGCGAACCCGAAACGCGCCCGGGCCACCTGGGTCAACCACCGCACAAAGCCCATCCTCTGGGCGGCGGACGGCAATCAGTACTCCCCGTCTGGGCTGATCGCGCGTATGTGGGAACTTGCCGAGTGGGAGGACCGGCCGGTGTCCAACCAGGGCCCGGCCCGCTGGCTCACCCCTGACGGGGCGACCCTCGCGGATCTCGCCTGGCAGCTACTCGCCGATCTGGAGGGGGACGGGGATCAGGAGGAGTAGGCCGCGCGGGTTCAGGCGAACGGGCGGGTACGGGGAGCAACTCCCGTACCCGCCCGTCCCGTTCGTCTACGACGTCGCCGCGTGCGCGGTGAACGCCGCCCAGGTGGCGGGCGTGACGACGAGAGGACGGATCCCTTTGTCCTTGGAGTCGCGGATGTGGACCGCCTCGGGGCGCACAGCGACCTCGATGCAGTTGTCACCTTCGCTGCCGCTGTAACTGCTCTTGAACCAGCTCAGCTCATCGGTCGTGCTCATAGCGCTCCTCGCATCTGTTCCAGCAGCTTCACCGTAGCCCGGCAGTCCAGGGCCTGTGAACGCAGCTTGCCATAGCGTTGGAGCAGGACGCTGACGTCCTTGGGATTGGAGATCAGGCTGCTGGATCGCTGCCCTTCGGTGTAGCCGAGCCATTGGTTGTCCTGGCTCTCGGCCAGGTACATCTGACCGTCGATTCCGCAGTGGTCCTCTTGACACAGAGGCATGATCTGGATCTCAACATTGCGCCGAGTGCCCACCTCAAGCACGTGATCGATGACCTGCCTGGTCACTTCGGAGCCTCCCATACGGCGCTCCAGGATGCTCTGCTCGATGATGAAACTGAACGCGGTGTTCGGTCGGTTGGCGATGAGCTGCTGGCGGTCCAGCCGAGCCTCCACCTCACGTTCGATCTGCTCCTCCGTCACCGGAGGCAGACGTAGGTCGAACACCGCCCGGATGTACCCCTCCGGCTGCAACAAGCCAGGAACAGCCCGGCACTCATACGCGTACAACGACACCGCCTCCTCCTCGGTCCCTGCCCACTGTAGGAACCAGGAGGCCAGCCCCGCCTTCCTCCGCAGACTTCTCGCTGCCGCCGTCAGAACCTTCGCCGCGACCGGTCCCAGCACCTCACCCGCCCGCGCGGGCAGGTTCTTCGGAGGGAACCGCTTCCCCTGTTCGAACTTGGCGACGTACGAAGCCGAGTACCGCACCCCCAAGCTGAACTCCTCCTGAGTCAGCCCCGCCTCCTCCCGCAGCGCCTTCAGAACTGCGCCGAAGGTCTTGAGACCGTCGGAGAGTTCAGATGCACTGCCCTGGTCCGTCGTCATCGCCGCGCGCCTCCCGCACTCCGTTGTCACCGACCCCGCTGGCACTGCCCAACCCAGCCAGGGTCACGGTCAGTTACTCACCCCGTCCAGAGTGTGCACTGGCACAGCCACGTCTGTGTGGGCGTCGTACCTGTTGATGGGGCGGGAGGGACCGGAACGCTGGGCCCATGCCAACCCCCCACGCCCAAGAGGCGGTTACCGTAAGTGTGTTCGCCCAACGCTTCTCCCCCACCCGACGCGGCGCCCGCCTCGCTCGTCGGCTCGCGACCCACCAGCTGGACCTCTGGGACGTACCCCACGGCAGCCAGGCCTCCGAGGCCGTCGAACTCGTGGTGGCCGAACTCGCCGCCAACTCCGTCCTCCACGGCCAGGTCCCCGGGCGCGACTTCGAGCTGTGCCTGAGCTACGACTACGCCGCCGGCGTCGTACGCGTGGAGGTGTCCGACACCCACCCGCGGTGCCCCGAGCCCGGACCGGCGTCCCAGCCGTCCGGAGAGGCCGACGGCGGCAGGGGACTGATCCTCGTCGAGGCCGTTGCCATGCGGTGGGGAGTCGGTGAGCGGCTGGGGCCGGGCAAGACGGTATGGGCGGAGTGCGCGGTGCCGCGGTCCCCGTGTCATCCGTGCCGCTGATCCCCCGAAGTTTAGGCGGGGCGCGGACTGGCCCTTCTGGATCTGCTCGCCCCCGGCCGGCAGGTCGCGCGGTCGGCGAGCAGATCCGGTGCCATCTGGAGCGCTGAAGCGGCCGGACGCGGCGCGGGGCAGCGGCGTAGTATTACGTGACACGTCTAACACGTATCCCCTCGACGGGCGGAGGCCGTGATGCTCCTCAACAGCAAGGGACAGGTCACCATCCCTGCTGCCCTGCGCGCCAAGTACAACCTGCACGAGGGCGACGAGATCGACGTGATAGAGGTCGGCGGAGCTCTCCAGATCGTCCGCGTTGAACATGCCGAAACACCTGGTCAGCGGCTGGTCCGGCGGATGCGCGGCAGCCGCGTCAGCAAGGACGTCGAGGGACTGTCGACCGACGAGATCATGGAGCTGCTGCGTGGCGAATGAGCCTTCCCGGCCCCGCCTGGTCGGCGACCCCGCGCTTCCGGCCGTACTGGTCGACTCGTGCGTCATCCTGGACGTGGTCACCGGCGACCCCGCCTGGTGCGAGTGGTCCGCCCAGCGGATCGCCGAGGCCAGGGACGAGGGCATCCTCGTCATCAACCCCGTGGTCTACGCGGAGATCTCCGTCGGCTTCGACGCCATCGAGGGACTCGACGAGATGCTGGGCAACGATTACGACCGCCACCCCCTGCCCTGGGCCGCGGCGTTCCTCGCGGGCAAGGCGTTCAAGCGGTACCGGGCGAACGGCGGGCGGAAGCGAGCGCCGCTGCCCGGCTTCTACATCGGCGCGCACGCGGCGGTCGCCGGACACCGGCTGCTCACCCGTGACGCGACGCGCTACCGGACGTACTTCCCCCGCCTGGATGTCATCGCGCCCGCTTGAGGGGGGCGAAGGCGCGCTTGACCGAAGCCCAGGGGAAGGGAAACGGTGTCGATTCCCTCGTAGCGCAAGGTGACCACCTGGGGCCACCCGGGCTGCTGATCTTTTCGGAGGACTTGGCTGTTTCAACCCGGGCCCCACTAACGTGAGTTCCATGGCCGGCAAGAGCAAGACCAAGAAATCCCGCAAGACCGCTAGGGTCCCCGCACCCCGCCAGACGGCGCCCCCCACTCCCACTCCCGCCCAGCAGGCCGAGGAGTACGAGCGGCTGGTGGCGCGCTACCCCGAGGACCGCCAGGAACTGCTCCTGGAAGCAGCCCACGCCTGGTGTGCCGCCGACGAGTACGACCGTGCTCTCGCCCTCTACCGGCGGCTGCTCAGCCCCGAGGACGGTGGCTGCGAGGAACCGGACCTGGTGGACGCCTTCCGTATCGGCGCGCTGTGGGACGCCGGACGTGAGGAGGAGGCGCGTGCGGCAGCCGCCGCGTTCCGTGGTCGCCACCCCCGGGACGCGGGCGCGTGGAACTTCGTCGGCGAGGTGTTCGAGTCGCACGGCGACGCGGCGGCGGCCGAGTGGTACACGGCCGGGGTCACGCACGTCCTGGGCGCCGGAACCAAGGTCACGGCGGATGTTGTCGAGGCGTCCTCGGACAGCTTCGATCTGGAGACGCTGTTCATTGCCCGCCACCGGACCCGGCGCCTGGCCTGTGCCGTGCACGACGACTGGGACGATGTGGCCGACGAGCTCCATGCCCGGCGCCAGTCGGGTCTGTTCGGCGATGTGCGTCCGCTCGACGAGGCGCACGACCCGATCCGTCTCAGGCGGATGCGCAACGGCGAGGGCGAGCTTCTGGAAGCCGAGATCGAGGAACTCGTCGCCGCCATGAAGGACGACCGGGCCGCGCGGACCGGAACCCTGAAGACCTGTGTCCTGTTCTGGCCGCCGGAGGAGTTCACGCGGCTGCTCCAGCGCTCGCCGGAGGCCGCCACGGCGTACGGCACCGACCACGCCGACCACCTGCGGCAGGTCGAGAGCGTCCTGCGGGAGCTGTCGGAGGAGGGTGCCGTACGGCTCGCCGTCGGCCGTGCCACGCTCGCCGGGCTGGAGGCTCATGCGGAGCGGGAGGGCGGCTCCTGCGGCGAGCAGGGCACCCGCTCCTCCTACGCCGCCGAACTCGCCCGGAGCGGGGTGGCGGTCGACTGGCCGCCACCGCGTAACGGGCCCTGCTGGTGCGTTTCAGGGCGCAAGTACAAGAAGTGCTGCGGGAATCCCGCGACCGGGTGAGTGCGGAATCAAGTGGAGGCGGCCGGATGTAGGTACAATCGCTTGCATGTGGGTACAGGACCCGTCTCGAACCGAAGGAGTCCGTCATGAGTGCCATCTCCGTCCGCGAGTTCTCCCACAACCCGAGCGCTGTCTTCGCCCGCGTCGAGAAGGGGGAGTCGATCCAGGTCACCAAACACGGCAATGTGATCGCGATACTGTCCCCGGCCGGTAGCCCCATGGAGCGGTACGCCCACCTGGTTGCCCAGGGGAAGATCAGACTGAAGCCGTTCACCGCCGTCGACCGTCACAGCATGCCGCGTTACGAGGTACCCGAAGGTGTCGATCCCCTGGCGCTGCTTCTGGCTGAGCGCGAGGAAGACGACCGTTGATCTACATGGACACCTCGGCGCTGGTCACATGGATGACACGCCGCAACCACTGGACCGAGCTGGACGCCTTCCTTGAGCGGCGAGCCGTAGTGCCGCTCGCCACGAGCTCACTCGGCTTCGTGGAGACGGTACGGACCCTGGATCTCATGGGGCACTTTCCGAAGGCGATGGAGGATCTGGACGCCCAGGTGACGGAGATCCACCTCACCAGAGAGGTGCGTGACAGCGCGGCCGTACTGGTCGGGCGGCTGAGAACGCTGGACGCGGTTCATGTGGCCAGCGCGCTGTCCCTGGGGAACGATGTGACGGCGCTGGTGACCTACGACCGCAAGATGCTCGACGCGGCACGAGCCGAGGGCCTGTCCGCCCATGCCCCAGGAATGACGGACTGAGCCCGCAAGGCACACGTACCCGAAAGGGTGCCGTCTGTGGAAAACCTACAGACAGCACCGCTTCGCCCTGTCACCGTCGTCTTCGGCACCCACTGCCGCGGACCGATAGGTTTCGAGGGAAGCCGCCTGTCATCCAGGTGTTCAGGCGGGTGTGTCAGACCGCTACCGAAAGGGTGATCCGTTGAGCCGCTCGGTTCTCGTCACCGGAGGCAACCGGGGCATCGGCCTCGCCATCGCCCGGGCATTCGTCGACGCCGGCGACAAGGTCGCCATCACCTACCGTTCCGGTGAGCCGCCCGCCGGCGTCCTCGCCGTCAAGTGCGACATCACCGACCCCGAGCAGGTGGAGCAGGCCTACAAGGAGATCGAGGACGCGCACGGGCCCGTCGAGGTCCTGATCGCCAACGCCGGAATCACCAAGGACCAGCTCCTGATGCGGATGACCGAGGAGGACTTCACCTCGGTCATCGACACCAACCTCACCGGCACCTTCCGCGTCGTCAAGCGCGCCAACCGCGGCATGCTGCGTGCCAAGAAGGGCCGTGTCGTCCTCATCTCCTCGGTTGTCGGGCTGCTCGGCGGTCCCGGTCAGGCGAACTACGCCGCCTCCAAGGCCGCCCTGGTCGGCTTCGCGCGCTCCCTCGCCCGGGAGCTGGGCTCGCGCAACATCACCTTCAATGTCGTCGCGCCCGGATTCGTCGACACCGACATGACGAAGGTGCTCACCGACGAGCAGCGCGCCGCCATCGTGTCGCAGGTGCCGCTCGGCCGGTACGCGCAGCCGGACGAGGTCGCCGCCGCGGTGCGATTCCTCGCCTCGGACGACGCCTCGTACATCACTGGAGCCGTCATTCCCGTTGACGGCGGACTGGGAATGGGTCACTGATCACCATGAGCGGAATTCTCGACGGCAAGCGCGTCCTGATCACCGGTGTGCTGATGGAGTCCTCCATCGCCTTCCACGCCGCCAAGCTGGCCCAGGAGCAGGGCGCCGAGATCATCCTGACCGCGTTCCCGCGGCCCACCCTGACCGAGCGCATCGCACGGAAGCTCCCGAAGCCCACCAAGGTCATCGAGCTCGACGTCACCAACGACGAGCACCTCGGCCGCCTGGCCGACATCGTCGGCGAGGAGCTGGGCGGCCTCGACGGCGTCGTGCACTCCATCGGCTTCGCGCCGCAGGACGCGCTCGGCGGCAACTTCCTCAACACGCCGTTCGAGTCGGTCGCCACCGCCATGCACGTCTCGGCGTACTCCCTGAAGTCGCTGACCATGGCCTGTCTGCCGCTGATGCAGAACGGCGGCTCGGTCGTCGGCCTCACCTTCGACGCGCAGTACGCCTGGCCGCAGTACGACTGGATGGGCCCGGCCAAGGCCGCCCTGGAGGCCACCAGCCGCTACATGGCGCGTGACCTGGGCAAGCAGAACATCCGCTGCAACCTCATCTCCGCCGGCCCGATCGGCTCGATGGCCGCCAAGTCCATCCCGGGCTTCGCGGACCTGGCGTCCGTCTGGGACACCCGCTCCCCGCTGGAATGGGACCTGAAGGACCCGGACCCGGCCGGTCGCGGCGTCGTCGCCCTGCTGAGCGACTGGTTCCCGAAGACCACGGGCGAGATCATCCACGTCGACGGTGGTCTGCACGCCATCGGCGCGTGACGCACGACCGATCCGACCGATCTGCCAGGGGCCCGCGTTCCTTCCGGGGACGCGGGCCCTCGGTGCGTCACCCGTTCGGCCCACCCGCCGGGCGGGGGAGGGCCGCCACCGCACACCCTGGATTACGCGTTCACCACACGCTTCCCTCCCCAGCACGGCCGAGGAGGTCCCCGTTGTGCGCCTTTCCCGCAGCCTGGCCTCAGTGACCGTCGCCGTCGCTCTCGTGTTCTCCCTGTCGTACGAGGCGATGCCCCACGCGCGCGTGAAGGTACGGAAGGCCACCGCGCCGGAGCCGTTCGGCGCCGCGTGCCGCAGCAGGGTCATCGGCTCCTACGTGACCGCGTTCTGCCACAACCCGTATCCGCGAACGGACAGCGTCCGTCTGCACATCGAGTGCGACCGCTGGTGGGACGTCGACAGCGACGGTGCCGCGGTCGAGGCCGGGCCCGCGCAGACCGTACGGCTGACCGGCCGATGCTGGAAAGAGGTCCGTTCGGTGTGGGTCAGTCACCGGAAGCGGGCGCTGTGAACCGCCCGGGACGGCACCGGAGCGGAATGGCGTGCCGCTCGCCTTCGTCATCCCGCGCGTGGCCACCCGGCTGCCCCATGAAGGCCGATCGTGATCGCACTCGGCGTCTGCGGTCTCGCCGGATGCGCCGGCCTGTACGCCGCACCGGCCGGCGGCGCCTGAGCCCGGGCACCGCTGCTCGGCGTCTCCATCTGCGCGTTCCCGCCGGCCTCACCACGGTCGGGATGCGGGCTGAGCGCTCCGCGGGAAGCGTCACGATCGGCCGTCGCTCATCCGTGGGCCGCTCGTGGCTGGTCGCCCGCGCGGCGGTAGCCGCACATCCACACGGCCCCGCGCCCCTGGCGGGGACGAGGCGGCCCGCTGAGCCCGACCCCCACAGACCGGGATCTTCGCCGCGTGCGAGACTTGGCGCATGTCGCCAGTGCTTGAGCCCAACCCGCCGAACGGCCAGAGGAAGCTGCTGCTCGTCTTCGGCTCGTTCTTCGCCATCTTCGTGGTCATCGCGATCATTGCGACGATCGCCTCGCCCTGACGATTGCCTCGCCCCGACGTCCGCCTCGCCCTGACGATCACCTCGCCGTGAACCGCCCACCGGCCCGATGGTGGGGTTAGCACCACCATCCCCTAGGGGGCGAGTGTCAGGGTCAACTGGGTGGATCACCGGATGGGTTGAGGGCCCGGGAGTCCGTAACTTCGAGGTGTGACCGCGAGCGGCGGGCACCGATCACTCGAAGACTCACGGAGGCGTCATGTCGGCCCCTACGCAGACCCGGCTCCACCCGGCGCGCTCGGGCCGCCCGGACATCAGGTTGCCCTGGTGGGCCCTGGCGCTCCCCGCGCTCGCGTTCGTCACCCTGTTCCTGCTGATACTCAACCCGTCCGACGCGCAGGCGGCGACCACAGACCCGGCGATCACCCGGCTCTTCGAGCACATTCTGCAGCTGATCACGCGCTGAGCACCTGCTGAGCCGCCCGTCAACTCCCTGCGCCCGTTGGCGTGTTTCATGCGAAGCTGGGACGCATGAGCGTCGCAGAACCCCGCAGGATCGTCCTCTTCCGGCATGCGAAAGCCGACTGGCCACAGGTGACCGACCACGAGCGGCCGCTCGCTGAGCGGGGCCGCATGGACGCCGCAGTCGCCGGACGCAAGCTCGCCGACACCCACATCCCCTTCGATCTGGCCCTGTGCTCCACCTCGGTCCGGACCCGGGAAACCTGGAAGCTCGCCGTCCAGGAATTCCCCCACCGGCCGAAAACCGTCTATGAGGAGCGGGTCTACGAGGCCTCGCCCGGCGAGCTGATCGCCGTGCTCAACGAAACCCCCGACGACGCGCAGAACGTCCTGCTGATCGGCCACAACCCGGGCGTCCAGGGCCTCGCCGAGATCCTCGCGGGCTCAGCGGAGGGCGACGCCCCTGAGCGGCTGGGCCGCCGCGGCTTCCCCGCCGCCGCCTTCGCGGTCCTGACCTTCGAGGGCTCCTGGAAGTCCCTGGAACCGGGCACCGCCACCCTGCGTGACTACTGGGCACCCTCCGAATAACCCCACGCGACCGGCGCGAGGGGCCCGGCACCACACCGGACGCTGTTGGTTAATTCGGGCCCTGTTGCTTCGCCCCGTCGACTTGGTCGGCGGGGCGAAGTGCTGCGAAGT
Source organism: Streptomyces blattellae (assembly GCF_009709555.1). Lineage (GTDB taxonomy): Bacteria > Actinomycetota > Actinomycetes > Streptomycetales > Streptomycetaceae > Streptomyces > Streptomyces blattellae. The sequence continues at coordinate 1,713 of NZ_WJBG01000113.1, read as the reverse complement.
GGCTGGTGCGGGTGCGGGCTCGTGGTGTGCCGGTGAGGTGGGCGTCGATGCGGGTGAGGTTGATGGCGGCGCCTGTGAGCTGGTGCTGGAGACTGGTCTTTGCCAGGCCCCGGTAGCGGGATCTGCGCAGGCCGCAGCGCTGGAGGCCTTGAGAAATGGTGCCCTCGACCCCGGCACGGATCTTGTAGCGTTCCTTCCACACGTCGGTCTGCTGCTCGGTCCGGGCGGCCTGGACGGCTTCATGTTCGGCGCGGTGGCGCAGGGTGATCTCCCGGCGTTCGGCCTTCGGTGAGCTGACGCAGTCACGCAGGTGGGTGCAGGTGCGGCAGTCGGCCGGGTTGAAACGAACCCGGATGACGGGTTGGCCGTGCTGCGAGTGCCGGTGGTGCCACTGCGTGCTGGTAATACCGTCCGGGCAGGTCACCTGCTGTTTGTCCCAGTCGATGGTGAAGGCGTCCTGTCCGTAGGGGCCGTCCTTCTGGGCCGTGGTGTTGGCCGCCATCGGGCCGTGCAGAGCGATGCCGTGTTCGCTGCGGGCGGCCACGACCTGGGCGGCGTTGGGGTAGCCGGCATCGACCCAGTGTTCGCCGGGCAGGCAGTCCCGTTCGGCGAGGGAGGCGTGGATCGGGCCGGCCATCACGCTGTCCGGGACGGTGGCGTCGGTGGTGGCCACGTTTGTGATCAGGTTCGGGGTGTCCGGCTCGCAGGTCTCGGTGAGATGGGCCTTGTATCCGTCCCACAGGATGTCGCGTTTCTTGCTGCCCCTCGCCTCGGGGTCATAGGGCGTGACCAGGCGCGTCGCGCCCGGCGGGCGGTCTTTTGGGTCCCGCCGCCGCACCTCGCCCCCGGTCAGGTGGAAGTGCTGAACCCACATCTGCCGCAGAATCTGGACCGGCTCCAGCTCCCGCAGCCCGGCCGGCGCCCGGGGCGAGAAGACGGCCTCAAGCAGTCGCATCCCGTCAGCCCCGATCCGCCTGCCGACCTCCTCCCGTCCGACCTGGCCCTTGGGGAACCGGGAGTCCTCGGCCCGGGTGGCGTAATGCCTGAACCACTCTGGTTCGGCAACCTCCACCAGCCAGTCGGGGGCAGCCTGCGCGAGCGTGTTCAACGCCGAACGGAGCGTCTCCGCCACCATCTCCAGCCAGCACAGCTCCCGTGCCGCGGACTGAACATGCGTGGAGTCGGTCCTGGCCCGGCCTGCCGTCTTCAGCAGTCCTTTCTCCCGGGCCGCGGCCAGGATGCCGTCCAGCACCCGCCTGCCCGCCTCCGCCTCGATGAGGCGGTCGCGGAACTCCGACAACACCGAGAAGTCGAAGCCCGGATCAGTCAGTTCCAGCGCGAGGGCGTACTTGAAGTCGATCCTCGCCCGCACCGCCTCGGCGGCCTGCCGGTCGGTGAGACCCTCGACGAACTGCAACACCAGCACCAACGCCAGCCGCCCCGGTGACCAGGCAGGCTTCCCCCGCGCAGGGAAGAGATCCGCGAACTCCTCGTCGGTGAACAACGGTCCCAGCTCGTCCCGGACGCGGATCGCCAGGCTCCCCTTCGGGAACGCGGCCCGCGCCACCCGCACCGTCTCCACCGGAATCTCGCCCGGCCCGCTCGGCTGCATAGACATCGACACCCACCCCATACGACAACGTCGGCTCCCAAGACCACAACCGGGTCTTGGGAGCCGACGTCACGCACGGGCCCGAATTAACCAACAGCGTC